>DASXYP010000022.1:0-65679 GCA_036502405.1 Acidimicrobiia bacterium
TCTCCTCGACCATGTGGATGAGGATCCAGCGCAGGCTGAGCATCCGGCCGTGGTCCTCGAAGGTGTCGTCGAGCGCGCGCGTCCGCCAGATCTCGTCCGCGGCGTCGCCCTCGGCCCGGTAGGACGCGAGGACGCTCTCGACCGTCTCGTCGTCCTCGATGGAAAGGTCCGCGTCGGGGCTCGCGTCGTTCCACGGCACCGGGTACTTCTCGCGCAGCACCGCCTTTCGCGACCATCCGCGCTCGACCCAGCCGAGGTGCTGCACGATCCCGAGCGCGCTCAGGATGCCCGGTGGCATCGGGCGGACCGCGAGGTCGCGGGGGAGGCCCTCGACCTTCCGCACGACCACGGTCCGGTAGAACCGGAGGAAGTCCTCGAGCATCTCGCGCTCGCCGAGCCGGCCGGACGGGTCCTCGGGCGGCGGAGTGCTCACCGGCCCATGGTCGCGCGCCAGACTGTCGCGATGCGCGTGCCCAGGACCTTCGCCTTCGTCGACCTCTCCGGCTTCACCCGGTACACCGACCTCCACGGTGACGACGAGGCGGTCGCGGTGCTCACGCAGTTCCGATACTCGGTGCGTTCGATCGCGTCCGACATCGGCGTGCGCATCGCCAAGTGGCTCGGCGACGGGGCGATGCTCGTGGCGGTCGAGGGCCCGTCGCTCGTCGCGGCGGTGGTGGAGCTCCAGGAGCGCTTTGCGGACGACGGCATGCTGCCGGTGCGGGCCGGCCTCGCGTGGGGGCGGGTGATCCTCTTCGAGGGCGACGACTACACGGGTGGTGCCGTGAACCTCGCGTCGCGGCTGTGCGATCTCGCGCAGCCATTCGAGGTGCTCGGCACGGCCGAGGTTGCGCACGAGCTCCCGCCCGGAGTCGCGGCGCACCCGGTCGGCCCGAAGCCGATCCCGGGCTTCGGCGCACCGATCGCGGTCGTCCGGTTGACGAAGATCCCGCGTCCCGATCCGATGGCCGACGCGCTGCTCGACTGACCGACGCGCCCCGCGTGATGCGGCGGTAGCCTTCGGTGGTGAACACGCTTCGGCTCGAACGCGACGGCCACGTCGGGCGGCTGGTGCTCGCACGACCCGAGAAGCTCAACAGCTTCACGGGCGAGATGTGGGACGAGCTGCGCACCCTCGGTCAGCAGCTGCTCGCCGATCCCGGCGACCTCCGGGCCTTGATCGTCATCGGGGAGGGTCGCGCGTTCTCGAGCGGCATCGACACGTCGGTGTTCACGACCGGCGCCGGCATCCCGGTGCCCGATCCGGGCGCACGCGACGAAGACCCGGCGGTCGATCTGGTGATGCGCACGCAGGAGGCGTTCTCGTGGCTCGAGACCGTTCCCTTCGCCACGATCGCCGCAGTGCGCGGCTTCGCGTTGGGCGCCGGTCTGCAGATCGCGCTGGCGTGCGACCTGCGCATCTTCGCCCGCGGGACGAGCGCCGGGCTGCTCGAGCTGAAGTACGGGATCATGCCCGACCTCGGGGGCACGCAGCGGCTGCCGCGCCTCGTCGGGCCCGGCAAGGCCAAGGAGCTCATCTTCACCTCGGCGCGCATCGACGCCGAGGAGGCGTACCGGATCGGCCTGTGTGAGCAGCTGGTCTCCGAGGAGGAGCTCGAGGAGGCGGCCGAGGCGCTCGCCGTCACGATTGCCGCGCAACCTCCGTTGGCGGTCAAGGGCGCGAAGCGCGCGGTCAACGCCGCGTTCGACGAGCGGACGGTCGACGGTCTGCGGATCGAGGCCGAAGGGCAGGCGGTCTGCCTCCCGAGCGACGACATGAAGGAAGCGATCGCGGCATTCGTCGAGCAGCGCCCGCCGGTGTACCGCAACCGGTAGCCACGTCATCTGAAGGTCTGCCGCTTGATGCCCCCGGCGGGCGCGCCGCGCCGCTAGCCTTGCTGCCCGATGGATGCCGTCGCTGTACGGCCGGGACCGCCGTTGTCGGGCGCGATCAAGATCTCCGGTGCTACGAAGAACTCGGGGCTGAAGCAGCTCGCCGCCGCGTTGCTCGCACCGGGCGTCACCGTCGTCCGCAACCTCCCCCCGGTCGCCGATCTCGAGGTCATGATCGCCGTGCTGCGCGCGGTCGGTGCCGACGTCGCGTGGGCGGGTCCCGAAGAGCTCCACATCGACACCTCGGGCCGGCTCACCCCGGAGGCGCCCTACGACCTCGTCAGCCGCATGCGCGCCTCCATCAACGTGCTCGGACCGCTGCTCGCGCGCTGCGGCGAAGCGCGCGTCGCGCTGCCGGGCGGCGACAACATCGGGAGCCGCAAGCTCGACATGCACTTCCGCGGCCTCACCGCGATGGGCGCCGAGCTCGAAGTCACCCACGGGTTCGTGGAGGCGCGCTGCAACAAGCTCAAGGGCGCGGCGATCGTGCTCGACTTCCCGAGCGTCGGCGCGACGGAGAACCTTCTGACCGCAGCGGTGCTCGCGAAGGGCGAGACTGTCATCGAGAACGCGGCGCGCGAGCCGGAGATCCGCGACCTCACCGCGTTCCTCAACCGCATGGGCGCGCACATCCTCGGCTCGGGGACGAGCACGATCCGCATCGAAGGGGTCGAGGAGCTCGTCCCGTGCGAGACCGAGATCATGGGCGACCGCATCGAGGCAGGCACGTTCCTGATGGCGTGCGGGATCGCCGGGGGCGAGATCGAGCTGGAGGGCGTGCGCCTCGAGCACCTCGAGATGGTGGTGATGAAGCTCGGCGAGATGGGCATGCGCGTCTCGCCGACCCCGGACGGCATCTGGGCGTCGGCGACGGACCGGCTCACCGCGGTCGACATCGCGACGCTGCCGTATCCCGGCTTCGCCACCGACTTCATGCCGATGGCGATTGCGCTGCTCGCCGTCAGCGAGGGCACGTCGATCGTGACCGAGAACGTCTTCGACAACCGGTTCTCGTTCGTGGACGAGCTCGTCCGCATGGGCGCCGACGTGCGCACCGAGGGCCGCTACGCCGTGGTCCGCGGCGTTCCCCGCCTGTCCGGTGCTCCGGTCCGGGCGCTCGACGTGCGGGCGGGCGCCGCGCTGGCGCTCGCCGGGCTCCAGGCCGAGGGGAGCACGGTGGTGCACGAGTGGCACCACGTGGACCGCGCGTACCCGGACTTCGTCGGCGCGCTGTCGGCGCTCGGCGCCGACATCCACCGCATCTGACGCGCCGGGCGCTGCTCTAGGGGGAGCTCGGTCGTGCGGCCCCGGGGCGGACGAACGCGTCGGCCACGCCGTTGGTGTCGTGGTCGACGAGATCGTCGGCCGCGCTGGTGAAGGCGATCTCGTGGCCGCCGTCCGAGAGCACACCGCCGAGGATGTCGGCGTCGGGCTCACCGCCGGACGTCGAGCTGGCGAACCGCCGCGTGCTGCCGTTCGCCACGTCGAGCAGGAAGAGGTCGATGCGACTCGCGCTGCCGTCGGAACCGAGGTTCCCGGGTCCGACCATGAGGACGCTGTTGCCGTCGGAGCTGATGCCCGCGATCCACGCCCGTGCGTCTTGCACGATGAGCCTCGCGGTCGCGGTGGCCCGGTCCACGACGTAGTCGCCGGCCGCGAGGCAGGCCGATCCGCCGACGTCCCCCTGGGAGTGCCAGGCCAGGTAGCGGCCGGTCGCGCTGAGCGGCCCGGTCGTGACGAACGCGCAATTCCCGAACGGGAGGACCGGCCACCCGGCTCCGCTGCCGTCGGTGTCGATGAGCACCGGCGCCGGTGTGCAGCCGTGCGTGCAGCCGATCGACAACGCGAAGTGCTGGAGGTCCTTCGACGCCGCGTAGGAGTTGTAGGTGTTGGTGCTCAGCGTCTTCGTCGTCCCGAGCTGCCGGTCGCGCCGGTAGAGCGTCTCGTCGTCGATCGGCGGGAAGGAACCCGGCGAGCTCCACAGGAACGACACGAAGCGCCCGCCGGTGCTGATCGCGAGGTTGCTCGCGCCACCGTACGTCTGCACGCCGGGCGGCACCTGGCTCGCCCATGTCGTGGTACCGGCCGTCAGGTCGCGCACGTAGACGTCCGGGACGGCGTTCGTGTCGGCCGGATCGAGCGCCGCCGCGGTCAGGAACGCGACGTACCGGCCGTCGGAGCTCATCGCCGCGGTGATGACCCCACCCGGGAGCTGGCTACCGTCGTTCGCGACGTCGACGCGCACCGTGGCCCCGGTCTTCGTGTCGTGGCGGAAGAAGTCCGTGGCGTTGTTCGTGTCGTCCGGCACCAGGTTCGTCGCGTCGGAGGACACGAGCGAGTACCGGCCGTCGTCGGTGACCGACCAGCTGCCCGAAGCCTGGTTGCCCTCCGACCCGCTGCTCGACACGCTCACGCGGGTGATCGCGCAGCCGGTCGCGACCAGCGCCACGACGCTCGCGCCGGCCAACATCCGAAAGGAGCCCCTCGTCCTCGCGGTGCGAAGTCGCATGGGCCTGCCTCCCTCGTCGTCTCGTGCCCCGCGACTCTAGAGAGGCCCCCGGGCGAACGGAAGTGTGCGGGAAGAGCTGGGGTAGGTTGGTGGTTGGACGGCCCAGGAGGTGACCCCCAGATGTCCACCGACACGATGGAGACCGGCATCCTCGAGGCGATCGACGCGATCCGGCCCGCCCTGCAGGCCGACGGCGGCGACATCCTCTTCAAGGAGGTCGACGACGGCGGTGTGGTCCACGTCGAGCTCGTGGGTGCCTGCGGGACCTGCCCGGTGTCGACCATGACGCTGAAGGCGGGCGTGCAACGGATCATCATGGACCGGGTCCCGGGCGTCACCGAAGTCGTCGCCGACTGACCGACGCGTGGCCAAGGCGATCGATCCGGGGCCGCTCGTCGCGCGGGCCGTCGACGGCGATCGCGCCGCGGTGGCCAAGCTCATCTCGCTGGTCGAGGCGGGCGGGCCGGCCGCGATCGAAGCGTCCGCGCTGCTCTACCCCGAGACCGGGCACTCGTACACGGTCGGGTTGACCGGCGCCCCGGGCTCGGGGAAGTCCAGCCTCACGAACGCGCTCATCCGGCGGCTGCGGGCCGAGGGCACCGAGGTCGGCGTGCTCGCGATCGACCCGACCAGCCCGTTCAGCGGGGGCGCCATCCTCGGTGACCGGGTGCGCATGCAGGACCACGCGATCGACGACGGGGTCTACATCCGGTCGATGGCGACGCGTGGCCACCTCGGCGGGCTCGCGCTCGCGACCCCACTCGCGGCGCGCGTGCTCGACGCGGCCGGGAAGCCCTGGGTGCTGGTCGAGACCGTCGGCGTGGGCCAGGTCGAGGTCGAGATCGCGGGGAACGCGGACACGACCGTCGTCGTGGTGAACCCCGGGTGGGGCGACGGGGTGCAGGCGAACAAGGCCGGACTCCTCGAGATCGCCGACCTGTTCGTGGTGAACAAGGCCGACCGTGAGGGCGTGGCCGAGACCATCCGCGACCTCGAGATGATGCTCGACCTCACCGGCGAGATGGCGTGGCGGCCGAAGGTCGTGCAGGCGGTGGCGACGCGCGGCGAGGGGATCGATGACCTCTGGGCCGCGATCGGCGAGCACCGCGCCTTCCAGGAGCGCACGGGTCAGCTGGAGCGGCGGCGGGCCGACCGCCTTCGCGACGAGGTGCGCGACATCGTGGCGGCCCGGCTGCGCGAGCAGGCGAACGCCGCGTGCGCCGGCGACCGGTTCGAGAAGCTCGTCGCGCAGGTCGCGGCGCGCGAGCTCGACCCGTACGCCGCGGCCGCGGAGCTGCTCGGCACCTGACCGCGCCCGCCGGACCTTCGGTAAGGTCCGGGCATGACCGACGCGCTCGTCCTGACCGAGGTCCGCGACGACGGTGTGGCGACGCTGCGCCTCAACCGCCCGCCGATGAACGCGCTCTCGCAGGCGCTCCTGGGCCAGATCGCGGCAGCCGCACTGGACTTCGTCGCCGACCCCGCGGTGAAGGCCGTCGTCGTCCTGGGCGGCGAGAAGGCCTTCGCCGCGGGCGCCGACATCGCAGAGTTCGGCGACCAGGCGGCCGCGCGCCAGGTCGGTCGCGCGTTCCGAGCCGCGTTCGACGGGCTCGCCGCGGTGCCGCGGCCCGTCATCGCGGCGATCAACGGCTACGCGCTCGGCGGCGGCCTCGAGCTCGCGATGAGCTGCGACCTGCGGATCGCGAGCGACAAGGCGCGCGTCGGCCAGCCCGAGATCCTGCTCGGCATCATGCCCGGCGCGGGTGGGACCCAGCGGCTGACCCGGCTCGTCGGTCCGGCGAAGGCGAAGGAGCTGGTGTGGAGCGGCCGCCAGGTCCGCAGTGACGAAGCGCTCACGATCGGGCTCGTCGACCGCGTCGTGCCGGCGGACGACCTCGAAGCCGAGGCGCTTGCGTGGGCGGGCGAGCTCGCGAGCGGCCCGGTCGTCGCCATGGGGCTCGCGAAGCAGGCGATCGACGACGGTCTCGACGGCTCGCTCGCGCGCGGCCTCGACGTCGAGGCGCAGGCGTTCGTCGAGGTGTTCGCCACCGACGACGCGCGCGCGGGCGTCGCGAGCTTCCTGGAGCACGGCCCCGGCAAAGCCACCTTCCACGGCCGCTGACCCCGAGATCACGGGTCAGGATGCGGAGTGTTCCGCCTTGGCCCGGAGCCGGTGGAGGTTGGCGCGCCAGAGGCGGGTGAACACGCTGCGGCTGGTCTGCTCGCCGACCGGTCCGCCCATCCACCAGGGATAGCGGAGCCGCTCGTCCCAGCACAGCTCGGTCAACCCGCCGGCGAGGGCGCGCAGCCGGAACCGGCCTTCACCGGTCACGACGCCGCGGTGCTCGATGCCCATCAGCGCCCCCGGCTCCCACTCGGTCACGGTCATCACATCGGTGGTGGTGAACGGGCCGACGCGGGTCAGGCACTCGAACTCGGTGCCGACCCCCGTGTGCTGCTCGGTCCGGAACGTGATCGCGACCGCGTCGGCCATCCACTCGGTGTGCGTCTCGATGTCCTCCATCGCCGCCCACACCGCGTCGGGCGGGACGCCGATCGTCTCGCAGAGCCGGAGCTCGACGGTCACGGCGTCACGGCCGCGTCACGACCGCGTCACGACGGCGCCGCATCTCGGAGCCGGACCGCGGCGAGCTCGGGCGGGACGACGTTGACCAGGATCCCCGTCCCCTCCTCGAACCCGGCGACGAGCGTCGTGCGCGGCAGCACGTCGACGTGCCAGTGGAACTCGCCTGCGGGTCGACCGGGGGGCGCGGTGCGGATGACGAGGTTGTACGGCACGTCGCCGAGCGCGGCCTGCAGCCGGCGGAGGGCGTCGCGGAGCCCCAGCGCCACGACCCGGATCTCCGCATCGGTCGCGTCCTCGACCCGGGCTCGGGTCGAGCGGTGCGCCACCCGCAACCCGTAGGGGACCCATGCTGCGAACGGGCTCCACGCGGGTGCGGGCCCGTCGATGACCACGAGGTCGTCGCGACGGGCGTCGGTGAGCTCGCGCGCGACGAGATCGGTGGTGGCGAGCCGGTCGATCGCCGCGTCGACGGCTCCGGGAACGAGGTCGAGCGCGACGACCTGGGCGTGAGGGTGGGCGATCGACGCCCCGGCCGCCTTCCCGTGGTTGATGAACGCCTGGACGTACGCGTGGCCGGCGTCGAGGTGGACCCGCACCCGCTCGCGGATGACCGTGAGGACCTCGACCGCGGCAGCGTCGTCGAGGCTCGCGAACGAGGCCTCGTGGCCGGGGGAGAGCACGATGACCTCGTGCACGCCCCCAATCGGCGTCGCACCGTGTGCGACGCCGAACGCCTTCGCGCCCGTGGGATCGTGCGGCTCGGCGCCCCCGACGATCGGGTAGAGGTTCGGCACCACGCGCACCCGCCAGCCCTCGGTCCCGGCGGCACCGTCGCCGGTGCGCTGCACCTCCGGCGGCGTCATCTCCTCGCGGCCGGCGCAGAACGGGCAGTCGTCCGGCTCGGTCCCGGAGGCCGGCGCCGTCGGGAAGACGAACGGTCGCGCCGCCCGCTCGATCGCGACGATGACACTGCGTCCGCTGATCGCATCGTGACGGAGCTCGGGCATCCGAGGGACGTTAGCGAAGCACCGGTCGCGTAGCCTGGCCCGATGCCCGTACGCGTCGTGATCATCGGTGGTGGGCCGGGAGGCAACACCGCGGCCACCGTTGCGGCCACCCTCGGCGCCGAGGTCACGCTCATCGAGCGCGACATCATCGGGGGTGCCGCCCACCTCTGGGACTGCATCCCGTCGAAGGCGATGATCGCGACCGGCGGCGAGCTGTCGGAGCTCACGCGGGCGCGGTCGATGGGGCTCGAGGCGCATGGCCGTCTCGACGTCGACGCGGTGCGCGAGCGCGTGGCGTCGATCGAGACCCATCTCCAGGCGTCGGTGCGGTCGCTGCTCGAATCCCAGGGTGTCCGGCTCATCCACGGGACCGGTCGCCTCCAGGGCCCGCGCGAGGTCGTCGCCGAGACCGAGTCCGGCCGCGAGGAGCTCGACACGGACTTCGTCATCCTCGCCACCGGGTCACGGCCCCGGGTGCCGGACTGGGCGCAGATCGACGGCGAGCGGATCCTCACGACGCGCCAGGCCTACCCGCCCCAGGAGATCCCCGAGCACCTGTGCGTGATCGGGTCGGGCGTCACCGGGGTGGAGTTCACGCACATGTTCAGCGCGCTGGGGTCGAAGGTGTCGCTCGTCGTGTCCCGCCAGCAGGTGCTGCCGCTGAAGGACGCGGAGGTCGCCGCGGTCCTCGAGGACGAGTTCCTGGCGCGCGGCGTCAAGCTGCTGAAGGGGGCGCGGGCGAAGGCGATCACGCGTGACGGTGACGTCGTCATCGTCGATTGCGACGACGGGCGGACGGTCAAGGCGTCCCACGTGGTGCTCGCGATCGGCTCCGTGCCGAACCTCGAGCACCTCGGGCTCGCCGAGGCGGGCGTGGCGGTGGACGAAGGCGGCTACGTCAAGGTGAACCACAACCTGCTGACGTCGGTCGGCAACATCTACGCGGCCGGCGACCTGTCCGGCAAGCTGCCGCTCTCGTCGGTCGCGGCGATGCAGGGGCGCAAGATCGCCGAGCACCTCATGGGTCTGCACGCCCGGGCGCACCGCCACCTCGACTACGAGAAGGCGTCGTCCGCGATCTTCACCGAGCCCGAGATCGCGGACGTCGGGCTCGCGGAGGCCGAGGCGTTCGCGTCCGGGCGCAAGATCCGCGTGACCAAGGTGCCGTTCTCGGCCAACGCGAAGGCGCTCATCAAGGGCGACGCCCGTGGCTTCGTGAAGGTGATCTCGGACCCGGCGACGGGCGTCGTGCTCGGCGGGTCGATCGTGGGCCGCAACGCGGCCGAGCTCATCTCGGTGATCGCGGTGGCGGTGACCAACGGCCTGAAGGTCGTGGACATCGTCGACTCGCTCCTCGTGCACCCGTCGATGTCCGAGTCGCTCGCCGAAGCCGCCTGGTAGGAGCGGTTCGCGCGAAGTACGTTGCCGGTTCCACGAGGCAGGGGGCTGACCATGGGCAGGGACCACGAGGTGCGCGGACGGAACCGTGTCCTGATCGCGGCCGCGGTCGGCACGGTCGTCGCACCGTTGTTGGCGATCGCGCCGGCGGGCGCGACCCCGCCGAGCGGGCGGATCCGGCCACCGCGCAGCGTCCTCCATGCGGCTGGGGTCCACGCTGCCGCGGGGAGCACCCCGTACAACATCACCAACCGCCTCTGTGGTGACACGCGACCGGCCGGGGTTCCGCTCGCGTACAGCACGTTGTACGCGTACGGCGCCGACGGTGGCGACAACGCGCAGGGGATCAAGGGCGGGGGCGGCGCGGTCGCGGTCGCGTCGTTCGCCTTCCCGGTCGGGACCGTCCTCACCGGTGCGGCGGGCTGCGCGGGGCAGTCGGCGACGGCCGGCAACCAGAACACCAACGGCGGTGGTTCGAGCCACGGAGCGAGCGGAGGCACTGGGGGCCCCGGCGCCGAGAACGGGACCAGCGGCGCGGGTGGCGGTGGCTACAGCGGCTGGTACCGGGGTGCGACGCCGCTGGTCGAGGCCGGGGCCGGGGGCGGGGCCGGTGGGAGTGCGACCGGCGGTGCCGGCGGGGATGCCGGGAGCGGGGGCGCCAACGGTGTGCAGGGACCCATGCAGCTGTGCTGCGCGACGGGTGGTGGTGCGGGAACCTTCGGCGCGCCCGGCGCGCCGGGCAGCATGAACGGTGGCTTCGGCGTCGGCCGGTACAGCGGTGGCCCCGGCGGCTTCGGCGGAGGTGGCGGCGGATCCGGGATCCAGGGTGGCGGAGGTGGCGGTGGTGGCTTCGTCGACTCGCCCTCGGCGGGCGCCGGCGGTGGTGGTGGCGGAAGCAACGTGTACACGGCGGACGGCTACTGGCTGGAGTTCGGTGGTGTCGGGCACGGCAACCACTTCGACGGGGTCGCCCAGATCGTGACCGTGCGCCAGCTCACCCGGTACCCGACCTTCCCCGGTCGCAGCGTGGTGCGGGGCATCGCGCCGAACAGCACGCGCGGCGGTGGTTACGAGGTGCTCGCCGACGGGCACATCCAGACGTTCGCCCAGGGGGCCAACCCGACGGCCGCGACCGGTGGCCCGTCGTGGCCGGGCCAGGACGTCGCCCGGGGGCTCGCGGTCCTGCCCGACCGCTCGGGCGGGTACGTGGTCGACCTGTACGGGCAGCTTCACCCGTTCTCGATCGGCACCGGCACCCCGCCGGCCGTCACGAACCGGGTGCTCTGGCCGGGCAAGGACATCGCCCGGGGCGTGACGATCCTGGCGGACGGCACCGGGGGGTACGTCCTCGGGCGCGACGGGCGGCTCTACTCGTTCGCGATCGGCAGGCACCCGAAGCCACCCGACGCCCAACGCGTCCCGTCCTGGCCGGGTCGGGACGTCGCACGCGGCATCACCGCTCCGTTCCTCGACGCGCACGGCGTCGCCGGCGGCTGGATCGTCGACCCGTTCGGTGGGCTCCACCCGTGGGGCCGTCTGTTCGGCGGCCCGACGCCGACGGCGGTCGGGCCGACGCTCGGGGCCCGCGGTGTCCTCTCGTTCGGCGGCGGTGCCGGAGGGCTGATCGTCGACGGCTCGGGCAACATGCGGGCCTTCGCGAGCCCCGGCCTCCCGTAGTCCGCCGTCTGATTGACGAACGGCGGGCGGGAGCAGGGCGGCGGTCAGACGAGGAGCTCGCCGCGCGTCACCGTCACGGCGTGGCCGCCGAGCACCACACGGTCGTCATCGACACGGCAGCGGACGCTGCCGCCGCGCTCCGACGCCTGGTAGCCGACGAGCTCGTCGCGGCCGAGCCGCGCGGCCCAGTACGGCGCGAGCGCGCAATGCGCGGCGCCGGTCACCGGGTCCTCGTCGATGCCGGCGGCGGGCGCGAAGAAGCGAGAGACGAAGTCGGCATCGGGCGAATCCGACTCCGCGGTGACGATCACGCCTGCGCCGGAGAGCCGCGCGATCACGCCGAAGTCGGGATCGAGCGCGCGGACGGCGGCCGCGTCGGTGAGCGCGAGCAGCCTGCCGACCCGGCTCTGCGCCGCGTCCGTGACCTCGACGCCGAGCGCGTCGGAGAGCTCACCCGTGACCGCGATCGGCTCGGGAGGGTCGGCGGGGAGGTTCATCTCGATGAGGTCGCCCGCCCGCGTGCAGACGAGCTCGCCGCTGTGGGTCTCGAAGCGGGCGTCGACCGCAAGTGGGAGCCAGCCCTCCCACAGCACGTGCGCACTCGCGAGGGTGGCGTGCCCGCACAGGTCGACCTCGACCGCCGGCGTGAACCAGCGCAGCCCGAACGCGGCGCCGGCCGGGATCACGAACGCGGTCTCGGAGAGGTTCAGCTCCGCGGCGACGGCCTGCATCCACTCCGGGTCCGCCGGCGCGTCGAGGAGGCACACCGCGGCCGGGTTGCCGCCGAATGCGGCCTCGGTGAACGCGTCGACGATGAAGAGCGGGGCGCCCACGAGAGCGGGTGCTACTCGATGATGACGAGGACCGCGCCGGTGCCGACGGTCTCGCCCGCGCTCACCCGGATCTCCGCAACGGTCCCGGCCCGCTCGGCGCTGATGTGGTTCTCCATCTTCATCGCCTCGAGCACGAGCAGACCCTGGCCGACCTCGACCGCGTCGCCGACGTGCACGAGCACCTTGACGATGGTGCCCTGCATCGGCGCGTTGACGGTGCCGTCACCGCCGGAGCCGGACGAAGCGGCCGCCTTCGGCTTCGGGGCCCGCTTCGCGGCTCCCGGGCCGGCGCTTGCGACGACCGGTGCGTCGGGGAGCCAGAGCTTCACGTTGAACCGCTTGCCGTCCACCTCGACCGGCACCGTCCGCTCGGTGAGCGCCTCGCCGTCGGCGTCGATCGTGGTCGCCGGGCCGGCCTCGGACGTCAGGCCGGACAGGTCGACCTCGTTCTCGAGCCAGTTGGTCGAGTGGTGTCCCGCCGCGAAGTCCGGGTGCGCGAGAACGAGCTCGTGCGCGGGAACCGTCGTGTGGATGCCCTCCACCACGAGCTCCTGCAGCGCGCGCAGCATCCGGTGGCGGGCACGGTCACGATCAGGCGCCCACACGACGAGCTTCGCGAGCAGGTTGTCGTAGTACTGCGAGATCGTGTCGCCTTCTTCGTAGCCCCCGTCCCACCGCACGCCGGGCCCCGACGGGATCCGCAGCTTGGTGACGGTCCCCGGCGAGGGAAGGAACCCCTTGGCCGCGTTCTCCGCGTTGACGCGCACCTCGATCGAGTGGCCGTGGTGCTCGACGGAGTCCTGGGTGAACGACAGCGGCTCACCGCTCGCGACGCGGATCTGCTCGGCCACGAGGTCGAGCGAGGTGACCATCTCGGTGACGCAGTGCTCGACCTGGAGCCGGGTGTTCATCTCGAGGAAGTAGAAGTCGCCGTCGCCGCCGCCCTCGGGCGGTTGGTACAGCATCTCCACCGTGCCGGCGTTGACGTACCCGCACGCCTTCGAGACCTTCACCGCGGCCTCGCCCATCGCGGCGCGGGTCTTCTCGCTCAGCCCCGCCGCAGGTGACTCCTCGACCAGCTTCTGGTGGCGTCGCTGCACCGAGCAGTCGCGCTCACCCAGCCAGACCGCGTTGCCGTGGGTGTCGGCGAAGATCTGCATCTCGATGTGGCGGGGACGCGGCAGGTACTTCTCGAGGTACGCCTCGGACCGCCCGAAGTAGGCCAGCGCCTCGCGCTGGGCCGAGTCGAGCGCCGACTGCGCGGACGCCGCGTCCTCGACCACCTTCATCCCGCGGCCGCCACCGCCGTACGCAGCCTTGATCGCGACCGGCCAGCCGACCTTCTCGCCGAAGGCGATCACGTCGTCGGCGCTCACGATCGGGTCCAGCGTGCCGGGCACGCTCGCCACGCCACCGCGGTCCGCGGCACGCCGGGCGGAGATCTTGTCTCCCATCACGTCGATGGCATCCGGCGGGGGCCCGATCCAGGTGACGCCCCGGTCGCCGATGACCCGGGCGAACTCCGCGTTCTCGGCGTAGAAGCCGTAGCCCGGGTGCACGCCGTCGGCGCCCGAACGCTCGATCACGCCGAGGATCGCGTCGGTGTTGAGGTAGCTCTCGGCCGCGGTCTGGCCGCCGAGCGCGTACGCCTCGTCGGCGTAGCGGACGTGGAGTGCGTCCCGGTCGAGCTCCGAGTAGACCGCGACGGTGGGGATCGCCAGCTCGCGGCACGTCCGCATGACGCGGATGGCGATCTCGCCGCGGTTGGCGATCAGGATCTTCTGGAGCACGGGCACCTCGGCCGGTGGAGACGGGTCGGGCCGTATCCTACGGGCCGTGCCCGATCCCGAGGCCATTCCGGCGCGCTTCCAGGACGTCCGCCGGCTGGCCGACACGGACTCGACGAACCGGTACGCACTGGACCTCGCCCGCGCCGGCGCGGCCGACGGCGTGGTCGTGGTCGCCGACCACCAGTCGGCGGGACGAGGCCGCCTCGACCGCACCTGGACCGCGCCGCCGGGGGCGTCGCTGCTGGTGTCGGTCCTCCTGCGCCCCGAGCTCCCGCCCGAGCAGCGCCATCTCGTCGTGATGGCCGCCGCGGTGGCGATGGGCGACGCGCTCGCGCGCGCGGCCGGCGTCGACGCCACGACGAAGTGGCCGAACGACCTCCTCGTGGGCACGCGCAAGATCGCCGGGATCCTCGCGGAGGCCACGGGGGACGCGGTCGTCGTGGGCATCGGCGTGAACCTCGACTGGCCGGAGATCCCGGCCGAGCTCGAGGGCATCGCGACCGCGTGCAACCTCGAGAGCGGGCGGACGACCTCGCGTGACGACCTGCTGGTCGAGTTCCTCGCCCGCTACGACGAGGCGCTGGCCGACCTCGACGAGACCCGGCGGCGGTACCGCCACGGGCTCGGGACCCTCGGGCGCACCGTCCGGGTGGAGCGGGCCGACAGCACCCTGGTGGGGCGCGCGGTGGACGTCGACGACGTGGGCCGGCTGCTGGTCGAGGTCGACGGGGCGGTCGAGGTGATCGCCGCGGGCGACGTCGTGCACCTGCGCGACGCGTGAGCCGGCGTTCGCCCTCGGGAGATCGTGGTGGGCCGCCGGAGGGCGTCGGGTGACGTGCGCCCGGCGTTCGCCCTCCGGAGATCCTGACGAGGCGTTACGGATCGAGGTCGCGGGCGACGAGCGCGGTGAAGGCGTCGGCCAGGCGGGTGGTGACCGGCCCCGCGACGGCCGCGAGCTCGTGGCCGTCCACGCGCGCGATCGCCTGCACCTCGCGGGTCGTCGACGAGAGGAACGCCTCGTCGCAGCGGTGGAGCGCGTCGAGCGGGAGCGCCGCCTCCTCGACCGGGATCCCGAGCTCGGCTGCCAGCTCGAGGACGAGCGCGCGCGTGACGCCGAGCAGACAGCCCGCGTCTCCGGGCGGCGTGTGCAGGACGCCCTGGAACACGAGGAACACGTTCGAGCCGGTCGCCTCGCAGAGGTCGCCGCGCGTGTTGGGGAAGACCGCCTCGATTGCGCCGTGCTCGCGGGCGTAGGCGAGCGCCCGGACGTTCTCTGCGTACGAGATCGTCTTGAGCCCCGCGACCGCACCGCGCTCGTTGCGCGCCCAGGGGACAGTCACGACGTCCGCCCGGGCCATCGGGGGTGCGAGAGCGCTCGCGGCGACGATGACCGTCGGTGCAGCGTCGCCGCGCTCGGAGCCGAGCGGTGACTCGCCGCCGGTCACGGTGATGCGCAACCGACCGTCGCCGAGCCTGTTGGCATCGAGGACCGCGTCGGCCGCGGCGCGCAGCTCCACGGACTTCGGCACCTCGAGGCCGATCCCGGAAGCGGAGAACCCGAGCCGCTCGTGGTGGCGCCGCCACGCGAACGGGACGCCCTCGTAGACGCGCAACGTCTCGAAGACCCCGTCGCCGACGAGCAGACCGTGGTCGAGGGGCGAGATGCGGAGCGCGTCCGCCTCGTCGAGGACTCCGTTGACCCAGAGCTTCATGGGCGGCTCGTCACCGGACCGCCGGCACCCGCTGCGGCGAGCTTCGAAGATCTCCGGAGGGCGACCGCCGGACCGCGACCGCACCGGCGCCCTCCGGCGGGGGCGCGCCGGCGCCCGCGACGGCCAGCAGCCGCGCCGCCTTCAGCTCGCTCTCGCGCCACTCACCCGCGGGGTCCGAGTCCGCGGTGATGCCGGAGCCGACTCCGAGGTGCGTCTCGCCTGCGTGCACGGTGAACGTGCGGATCGCGACCGCGAGGTCCGCCCGGTCCGCGACCGTGTCGATCCAGCCGACCGCGCCGCAGTAGACCCCGCGTGGGACCGGCTCGAGATCCTCGATCTCCTGGAGGACCCGGGGCTTGGGCGCCCCCGTGACCGAGGCGGGAGGGAACGTGGCCCGCAGCAGGCCGCCGAGCCCGACGTCGGGGCGCCGGACCCCCCGCACCGTGCTCACGAGGTGGACGAGACCGGGGTGGGTCTCGAGGTCGCACAGGCCCGGGACCTCGATCGAGCCCGGTTCGCAGACCCGGCCGAGGTCGTTGCGGGCGAGGTCCACGATCATCACGTTCTCCGCCCGGTCCTTGGTGCTCCGGCGCAGCGTCTCGGGGGACGCGGCGGTGCCCTTGATCGGCCGGGTCTCGACCTCCGGGCCGTCGACCCGGAGGAACCGCTCCGGTGACGCGGAGACGACCGCGAGCCCGGAGCCGATCTCGTCCACCCCGACGCGCACGAACGACGCGTGCGGTGCCGGGTTGCCCGACTCGAGCGCGCACCAGAGCGCGACGGGGTCCGCGTCGCGGGCGCACGTCAGCTGCCGCGTCAGGTTCACCTGGTAGCAGTCGCCCGCCTCGATGTGCGCGACGATCGTCCGGACCCCGGCTTCGAAGTCGGGCCGATCGAGGCTCGACGCCCACGGCCCCAGCCCGGGCGACCTCGGTCCCGCGGCGCCTGCGTCGAGCGCGGTGTCGAGCGCGCGCCGGGCCGCGCCGTGCCCGAAGACCCGGCAGTCGCCGGTCCGGCGGTCGATCTCCACGCGGGCCGCGAAGCGGACGAGGACGGCGTCCGGGTGCGAGCGAGCGGGCGCGCCCGGACGCGCGACGACGCGTTCGACGCGGTGCCCGAGCTCGTAGGCGAGGAACCCGGCCCACCAGCCCGACGCCAGCCGGTCGATCCGGTCGAACGCGTCCGCCCCGTCGGCGGCGAGCACCTCGTCGGCTCCGCAGGCCACGATCGCCCGGGCCCCGTCGAACCCGACCGCGGCCGGAAGCGCAGCCGGCAACGCCGCCAGGATGGGCCCGACCTCCATGCCTGCAGGGTATCGGGGGCCCCCTGCCCACGAATTCGGGCGGTGCTTCAGTACCATCGTTGGACCGTGGTTGCCTCACTTCCGCCTTGGCGCGCCTTCGTTCGGCGCTACGTCATCGCCCTCGTGGTCACGTTCGTGCTCGTCACGGGCGGGATCCTCGTGGGCAACCGCGTCGTGGACTCGAAGCTGAACGACATCCCACGGGTCGGCGGACTGACCTTGGCGCCCGGGCCGGGCAAGGCCGGCAACTACCTGATCCTCGGCTCGGACTCCCGAAGCTTCGAGACCAACGCGGCCCAGCAGAAGGCGTTCGGAACCGCGGACGAGGCAGGGCCACCAAAGTCGGACACGTTGATGATCGTCCACATCGACCCCGACGCGAAGACCAGCCTGCTCGTCTCGTTCCCGCGCGACCTGCTGGTGAAGACCGCCGACGGCTCGACAGAACAGATCAACGCCGCGTTCAACGACGGCCCACAATCCGTGATCGACACGATCAAGCGGAACTTCGACGTCGAGATCAACCACTACGTCGAGATCAACTTCGAGGCGTTCATCGGGATCGTCGACGCGGTCGGGAAGATCCCGGTGTACTTCCCGTACCCGGCTCGGGACAAGGAGTCCGGGCTCAACATACCGACCGCCGGTTGCATCTCCCTCGATGGCAACCAGGCGCTGGCGTACGCGCGGTCGCGCACGTTGCAGTACTACGACTCGACCAGAGGCGACTGGGTCGACGCCAGCCCGCTCGCCGACATCGACCGGATCACCCGCCAGCAGGGCTTCATCCGCAAGCTGGCCGACGTCGCCGCCCGCAAAGGTGCGTCGAACCCACTGACGGCGCTCGACATCGCCGACGCGATCGTGCCGAAGCTCCGCCTCGACACGCAGCTGACCAAGCAGGACATCTTCCAGCTCGTGAACACGTTCCGGAAGGTCAACCCGAACGACAACAGCGCGATCCGGATGCAGACGATCCCGTGGCAGCAGGCCCCGAGCAACGCCAACCGCCTGGTGCTCAAGCAGCCCGCAGCCGACTCCATGCTCGCCCAGCTGCGGACCTTCGGTGCGGTGAACGGACCGGACTTCACGAAGTTGCAGCCCTCGCAGGTCACGGTGAAGGTCCTGAACGCTTCGGGCGATCTCGGAGCGGCGGGGAAGGCGCTCGCGGGATTCCAGCGCTACGGGTTCGCGCCCGGCGAGGTGGGCAACACGTCGCTGCTCGGGAACACGGAGATCCACTTCCGCCCGGGGAACGACGCGAGGGCGCTGCTGGTCGCGAGCTACATGAAAGGTGTCGGCCAGGTGGTCGCGGACTCGTCGGTCTCCGGAGACCAGGTCGTCGTGATGATCGCGAAGGACTTCAAGGGGGTGGCCAAGGCGAGCACGCACAAGCACCCGGCGACGACGACCACCACGGCCAAGAAGTCCGGCACGTCGGCCCCGACCAGCACGACCGCGCCGGGCGCAGCGGGCTGCTGAGCCGGCAAGTCCGCCGTAGTGCGGGCGACCCCCTAGAATTGCTCGGATGCCCCGGCTCGGTGGTGACCGCGCGCGCACCCCACGAAGGCTGGGAAGCCCGGGGCGCGGAAAGAGGATCGATCCATGAGTGAAGCCGTGACCCGCCATCACCGGTCGACGACGCGTCGCGGGGTCCGAGCGGCCCGGCCCGCAGGGCCAGGAGCGGATGAGGCATGAGTGATGTTGCGGTCATCGGTGCCGGCTACGTCGGCCTGACCACGGCGACCTGCCTGGCCCACCTCGGCCACCGGGTGACGTGCGCGGACATCGACCGGGAACGGGTGGCGGCGCTCTCGAAGGGCGAGATCCCGATCCTCGAGGAAGGGCTCCAGGCGCTCGTGGACGAGGGCCTCTCGTCGCGCCGGCTGACGTTCGTCGTCGGGGCTGCGCGGGCCGCGGGCATCGCGGAGTTCGTCTTCCTCTGCGTGCCGACGCCGCAAGCCGAGGACGGATCGGCCGACCTCTCGTTCGTCGAGGACGTGGCCCGCGAGATCGCGCCCGTGCTGCGCCCCGGGACGGTGGTGATCAACAAGTCGACGATGCCGGTCGGCTCGACCCGCCTGGTCCAGCGCATCCTCGCCGAGGGTGGAGCCGCGATCGAGGAGGTCGGGGTCGCGTCGAACCCCGAGTTCCTGCGCGAAGGCACGTCGGTGCGCGACTTCCTCGAGCCCCATCGAGTGGTCATCGGGTGTGACGATCCCGCCGTGGCCGTCCGCGTGAGCACGCTGTACCGGTCGCTCAACGCCCCGATGCTGGTCACCGACCCGGCCTCGGCCGAGATGATCAAGTACGCATCGAACGCGTTCCTCGCGACGAAGATCTCCTTCATGAACGCGATCGCCAACCTCTGTGAGAGCGTCGACGCGGACGTCCGCGAGGTCGCGCTCGGGATGGGCTACGACCAGCGGATCGGCTTCGAGTTCCTGCACCCCGGCCCGGGCTACGGCGGATCGTGCTTCCCGAAGGACACCGCCGCACTCCTCTACGCGGCCCGGAGCAACGACTACGACTTCTCGCTGCTCGAAGGCGTGGTCGAGGTGAACCGGCGCCAGCACGAGCGGATGGTCGAGAAGGTCCACGGGCTCGCCGGCGGTGAGCTCGACGGGGTCACGGTCGCGGTGTGGGGCCTGACGTTCAAGGCCAACACCGACGACCTGCGCGACTCGCCGGCCCTGGTGATCGCCCGCCGCCTGCTCGAGGAGGGCGCGACGGTGCGGGCCTACGACCCGGCAGCCGCCGAGCGCGCCGCGGCGTTGGTGCCGGGGCTCGAGGTCGTCGCGGATCCGTACCAGGCGTGCGACGGCGCCCGGGTGCTCGCGGTGCTGACCGAGTGGGACGAGTTCCGGTGGCTCGACTTCGAGCGCGTCCACGACGCGCTCGCGCAGCCGATCGTCCTCGACGCTCGCAACCTGCTCGACCCGGTGGCGCTCCGTCGCCGCGGCTTCACCTACGAAGGGGTCGGCAGGTAGTGGAGCCCACGCCCCGCCGGCGCGCCACCGACAACCCCCGGCCCCGAGCCGTCGTCACCGGAGCGGCCGGGTTCCTCGCGTCGCACCTCGCCGAGCGGCTGATCGGCGACGGATGGGACGTGGTCGGTCTCGACAACATGCTCACCGGTCGGGTCGAGAACATGGCCAACCTCCTGTCGCGCCCGGAGTTCACCTTCGAGCGCTACGACGTCACGAACTTCATCCACGTCACCGGTGCGGTCGACGCGGTGCTGCACTTCGCGAGTCCCGCGAGCCCGCAGGACTACCTCGAGCACCCGATCAAGACGATGAAGGTCGGCGCGCTCGGCACCCACAACACCCTCGGGCTCGCGCTCGCGAAGCAGGCCCGCTACGTCCTCGCGTCGACGAGCGAGGTCTACGGGGACCCGCTCGTGCACCCGCAGCCCGAGAGCTACTGGGGCAACGTCAACCCGGTGGGGCCCCGGGGGGTGTACGACGAGGCGAAGCGCTTCGCCGAGGCGATGACCCTGGCGTACCACCGCGCCCACGGCCTCGACGTGCGCATCGTGCGGATCTTCAACACCTACGGCCCGCGGCTGCGCCCGGCGGACGGCCGGGTGGTGTCGAACTTCCTGGTCCAGGCCATGGAGGGCAAGCCGCTCACCGTCTACGGCGACGGTGGCCAGACCCGGTCGTTCTGCTACGTCGACGACCTGATCGGCGGCATCCTCGGCCTGCTGCGGTCGGACCACGTCGGCCCGATCAACATCGGCAACCCCAACGAGTTCACGATCCTCGAGCTCGCGCAGGCGGTGCTCGACGTGACCGGATCGTCGTCGGAGATCGCCTACGAGCCCCTGCCCACCGACGACCCGAGCCAGCGCCAGCCCGACATCACGCTGGCCCGCGACGTGCTGGGCTGGGAGCCCGAGGTCGAGCTGCAGGAGGGCCTGACCCGCACCTTCGAGTGGTACCGCAAGGAGCGGGCGACGTGACGCGCGGCGAGATCCCGGAGCCACCCGAGAGTGACCGGGGTGCACCGCTCCCGGACGCCGCGGCGCTCCCGGTGCCGGACATCGCTCCGTCCGCGGTGAAGGCCTACCGCAAGCTCTCCGTGATCGTGCCGGTCTTCAACGAGCGCAACACGGTCGTCGAGATCCTCCGGCGCATGCGCGCGGTGGACCTGCCCGTCGACCGCGAGTTCATCGTCGTGGACGACGGCAGCGACGACGGCACGCGCATGGTGCTCGCGCAGCTGCGCGACAGCACGACGAAGGTCGTGTCGCACTCGCGGAACCAGGGCAAGGGCGCGGCGATCCGGACCGGCCTCCAGCACGTCACCGGCGATCTCGTGCTCATCCAGGACGCTGACCTCGAGTACGACCCCGACGACTGGATCAAGCTGCTGACGCCGATCTTGAAGGGCCGCGCCCGGGTCGTGTACGGATCGCGGTTCACGGGTGAGCGCCGCAACATGCTGTTCCTGCACTGGTGCGGGAACCGGGTGCTCTCGCTCGTCACGAACCTGCTCTACAACACGACGCTCTCCGACATGGAGACCTGCTACAAGCTGTTCGACCGCGACGTGATCCGGGATGTCACCGTCCGGTCCGACCGGTTCGACTTCGAGCCCGAGATCACCGCGAAGATGCTGCGCAAGGGGATCCGCATCTACGAGGTGCCGATCACGTACCTCGGCCGTGAGTTCGACGAGGGCAAGAAGATCACCTGGCGTGACGGCTTCGCGGCGCTCTACGCGCTCGTGAAGTTCCGCTTCGTCGATTGATGCCGGTCGGGGGCTGATCCCGGTGCCGTCGGATCCGCGCTGGGCCGCGGTCGTGGTCAACTACGAGGCCGGTCCCGCGCTGGCCGGGTGCGTCGCGTCCCTGCTGGCGGACGATTCGGCCGGGCGCCCCGAGGTCGTCGTGGTCGACAACGGCTCGCGCGACGGTTCGGCGGAGGTGCTCCGGTCGCGGTTCCCCGACGTTCCCGTCGTGCACCCGGACGCGAACCTGGGCTACGGCCGGGCGGCCAACGTGGGGATCGCGGCCACCCGCGCACCCGTCGTCGCGGTGCTCAACCCCGACGCGGTCGTGGCGGCGGGCACCGCCGCGGCGGTCCTCGCCCGGTTCGACGCGGACGCCCGGGTCGCCGCGGTCGGCCCGCGGCTGCTGAACCCCGACGGCACCCAGTACCCGTCCGCGCGCTCGGCGCCGTCGCTCGGCGACGCGATCGGACACGCGCTGCTCGGCACCGTCGCGCCCACCAACCGCTTCACCGAGTCCTACCGCCAGCTCGATGCCGATCCTGACGCGGCGCGCGACGTCGCGTGGGTGTCGGGCGCGGCGTTGTGGCTCCGGCGCGGTGCACTCGACCGCGTCGGCGGCTGGGACGAGAGGTTCTTCCTGTTCTTCGAGGACGTTGACCTGTGCCGGCGCCTCGGTGCCGACGGCTGGACGATCACCTACGAGCCGCACGGCCGGGTGACGCACACCGTCGGGGGCAGCCGCGCCCGCCGCCCGCTGCGCTCGATCGTCGAGCACCACCGGGCCGCGTACCAGTACGCGGACAAGTGGTGGCACGGTCCGCGGCGCCTGCTCCTGCCCGTCGCGGCCGGGTTCCTGGCCGCCCGCGCCACGGTGGTCGCGGGCGGTGCCGCGGTCCGGGCGCGCTCCGGAGCGTGAGGGGCCAGCGAGTAACCTGACCGGCGTCATGGCCAAGTCGAGCAAGTACAACCGCGCCCGGATCCGGTCCCGGGTCCGTCGTCCGAAGCGCCGCAGCGGCTCGATGATGTGGACCGTGACCACCGTCGTGGTGGTCGTTCTCGGCGTCCTGCTCGTCACGCTGACCTACGCCGACCGGCAGAACAACGCGGACGCGGCGCCCACGATCGGGGACCACTGGCACGCCTTCCTGGGCGTCGACGTGTGCGGGACCTGGCTGCCGAACGCACCGTCCTTCGAGGATCGGGCCGACCAGGCGGGCATCCGCGCCGGGCTGCACTCCCACGGCGACGGGCTGATGCACATCCACCCGTTCGCGAGCGACGAGGCGGGCGCCAAGGCCACCGTCGGGCGGTTCCTCGGCTACGGCGGCTGGAGCGCCGGCGAGTCGTCCTTCAAGGTCTGGGACGACAAGGAGCACAAGACCGGCAACTCGTGTGGCTCCGGCTCCGACGCCAAGAAGGCCGAGGTCCAGTGGACCGTCGGGAAGTTCGGCAAGCCGTGGAGCGGCACGCCCCGGTCGGGGAGCATCTCGGACTACCACCCGGTGAACGGTGACATCGTGGCGCTGTACCTGCTGCCGAAGGGCGAGAAGCTGCCGAAGCCGCCGAAGGCGGACGCGGCGCTCACGAGCATCAGCGACCTCAACGGGCAGTCGGTGACCGCCACGACGGCCCCCGCAGGTGGCAGCACGACCACCTCGCCACCGATCGGCAGCTCGACGACGGTCCCGGCCGGCAACGGCAGCACGGCCACCACCACGCCGTGAAGGCGGTCGTCCTCGTCGGGGGGCAGGGCACCCGCCTCCGCCCCCTGACCCTCACGACCCCGAAGCCGCTGCTCCCGATCGTCAACGTCCCGTTCCTCGAGCGGCAGCTGACCTGGCTCGGTGCCCACGGCGTCGACGAGGTCGTGCTGTCGCTCGGCTACCTGCCCGAAGCCTTCAAGGACCACTTCGCGGACGATCGCTTCGGCGACATCAAGCTCCGCTTCGTCGTCGAGCACGAGCCGCTCGGAACCGCCGGCGGCATCCGGTTCGCGGCCGACGGCATCGACGAGCGGATGCTCGTGTGCAACGGCGACGTGCTCACCGACCTGGACCTCGACGCGCTGGTGGCCTTCCACGCGGCGCGCGGAGCGGCCGCGACGATCGCGCTGACCCAGGTCGCCGACCCCTCCGCCTTCGGTGTGGTGCCGACGCGCGCCGACGGCGAGGTCGTGGCGTTCGTCGAGAAGCCGCCGCCGGGGCAGGCGCCGACCAACTGGATCAACGCGGGGACCTACGTGCTCGAGCCCGACCTCGTGGACTCGATCCCACCCCGGCTGACGGTGTCGATCGAGCGCGAGACCTTCCCGCGCATGCTGGAGACACCGGGCCGGCTCTACGCGATGCAGTCGCCCGCGTACTGGCTCGACATCGGGACGCCGCAGAAGTACCTCGAGGCCCAGCGTGACGTCGCGAGCGGCCGTCTCGGTCTCCCGGTCCCGCACGCGACCGAGGTCGGCGACGCCGTCTGGACCGAGGCCGGCGCGCGGATCGACCCGACCGCCGTCGTCGTCGGGCCGTCGGTCGTCGGGGTCGACGCCCGGGTCGGGGCCGACGCGAGGGTCGAAGCGTCGGTGCTGGGACCCCGGACGAGCGTCGGCGCGGGCGGCAGCATGCTGCGCTCGGTGCTGCTCGAGGGGGCGGTGGTGGCGCCCGGGTCCCGGATCGTCGACGAGGTGGTCGGGCCCGATGTCGGGCTGAGGTGCGGGGAGGCAACGTGAAGGCGCTCGTGACCGGCGGGGCCGGGTTCATCGGCTCGACGCTCGCGGACCGGCTGCTGGCCGAGGCCTGGGACGTCGACGTGGTCGACGACCTCTCGACGGGCTCGCTCGCGAACCTGGCCGACGCGCGGTCGCTCGCGACCCGGAAATTCTCGTTCCACCGCCTGGACGTGCGCTCGCCGGCGATCACCGACCTGATCGCGCACCGCAAGCCCGACGTGGTGTTCCACCTCGCGGCCCAGGCCGACGTGCGCGTGTCGGTCGCCCGACCGGTCTTCGACGCCGAGGTCAACATCCTCGGCACGCTGAACGTGTGCCAGGGCGCGCTCGCGGCCGGCACCCAGAAGGTCGTGTTCGCGGCGTCGGGCGGCACGCTCTACGGGACTCCCGAGCAC
This sequence comes from Acidimicrobiia bacterium, assembly GCA_036502405.1. GTDB lineage: Bacteria > Actinomycetota > Acidimicrobiia > IMCC26256 > JAENVU01 > Chersky-806. The sequence goes on from DASXYP010000022.1 coordinate 24,567, forward strand.
CTCCCGGTGAAGGAAGGGCACCCGCAGCGCCCGGAGTCGCCGTACGGCGTGGCCAAGAAGGCGTCGTGCGACTACCTGCACTACTACCGGGCGATCCACGGGCTCGAGTACTCGGCGCTCGCGTTCGCCAACGTCTACGGACCGCGCCAGGACCCGCACGGCGAGGCGGGAGTCGTCTCGATCTTCGCCGGGATGATGCTGGACCGGAGCCGTCCGACGATCTTCGGCGACGGCCAACAGACCCGTGACTTCGTCTTCGTCGACGACGTGGTCGACGCGCTCGTGCGAGCGGCGGAGAAGGGGAGCGGGCTCATCATCAACATCGGCACCGGGACCGAGACGAGCGTCCAGGAGCTCTACGACTCGATCGCCCGTGCGGTCGGGTACACCGAGGAGGCCAACCACGCGCCCGCGCGTCCGGGCGAGCTCGAACGCTCGGCGCTGGACCCGGGCCGGGCCGAGATCCACCTCGGGTGGAAGCCGTGGACGGACCTCGACACCGGCGTGGAGCGCACGCTCGACTGGTTCCGGGAGCAGCGCGCCGCCTCACGCTGACCCAGCCGGCTCTCCAGGATCCCTGCCGGACGCCGACGACGACGGACGGCAGCGCCGCCATTCCCAGATCCCTGCCGGCCGATCACCGGACGCCGACCGAACGGCCGCCATTCCAAGCGTTACCGGTAGGTGCGCAGCTCGTCGAGCGGGACCGGGGGCCGGGGCCGACCGACGTACCCGGGATCGGGGTGGCCGACGAGCACGAGCGCGTGCGGGAGCCACACGTCGGGGAGCCCGAGCGCGTCGCGCGCGGCTTCGGGGCAGAAGATCGGCGCCGCCACCCAACATGAGGCGAGGCCCGCGTCGGCGGCCGCCACCATCAGGTTCTCGACCGCAGCGCCGAGCGAGAGCAGGGCCATGCCCCACTCGGCCCGTTGCCGGGCCGGATCGGGGTAGCGGTCGAGGCCGTGCCACGTCAGGCAGCCGAGCACCAGCGCGGGCGCGCGCTCGAGCTTCTCGTGCGAGGCCGCGACGAGCTCGTCGACCCGCGCCGGCTCCATCCCGTCGGCCCGGAGGTCGGCGCGCCACCGCTCGCCCATGCCGGTCGCGAGATCCCGCTTCGCCGCATCCGAGTCCACGATGACGAACCGCCACGGTCGTGAGTGGTGCGGTGCCGGAGCGATGCACGCGGCCTCGACGAGCCCGTCGAGCACGTCGCGTGCAACCGGCTCGTCGGTGAACGCGCGGATCGAGCGGCGCGCCTCGAGGAAGGCGGGGACCGTCGCGGCGCGGCTGCTCATCGGAACAGGTCGTCCTTCGGCGCGCGGATGAGCTCCTGCACCGAGCTGTCGCGGAACCACTCCGGGTCCAGGCCGCGCACGATCGCGGCGGGGATCGCCGCGGCTTTGCCCATGACGAGCTCGGCCGCGCCCGCGACCTCGTCCGCCAGGGCGACCTCGGTGACGTGCAGCTCGCGGCCGAGCGCGTCCGTCTGACCGCGCAGGTCGACGACCGCGCCCAGCCCCGACACCCCGATCGCGACGTCGGTCAGCCCGTGGCGCCAGGCCCGCCCGAACGTGTCCGAGACCACGACCGCGACGTCGACGCCCGCCGCGACCCTGATCGTCTGGCGGATGCGGTGGGCGGAGCGGTCGCTGTCGACGGGGAGGAGCGCGGCCGTGCCGGCGTCGACGTTCGAGAGGTCGATCCCGGCGTTCGCGCACACGAACCCATGGCGGGTCTCGCTGATGATCAGGTCCCCGCGGCGGCGCAGGACGCGTACGGACTCCTGCTCGACGAGCGCGCGGCGGGCGTCGACATCCTCGGGGTCGAGCGGGACCAGGCGCCCCTCGACCTTCGAGACGACCTTCTGGGTCACCACGAGGCAGTCCCCGCCGGCGAGCGGCGTGTCCTGGTCCGCGGCCGCGGCGGCGATCAGCTCACCGAGCGGGTCGCCGGGCCGGATCTCGGGGATCCCGCCGACCGGGATGACCGTGAGCGCACCCACCGCTCAGGCGACGGCGTCGAGCGTGTGCCGGGCGAGCGCGGCGGCGACGCGGGCGTCCGTCATGAGGGTGTCCGCGACGACGGCATGGACGCCGGCGGCCTCGACCTCGCCGGCGCGGTCCCCGTCCCCGGAGTCGATGACGAGCGTGCCGCAGAAGTCGGCGTACGCCCGGGCGACCCCGACGCAGCTGACCTCGATCCCCAACGGCCCCATCAGCCGGTCCGCCGGGCCTTTCACCGGGGCGCCGGCGATGATCGGGCTCACGCCGACGACGCGGTCGCGACGGCGGGTCAGCACCTCCCGGATCCCGGGGACGGCGAGGATCGGGCCGATCGAGATCACGGGGTTCGAAGGGCACACCAGGATCGTCTCGGCCGCCTCGAGCGCCTCGAGCACGCCGGGCGCGGGACGCGCGGAGGCGGCGCCGTCGAACTCGACGCCGACGACGGGCGGCTCGGCGCGCTCGCGCACGAACCACTCCTGCATCGCCAGGACCTCGTGGGCGCCGTCGTCGCGACCGACGGTGACCCGGGTCGCGACTCGCTCGTCGGTCATCGGGAGGAGCCGGGGCACGACGCCCCAGGCGCTCGCGATCTCCGTGGCGACCTCGGAGATCGTGGCGCCCTCGGCGAGCCGCTCGGTCCGGTAGATGTGGGTGCCGAGGTCGCGGTCACCCAGGCGGAACCAGGTGTCCTGGCCGTAGCGGTCGAGCGCGTCCATCGTCACGAACGTCTCGCCGGCGAGGCCCCAGCCCTGCTCTGGATGCTCGGCCCCGGCCAGCGTGTACGTGACCGTGTCCAGGTCGGGGCAGACGTAGAGGCCGTGGAAGACCTCGTCGTCGGCGGTGTTCACCACGACGGTCACCGCCGCGGGCGGCACCACGCGGACGAGACCGCGCAGGAAGCGAGCCGCTCCCACTCCACCCGCCAGGGCCACCAGCATCCGGCGAGCCTAAGCCGCCGGAGGGCGCCGCTTCGATCCGGCTCGCGGGGGTCGCCCCGCGCGAGAAGGTCCCCGCCGGAGCGGGGACCAGCTCGCCGGGATCGCGGCGGGGGGCACCGCGCCCCGGGAACGTGCGGCCTCAGGCGTCGCCGTTGACCGCGTGCGGGACCGAGGTCGGGGTGGAGCGCCGGCCCTGGACCTTCGCCCGTCCGAGCTCGATCGTCTTCGCGACCTGCTCGGGGATCGCGCTCACCGCGCCCGGGAGTGAGATGTCGGGCAGGGAGATCGTGCGCAGCTGCTCGACCACCGGCTCGATCCGGACCCGGATGTCGCCGACGACGGGCTCGGCCCAGACGCGGGGGTCGGCGATCTTCGCGGCGCCGGCCCCGGCCTTGACCTGGTTGCCGACGGCGTCGAGGGTGCTCGACACGGTGGTCCCGACGGTGCCGCTCACCGTGGAGCCGAGGCTTCCGACGGTGCCGGTGACGGTCGAACCCATGTCGCTCAGGCCCGCCGCGTAGCCGGAGGCCCGGCTCGTGATCGCGTCGGCCTGGCTCTTGACCGTGCTGCGTGCGTCCTTGCGCAGGGCGTTGACCCTGGTCGCGGCGTCGCGCCGCTTGACCTGCGCCTGCTGGAAGCCGAGCACGCCGACGCCGACGACGATGTAGGCGGTGTCGGTGGCGGTCTTGCGGAAGTTGACGTCCATGGTGGAGTTGCTCCTGGTGGGGTGGGAGAAGCGGCGGGGTCCGGCGGCCTCGAAGGCCCGGCCCGGCGCCGCCGTGCAAGCACCATAACGCAGAGTGCTAACTCTTGCAAGCACGCGAGCGGTGACCCCGGTCACCGTGCCACGGCCCGGGACCAGCCCGGAAGTACGCTCGACCGGCCCATGGACACCACTCCGACCCGCTCCGACGGGCCGATGCTCGACTCGGAGCCCACCGGGGAGGCGTCGGAGCCGGTCGTCGCCCCGCCGGTCGTCGCGGTGGTCGTGACGCGAGACCCCGGGCCCTGGCTCGAAGAGACCCTGGCCGCGATCGGGGGGTCCGATTACCCGGCGGTCACCGTCCTCGTGCTCGACACCGGTTCGACCGTCGACCCGACCGCCCGGGTGGCGAGCGTCCTGCCCGGCGCCTTCGTCCGGCGCCTCCCCGAGGCCGCGGGCTTCGCGGCCGCGGCCAACGACGTGATCGACGTCGTGAAGGGGGCCACCTTCCTCCTCTTCTGCCACGACGACGTGGTGGTGGACCCGTCCGCGGTCCGGCTGCTCGTCGAGGAGGCCTTCCGATCCAACGCGGCGATCATCGGCCCCAAGCTCGTCGAGTACGACCACCCCGACGTGCTGCTCGAGGTCGGGATGGCCATCGACCGCTTCGGCGTCCCGCACTCGGGGATCGAGCCGGGCGAGCTGGACCAGGAGCAGCACGATGCGGTCCGGGACGTCTTCTTCGTGTCGAGCACCGCCATGCTCGTCCGCTCGGACCTCTTCGCCGAGCTCGGCGGGTTCGACGCGATGACCTTCCCCGGCGCGGAGGACCTCGACCTCTGCTGGCGGGCCCGGATCGCGGGCGCGCGCGTGATGGTGGCACCGGACGCCCGGGCGCGGCACCGCCGGGCCGACAAGGTCCACGACAGCTCCGAAGCCGTCTCACCCGCCATCGCGCAACGCAGCCGGTTGCGGGCGATGCTGAAGTCGGCGTCCGGATGGTCGCTCGCGTACCTCCTGCCGATCGCGGTCGTGCTCGCCGTGGCCGAGGTCGTCCTGTTCGTGTTGGCTCGCCGGCGGGACCGGGCGCGCGCGCTGATCGGCGCGTGGACGTGGAACCTCCGCAACCTCGGTGACCTCCGCCGTGCGCGGCGCTCGGCGCAGGCCCTCCGGCGGGTGCCGGACATCGAGCTGCGTTCCATGCAGGTGCGGGGCAGCGCGCGGGTGCGTGGTTATGTCGCGGGGTCGCTGCAGGCGGAGGATCGGATCCGCAACCTGTCGGAGCGCAGCCGCGACCTCTCCGGCAACGCATCCGGTCGGCTCCGCGACCCGACGTCGCTCGCCGCGCTCGTGTTCGTGCTGCTCGTGCTCATCGGATCGCGCTCGCTCGTGTTCGGCGGCGTGCCCGTCGTCGGCCAGCTCCCGGGCTGGCCGGGCGTCAGCAGCCTCGTCGGCACCTTCACGTCGGCGTGGCGCTACGCCTACCTCGGCTCGACCGCGTCGGCACCGGCACAGCTCGGCGTGTTCTCGGTGCTCGGGACGGTGCTCCTCGGCGCGACCGGGCTCGCGCGCACGATCGTGGTGGTCGGCGCGCTCCCGTTCGGCGTCTTCGGCACGTGGCGCCTCGGGCGCCGGATCACCGGACCGGGGCGGGCTGCAATCGTCGCGGCCCTCGCTTACGGGATCAACCCGCTGCCGCGCAACGCGTTGGTCGCCGGCCGCTTCGGCCCGCTCGTCCTGTACGCGCTGGCCCCCTTCATCGTCGCGAGCCTGCTGCGCGTCGGCGGCTACCTCCCGGACTCCGCGCCGCGCCGGTGGTGGCGGGCGGTGGTCGCGACCGGCGCGCTGGTCGCGCTGACGACCGCCGCGTGGCCTCCCGCCATCGTCCTCCCGATCCTGATCGCCATCGCGCTGACGCTGGCGCAGCCGATCGCGCGTGGCGCCGGCGCGCTCGGCGCGGTGTGGCGCGCCACGCTGGTCAGCACCGGGATCAGTGTCGTGCTGCTGTTGCCGTGGCCGCTGTCGTTCCTCCGGGCGGGGGACCGGCTCGCCGCGCTCGGCTTGGCGTTCCGCCTCGACGACGACTTCTCGAACGTGCTGCGCTTCCAGACCGGGCCGAACGGGGCGGGGGTGTCGGGGTGGATCATCGCCGGCGCCGCCTTGCTGGTCCTGGTCCTCGCGTCGGGTCCGCGGCTGGTCTGGGCCACACGCGCCTGGGTGCTCGCGCTGCTCTCGTTCGCGTGCGTGTGGATCCCGTCGCGGTTCTTCCCGCACGTCTCGATGCCGGCCGTCGAAGGGCTCCTGGTGCCGGCCGCGCTCGGTGTGTCGCTCGCGGTCGGTCTGGGCGTCGCGGCGTTCATCGAAGACGTGCGGGCGTTCCACTTCGGCTGGCGCCAGGTCGCCGCAGTGGGAGGCGCGATCGCACTCGCGTTCCCGGTCTTCGCGTTCGCGCTCGACGCGACCGACGGCCGCTGGCACATGCCGACCAACGACTGGAACAGCAACCTGTCCTGGATGCGGGCGGAGGGCGAGAGCGGCCAGTTCCGGGTGCTCTGGCTCGGCGACCCCGCGGTGCTCCCGGTGGACCCGGTGGTGCGCGGGGACGTCGGCTTCGGGGTGACCAACGACGGCCCCGGCGACGTGCGCACCGCGCTGCCTCCGCCGGCCGGCGGGTCGAGCGCGCGCCTCGGGGCCGCCGTCGACCAGCTGCGCGAGCGGCGGAGCAACCGCGTCGGTGCGCTGCTCGGCCCGATGGGGGTCCGCTACCTCGCGGTGCCCGAGCGCCCGAACCCGGGCATCACGCGTTCGAACCCGGCTCCGGCGCGCCTGCTGGTCGCGCTGGCCGACCAGCTCGACCTGGTCCGGCTCGAGGGGCCACCGGGGCTGGAGCTCTACGAGAACAACGCGTGGATCCCCGCCGCGGCCGCGCTCCCGGCGAACCAGGTGACCGCCGAGTCTCCGGACCCGATCGGGACGCTCACCGGGGCCGCGCGGGCCAAGCCCGTGCTCCCCGGAGTCCGCGTGCCGGCCGGCGCGATCGTCTGGAGCCAGTCCTACGACGGGGCCTGGAGCGCGTCGTCGAACGGCACGACGCTGCCGCACCGCCGCGCGTTCGGCTTCGCGAACGGGTACACGCTGGCGCAACCCGGCGCCGTCTCGTTCTCGTACGGCGACCAGTGGCTCCGCTATCCGGAGGTGCTGATCGAGATCGTGCTCGTCGTCGGCGCATTCCTGCTCTGGCGGGGCAGCGCGCGCTTCAAGTGGCCGCTGCGCCGGCCGAGTGACGAACCGCCGAAGGCGGCGCAGTCGTGAGCCCGTCGAGCGCCCGGCGGAACCGGATCGTCGTGATCGTCATCGTGGTGGGATGCCTGCTGCTGGCCGCGCTCGTCGACGGCTCGGGATCGACCAGCACGAGCCCGGCCGAGCAGCTCGTCGCGCTCGGACCGCGGCTTCCGGTGGCGCACGCGGCGGCGACCGCCTGGTACTGCGCCGAGGGGACGTCGAACCCCGGCGGGCGGGCCGACGAGCGCGTCATGATCGCCAACGTCGACGGGTTTGCCGCACGGGCCCGGGTGACCGTCATGCAGGGTCCCTCCCAACCCGCGCCGTCGAAGACCTACGACATCGCGCCGCGCTCGCTCGTCGTGGTGCGCGTCGCCGACATCCTCGCAGTGGCCGAGCCCGGCGTGCTGGTCGAGGTGACCGGTGGGCGCTCGGTCGTCACCCACTCGGTGACCGGAACCGGGGATGCGGGCTACGGGCCGTGCGCGCGGGACACCGCCGCCAGCTGGCACTTCGCGGCAGGGACGACGGTGAAGGGCGCGCAGCAGGACCTCGCGCTGTTCAACCCGTTCGCCGAGGACGCGATCGTCAACATCCAGTTCCTGACCGACACGGGCCCGCTCGGCCCCGAGGACCTCCAGGGCTTCGTGGTCCCGGCCCGCAGCCGGGTGACGGTCCCGGTCCAGGACCAGGCCCGCCGCCACGCGCTCGTCGCCACCCAGGTGAGCACGCGCCGGGGACGGGTCGTCGCCGAGCAGTCCCTGGTCCTGGACGGCACGGACGGCCGGAAGGGGCTGGCGCTCTCGCTCGGCAGCCCGCAGCTCGCACGGCACTGGGAGTTCGCGAACGCGTCGGTCGTGCCCGGCCGGACCCAGGTCATGGTGATCGCCAACCCGAGCTCGGTGCCGACCTCCGCTCGCGTCCGGACCCGTCTGGACGGCGGCGCGCTCGAGCCCGAGACGGTGAGCCTCCCGGCCGGCACCGCGGTGTCGGTCGACCTCGGCCGGCGCGTGCCGCCCGGCGTCGGCTTCTCGGTGGCCGTCGAGAGCCGCCTCCCCGTCGTCGCCGAGTCGCTCGTCGCGGTGCAGGCCCCCATCGCGAGCGTGCAACGGGGCATCGCGACGACGATCGGCGCCACGCAGTGGGCGCGCCGTTGGGTCGACGCCCCGGCGCGAGCGACCGCGACCTCGCAGGACCTGGTGGCGGTCCTCAACCCGAGCGGTCAGGCATTGACGTTCCGCATGCGCGTCCTGACCGACGGCAAGACCGCGGTACCGCCTTCGGCCGAGCGGGTCCGGCTGGAGCCGGGCAAGCGCGCGGTCCTGGACCTCGTGAAGCTCGGAGCGTCCCCGTCGGCGACCGTCGTCGTCGAGGCGACCGCGCCGGTCGTGGTCGAGCGGGCGTCGGGCGCGATGCCCGGCATCACGATGGCCGGCGCCATCCCCGATCTCGGCAGCTGACCACCCGCGGTCCACTACGTTCGTGACGTGCTCCTGCGCGTCGGCATCGCGGTCGTCCTGCTGCTCGTGGCGGTGGTGGTCGCGGTCGTCCTCGAGCGGCGGCGGAAGGCCGCGGCGAGTCCCGTGCGCGATCCGTTCCCCGTGCCTCGCCAGCTCTTCCGGGCCGACTTCCCGAGCCCCGACGCGCCGTGGCTCGTCGCGCTCTTCTCGTCGCGCACCTGCGACTCCTGCGCCGCGATGCGCGAGAAGGTGCTGGCGCTCGCGTCACCCGAGGTCGCGGTGTGCGACCTCGAGTACTCCGAGACGCGGCTGCTGCACGAGCGCTACGAGGTCTCCGGCGTGCCGATGGTGGTGGTCGCCGACGCCGACGGGGTGGTGCGCCGGTCGTTCGTCGGGCCGGTGAGCGCGACGGACCTCTGGGCCGCGGTCGCCGAAGCCCGCGCGGAGCACCCCGCGTCCTGACGTCCGGGGTACGCCTCGATCGGCTAGATCGGCTAGATCGGCTAGATCGGCTGGACCGGTCGCCCGTCCTCGTCGACCTCGCGACCCTCGTCGTCGACCGTCTCGATCGTGCCGTCGGCCAGGACCACCTTGCGCGGCCCGCCGGCGCGGTAGCCCATGGCGTCGTCGACGAGGCGCTCGACCTCGAGCCCGTCCAGCGTCTCGTGCTCGAGCAGGGCGGTCGCGACCGCCTCGAGCCCGGGCCGGTACCGCGTGAGCATCTCGAGCGTGCGGTCTTCCTGCGAGCGCAGGATCCGCTCGACCTCCTCGTCGATGACGCGCGCGGTCTCGTCGGAGTAGTCGCGCGTGTGGACGAGATCCTCGCCGAGGAACACCGCGCCCTGCGAGCCCCAGGCCATCGGTCCGATGCGGTCCGACATGCCCCACTCCCGCACCATGCGCCGCGCGATCTCGGTGCCCCGCACGAGGTCGTTCTGCGCGCCGGTGGACTGCGAGGCGAACATCAGCTGCTCCGCGACCCGGCCGCCGAGCAGCACCGACAGCATGTCGTCGAGGAACTCCTTGTCGTGGGAGTACTTCTCCTCCTCGGGCAGCTGCTGGGTCATGCCGAGCGCCATGCCGGTCGGGAGGATCGTCACCTTGTGCACCGGGTCCGCGTGCTCGAGGACGTAGGCCGCGACCGCGTGACCACCTTCGTGGTACGCGGTGTGCTCCTTCTCCTCCTCGTTCATCACGACCGTCGGCCGCTTGAGGCCCATGAGCACGCGGTCGCGCGCGTCCTCGAAGTCCTCGCTGTGCACGGACGTCTCGCCGCGGCGCACCGCGAACAGCGCGGCCTCGTTGACGAGGTTCGCGAGGTCGGCGCCGGACATGCCCGGCGTCCCGCGCGCGACGACGTCGATCTTCACGTCGTCGGCGATCTTCTTGTCCCGGAAGTGGACCTTGAGGATGTCGACCCGCTCCTCCTGCGTGGGCAGCGGGACCATGATCTGACGGTCGAACCGGCCCGGGCGGAGCAGCGCGGGGTCGAGGATGTCGGGACGGTTCGTCGCCGCGATCATCACGATGCCGACGCTCGTCTCGAAGCCGTCCATCTCCGCGAGCATCTGGTTGAGGGTCTGCTCGCGCTCGTCGTGCCCGCCGCCGAGGCCGGCACCGCGCTTGCGGCCGATGGAGTCGATCTCGTCGATGAAGATGATCGCGGGCGCCTGCTTGCGCGCCGTGGCGAACAGGTCGCGCACCCGTGCCGCACCGACGCCGACGAACATCTCCATGAAGTCCGAGCCGGTGATCGCGACGAACGGAACTCCCGCCTCACCCGCGACCGCACGGGCAAGCAGCGTCTTGCCGGTTCCGGGAGGACCGACGAGCAGCACGCCGCGCGGGATGCGCGCGCCGATCTCCTTGAACTTGCCCGGGTTCTTCAGGAAGTCGACGACCTCGGTGATCTCCTGCTTCACCGGGCCGTAGCCCGCGACGTCGGAGAACGTCGTCTTCGGCTTCTCGGCGTCGTACACCTTGGCCCGGCTGCGGCCGATGTTCATCACCGCGCCCATCTGGCCCTGCGCCCGGCGGTTCATCCACACGAAGAAGCCGACGATCAGGAGCAGCGGGAGCACCCAGATCAGGATGCTCAACAACGGGTTCGAGCTCTCGCGGACGTACTTCACGTCCACGCCCTGGGCCTTCAGGCTCTTCAGCTCGGTCGGCTGGAGGTCGTCGTTCGGGCCCGACGAGCTGAAGGACTTCTTCCCGTCCTGCTCGGTCTTGAAGTCACCGGAGATGTGCCCGTTCGACGGGTCGTACGAGACGCTCTTGATCTCGCCGTTGCTCACGGCCTTGCTGAACGCGCTGTACGTCAGGTCGGCGCGCGCCGGGTTGTCGGCCCGGACCGTCGTGAACAGGAAGATCGCGACGACGAGGCCGAGCATGACGAGCGGGAGCCAACGCGGCCACGGCCGCGAGCTCGGGGTGGGGGATCCCGCAGGCTTGCCGGGCCCGGGCGGGCGTTCGGGTGGGCGACTGCTCACAGGGGAGTCGAACTCCTCGTTCGTGACGGGCTCGACCCCGTCGGTGCACCATGGTAGGGCGGGATGCCCGCCGCGGCGGGCTCGGACTGCTGAACGCCACCGCCGGTCCGGGTGTTCCCAGTTCCCCATATCGGCCGGGGCCTGCCGGGGCTGAACGGGCGGTCTCGCGCGTTGAGTCCGCCGGTGCCGGGGCTCGGTAGCCTGCGCGCCGTGAGCGCGGCGCCGACCCCCACCCGCCGGACCGTCCGCTGGGGCCTCGGCGACGTGGTCTGGGTCTGGTTCGTGGGCCTGGTCGCCGGGTCCCTGGCCGGGACGATCACGCTCGCGATCCGGGGGCGGGCCTCGGGCCTCGACCCCGACGGGATCGACCTCGCCGTCGGGCTGATCGCGCAGAACGGCGCGATCCTGCTCGCGCTGGTCGGTCTGAGCCGGTCGAAGGGTCGCAGCTCGCTGCACGACGACTTCGGACTGGCGCTGCGCGGCCGCGACTGGCCCTGGCTGGCGGCCGGCGTGCTGCTCCAGGTGCTGGCCATCGGCGCGGTCGAGCTGCTCCAGCAGATCGGGCCCGGTCTCCCCGAGCAGCAGGCCGCCGAGACGGTGTCGCACAGCCAGGGGCCCGAGATCGTCCTGGTGGTGCTCGGCGTCGCCCTGTTGGCCCCGCTGGTCGAGGAGCTGCTGTTCCGGGGCCTGCTGCTGCGGGCACTGCTGCGCAGGACCACCCCCGTCCGGGCGGTGACGATCTCGGCGGTGGTCTTCGCGGCGGCCCACCTGCTCGACCCGAGTACCGCCACGCTGATGGCGCCGCTGCTGCTCCTCGCGGTGATCTCGGGCATCCGGGCGGTACGCACCGGGAACCTCTCGCAGTCGATCATGCTCCACGTCGGCTTCAACCTGCTCTCCGCGATCCTCCTGCTCTGGGCCTGACCGCGGCGGTCCGGAGGCCCGAGTCCGGGGTTTCGCAGGGCCCTGACCAGGGGAAACATCGAGTCATCCTCTCGTTCATCCCTCGTCATCCCTTGATCATCCTCCAGAAAATTCCGGCCTGGGGACGACATCAGACACGAGAGCAAGATCACGCAGACGCCACAGGAGCGGAACCCATGCAGTGCAGCCGGTGTGCCACCAACGGGATCGTCGAGATCAAGATGAAGATCGCGGGCGAGGACGTGATGTTCCGGCAGTGCGGTCGCTGCGAGGAGAAGAGCTGGCTGACCGTCGACGGTCCGCTGTCGCTCACCCGGGTCCTCGAGATGGCCAAGGTGGCGCGGTAGGCGCACCACCAGGCGCTGGCGCGCTCGAGGAGCAGGAGCGCAGACCGGAGCGGGCGCGGAAGCGGGCACGGCTGAGCGGAGTGCGGGAGCGGGCACGAAGTGCGGACGCCGCAGCGACCCGAGATGCAGTGCGCCGCCGGAGCGACCCGGAGCCGCGAAGGTCGGAGTGACCAGAAAGGGCGCGACCCGGCGCCGCGATGTGGGGCTGCCATGCTGAGGGCATGACGGTGAGCGAGCTCCCACCGGAGGCGCTCGCGCCCGAGACCGGGCCGCCGCCGGAGGTGCCGGCCCTCGCCGACGTGGCGCTCCCACCGGGGGACCGGGACCTCGTCGTCGTCTGGCGGGTGCTCGGTGTGCTCGTCGTCGCGGCGTGCTGCATCGTCGTGCTGTGGCAGCTCGATCCCCGGCTGCTGCTGCGGGACACGACCGCCAACGGCGGCGACATGGGGGCCCACGTGTGGTTCCCGGCGTACCTGCGGGACCACCTCCTCCCGCACTGGCGGGTCGCGGGGTGGTCGCCGGACTGGTTCGCGGGGTTCCCGGCAGGCCAGTTCTACTTCCCGCTCCCGGCCGTCATCACCGTCGTGCTCGGTGTGGTCATGCCCTACAACGTCGCGTTCAAGGTCGTCACGGCGCTGGGCCTGGTCCTCATGCCGGCCGCCGCCTACGGGCTCGGTCGCGGGCTGAACGTGCGGCGTCCCGGCCCGGAGCTGTTCGCGCTCTCGACCACGCTCTTTCTGTTCTTCAAGGGTGTCGCTGCGGCGCCCGGCACCCACGACGCCACGATCCAGTTCAACCAGCGGATCATGGGCGGGCCGATCGTGAGCGCGCTGGCGGGGGAGTACTCGTTCTCGCTGGCGCTGACGTTCGGGATCGGGTTCCTCGGCGCGCTCGCGTACTCGTTGCGCACGCGCCGCCGGCTGTGGCTTCCCGCGGTCCTGCTCGCGTGCGCGGTGCTGTCCCACATCGTCGTCGGGATCTTCGTCGTCGTCGGCGCGCTGATCGTGTGGCTCTTCCACCGGCCGATCCGGTCGCTGCGCGTGGCCGGTGCCGTGGGCGCCGTCGGCGCGCTGCTCACGGCGTTCTGGAGCGTCCCGCTGCTGGCGACCTTCGCCTACACGGCGAACATGCGCTACGAGAAGCTCACCTGGTACGTCGACTACCTCTTCCCGGGTGAGCTGTGGTGGGTCTACGCGCTGGCGGCGATCGGCGTGGTCATCGCGCTCGCCCGGCGGGACCGACCCGTGCTCACGGTCGTCGCGCTGACCGCGGTGTTCGCCGTCATCTTCCGGGTGTGGCCCGAGCTGCACGCGTGGAACCTGCGGTTCCTCCCGTTCTGGTACCTCGGGCTCTTCCTCCTCGCCGCCTCGGGCGTGGCCGAGCTGGCCCGCGGCGCCGCGCAGCAGATCGCGCTCGTCTGGCTCGGCTCGCCGCCGGACCTCGGCGACGACTGGGCCCTCGACCCGGTCGTCGACGGTCGACGGTTCCGGCTGGTGAAGAGCGTCGTCGCGGTCACCCTGGTCGTCCTGCTTTCCGCGGGCGGGCTCGTCTACGCCCACTCGGAGCGCGGGTTCCTCGACTTCTGGGCCGAATGGAACTACTCCGGCTACCAGGACACGTCGCCGACCAGCACGAAGCCGAAGCCGTACGGCGAGTACCGCGACCTCATGGACCAGATGGGCCGCCTGCCGCCGGGCCGCGCGATGTGGGAGGGCGGGCAGGCGATCGACACGTACGGGACGTCGCTCGCGCTGATGCTGCTGCCGTACTGGACCCACGGCCGGATCGCGTCCATGGAGGGCCTCTACTACGAGTCGTCGGCCACCACGCCGTTCCACTTCATGGCGGTCGCTCCGCTGTCCGGACCGGGCAACGCGTCGAACCCGGTGCGCGGGCTCGACTACCGGACGATCGACGACTTCGACCTCGGTGTCCGCTACATGCGGCTGCTCGGTGTCCGCTACTACATGGCGTACTCGAGCGAGGCGAAGACCAAGGCGAACGCCAACCAGGACCTCGCGCTCATCGCCCAGGTGCGCGACCGGGACAAGGCGCCGCCGCTCGGCTGGAACATCTACCGGGTCAAGGGCGCCGCAACCGTCGCGCCGCTGCCGTACGAGCCGGTGGTCGCCACGGCCCATGCCGGCACCCAGTCCGAGTGCTTCGGGCGTCCCGTGGCCAAGGGCCAGGAGGATCCGGAGCTCGGGGCGTGGGAGTGCATCGCCGCGGGCTGGTGGAACGACCCCGCGGCGCTGGATCGTCCGATCGCGGCCGGTGGCCCCTCGAGCTGGGCCCGGGTGTCGGACGCGAACGCGAGCTCGGCCCCCCGCCGCCGGCTGCCGCCGGTGCGGGTCACGCGGGTGCGGAGCACGGACGATGCGGTGTCGTTCCACGTCTCGCGCACGGGCGTCCCGGTGATGGTGCGCACGTCGTACTTCCCGAACTGGGAGGTGAGCGGCGCGAAGGGTCCGTGGCGCGCCACCCCGAACTTCATGGTCGTGGTGCCGACGTCGCACACGGTGACGTTGCGCTACACCCGATCGGGGGCCGAGAAGGCGGGCATCGCCCTGTCGCTGGTGGGGTTGGTGGGGTTGGTGGGGCTGGTCTTCTGGCGGCCCGGCGACCCCGACGCGCGCCGCGCCGACCCGGGCCCCGACGAGACGCCGGGGGCAGGCCCGACGGGAGCGGGCGAAGCCGCCGAGGAGCCCGGTGAAGGCGAGCTCCGCGACAACGCCTCGGAGGAAGTGCAGGTCCCGGCGCTACCATGATCGTCCCGCCTTCCCCGGCGGTGAGGATCTTGAGGGCCCCCACACCGTGGCCGACGCGCTCGATTCCATCTTCAAGGCGTACGACGTGCGCGGGATCTACCCCGACGAGATCGATGAATCCGTCGCGAAGAAGATCGGCAACGCCTTCGCCCGGTTCACCGCCGCGTCGACCGTCATCGTGGGCCACGACATGCGCCCGTCGTCGGTGCCGCTGAGCGCCGCGTTCGTCGAGGGGGCGACCCTCGCGGGTGCGGACGTCGTGGACGTGGGTCTCGCCTCGACCGACCTCGTGTACTTCGCCTCGGGGCTGCTCGACGCGCCCGCCGCGATGTTCACCGCGAGCCACAACCCCGCGCAGTACAACGGCATCAAGATGTGTCGGGCGTCGGCGGCACCGATCGGCGAGGCGACCGGGCTCGTCCAGATCAAGGAGGCGGTCGCCGCCGGGCTGGTCGAGCGGGCCGAGGAGGCCGGCCAGGTGGAGACCCGGGATCTGCTGGGTGAGTTCGCCCGCCACGTCACCTCGTTCGTGGACGTCTCGGTGCTGCGGCCCCTGAAGGTCGTCGCGGACACCGCCAACGGGATGGGGGGCCTGATCGCCCCGGCGGTCTTCGACGGTCTCCCGTTCGAGGTCGAGCTGCTGTTCCCCGAGCTCGACGGCACCTTCCCCAACCACCCGGCCGATCCGATCCAGCCCGAGAACCTCGTCTCCCTCCAGAAGGCGGTGCTCGAGGCCGGCGCGGACGTCGGGCTCGCGTTCGACGGCGACGCCGACCGCGTCTTCCTCGTCGACGACCGGGCCCAGCCGATCTCCGGTTCGATCACCACCGCCATCGTCGCCAAGGCGATCCTCGCCAAGACCGGACCCGGCGAGTCGGTCGTCTACAACCTGATCTGCTCGAAGGTCGTGCCCGAGATCATCGAGGAGATGGGGGGCACCCCGGTGCGGAGCCGGGTCGGGCACTCGTTCATCAAGCAGGTGATGGCCGAGACCGGCGCAGTCTTCGGCGGCGAGCACTCGGGGCACTACTACTTCCGCGACAATTGGCGCGCCGACTCCGGGATCATCGCGGCCGTGATGGTCCTCGAGCAGCTCAGCATCGCGAGCGAGCCGCTCTCGGAGCTCCGCAAGCCGTTCGAGCGCTACGCGCAATCCGGTGAGATCAACACGAAGGTCACGGACCCGCCGGCGGTCATCGAGCACGTCGCCGAGGCCTACCGCGACTTCGAGCAGGATCGGCTCGACGGGCTCACGGTCGACCTCGGCGACTGGTGGTTCAACCTGCGCCCCAGCAACACCGAGCCGTTGCTGCGCCTCAACGTGGAGGCAGCCGATCGGCTCGCGTGCGATGCTCACACCGAGACGGTCCTGAAGCTGATCAGATCCGAGGCGTGACCTCGAACCCGGAGGAGACATCGACGTGGCACTCGACCCCCAGCTGCTGGAGATCCTCGCCTGCCCGGAGGACAAGGGGCCGCTGCTCTACTTCGCCGACGAGGGCTCGCTGTACAACCCGCGGCTGAAGCGCCGGTACGCCGTGCGCGACGACATCCCGATCATGCTCATCGACGAGGCGGAGACCGTCGCCGACGCGGAGCACGAGCGCCTGCTCGCCAAGGCCGACGCGGACGGCGTCAAGCCCACCTTCGCGGGCTAGCTCCCGTGCAGGGCCAGGTGTTGGTGGAGCGGGCGCGGAGCGGAGCGGTGACCGCGCGCGCTCGAGGCTGCACGACGAGCGCAGCGTGGCCGGAGCGGCCCGGCCCGCAGGGCCAAGAGCGGGAGAGATGACGGACTCACTCGGGTTCCTCGACGTCGTGGCCGGGTTGCCCGAGCAGCTCGCCGCGGCGCACGAAGCGGCCGGCGAGGCCGTGATGCCCGACGCGCTCGCCGGCGTCGACGCGCTGCGCAGCATCGTGGTGATGGGGATGGGTGGCTCCGGCATCGCGGGCGACGTCCTCAACGTGGTGGCGAACGGCGTGCTCCCGGTCCCGGTGACGGTGCTCAAGCAGATCCGGACGCCGCGGTTCGTCGGCCCGGGGACGCTCGCGTTCGCGGTCTCGTACTCGGGCGACACCGAGGAGACCCTCTCCATGGCCCGCGGCGCGGTGGAGGCCGGTGCGACCCTGATCACAGTTTCGAGCGGTGGCGAGCTCGAGGAGCTCCCCGCCGCACTGCACTTCGGATGTCCTCCGGGGTTGATGCCGCGCGCCGCACTCGGTGCTCTGGTCGCGCCGCTGCTCGTGACCCTCTTCCGCATGGGCCTCATGCCGGAGGCGCACGCGCTGCTCGTGCGCGCGCAGGAGCAGCTCGCGGTCCGGCGCGACCGCTGCCGTCCGGGAGTCGAGGGGGCGGTGAACCCGGCCCGCGAGATCGCGCGCCGGATCGACCGGACGATCCCCCTGATCCACGCGGGCGGCGCGCTCGGAGCGGTCGCGGCGATGCGATGGAAGTGCGACGTCAACGAGAACGCGAAGGCGCCCGCGTTCTGGGCCGCGCACCCCGAGCTGGACCACAACGAGATCTCCGGCTTCGGCCAGCACGGTGACGTGACCCGGCAGGTGCTCACGCTGGTCGAGCTGCGCCACGGGTTCGAGCACGAGCGGCTCGCGCCGCGCTTCGACTACGCGCGCGGCCTGATCGAGGAGTGCGTCGCGTCGGTGATCGAGGTGCAGGCCGAGGGTGAGGGTCGGCTCGCGCAGCTGCTGGACCTGATGTACCTGGGGGACTGGGTGAGCTGCTACCTCGCGTTCGCCAACGACGTCGACCCCGGGCCGATCGACGCGATCACGTCGTTGAAGGCGGCACTGCGATGAGCGAAGTGGACGGAGGGCGGATCAGATGAGCGACGCGGACCTGGTCAGCGAATCGGGGGCGCCGTCGCGCTTCTCGACCGCGGGCTTCGCGGTCCGGGTCGACAAGCCCTGGGGTCACGAGATCGTCTGGACGCCGCCCGATCGCCCGTACGTCGGCAAGATGCTGCACGTCGACGCGGGCCGGCGGCTCTCGCTCCAGGTCCACGACGCCAAGACCGAGTCCTGGTTCCTGATGCGCGGGCGCGCCAAGGTCGTCTGGGACGACGGGACCGGCGCGCTGGTCGAGACCGAGCTCGAGCCCGGGCTCGGCTACTCGTGCCAGATCGGTCAGCGCCACCGGCTCGTCGGCATCACCGACTGCGACATCCTCGAGGTCTCGACGCCCGAGATCGGCACGACGCACCGGCTCGAGGACGACTACGCCCGCCCGGACGAGACCGAGGCGGTGCGTTCGAGCCCCGGCCGGGGGTGGTCCTCCGCCGGCCCGGAGTCGTAGGTTCCCGGCACTGCGCGCGCTACGCTGGAATCCTGGTCGGGCCCCCCGAGGGCTGTCATCCGGTGTTCCGGGCCGACTCCATCTGACCGGGCACGATCGCAGTGCCTTGACCATCAATGGAGTAGCGCAATGACGACGACCGTTCCTTCCTCCCTCGACGCGGGCGACTTCCAGGTCGCCGACCTCGGCCTCGCCGACTTCGGCCGCAAGGAGATCGAGCTCGCCGAGCACGAGATGCCGGGCCTGATGGCTCTGCGCGACCGCTACTCGGCCAGCAAGCCGCTCAGCGGGGCCCGCATCACCGGCTCGCTGCACATGACGATCCAGACCGCGGTGCTGATCGAGACGCTGGTCGCGCTCGGGGCCCAGGTCCGCTGGGCGAGCTGCAACATCTTCTCCACCCAGGACCATGCGGCCGCCGCGATCGCCGCGGCCGGCGTTCCCGTGTTCGCGTGGAAGGGCGAGACCCTCGAGGAGTACTGGGACTGCACCGAGAAGGCGCTGCGCTGGCCGGACGGTGGCGGCCCGAACATGATCCTCGACGACGGTGGCGACGCGACGCTCGTCGTGCACCGAGGCGTGGAGTTCGAGAAGGCCGGCCAGGTCCCGGACCCGAAGTCGGCCGACTCCGAGGAGTTCGAGATCGTCCTCAAGCTCCTGACCCGCATCCAGGCCGAGGACAACCGGCTGTGGCACGGGATCGCGGACGGGATCAAGGGCGTCACCGAGGAGACCACCACCGGCGTCCATCGCCTCTACCAGATGACCGAAGCTGGCTCGCTGCTGTTCCCGGCCATCAACGTCAACGACTCGGTGACGAAGTCGAAGTTCGACAACCTCTACGGCTGCCGGCACTCGCTCGTCGACGGAATCTGCCGCGCGACCGACGTCATGCTCGCGGGCAAGGTCACCGTGGTCTGTGGGTACGGCGACGTCGGCAAGGGCTGCGCCCAGTCGCTGCGGGGCCAGGGCGCCCGGGTCGTCATCACCGAGATCGACCCGATCTGCGCGCTGCAGGCCGCGATGGAGGGGTACGAGGTCACGACGCTCGACGACGTCGTCGACAGCGCCGACCTCTTCGTCACCACCACCGGGAACAAGAACATCATCACGGCCGAGCACATGGGTCGCATGAAGCACAACGCGATCGTCGGGAACATCGGTCACTTCGACAACGAGATCGACATGGCCGGTCTCGCGAAGGTCGACGGCATCGAGCGGATCGAGATCAAGCCGCAGGTCGACGAGTGGAGGTTCCCGTCCACGCCTGGTCAGGGCGGTCACTCGGTGATCATCCTCGCCGAGGGACGGCTGCTGAACCTCGGCTGCGCGACCGGCCATCCGAGCTTCGTGATGTCGAACAGCTTCACCAACCAGGTGATGGCCCAGCTCGAGCTCTTCACGCACCCGGACTTCTACGAGCGCAAGGTGTACACGCTGCCCAAGCACCTCGACGAGGAGGTGGCGCGCCTTCACCTCGACAAGCTCGGCGTCAAGCTCACGACGCTGACCGAGGAGCAGGCGGACTACCTCGGCATCCCCGTCGAGGGGCCCTACAAGCCCGATCACTACCGGTACTGAGCAGCACGGGCCGTTCGCGGTCGGTGGGGCGAGGAACGGGTCCGGCCGCGCGGCCTCATGCCGCGCGGCCGGTCGCGTCCCGCGGTTCGCGGAGTGGTTCGCAGCGACGACGCGGGAGCATTGCTGTCCCAGCCCGTCGGTAGCGTGTCGGGCATGCTCCGAGCGCTCGCCGAGACCGTGCTCCCCGGCTCGTGCCCGGGGTGCGGCGCGCCGGCCGAACCGGTGTGCGCACCGTGTCGCGCGACGCTCCGATCCGCGCCGAGGTTGGCGACGCCACCCGGCCTCGACCGGCTCGTGGTCGCGTTCGCGTACGAAGGGGTCGCACGCGAGCTCGTCGCCCGCGTGAAGTACCGCAACGCGCGCGCGGCGGTCGCGTGGCTCGCCGACGCGATGGTCGAACGGCTCGGCCGCGAGCCGCCCGTCGACGTGGTCACCTGGGCCCCGACCACCCCGGCGCGGCGGCGGGCGCGCGGCTTCGACCACGCCGAGCTCCTGGCCCGGGCGGTGGGCCGGCGCCGGGGGATCCCGGTGCGCGGCTTGCTCACCCGCGAACCGGGCCCGGTGCAGACCGGGGCGCGCCGGGCCGAGCGTCGGTGCGGGCCGCAGCTCCGGGCCCGGCCGGCGGTCGGCGGCCGGTCGGTGCTGCTGGTCGACGACGTCGTCACGACCGGGGCCACGCTGACTGCGGCTGCCGGGGCCCTGCGCCGGAGCGGTGCGCCCGCGGTTCTCGGGCTCGTTGCCGCGCGCACGCCGTGACCACGGAGAGTGAGATTCCGCTCAAGGGCGCCACGCGGCGGGACGACGAGGGAACGTGACCAGCACGCCGCTCGCCGAGCTCGACCTGACCGATGTCCGGTCGGCGATGGCCGAGCTCCGCGTGCAGCGTGTCCGCGCGCAAGTGCGCGACGGGACGTACCGCGCGCCGGTGCAGAAGGTCGCGGAGGCGATCATCGCGTCGTCGCTGCTGGGGTTGCCCCCGGACCCGCGCTTCCTGGCGTGGGTCGGTTGACGGAGGCATACTCGCCGCGGCGGCGCAGACGGGGGTGTCGATGGAGATCGTCGTGCGGGCCAAGAACACGAAGGTCGAGCCGACCGTCCAGGACCTGACGCGCGACAAGCTGACCAAGCTGGGCCGATTCGGGCTGGACATCTTCCGGGTCGAGGTCGACTACTCGGAGATCCGCAACCCCCGCGTCCACGACTGCGAGCTCTGCGAGGTCACCGTCCACCTGAAGAAGCACTTCGTGAAGGCCCACGCGGCGTCGGTCGATCAGGTCGCCGCGCTCGACCTCGTCATCGACAAGCTCGAGCACCAGGTGACCCGGCTCAAGCAGCGCAAGGTCGACCGGACCCACAAGCCGCGCCGCCGGCGCCTGGGTGCGCCGCCACCGCTGGACGACTGGGAGGCCGTGGATGCGGCCGGATCGGTCGACGGTGCGGTCGACGGGGCGGGGGAGGCGGAGATCATCCGCACCAAGCAGTTCACGGCCAAGCCGATGACGGTCGAGGAGGCATCGCTGCAGATGGAGCTCCTCGGCCACGACTTCTACCTGTTCAAGGACGCCCAGACCGGACACGCGACCGTCCTCTACCGGCGGCGCGACGGTCATCTCGGCCTGATCGAGGCGGTCGGCTGAGGCCCGTTCGTCGTTGCGGCGCACGCCGCGAGCCGGTCCGGATCGCGAAGGCCCGCCGGTAGACTGGCCTCATGGGCCTCATGAAGAAGATCCTCAACGTCGGCGAGGGCCGCAAGGTCAAGCTGCTCGAGTCGATCGTTCCCGAGGTCGCGCGGCTCGAGCCCGAGATGGAAGCGCGCTCCGACGCGGAGCTGCGCGCGCTGACCGACGAGTACCGGCAGCGCTGCGCCGACGGCGAAGACCTCGACGAGCTGCTGCCCGAGGCGTTCGCGACGGTCCGCGAGGCCGCGAAGCGGGTGCTCGGCCAGCGGCACTTCGACGTGCAGATCATGGGTGGCGCCGGCCTGCACTTCGGCTGGGTCGCGGAGATGAAGACCGGTGAGGGCAAGACGCTCGTCTCCACGCTGCCCGCGTACCTGAACGCGCTGGCCGGCAAGGGTGTGCACCTCGTCACGACCAACGACTACCTCGCCCGGCGGGACGCGGCCTGGATGGGTCAGGTGCACGAGTTCCTCGGCCTCGAGGTGGGTGTCGTGCTCCCCGAGATCGACGACCCGGAGCTCAAGCGAGCCGCCTACGCCGCGGACATCACCTACGGCACCAACAACGAATTCGGCTTCGACTACCTGCGCGACAACATGGCCGGCTCGGCCGAGGAGCAGGCGCAGCGCGGCCACTTCTTCGCGATCGTCGACGAGGTGGACTCGATCCTCATCGACGAGGCCCGGACGCCACTGATCATCTCGGGTCGCGCCGACGACGCGCAGCAGCTCTACTTCCAGTTCGCCCGGATCGTGAAGGGCCTCCAGCGCGACCGCGACTACGAGGTGGACGAGGCCAAGCGCACCGTCGTGCCGACCGAGGAGGGCATCCACCGGGTCGAGCAGGCCCTGAACGTCACCAACCTCTACGAGCACGTCAACCAGAACTTCGTGCACCAGCTGCAGGCCGCGCTCCGCGCCAAGGAGCTGTTCAAGCGCGACGTCGACTTCGTCGTGCAGGACGGCGAGGTCAAGATCGTCGACGAGTTCACCGGCCGCATCCTGGAGGGCCGGCGCTGGAGCGAGGGGCTGCACCAGGCGGTCGAGGCGAAGGAGGGGGTGCGGATCAAGGAGGAGAACCAGACCCTCGCGACCGTCACCCTGCAGAACTACTTCAAGCTCTACGAGAAGCTCTCGGGCATGACCGGCACCGCGTCGAGCGAGGCCGGTGAGTTCGCGCACACGTATGGGCTCGAGGTCGTGAGCGTGCCGACCAACCGCCCGATGATCCGGGCGGACAACCCGGACCTGATCTACAAGTCCGAGGACGCGAAGTTCAACGCGGCCGCGGATGACATCCAGGAGCGCTACCAGAACGGCCAGCCTGTCCTCGTCGGCACGATCTCGGTCGAGAAGTCCGAGAAGCTCTCCCGCCTGCTCGAGAAGCGCGGGATCCCGCACTCGGTCCTCAACGCCAAGGCGCACGAGCGTGAGGCGCTGATCGTGACCCAGGCCGGCCGGATCGGCGCGGTGACCGTCGCCACGAACATGGCCGGTCGCGGCGTGGACATCCTGCTCGGTGGCAACCCCGAGGGGCTCGCGCTCGACGAGCTGGCCTCCGAGGGCACGACCGTCGAGGAGTCGCCCGAGAAGCTCGACAAGCTGCTCGCGGAGTTCAAGCTGCAGTGCAGCGAGGAGGGCGCGAAGGTCCGCGAGAACGGCGGGCTCTACGTGCTGGGCACGGAGCGCCATGAGAGCCGGCGCATCGACGACCAGCTCCGCGGCCGTTCGGGCCGTCAGGGTGACCCGGGGGAGAGCCGGTTCTACCTCTCGCTCGAGGACGAGCTCATGCGGCTCTTCGCGACCGGCGCGATGAACTGGGTGATGGGCAAGACCTTCCCGGACGACGTGCCGCTCGAAGCGAAGATGGTCACGCGTGCGATCGAGCGCGCGCAGCGCACCGTCGAGGACCGCAACTTCGAGATCCGCAAGGACGTCCTCAAGTACGACGAGGTGATGAACGAGCAGCGCAAGGTCATCTACCGGCGCCGCCAGCAGATCATCGACGGCGGCGACCTGGGGGAGGACTCGCTCGAGGCGATCGAGGGTGCGATCGACCACCTGGTCAAGGCTTCCTGCGGAGACGGCGACTTCTCCGAGGACTGGGACCTCGACGAGCTGATGGTGCAGGCCCAGGACATCTTCCCCACGCGCGTCACGCGCGAGCAGCTCACCGAGCTCGCGAGCTCCGAGGTCGTGTTCGAGCTCCTGCACGGCGATGCCGTCGAGCAGTACGAGGCGAAGGAAGCCGCGGTCGGCGAGGACACCCTGCGCGAGATCGAACGTCGAGTGATGCTCTCCGTGATCGACCAGAAGTGGCGCGAGCACCTCTACGAGATGGACTACCTGCGCGAGGGCATCAACCTCCGGGCGATGGGCCAGCGCGATCCGCTCGCCGAGTGGCAGCGCGAGGGCTTCGACATGTTCGAGGCGATGATGGAGGGCATCAAGGACGACTTCGTCCGGTACATCTTCCGGCTCGAGGTCGTGGCCGAGGACGACGCGCCGCGACCGGTGCGCAACTTGCGCTACTCGGCGGCCGAGGACCCGGTCCAGGGCTCCGGTGGCTTCGCGGCCGCGGCGCTCGCGGGGCCGGTCGAGGAGCTCGGCGCGGAGGGTCCCCCGCCCGTGGCCGAGGAGCCCGAGACCCAGGCTCCGGTCCGGGTCGAGAAGACGCCCGGGCGCAACGAGCCGTGCTACTGCGGGAGTGGCAAGAAGTACAAGCTCTGCCACGGCAAGTAAGTGCGGGACTTCAGCGTCGACCTCTCCGAGCTGACCAAGCGCGTCCAGGACGCGCGGGCCTACCTGCACGTCGACGAGGCGCGGGCGCGGCTCGCGGAGCTGGAGGCCGCGGCGAGCCGCCCCGACCTCTGGGACGACCCCGACGCGGCCCGCCGCGTCACCACCGAGCTGTCGGCCGTGCGCGACGACATCGAGCTGCTCGACGGACTCGAATCGCGGGTCGACGACGCGCAGACGCTCTACCAGCTCGGACGCGAGGAGGCGGACGACTCGGTCGAGCCCGAGATCGAGGCTGCGGTCGACTCGCTGCGCGCCGAGCTCGATCGGCTGGAGCTGCGCGCGCTGTTCACCGGTGAGTACGACGAGCGCGACGCCATCTGCCAGGTCAGCTCGGGCGCCGGCGGCACCGACGCGCAGGACTGGACCGCGATGCTCCTGCGGATGTTCACCCGGTGGGCCGAGCGCCGGGGCTTCACCGTGGACCTCGACGAGGTCAACGAGGGTACGGAGGCCGGGCTGAGCTCGGCCACCTTCACCGTGCACGGCCGCTGGGCCTACGGGCTCCTGAGCGGCGAGAAGGGTGTGCACCGGCTCATCCGCATCTCGCCCTTCGACGCGAACGCGCGCCGCCAGACCGCGTTCGCCGCGTTCGATGCGGTGCCCGCGCTCGATGCCGCGGAGCTCCCCGACATCGACCCCAACGACCTTCGCATCGACACGTACCGCTCGTCGGGGGCGGGGGGCCAGCACGTGAACGTGACGGACTCCGCAGTGCGCATCACGCACATCCCCACCGGCGTCGTGGTCTCGTGCCAGAACCAGCGATCCCAGCTGCAGAACCGCCAGAAGGCGATGGAGATCCTCGCCGCCCGGCTCGCGCAGCTGCACCGCGAGGAGCAGCGCGCCGAGCTCGAGCGGCTCTCGGGCGAGAAGCGCGACGTCGCCTTCGGCAGCCAGATCCGCACCTACACCCTGCAGCCCTACCAGCTGGTGAAGGACGAGCGGACCCGCTACGAGACCGGCAACGTGCAGGCCGTCCTCGACGGCGACCTCGACGGGTTCATCGAGGCCTACCTCCAGTGGCGGCGCTCCGGTTAGCCGAAGATCCCCGCCGCTCGATCGCAGCGCCTCGGCGTGCGGGCGAGCGGCGGCGGGCGGCTCGCCGAAGATCCCCGCCGCTCGATTGCAGCACCTCGGCTTGCCGGTGAGCGGCGGCGGCTCGCCGAAGATGTGAGCGGAGCGTGCGTGTGCCGGAGGGCACACGTGCTCGTCACTGCTGGTCGCGCCGTCGCGGACGCTGTTCGTGGCGTTGGTGCCCGGTCCGACGGTGGGGTGGCGGGTACCCTGGATCGGTCTCATGATCCGCTTCGAGAAGGTCACCAAGGTCTACAAGGGCGAGGTCGTCGCGCTCCGCGACGCCTCCATCGACGTGCAGAAGGGCGAGTTCGTGTTCCTCGTCGGGCCTTCGGGCTCGGGGAAGTCCACGTTCCTGCGCCTCCTGCTGCGCGAGGAGATGCCGAGCGCGGGGCGCATCGTCGTCGCGGGCCGCGACATCACCAAGCTCAGCAACTGGAAGGTCCCGCAGCTGCGTCGCAACATCGGCTGCATCTTCCAGGACTACAAGCTGCTGCCGAACAAGACGATCTACGAGAACGTGGCCTTCGCCTCCGAGGTGATCGGTCGGCCCCGCCACGTCACCCGGGCGCAGGTCCCCCAGATCCTCGACCTCGTCGGCCTCAGCAAGAAGTCCGAGAACTTCCCCGACGAGCTCTCGGGCGGTGAGCAGCAGCGGGTCTCGATCGCGCGGGCGTTCGTGAACCGCCCGCTCATCCTCCTCGCCGACGAGCCGACCGGGAACCTCGACCCGGCCACCACGACCGGGATCATGCGGCTGCTCGACCGGATCAACCGCACCGGGACCACGGTCGTGATGGCCACCCACGACTCACGCATCGTCGACATGATGCGCCGCCGCGTGATCGAGCTCGACCGCGGCTCGCTCGTGCGCGACCAGGCGCGCGGCGTCTACGGCGTCGGGAGCTGACCTCTCACTGTGCTGACACGACTCGGGTACTTCTCGCGCGAGACCTTGGTCTCGCTGCGCCGGAACCTGCTCATGACGCTGGCCGGGATCATCACGGTCGCGGTCTCGCTCTGCGTCCTCGGCGGCGCGCTGCTGCTCTCCCGGCTGGTGGACCACGGCACTCAGCAGTGGAAGAACGGCGTCGAGCTCGAGATCTTCATGAACATCCACGCGACCGACGGGCAGATCAACGCGCTGGACCGGTCACTGCACAACGACCGGGACGTCCGCTCGGTGAAGTACCTCACCAAAGAGGACGCGTACAACGAGTTCAAGAAGCTGTTCCGGGACCAGCCGGACCTGGTGCAGACCACGGACGCAGCCGCACTGCCGTCGTCGTTCCGGGTCGCCCCGTCCAAGGCCGAGCTCACGGAGACGGTCGCGGCGCGCTATCAGACCCAACCCGGGGTGGACGAGGTGAAGACGGCCTCCAAGGAGGTCAAGAAGCTCCTGTCCGCGACCAGCTGGATCCGGACCGCGTTCATCGTGATCTTCCTGCTGCTGCTCGCGGCCGCGCTGTTCCTGATCGTGAACACGATCCGGCTCGCGACCTTCGCCCGAAGACGCGAGATCGAGGTGATGAAGCTCGTCGGCGCGTCCAACATGTTCGTCCGCATCCCCTTCATGCTCGAGGGGCTGGTACAGGGCGTGATCGGCGCGGCGTTCGCCTTCGGCGCGGTCTACGGCCTCAAGGAGGTCGTCAGCAACGCGATCGCGCGGAACTCCGAGTTCTCACGCGGCTTCTACGTCACGAGCGGAGACGCGTACGTCATCGGGATCTACGTGCTGCTGCTCGGCGCGGCGATCGGCGTCATCGGCTCGATCGTCGGCCTGCGCCGGTTCCTCGAGGTCTGACGACCCCGAGGAACCCCGCGCGGTGACCTACTTGCCGGGCTGCTTGACCCAGCGGAGGTACGGCTTCTCGGCCTTCCAGCCCTCGGGGAACTTGTCCTTGGCGGCCTCGTCGTTGACCGAGCCGGCGATGATCACGTCGTCGCCCTGCTTCCAGTTCGCCGGTGTGGCCACGCTGTAGCCCGCGGTGAGCTGGAGCGAGTCGAGGACGCGGAGGATCTCGTCGATGTTGCGACCCGTGGTCTGCGGGTAGGTGAGGATCAGCTTGACCTTCTTGTCCGGGCCGATGACGAAGACCGAGCGGACCGTGACCTTCTCGTTCATGCCCGGGTGGATCATGTCGTAGAGCTCGGCCACCTTGCGCTCCGGGTCCGCGATCAGCGGGTAGTTGAGCTCGGTGCCCTTCACGTCGGCGATGTCCGGCGCCCATTTCTTGTGCGAGTCGAGCGGGTCGACGCTCAAGCCGATCAGCTTCACGCCGCGCTGGTCGAACTCACCCTTGCGCTTCGCGAACTCACCGAGCTCGGTGGTGCAGACCGGGGTGAAGTCCGCCGGATGCGAGAACAGGACGCCCCAGCTGTCGCCGAGGTAGTCGTACAGGTCGACCGTCCCCTCGGTGGTCTCGGCGGTGAAGTTCGGTGCGTCGTCACCCAGTCGAAGCGTTGCCATGTCGTACCTCTCTCGTCGTCTCGGGATGGTGCGCGGTGTTCGGGGGCGCGTGGTCGTCGACCGTACGCTGCCTTGCGCGGCAATGTACCCGGGGTCCCTCGGAAAAGTCGAGTGAAATGGTCGGAATATGTGACGTGTCCCGGTCGTTCGGCGCGCGCCGCTCGTGAGCGGAGCAATGCGCCGTCGGCTCCGCTCGGTCGCGATGGATCTGACGCCCCTGCGCCACCGTGACTTCCGGTTGCTCTGGACCGGCGAGCTCCTCTCGGAGACGGGCTCGAACATCACGCTCGTCGCGGTCTACATCCAGGTCTACCGGCTGACCGGGTCCGCGCTCGCGGTCGGGGCGATCGGGCTCGTGCAGCTGATCCCGCTGATGGTCGGCGCGCTCTTCGGCGGCCCGCTGATCGACCGCCACGACCGCCGCCGGCTCCTGCTGATCGGACAGATCGTGCAGGCGGGCGGCTCCGCGGTGCTCCTCGGCGCGGCGCTCATGGACCCGACGCCGGTGGTGCTCGTGTACGTCGGCGCCGCCCTGATCGCCGGACTGAGCGGGTTCTCGCTCGCCACCCGCTCCGCGATGACCCCCGCCCTGGTCCCGACGGACCGCCTCCCGTCGGCGCTCGCGCTGAACCAGGCGATGTGGACCACCGCCCAGATCGTCGGCCCGGCCATCGGCGGGATCATCGTCGCCGGCCTCGGCCTGGGCTGGGCGTACGCGATCGACGTGGTCAGCTTCGCGGCCACGATCACCGCGGTGGTCCTCATGCGCCCGCATCCGCCCCTCGAAACGCCCGAGGGCGCCGACGGGGACCTCGGGGGCTGGCAGCGGCTGGCCGACGGCTTCCGCTTCCTCAGGGGCCGCAGGGTGCTCCAGTCGACCTTCATCGTGGATCTCATCGCGATGATCTTCGGGATGCCCCGGTCGCTGTTCCCGATCCTGGCCGCGACCCAGTTCCACGCCGGAGCCGAGACGGTCGGGCTGCTCTTCTCCGCGGTCTCCGCCGGCGGTCTCCTCGGTGCGCTGACCAGCGGCTGGGTCCACCGCGTCACGCGGCAGGGTCTGGCGATCATCGTCGCGATCACGATCTGGGGTGTCTCGATCGCGGCATTCGGGCTCTCGGGTGACGTGTTGGTCCTCGCGCTCGCGTGCCTCGCGGTCGCGGGTGGAGCGGACGTCGTGTCGGCGGTGTTCCGCTCGACGATCCTCCAGGACACGGTGCCCGACGACCTGCGCGGCCGGCTGAGTGGCATCCACATCACCGTGGTTGCCGGTGGTCCCCGGATCGGCGATGCGGAGGCCGGGCTCGTCGCCGCGGTGTTCACGCCGACGATCTCCGTGGTCTCGGGCGGCGTGATGTGCGTCGCCGGCGTCGGGTTGCTCGCGCTGCTGGTGCCCGAGTTCGCGCGGTACCGCCGCGGCGACGCGGCGCTCCAGTCCACAAGTTGACGGATCGCTCCGGATGCGCTCGGATGAGCGCCGCATGGCGGGGTACTCGGGGACACCATTGCCGAAGAAGCTCGGCATCCAGGACGGCAGCCGGCTCGCGTTGCTCGCGTCCCCCAAGGGGTTCACGCGCAAGCTCGCGCCGCTGCCGCCCGGAGTCGAGATCCGCACGCAGGCGCGCGGCAAGCTCGACGTGATCCTCTTCTTCGCGACGCGGCGTCGCGAGCTCGAGCGTCGCTTCCCGGTGATGGCGCGCGCGCTGCAGCCGAGTGGTGGTCTGTGGGTCGCGTGGCCGAAGAAGAAGTCCGGCGTCGCGACGGACCTCACGTTCGAGCCGGTGCAGGAGATCGGCCTCGACTGCGGGTTGGTCGACAACAAGGTGTGCGCGATCGACGACACCTGGTCGGGGCTGCGGTTCGTCGTCCGCGTCTCGGATCGCCCGTCGACGAACGGCCACTGAGCCGCGACGAACGTGTGCGGTCGCTACATCGAGGTCTCATCGCCGACGCTGCTCGCGGAGCGCTTCGACGTCGACGAGATCGTGGTGCCGGAGACGCCCGAGGCCGACTACAACGTTGCGCCCCGCAAGGACGTCCTGACCGTCGTCCAGCGGGGTCTCGACGACCCGGAGACCGCGGATGCAGGCGGGATCCGGGTCCTCGAGCAGATGCGCTGGGGCCTGGTGCCGTCGTGGGCCCGGGACACCAAGATCGGGGACCGGCTGATCAACGCCCGGGCCGAGTCGCTGGGCGGGAAGCCTGCGTTCAAGACCGCCTTCCGCAAGCGCCGCTGCATCATGCCGGCGGACGGCTTCTACGAGTGGCAGCGCATGGGAGGCAAGCGCAAGCAGCCGGTGTTCGTCCACCAGCGCGATGGTGAGCCGATGGCGTTCGCGGGTCTGTGGGAGGTGTGGCGCGACCACTCCGTTCCGGACGCGCCCTGGCTGCTCTCGTGCGCGATCGTCACGACGCGCGCGAACGCGACGATGGAGCCGATCCACGATCGCATGCCGGTGATGCTCGCGGAGGATGCGTGGGACACGTGGCTCGACGTGCGCGTGAACGCGCGTGAGGTGCTCGACCCCTTGCTCGAGCCCGCGCCCGACGCGGCGATCGAGCTGTGGCCGGTGAGCACCGCGGTCAACAACGCGGCGAACAACGGACCGGAGCTCGTCGTGCGGGTCGAGCCGGACCCCGAGCCCGAGCCACCACCGACCCTCTTCCCGTAGATCTCCTGAGGCCGGTCGCCCGATCGCGGTCCACTGGTGGCCGCAGGCGGTACTCCGTAGGCTCGGTCACCGATGGAGTACGCGGAGTTCTTCCCGGTCATCACCGCGCAGACCCGGGCGCTCGCCGACGCCGCGCGCGCGACGGCGCTCGACGCACGGGTGCCGTCGTGTCCCGATTGGGACCTCGCGAAGCTGGTGCGGCACACCGGGACCGCGCAGCGATGGTCGGCCGGCGTGGTGCGCTCGCGCGAGCCGCTGTCGCACCGCGAGGTCGACCTCGCGATCCCGGACGACGCCGACGCGTTGCCGGACTGGCTCGAGGCGGGCGCGGCGGAGCTCGTCGCGACGCTCGCGGCGAACGATCCCGACGACGCGTGCTGGAGCTGGACCGGCGATCACCACGTGCGGTTCTGGGCGCGCCGGATGGCGTGCGAGACCGCCGTGCACCGGTGGGACGGCCAGACCCCCGGGGGAGCGCCCGACCCGATCGACGGTGCGCTCGCGGTCGAGGGGATCGACGAGCACCTGGCGAACCTGCCGTTCGTCGCGCCCGACGCGGTCGCCGGCGCGGGCGAGACCCTCCACCTCCACTGCACCGACCGGGACGGCGAGTGGCTGCTGACCCGGACGCCCGACGGCCTGGAGGTGCGACGCGAGCACGCGAAAGGCGACATCGCGCTCAAAGGCCCCGCTTCTGCGCTCTACCTGCTGCTCGTCGGCCGGGTCCCCGCGTCCGGGCTCGAGGTCTTCGGCGACCCCGAGGCCCTCGATGCCTGGCGCGGCCTGATGCGCTTCTAGGGACGCGATCTCCGCCGGCCGGTGCCGGGCCACGCGGAGGGTCAGGGGGCGGCGGCTCCCCGCTCAAGATCTCCGCCGCCGGTGCCGGGCCACGCGCGGAGGGTCAGGGGGCGGCGGCAGGCTCCAGCGCGTTGCGGAGCACGTCGAGGACGTGCTCGCGCCTTGCCTGCAGCGCCCGGGCGGAGAGCGGGTCCTCGTCGAGCAGGCTCGCGATCAGCGGCGCGTCGGACAGGTAGGAGAGCGCAGCGCCGTAGCCGGTGAGCAGGAGCTGGCGGGCGTCGTAGCGTCGGAGCAGGCCGGCGTCCATCTGCGCCTGCAGGAACACGACGCCCCGGTCGAACATCGGCCGCAGCACGACGCGGAGCTGCTCGGACAGCATCGGGCCGCCGTCGAGGGCCTCGCGCCGGATGAGCCGCACGAAGTCGGGGTGGTCCTCGAAGAACTTGAAGGCGGCGCGCACGACGCGCTCGACCTGGGCCCAGCCCTGGGTCGGGTCGGCGACCGCATCGTGGACCAGCGCGCCCCAGTCGGCGAGGTCCGCCATCAGCACTTCCTGGTAGAGCGCCTCCTTGGAGGGGAAGTGGTGCAACAGGCTCGGTCGCCGGATGCCGACCTCGTCCGCGATCTCGGTGAGGCTCGTCGCCGAGAACCCGTGGTCGGCGAACCGCCGCCGGGCGACCTCGATGATCAGCTCCCGTGTCCCTGCCCCGCTGGTCGTTGCCTGCACGAGCCCCACCGTAGGTGCAATCCGGTCCGGCCCCGTGCTGACTACTGCGGCGCGAGCGCCCGGAGGACCTCTTTGGTGCGGTCCGGAGCGGCCAGGATCATCGGCATCGGTGTCGTCACGCCGGCTTCGACGTACCGGTTGACGTGCTGCGCGCACTCCTCGGGCGACCCCGAGACGATGAGGGCGTCGAGGACCTCGTCAGGGATGGCTTCGGTCGCGCCGGCGCGGTCGCCGGCCTTCCAGGCGGACCACATCGGCGCGAGGAGCTCGCCTCGCCCGAGCCACTCGTGGAACGTGGCGTAGACGGGGACGTTCAGGTACTCGGCGATCATCCGGCGACCGAGGTGGCGCACGGCGTCGCGGTCCTCGCTCGGCAGCACGAAGATCCGGGCGACGATCTCCTTGTCCTCGCCGCCCTCCCGGACGATGGGGGCGACGGTGCGCACGTCGTCGGCGCCGAGCCAGTTGATGATCGCGCCGTCCCCCTCGCGCGCCGCGAGGCGAAGCATCCCGGCTTGGAGCGCGCCCACGAGGATCGGCGGCTGCTGCTCGACGCGGACGCCCAGACGGAAGCCCTTCACCTCGAAGGTGTCGTACTCGGCGGTGACCTTCTCGCCGGTGAGCGCAGCGCGGAGGAACCGCAGCGTGTCGCGCACGTGGTGGTACGGGCGCTCGAACGGGATGCCGTTCCACCGTTCCACGATGACGTTGGACGACGTGCCGAGACCGACCGCGACGCGTCCCGGCGCGGCTTCGACCAGGCTGGCGATCGTCTGCGCGAGGAGTGCGGGTCCGCGGGTGTACACGGGGACGACCGCCTGGCCGAGCCGCAGCCCGGGCGCCCAGGCCGCGGCCAGGGCGAGCACGGTGAACGCGTCGTGGCCTCCGGCCTCGCTCGACCAGATGTCGGTGAAGCCGAGGTCCTCGAGCTCCTGGAACCAGGACTGGTGGTCCCGGAGCGGGACGCCGGCGAACGGGACCGTGATGCCCCAGCGGTGCTGCGTCATCTGTCGCTTGCCTTCCGGATCAGGCGCGGGGACCGCGCGGGAGGTCGGGACCCTCGCGCCACGCCCGCACGATGGTCGACTGGCTCGCGGTGCCGAGCAGGGTGCCGTCGAACGCCCAGAGGTGCACGAGGCCGTGCCCGAACCCGTGGGCGACCGCGTGCACCCGGATGTCGGCGAGGATCCAGTCGGTCGGCGTGCGACTCGCGATGCGCAACGTGTTGTCGAGGCTGTTGCCGCCGGCACGGTGCCCGAGCGACTGCGAGATCCCGAACGGCACGTAGTCGCCGACGATCGCGAGCGAGGCCGCGGACATCTCGAGCACGCCCGGGAGCCGCACCCACAGCGCGCTTCGGCCGTCGCCGGGGGTGCCGTCGAGCTCGTCGAAGGTGCGCGCCGACGCGATCCGCATCTCGATGCGGTCCATGATCGTGCCCTCGTGGCGCTCGAGGATCTCGCGCGGGGGGCACTCCTCGGGGGGCGGGACGTCCGGCCGGACCGCCCACTCGCCGTGGTAGGCGATGTCCCGGTCGCCCAGTGCGGCGTTGACGGTCAGGATCTCGTCGCCGTCGACCGATCCGACCGCCCGGGCCTGCGAGATCTGGTGGCCGCGCACGACCTCGTTGATCCGGATGTCCATGACCGACGGGGGGCGCGCGTAGGAGAGGTACTGGCCCGTGGCCCAGACGAGCGGTCGCCCGGTGACCCGCTCGAGCGCCTCGACGCAGGCGCCGAGTCCGCAGCCGCCGAAGAGCGCGCCGAGGCCGGAGCACAGGGTCGGCACCACCGGCAGTCGCCAGAAGTTGGGATCCTCGGTCGCCTCGAGCCCGTAGAAGTGCAGCGCATCCACCGGCCGGAGCGTAGGTCGGAGCGGGCACGGAGTGCGGAGACCGGAGCGACCCGGGGTGGTGCCGGCGTAGGTCGGAGCGGGCACGGAGTGCGGAGACCGGAGCGACCCGAATTGTGGCGGGGGAGCTCGGAGTGGGTATGGAGTGTGGAGACGAGAGCTTAGCGCGGCCCGACAGCGAAAGGGCTCGGGAATCGGCAATCGTTGAAGGGGGTTGAGGGCCAAGACCCACGAGGGAGCGAAGCGATGAGCGAGACCGGTACCCGAACGGTTGAGGCGGTGATCCCCGCCATCCGTCAGCTCGAGGGCGGCGGGTTCGAGGTGCGCCGGCCGTTCCCGACCGCCGCCTTGGAGCAGGTGGACCCGTTCCTGCTCCTCGACCACATGGGCCCGGTCGACCTTGCGCCGGGCGAGGCCAAGGGCGCGCCCGACCACCCGCACCGCGGCTTCGAGACCGTGACCTACATGCTCGAAGGCACCATGGAGCACGAGGACTCGGCGGGCCACGCCGGTCGCATCGGACCCGGCGACGTGCAGTGGATGACCGCGGGCTCGGGCGTGATCCACTCCGAGGAGCCGGTGGAGTCGTTGCGCCGTGACGGCGGCCGGATCCACGGGTTCCAGCTCTGGGTGAACCTGCCGGCGAAGGACAAGATGGTCGCCCCGCGCTACCAGGAGTTCACGGCCGCGCAGATCCCGAAGGTCGAGCGCGACGACGGGGTCGTCGTGCGCGTGATCGCGGGACGGGTCGGTTCGGTCAAGGGAGCGGTCAAGACGCGCACGCCGGTCACGTACCTCCACGTGTCCCTCCCGGCCGGCACTCGCTTCGAAGTGCCGATCCCCGCCTCTCGGAACGCGATCGTGTACGGGATCAGCGGCGCCGGTGAAGGCGAGCTCACCGTGCTCGCGCACGACGGAGACGTCGTCGAGCTCGTCAACGACGACGAGCGGACCACGCGGGACGTGCTCCTGCTCGCGGGAGAGCCCCTCCGCGAGCCGATCGCGCGCTACGGCCCGTTCGTGATGTCGACCAAGGCCGAGCTCGCGCAGGCCGTCGACGACTTCCAGGCCGGCCGCTTCGGCGCGATCGCCCGGTAGCGCGCGCCCGGTAGCGCGGGCGCACCCGTCGGCCCTACTGTCCGCCCGATGGCCGAGCGGACGACGACGATCCTGGTCGAGGGACTGCGGTTCCCGGAGGGCCCGCGCTGGCACGACGGGCGCCTCTGGTGCTCGGACCAGCACGACCGAAGGGTGCTGGCGATCGGCACCGACGGGGTGGTGGAGACGATCGTCGAGGTGCCGCACGGCCCGTCCGGGCTCGGGTGGCTCCCGGACGGTCGGATGCTCGTGGTCTCGATGGAGGACCGCCGGCTCCTGCGGCTCGACGCCGACGGCCTGACCGAGGTCGCCGACCTCTCGGAGCTCGCGACCTGGCACTGCAACGACATGGTGGTCGACGCGACCGGCCGAGCGTACGTGGGCAACTTCGGCTTCGACCTGGACGGGCATGCCGAGGTGACTCCCGCGGCGATGATGCGCGTCGATGTGGACGGCTCCGTGCACCTTGCGGTGCCGGACCTGCGCTTTCCCAACGGGACGGTCATCACGCCCGACGGCGCGACGCTCGTCGTGGGGGAGAGCTACGGCGGCTGCCTGACCGCGTTCGACGTCGCCGCGGACGGCGAGCTCTCGAACCGTCGCGAGTGGGCGAAGCTCGTCGGAGCGGTCCCCGACGGGATCTGCCTCGACGCCGAGGGTGCGATCTGGTCCGCGTGCCCGTTGACGGGGCGGGTCCTGCGCGTGCGCGAAGGCGGCGAGGTGACCGACGAGGTCCACGTCGACCGCAACGGTGCCTACGCGTGCATGCTCGGCGGCGTCGATCGCACGACGCTGTTCGTCTGCGCCGCAGACACCAACGATCCGGCGCACACCGATGAGCGGCGGGGCGCGATCGAGATGTGCGAGGTCGACGTCCCGGGCGCCGGCCTGCCCTGATCCGCGTGCGCGTCCGGCTCAGAGGTCGCTGACGTCGGGGACCGTCGGCTGCCCGCCCGTGCGCGCCTCTTCCGCACGGGTGGCGGGCACGCGTGCGTGCGCGTCGTCGCTGAGGATGAAGAACTGGTCTGCCCGCACCGCGGCGACGACGCGCGCCGCGAGCTCCGCCGGGTCCTTGCCGCCCTCGACGAGCCCGCGCACGATCTCGCCGATCCCCGAGCTCTCGACGTCGGGTGCCTCGCCGAGCGACGCGGGCCAGTTCCGCGTCGACTCGTGGAGCCGGGTCCGGATGAAGCCGGGGCAGAGCACGGCGACCTTCACCGGCGAGCCCGTCATGGCCAGCTCGAGCGCGAGCGCCTCCGAGACACCCACGACCGCATGCTTGGTGGCGGTGTAGGGACTCATGAACGGGAGCGCCTTCAGGCCTGCGACCGACGCCGTGTTGACGACATGGCCCTCCTGCTGCTCGACAAGCCGCGGCACGAACGCGCGGATCCCGTTCACGACGCCCCAGAAGTTGACGTTGAACGCCCAGTCCCAGCCCGACTGCGGGATCTCCCACATGAGGCCCCCGCCGCCACCGACGCCGGCGTTGTTGCAGACGATGTGCGCGGTGCCGAAATGGGTGTACGTGTTGGTGGCGAGGTCGATCATCTGGTCCTCGTCCGACACGTCGGTCAGGACGTCGAGCACGTCGGCGCCACCCGCCCGCAGCTTGCCGGCCGCCTCGGCCAGCGCGTCCGCCTCGATGTCGGCCAGGACCACCTTCATGCCCTCGGCTGCGAACGCCTCGGCCATGCCGAAGCCGATCCCGCTCGCCCCGCCGGTGACCACCGCGACCTTGCCCTCGAGCTGCTCCATGGGTGCGCACTCTACGGGCGCGTGACAGATTGGGGCCATGACGCCGAACCGACGGATCCTGCTGCGTGCGCGCCCGGACGGGCTGGTCACGGAGGAGTGCCTCGAACGCGTCGAAGAGGGCGTCGCCGCGATCCGCGACGGCGAGGTGCTGGTTCGGGTGCTCTCGCTCTCGGTGGACCCGACGAACCGAGTGTGGATGCGCGAGGAGGACTCGTACCTCCCGGCCATCCGGCTCGGCGACGTGGTCCGGGCGGCCGGACTGGGTGAGGTCGTCGAGAGCCGCGACGACGCCTACAAGGTGGGCGACCTCGTGATGGGCATGCCCGGGTGGCAGGACTACTGGACCGTCACGAACGAGGACGGCGCGCAGGTCGTCCCGCCCGGCATCCCGGCCGAGGACCTCCTGAGCATCTACGGGGGGACCGGGGTCACGGCCTACTTCGGCCTGCTCGAGATCGGGCGTCCGGAGCCGGGTGAGACGGTCGTGGTCTCGGGCGCGGCGGGCGGGGTGGGGTCCGTCGCGGGCCAGCTGGCGCGGGTCAGGGACGCAGGTCGGGTCGTGGGCATCGCGGGCACCGACGACAAGTGCCGCTGGGTCGTGGAGGACCTCGGGTTCGACGCGTGCATCAACTACAAGACCGAGGACGTCGACGCGAGGCTGCGCGAGCTCTGCCCGGACGGGATCGACGTGTACTTCGACAACGTGGGGGGCGAGATCCTCGACGCGGTGCTGAGCCAGATCAGCATCGGTGCACGGATCGTCATGTGCGGTGCGATCTCTGAGTACACGCGCGCTGAGAGCGGCGGGCTGAAGAACTACAAGGCGCTCATCATGCAGCGTGGTCGCATGGAGGGCTTCATCATCCTCGACTACCTCGACCGGTTCCCGGAGGCGATCATGGAGCTCGTCGGGCTCGTGGCCGACGGCCGGGTCAAGTACTCGGTCGAGGTGGTCGACGGGCTCGAGCACGCACCGGCGACGCTCAACCGCCTGTTCACCGGCGACCACCGCGGCAAGCTCATCGTGCGCGTCGCCGACCCGTCCACACCTCGAGTCGGCTGATCCGCCGCCGCTCGCCGTGCAGCCGCGCGATGGCGATCGAGCGGCGGAGACCTTCGGTGGGGCCGCCGGAGATCGTCGGCTAGGTCAGCTGCTCGTCCGGGACTCCGTGGCGGAGCCGGTACCAGACCATGACCGCGCCGATGGGGCCCGTCACGATGACCACCGCGCAGTAGAGCCACGTCCAGCGCAGCGCGGGGGCGATCATGATGACCATGGCGCAGAACGCGAGCCAGATCATCCCGTGCAGCGAGCCGACGATGGCGGTGCCGACATCGGTCTTCGCGATCTGCCACATGTAGAAGAGCAGCAGGTAGCTGCAGGTCTCGATCAGCGCGACGACCGAGAGCGCCTTGGCCTTGCGCTGCAGCTCGGTGGTGGTGTCCCCGGCGAAGTCGGTCACGACCACGCAGCCTAGGGGGACCGATCGCTTCGAAAGTCATTGGCCCCGGGCCCCGGAGGCTGCGAGCATCGGCTCATGGCGACCGTGCTCGAGGCCCGCGGGCTGGTCAAGGACTACAGCCGCGCCCGTGCGGTCGACGGCGTCGATCTCGTCGTCCAAGAGGGCGAGCGGGTCGGCCTGCTCGGGCCGAACGGCGCCGGCAAGACGACCACGCTCCTGATGGTCCTCGGGGTCGTGTCGCCGGACGAAGGCTCGGTCGTGGTCTGCGGCCGGCCGCTCGACCGCCAGCGGAGCCGGGCGGCCGAGCACGTCGGGTTCGCGGCCGGCTACCTGCCACTCGCCGAGCGGCTGCGGGTGCGCGAGTACCTGCGCCTCTACGGGAACCTCTACGGGCTGGCCGACCCCGAGCCGGCGATCGAGGCCGGGCTGGCCCGCTTCCGCGTCGAGCACCTCGCCGACGCGATGGGGACCGAGCTCTCGTCCGGCCAGCGCACGCTCGTCGGCATCGTGCGGGCCACGCTGCACCAGCCCCGGCTGCTGGTGCTCGACGAGCCGACTGCGTCGCTCGACCCCGACGTGGCGCAGCGCGTCCGCACCGGCCTTGCCGCGCTCTGCGAGGAGGTCGGCACCTCGCTGCTCGTGACGAGCCATGACATGGCTGAGGTCTCACGGCTCTGCGAGCGCGTGGTCTTCCTGTCGAAGGGTCGCGTCGTCGCCGACGGCACGCCCGACGAGGTGACCCGGCGGTTCGGCCGGTCGGACCTCGAAGGAGTGTTCCTCCACCTCGCTGAAGAGCGGCTCCCGGAGCAGGAGCAGCCGTCCACCCAGCAGACGGATCACGCGCTGTGAGCGTGCCCGAGCCGGTGGTCGCGGCCGGTGGCGAAGACGATCGTGTCCATGGCGCTGCGCTCACCTGGCTGCGCGTCCGCGCCGTGGCTCGCCGGCACGCGTACGTGCTCGCTCGCAGTCCGCACCGGCTCTTCGACGTCACGCTGTGGCCTCTCGTCGACGTGCTCCTCTTCGGCGCGCTCGCGACCTACGTGTCGACCGGGAACACGTCGTCGGGAGACCGTGCCGCCGCGTACCTGCTCTCGGGCATCGTGCTGTGGCACGTCGTGTACCAGTCGCAGATCGCGGTGAGCACCGGCTTCCTCGAGGAGACCTGGTCCCGGAATCTCCTGAACCTGATGGTGACGCCGCTGCGCGAGGTCGAGTACGTCGGCGGCGTGGCGCTGTTCGGCATGCTCAAGCTCGTCATCGGCGTCACTGTCCTCGCGGTCGGTGCGCTCGTCTTCTACTCGTTCGACGTCTGGTCGCTCGGGTTCGGCCTCGTCCCGATCGCCGCGGTGCTGCTGCTCGTCGGGTGGTGCATCTCCATGTTCGTCATCGGGATCGTCCTCCGGTACGGCGCCGGGGCCGAGGCGCTCGCCTGGGGCGTGATGTTCGTGGTGATGCCGCTGTCCGGCGTCTTCTACCCGGTGGACGCGCTGCCGGCCGCGCTGCAGCCGATCGCGCAGGCGCTGCCGACGACGCACGCGTTCATCGCGCTGCGCGCGTTGGTCGACGGGCACGGCGTCGCGTGGGGCCAGCTCGCGATTGCCGCAGCGACGACCGCGGTCCTGGCTGCGTTGTCGCTCTGGTACGTCGTGCGCATGCTCAGCCGGTTCCGGCGCACGGGCTCGATCACCCGGTACACCTGACCTCGGGGATCGGGGGGACGCCCGGGTAGGGTCCGGCCCATGGAGCAGGTGCGGTTCGGAACCCTCGGCGCGGCGCGGATCACGCCGCCCGCGCTGGTGCGCCCGTCCCGCCAGGTCCTGGACGTGGACCTGGTCGCGGTCGCGGCTCGTGACCGCGATCGGGCAGGCAAGTTCGCGGCGAAGCATGCGATCCCCCGCGTGCTCGACGACTACGCCGCACTGATCGAGGACCCGGACGTCGACGCGGTCTACAACCCGCTGCCCAACGGCCTGCACGCCGAGTGGACCTCGCGGGCGCTCGAAGCGGGCAAGCACGTCCTGTGCGAGAAGCCCTTCACCGCGAACGCCGCCGAGGCCGAGCGCGTGGCCGCGCTGGCCGCTGGGACGCCGCTGGTGGTCATGGAGGCGTTCCACTACCGATACCACCCGGTCGCGGAGCGCATGCGCCAGATCGCACAGTCGGGGGAGCTGGGTGAGCTGCGGCGGATCGAGACCTCGATGTGCATCCCCTTGCCGTTGCCCAAGGACATCCGCTACCGCTACGACCTCGCCGGCGGCGCGGTCATGGACGTCGGTTGCTACGCGATCCACATGAACCGGCTCGTCGCGGGGGCCGAGCCACGCGTGGTGAGCGCGCGGGCGAAGACGGTGAAGCCGAACGTGGATCGGTGGGTGCGGGCCGAGCTCAGCTACCCGGACGGCCTGAGCGGCACGATGACGTGCGCGCTCCTCTCGACCACGCTCCTCAAGATCGGGGTGAAGGTCACCGGGGACCTCGGCACGCTCACGGTGTTCAACCCGACCGGTCCGCAGATGGGCTACCGCATGACGGTGCGTACCGGCGGATCGAAGCGACGGGTCCGGGTCGAGGGCGCGAAGAAGCCGACGTACACGTACCAGCTCGAGGCGTTCGCGAACGCAGTGCTGCGCGGCGGACCCGTGCTCACGCCACCCTCGGACTCGATCGCCAACATGCGCGTCGTCGACGCGGTCTACGAAGCGGCCGGGCTCCCGGTCCGGGGGACCTGATGGACAACCGGCAGATCGGCACCTACATCGCCCGCTCGAGGGTGGGACTCGGCATCGCGCTCATGGTCGCGCCGGGGCCGAGCCTCGCGGTGATGTTCGGCTCGGGTGCGAACAACCCCGGGGCGCGGGCGGTCGGCCGTCTGGCCGGCATTCGCGACGCGGTGATCGGCGCCGGTGGCTCG
>DASXYP010000023.1:0-36456 GCA_036502405.1 Acidimicrobiia bacterium
GCTGATGATCGTCGCCTGGTCGACCGGCGCGGGGAGGTTCACGGTGATGCCGACCTGGGCCAGCTGGCGCTTGATCTCCTGGGCGAGCGCCTTGTTCATCTCGTCGGCGGGCGACTGGAGGTTGAAGGTCGGCGTCCTGCCACCGTGCGCGCGCTTCCAGGTTGCGACGTTCTTCTTGGCCGCCGTGGGGTCGTACTTCGGGAACCCGGGGCGGGCGAGGTACCCCATGACGTCCTTGTCCACCACCTGGTCGGTGAGCGTGAAGCTCCCCTTGTTCGCGATCTCGTTCAACGCGTCGCGGTCCGTGCCCTCCACGATCGCCTTGCGGATCGCGAGGTCGGTCAGGGGCGCCCGGGTCACGTTGAGCAGGACCATGCCGAGCTCGCGCCGCCCGGCGGGTGCCACCTGGCTCGTGATGTCCGGCAGGGTCTTCACCGTCTCGTAGGCGGCGCCGCTCGAGTCCGACATGATGTCGAACTGGCCGCCCTGCAGCCCGTTCACGCGGTTGTCGGAACCCTGCTGGACCTTGAAGTTCAGGTGGTCGAGGTACGGGAAGCCCGCCCGCCAGTAGCTCGGGTTCTTCTCCGTCGCGACGTCACCGGTGGACGGGTCGAAGCGCGTGACCTCGAACGGCCCCGATCCGATCAGCTTGGTCGCGCACGCGGCGCCCGCCTCGAGCTGCGCGGGTGCGGCGATGCCGACGCGACCGATGTTCCAGAGCCACGCGGGGAATGCGACCCACGGTGTCTTCATCGTGACGACCACCGTCGTGTCGTTCGGGGTCGTCACGTCGGCGATGTTGCCGTACATGAACTGGAGGACCGTGCCCGTGCGCCACGCGTCGATGTTCTGCTTCACCGCCGCGGCATTGACCGGTGTCCCGTCCTGGAACCTGACCCCCGGACGCAGGACGATGGTCCACTGGTCGTAGGTCGGGTTCGGCTCCACATCCTTCGCGAGGTACGGCGCGTACTTCAACGGGTCACGCGTCGGGACCGTCAGCGTGTCGTAGACCGCGCCCGCGATCATCGTCCCGGCCAGCGCGAGCTGCGCGCTCGGCATGCAGAAGCTGGTGGTCTTGCCGTCGAGCGCGTACGTGACCGAGCCGCCGCGCTTCGGGCTGCCCGCGGCCGTGGTCGTCTCCG
Source organism: Acidimicrobiia bacterium (assembly GCA_036502405.1). Classification (GTDB taxonomy): domain Bacteria; phylum Actinomycetota; class Acidimicrobiia; order IMCC26256; family JAENVU01; genus Chersky-806. The sequence goes on from DASXYP010000023.1 coordinate 1,146, forward strand.
TCCCGCCGCCGCTGCCGCCGCCGCAGGCCGCGACCGTCAGTGCGAACGCCGCCACCAGCGCCGGAATCGTCAACGAACGGGGCCGCATTCGCTCTGTTTCGACCTCCGGAGGCTCCCGCTGTAGTCCCTGGGTCACTCTGGCAACGGGAGGATACGGACGTTTCGGGCGGTTCATCGTTGCGAGCGGACGACAACGGGTCCGCCACGCCCCGATGGAACCTCGGCGGAGCCTGTGGAAGCATCTCGAGCGGTCGTTCCGGGAGGTGAAGTTGCGACGAGCGCTGGTCGTAGCGGCGGTGGCCCTGGTGCTCGCCGGCTGTGCCTGGGCACGTCCGCGCTTCGACGCCGCGAACACCGGCAACAACGCCTTCGAGTCGACGATCTCCGGGACGAACGTCGACCGGCTGGCGCCGCAGTTCGCCGCCGCGTCGGCGACGACCAACGCCATCCCGAAGTTCGTCGTCTCGCGCGGGCATCTGTACGTGAGTGGGTCGCCGATGCGCACCTACGACGCCGCCGGCGTCGCGGCTTGCAGCAGCACCGCGCCGCGAGCCTGCCTGCCGCAGTGGAGCCTCGACACGGACGGCGATCCGGACGTGATCGGTGCAGCGTTGTATCGCGGGCTCAACGCGTACGACGCAGACGGGACCGTCGACTGCGCCGGCACTCCGAAGGTCTGCCGGCAGGTCTGGCAGGAAGCCGTCGGCTCCGCGCCTGTCGGTCCGACGAGCCCGGGTGCGCTGCACATCACTGCTCGCCCGATCTTCGCCCCGCACGGTGGCGAGACCTTGTTTCTCGACGGCTATCCCACCCCCTGCCCGCCCGCGCCGGCCGATTGTCCGCTGGTCTGGACCGGAGCCGGGGGTCTGGGAGCCGGACCGGACGGCGGTGTCACCGACGTTGCGGCCGTCGGCGGGAACCGCATCTTCGGGGCGTACAGCCCGGTCGGGGCCAACGCGACGCTCCGGGCCTTCGACGGCACGATCGGGAGCGGGACGCTGCTGTGGTCGGCCACGCTCGACGGGGTCGGTGGCGTCGGCATCGCGGCGACCGAGGGTGTGGTCGTGATCGGCGTGAAGACGCCCAGCGGGGCGAAGCTCGAAGCCTTCGACGCCGCGGGCACGGTGAACTGCTCCGGCGCGCCGAAGACGTGTCAGCCACTGTGGGTCAGCGATCCGTGGACCGGCGCCGGCGCCGACGCAGCACCGGCGATCGCCAACGGTCGCGTCTACCGGGCGGTCGGAACGCAGCTGCGCTCGTACGACCTCCACGGGTCGACGAACTGCTCCGGGACGCCGAAGGTCTGCCACCAGCTCTGGGTCGCGCAGGTCGGAACCGGTGTCCGCGCTCCGGCCGTGGCGAACGGACTCGTGTTCGTGAGCGCGGCCGACGGCACGGTGCAGGCCTACGACGCGGCCGGGTCAACGAGCTGCTCGGCGACCACCCGCGTGTGCGGCGCGCTGTGGGACACGAACGTCGGGAGCGCGGCCGGACCCGTCGAGGTCGCCACGGGACTGGTGTATGCGGGAGCCGCCGACGGCAAGGTGCACGCCTTCGGCTTGTAGGTCCTTCGTCATGGTGCAGACCGACGTCGGCGATCGGCGCGCCCCTCTATGTGCTGTGAAAGAGGATGTCCGCGAACTCGGCTGCCGTTTCGGTGCGAGCCCAGTCGCGTTGGAGCTCACAGAGCAGTTGAACCCAGCTGACTGGTTTCGCGCCGGCTTGCGTGACCCGGTCGATCGCGGCTCGGTGTGCCTCGAGAGATGTGCCGCCGACGGCGTCCACGACGGGATAGCTCTCGAATCCGTCGCGCATGGCGTCGAGTGCGGGGAACGCCAGGCATACCTCGGTCCACAACGCAGTCATGATCAGCTTCTTGCGCTCGGTCGCGAGGACGGCGTCATGAAATGCAACGTCTTCCCACGAGTTCATCGTCGTGCGGTCGATCTCTTCGAGTCCAGGCAGCAGCTGGCGCAACCGGTCGATCGTCGGTTGGTTGGCTCCCGTCTTCACGTTGACGGTGGTGAGGACGATGGGTAACCGGTACAGCGACGCAATCCGCGCGACGCGCACGATGTTCGCGACGAGTATGTCGCGATCCATGGACCTGATCGACCCGACCTGCACCGGTTGGTAGTCGATGATGACGAGGGCGCTGTTCGCGGGCGTGAGGAGATGGTCGGTGTGTGGATCGCGGATCGGTTCGCTCGTCATGTCGCCGCCTTCCCCGCGAACGCGAGACGCCACTGCACGCGCCGAGGACGCGAGGTGCTCGTTTCGATTCCGGTTCGTCGTGTGTGTCGCTGCTGAGGCTGCGCGGCGACGGGTGGCTCAGGCCTTGGCGCCCGCCGCGAGCTCGTCGGCATCCATTCGTGCGAGGGTGGCGTCGAGCACTGCGTACTCGGCTTCGTCGATCGCCCCGTACGCGTAGTCAATCGCGAACGCGGCGTCTTCCTCGGCGCTGTCGGCGTTTCTCTGTGCGGAATTCAGATCGTGGGTGGCTCGCCGCTCATCGACGTGCTTTCGAATCGTGTCGAGGTGCTGGTGCCACGAACGCTGCATGTCGTCCCACCAGACCGAGAGGTTTCCCTTGTCGGTCTCGGCGTTCTTGTGGAGCTGGTCGGCTTGCGCCTGGGCCGATTCGCGTGCCTGCTTCACATCCTGCTCGAGCTCGGCCTTCGCCTTGGTCTTCGCCGCTGCCGCTCGGTCCTCGGCCTCCCTGGCCTTGGCAGCGAGCTTGGTGAGTTGGTCCGAGAGCGCCATATGCCGCGTCCTTTCGTGCGGGAGGGACGGAACACGGGCTGGTGATCGTCAGACCGCAGCGCGCAGAGACCCTTCATTCCCTGACTTCACTCCAGCCCTCTGAGGACAATGCGCTGCACCATGTGAGAACGCAACCCCCAAATCGACGCGACGGCGAGATGCAGATCGCCGCTGCGGCGCAGGTGCGCGGGGAACCGTCGTGGGCGCGCGCTCGAACTCGGAACGCGGCGCTCGCTTGATGTCCCCCCGGGCATATCTCATGGTGTCGTGCAGGCTGGCACGATGAAGCGGTGCCGTCAGACGACGAGAGCGCACGTACCCTCGTAGTTGCCCTGCTCGCGAACCTAGGCGTTGTCGTGGCCAAGCTCGCCGCCGCCATCATCACCGGGGCCACGGCGATGTTCGCGGAGACCGTGCACTCAGCCGCGGACACCGGCAACAGCGTGCTGCTCCTCGTGGCGCACCATCGGAGCGGTCGGCCCGCCGGGCCGAGCGGGTTGAGCCGTGGGCGCGAGGCGTACTTCTGGGCGCTTCTGGCGGCGATCGGGGTCTTCGTCGTCGGCGCGGTGCTGGCCGTGTACGAGGGGGTCCGCGAGCTGCTCAACCCGACCCCCGCGGAGTCGTTCGCCGTGGCCTACGTCGTGCTCGCCGTCGCCGTCCTCCTGGACCTGGTCTCGTTCCTCCGAGCGAGACGCCAGCTGAGCCACGAGGCGCAGGCCCGGGCGCGAGAGCTGCTCGAGCAGGTGCGGATGACATCCGATCCCACCACGCGCGCGGTGTTCGCCGAGGACGCCGCCGCCCTCATCGGCAACGCGATTGCGGCAACCGGCATCGCTCTGCAGCAGGCGACCGGGTCGACGACCCCCGACGCCCTCGCGTCGATCGGCATCGGACTCGTCCTGGGCACCGTCGCGGTGTTCCTGGTCGAGCGCAACCGCGACTTTCTCGTAGGCCAGGAGGTCTCGCCTGCCGGCAAGCAGCGCATCCGCGCGTTCATCGCCGGATGGCCCGGGGTGGTGGCCGTCCGCAGTCTCATCGCGCTCTTCACGGGCCCGGACGAGATCCTGGTCGTCGCACGGGTGGACATCGACGACACCCTCGACGGCGCCGCGGTCGAGCACCTGGTTACGGACATCGACCGCGAGCTACGCGCCCGCGAGCCGTCGATCACCCGGGTGGACGTGGTGCCGACCGGTTGACCTGCGGCTTCGACAGTCGGGCAGTCAGTGGAGGTGATGGGACTTGAACCCACGACTTCTACGTTGCGAACGTAGCGCTCTACCGGACTGAGCTACACCCCCGAAGGAACGTCGAGGCTACCAAACCCGGGCTCTCGCTCCCCGGCCCGAGCCCTACGGGGCCAGCGACTCGATCTCGCCGGACGTGCACCACGAGGGCGCGTTGATCGGGTTGCAGCGCGCGGGGGTGCCGCCGGGGATCGACACGAAGTATGGCTGGCCGTAGGCGCGCCCCGGCACCTCGTAGTCCGTGCTGACCCACTGCGCGCCGCTCGCGATCGCGGCGTCCCGGGGCACCGTGTTGTTCGCGCGGGCCTCGTGGGTGTCGGCGTCGGCCCGCGTCCGGGTCACGTAGCCGGCCGCGACGACCGACCGGATCGTCGCGTTGTCACCGATCGGGTCGTTGAGCTTGATGAACGCGGCATCGGGCCGCCCGACCTCGGAGTTGGTGAAGATCTCCCGGTGCTCGAGCGTCGGGTGGCCCGCGGTGTAGGTGTCGCGGTACGAGCCCCCGTTGTCCATGACGAACATCACCTTGCCCCGCACCGAGTCGATCGTGGGCCAGCCGGCGGTCGTGACCGCCTCCGCCAGCGTCGCGTGACGTCCCCGCACGGAGTCGGGAGTGATGACGTCCTTCGCCGGGAACACCGAGCGGATCTCCGCGTCGAGCTGGTCCATCGCCGGACCGGTCCACGGCAGGATCGGCGTCGGCAGGTTGTAGCTCGTGTCATTGAGCTCGGTGAGGATCGTGATCGGCATGTGCTTCGGGTGGGCGTCGGACCACGTCTTCACGACCTGCAGGCACTGCACCCACAGGGAGCACGTCGTGCCGAAGTCTGCGTCCGGCACGTGCACGACCCGGATGCCGTTCGGGTCCGCGTACACGTCGAGCTCGATCTGGCGGATGCCCTCGGACTGGAACTGCACGTTCAGTGGGTCGTGGCTGTACTGCCACTCCGCGACGCCGTTCCACGGCGGCGCGGTCGGTGCCACGTGGTAGCTGTTGTGCGAGCCGAGCACCTGCACCTGGTTCATCCGCAGCGAGCCGTCGACGAACGCGACGCCGAAGCGGGTCCCCGAGTGCGAGTGCGCGAGCGCGACCACCGAGTGGACCCCGGGCCGGACCGCGTCGCCGGGCAGCGTGAAGGTGAGCGGCAGCAGGCCGCTCGCGACCGCCGCGCCGACGGGCTTGTCCATCCAGACCGTCGCCCGCAGCCCGGTCTCCGGGCGCGGTGCGCTCACCGTCACCGTCCGGGCACCGGCGGCCGCGGGAACCCCGACGCGCACCACCAGGCCCTCGTTGCCGGGACCCCCACCCCGGAGATGCGCGCACGATGCCGCCACCAGCACCATGACCACGACGAGCGCGGCTCGACGGATCGTCACCACAAGGCCCCCTTGTCCGCTTCGCCCGATCCTACCTGCGACCGTCGTCGTCGGCACGTTCGATCGCGTTGCGCAGGCGCGCGGCGACGAGCGCGTTGGTCAGATCGCCGCGCGTCCGCTCGATGACGGCACGCAACGCGTCCGTCGTACGTCGCAACCCACCGGTGATCGCGTCGGGGTAGTCGACGGTCACGAGCAACGCGTAGACGTCGTCCATCGTCGCGAGCAGCACCTCGGCCCGCTCGAGCCGGTCCGCGCGCAGGCAGTCGAGGATGTGGCGCCGCAGCTCGCTTGCGGCCTCGGCCAGCCCGTTGAGGTACGCGGGCGGCTCGACCCCGAGCGCGTCGGGCATGGGGAGCGCGTCCCCGCGCACGAACGCGAGCGTGATGCGCGCCTCCGCGTACTCCTTCTTCGCGTCGTGCAGGTACCCGCCGTGGCGCACGTCGAGGTGACCGGCCACGGCCTCGTCGGCGCGCGCGAGGTGGGCGGCGGCCTCGGCGGCGAGCTCCTCGGCGCGGGCGTACTCACCGCGCTGGGTCGCCCGGATCGACGCGGCCGAGCACTGGATCGTGGAACGGGACGCGCCGAGGGTCACCTCACGGGCCCGGTGCTTCTCGTCGAGCACGACGCGGAGCGTCGCCCCCGCCGCCGCGATTTCCTCGGCCCGCTCCACGGGCGGTTCGGACGCCGTGGCGGCTAGCTGGAGACGCTGCTGCGCCGCAGCACCAGCGAGGGTGCGGGCGCCGACGCCGGCGCGGGCAGGTAGTGGACCTTGGCCCGGCGCTCGGTTGCGACCTGCTTCATCCGCACGAGCAGCACCAGGTACCCGACGAGCAGCACGTCGGTCATGGCCTGCACGAGGTAGAAGAGCGGGTTCCCGGCGACGATCGCCAGCAGCAGGGAGCTCAGCACGCCGACGCCCAGGATCAGCAGGACGTCACGGCGGCGGCGCTGGGCCCGGCTCATCGCGCCGGGCCGGGCGACGGACGCCGCGCCGGGACCGCCGGGCTTGCCGAGCGGGCGGGCCGGCGGGATCGACGGCGGCATGGCGACGGGGATCGCGGCGGGCGCCTCGCGCCGCCGACGGTGTCCCCCGGTCTTGCCGATCACTCCCAGGCGGTAGGTGAAGTCGCCGATCGAATCGGCCCGCCGGCCGGAGCTCCGACCGGAGAGGATGGGCCACAGGAAGAACGCTCCCCACAGCACCGCAAGAACCAGAAGTACCGGAATCGCCAAGGCTCCCTGTCGCTTTCCGTGAGGCGGACGCTAACAAGCAGGAGGCGAGAAGGGGTGGATTCCCAGCCTCTCCGCACTCCGCAGAACCGGGGGTGACCCTAGACCGGGCCTCTCTCCGGCGTCGAGCCGAGCCCCGAACGTACGTTCGTCACTTCGGCCCCGAAGGGCGCGCCGGGAGCAGCGGGACGGCTCAGAGACCGAAGTCGTCGCCGTCCCGACCGGGGCGGCGCCAGACGCCGGACCGCCCTCCGGTCTTCTCCCAGAGCGCCACATCACCAATTGTCATACCCCGATCGAGCGACTTACACATGTCGTAAATGGTGAGCGCGGCGATCGTGCACGCGGTCAGGGCCTCCATCTCGACCCCGGTCCGGTCGAACGTGTCGACCTGGCTCTCGACCTCGACGTGACGGTCCTCGATCCGGAAGTTGACGAACACCGAGCCGACGAGCAGCGGGTGGCAGAGCGGCAGCAGGTTGGCGGTCTGCTTGGCCGCCTGGATCCCGGCCACCCGGGCGACCGCGAGCACGTCGCCCTTGGTGATCGCCCCGGAGGCGATCCGGGATGCGGTGTCGGGCTCCATGTGGACCCGGCAGCGGGCCACGGCCCGGCGGTGGCTCGGATCCTTGGCCGAGACGTCCACCATCCGGGCGCGGCCGAGCGGGTCGAGGTGCGTGAACTCCGATGCCATCCCGCGAGTCTAGATTCCGGAGCTAACCACCGATCTGGCTCATCGATCGTGACGGCCGCACGAAGCTGACCTGCCCGATCCGGTGCCCGCGCCACTTCGTGGCCACCGAGCCCTCGATCGCGCCGGCGAGGTCGTCGTCGCTGCCCCCGCCCCGGAGCACCGCCCGCAGGTCGGTCTCCTCGAGCGCGAACAGACAGGTCCGGAACTTGCCGTCGGCCGTGACCCGGACCCGGTCGCAGCTCTCGCAGAACGGCTCGGTCACGCTGGCGATCACCCCGACGTCGCCCCGCCCGTCCCGGTAGCGGACCCGGGCGGCCGGCTCGACGTGGGCGCCTGCTGCGGCGTCCGTGCCCGGGTCGAGCGGGTAGACGGCGTCGATCCGCCCGAGGATCTCCTGGGAGGGCACGACCTGGGCCATCGACCAGTCGCCCGGGGCGTCGAGGGGCATGAACTCGATGAAGCGGACCCCGATCCCCCGTTCCCGGCCGAACCCGGCGATGTCCACGACCTCGTGGTCGTTGACCCCCCGGATCACGACGACGTTCATCTTCACCGGGCTCAGGCCGGCGTCGAGCGCCGCGTCGATCCCGGCGAGGACCCGGTCGAGCTCGTCCCGGCGGGTCAGCACCCGGAACGTCTCCGGGTGGAGCGTGTCGAGCGAGACGTTCACCCGGGCCAGGCCGGCCGCGGCGAGGTCGTGGGCCAGCTCGGCGAGCCGGACGCCGTTGGTGGTCATGGCCAGGTCCACCCCGAGGGGCCGGAGCAGCTCGAAGAGGCGGGGCAGGTGGGCCCGGACGGTCGGCTCGCCACCGGTCACCCGGATCCCGTCGAAGCCCCACCGCTCGACGCACACCCGCGCGATCCGGGCCAGCTCCTCGTAGGTCAGCACCTCGGACCGGGGCAGCCACCGCATCCCCTCGGCCGGCATGCAGTAGGAGCAGCGGAAGTTGCAGCGGTCGGTGACCGAGAGCCTCAGGTCGTGGACCCGCCGGGCGAACGGGTCGATCAGCGGCACCGGAGTCGGTGCGTGCGTCGCGGTCACGACCCCAGCGTACGTCGGCGCGCTCCTCTTCCTCCTCGGCCCGCTCAGGCCGCCCAACGGGTGGGTTGGCAACTGGAGAAGGGGGCAGGTGGCGCGGAGCGGACGTGGAGGGTGGGTGGGACCGGTCCGCTCCGCGACACCTGCCCCCGTTCTCGACGCGCTCGGTCCCTTCGTACCGGTTCCCCGGGAAGCTGGGGTGGCGTCCGTCACTTTTTGGGTCGCTTGCCCTATTTCATTCCCGCGCGCTGAGTGGTTTGATGTTCTCAGCCGGTGCCGCTGGGAGGCGGGCACCGGGACTGACAACTGAGACAGGTCACACCTCGGGGAGGCGTTGATCCGCAGGCGATCCACTCTGGTCGCATGAGCCTGCGGGGAGCCAGTGCGAAACCGGCCCCAGCCACTTGGGGCTTGTTCTCGCCGATGCTCATGGACGCACCGAGGTGCTCATGCGACGGTCCTCCCACAACACGGCACGCCGGCTCCTCCTCACCGGCACGGCGGCGCTCTCCTTCTCCGCGATGGCCGTCGCCCTGACCTTCTCCGAGGCCGGCGCCACGACGCGAACCTCCGACCGGGAGCTCGCGGCGGTGGGCGGGGAGGCCTCGGCCGGAAGCTCTTCATTGATCGCGGCCGCGGTCAGCAGCGTGGTTCGGACGGGGGCCACCGCAGCGACCGCGACCGTGACGGGCGGTGCAGCTGCGACGGGGGCGTCCGCAGCTGCACTGCCCGACACATCGAGCCCGGGCATCGTGCTGGCGATGAGCGGCGTGTTCCTCACGCTGTGCGCCGCCGCGGCCTGGGGCCTGCTCCGCACCAGCGGGCGGGGGCACCACACCAACTAGCTCTGCACGACAGATTGCGCGAGGGAGGCGAGTGCCCGGGGCTCACACCCCGGGCACTCCCACGTCCGGCATGTCCGGTCGCTGCGGTCTCCGCACTTCGTGCCCGCTTCGACCTCCGCTCCTGCGTTCCCCGCGCGGCGGCCGGCCACGGTGAACGTGCGTTGCGGCTCGGGACCCGCGTCGTTCCTCAGTCCAGCAACATCACTCTGATCGTGTCTCCTGCCTTCGGGCCGTCGCCGTCGGGAAGGAGCGCGAGGCCGTTGGCGAGCGCCATGGCCGCGAGCGCGTTGCTCGCCTGCGCGCCGCTGCGCTCGGCGAGGTAGCGCCCGCCCTCGTAGCGCACCACCACGCGGTCGAGGTGCAGCTTGTCGTCGGCGCGGCGCGGCATCGCACTCAGCGCGATCGCATCCACCTCGCGGCGGTAGAGGTCGACGTGGCCCGACATCTTCCGCAGCGCGGGACGGGCGAACAGCTCGAAGCTCACGTGTGAGCTCACCGGGTTGCCGGGCAGGCCGAACAGCGGGACGCCTCGAAGCAGCCCGAACGCGAACGGCTTGGCCGGTCGGATCGCGACCTGCCACCACTGCAGGACGCCGAGGCGGTCGAGCACCGCCTTCACCACGTCGTAGTCGCCGACCGACACGCCGCCGCTCGTGATCACCGCGTCGCAGGACGCGAGCGCGTCGACGAGGACGCGCTCGACGTACTGCTCGTCGTCGCGCGCGATCCCGAGGTTCACCGCGTCCGCGCCGGCCGCCCGGAGCATCGCGAGGAGCATCGGGCGGTTCGAGTCGCGGATCTGGCCCGGCGCGAGCTCGCCCGGGCCCTCGAGGAGCTCGTCGCCGGTGGACAGCACACCGACGCGCACCCGCGGGAAGACCGAGACCTCGCCCAGCCCGAGGCTCGCGATCACCCCGAGGTGCGCGGGGCCGAGCTCCCTCCCGGCCTCGAAGACGAGCTGGCCCGCGACCACGTCGCCCCCGGCCGGGCGCAGGTGGTCACCTTCGCCGGCCGGCAGGTGCACGAGGACACCGTCGTCCCCGTCTCGCGCGGTGCGCTCGACCATGACGATCGCGTCCGCGCCTTCCGGGATCGGCGCGCCGGTCATGATCCGGATCGCATCGCCCGGGCCCACGCGGACCGTCGGTGCATGACCGGCCGGCAGGTCACCGACGACGCGCAGCCGTACCGGCTCCTCCGACGACGCGCCCGCGGTGTCCGTCGCCCGGACCGCGTAGCCGTCCATCGCCGTGTTCGCGAACGGGGGCACCGGCTCGGTCGCGACCACCGGTGCGGCCAGCACCAGGCCGAGCGCCTCCTCGAGTGGGACGGTCACCGGCGCGAGCGGGATGAGCGAGCGCAGGACCTCGGCCTGGACGTCAACGAGTGGGATCACCGTGCGACGGTACGCCCGCGACCCCGGCCGCGACGAGCGCTACGCAGAGTCGCGCCGGGCGAGGAGCTCCACGAGGAACTGCTCCAGCTCGGGGCCGATGTCGGGACGCTCCAGCGCGAGCTCGACGTTCGCCCGCAGGAAGTCGACCTTCTGGCCGATGTCGTAACGCCCGTTGACGAACGTCCGGCCGTAGACGGTCTGGGTCTCGTTGAGCAGCCCGATCGCGTCGGTGAGCTGGAGCTCGCCACCCGCGCCCGGCTCGATGCGGTCGAGCGCGTCGAAGATCTCGGGGGTGAAGACGTAGCGGCCGATCACCGCGAGGTTGGACGGCGCGTCCTCCTTCTTCGGCTTCTCGACGATGGACTGCACCTGCACCAGGCCCTCCTCGACGGGCTCGGGCTTCACGCACCCGTACGACGAGATCTGGTCGGGCGTCACCTCCATCAGCGCGAGCACCGAACGGCCGTAGCGGTCGTGCACGTCGAGCATCGAGCGGAGGAGCCTGGACTCGTCCACCATGATGTCGTCGCCGAGGAGCACCGCGAACGGCTCGTCACCCACGTGCTCGCGCGCGATGGACACCGCGTGCCCGAGCCCGAGCGGGTCCTTCTGGCGGATGTAGTGGATGTTCCCGAGGTCCGACGTCTCCTGGACCTCCTTGAGCAGGTCGTCGCGACCCTTCTGCTCCAGGTAGTACTCGAGCTCGAAGTTGCGGTCGAAGTGGTCCTCGATCGCCCGCTTGCCCCGCCCGGTGATGATCAGGATGTCGGTGAGGCCGGCGCGCACCGCCTCCTCCACCACGTACTGGATCGAGGGCTTGTCGACGACCGGCAGCATCTCCTTGGGCTGGCTCTTCGTCACCGGCAGGAACCGGGTGCCGAGCCCGGCGGCCGGGATCACTGCCTTGCGGACCGGGCTCGTCATGGCCGAAGTCTCCTCACGCGTCGCGTCACGCCCCCCGGGTACGAGGGTAGTGGGGTTCGGCCAGTTGTCGGCAGGCCGCCCGTCCAGGTTGAACCGGGCTACGCGGGTGCCTCGGGGCGGCCGTCGCCGTCACCGGTGCGCAGCTCGCGACCCTGGACCAGACGCCGCAGGTTTCCGGCGTGCCGCGCGATCACCACGAGGGCGAGCGCCGCGATGATCACGACCTCGGTGGTGCCGTACCCGGCGAGGGCCACCAGCACCGGGAAGAGCACCGCGCCGAGGAGCGAGGCGACGGACGCGAGCTTGAGCACCCGGGCGACGAGGAACCAGATGATCGCGAGGAGGAGAACGATCACCGGATAGAGGACGACCAGCATCCCGCCCGCGGTGGCCACCCCTTTGCCGCCCTTGAACCGCCGGGTCACGGGGAACATGTGGCCGAGGACCGCGGCGATCCCGAGCGCAAAGGCCCCACCCCGACCCGCCAGCGCGAGCCCGATGCCGCTCGCGATCGCACCCTTGGCGAAGTCGGCGACGAGCACCACCAGCCCGGCCTTCCAGCCCATCAGGCGGGCCACGTTGGACGCCCCCGGGTTGCCCGATCCCTCGGCCAGGACGTCGTGGCCGCCGACGCGGGCCACCAGGAGCGCGCTCGGGAACGTCCCCAGGAGGTAGGCCGGCACGAGCAGGACCAGCGCCCACGCGAGGTCGCTCACCCGGTCGTCTCCACTGCGCGCACCACCCCATTCAAGGCGATGGAACACCCACGGGTGCGCAGCGTTGAGGGGAACAGAGGGTCGGGTACCATGTGGCACTCGCAGGGCGCGAGTGCCAGCGGTGGCCGTCCCCAGTACCGCTCTTCACCGAACGAGGTCGAACCGGATGCCCACCTACCAGTACGAATGCGCCAAGTGCGGTGGGCACGTCGAGGTGTACCAGACCTTCAGCGAGGAGCCCCTGAAGCGCCACGCGAGCTGCGGTGGCAAGCTCCAGAAGGTCTTCTCGCCGGTCGGGATCGTGCTCAAGGGTTCGGGCTTCTACAAGACCGACAGCCGCGAGTCGTCGCGGTCGAAGTCCAAGGCCTCCGAGACCAAGGCCGCGGAGGCCACGTCGGACACCAAGACCGACACGAAGACCGAGACCAAGGCCGACAGCACGTCCGGCGGCTCGAAGTCCGACTCGACGAGCTCCAACGGATCCTCGAACGGCTCGTCGAACGGCTCCTCGAAGCGCCCGGACAAGACCGCGACGAGCAAGCCCGCGAAGAAGTCGGCCTGATCCGGCCGCTCCCTCGTCGGCCGGTCCCGACCGGCTGACCGCCCCACCTCCCCCGAGCTTCCCCCTGCTGCTCCGGCTGGAAAAGGGGTTCCGCCATGCTCCGTCGCTCTCCGCGCGCGGTCCTGCTCTGGGTCGCCGCCGCGCTCGTCGCGGTCACGACCGCGGCGTACGTCGCCAACGTCCTCGTCTCGCTCCGGCACCAGGACCAGGCTTTCGGCCGGGTCCACACCGTCCTCGTCGCCTCCCACGACCTCCCGCTGGGCCGCCGGGTGAGGGCCGGCGACCTCGCGACCCGCCACGTGCGCGGCGAGACCCCGGAGCCGGGTGCCCTGACCCGGTCCGGGCCTGCGGTCGGCCGGGTCGTCGCGGTCCCGTTGCTGCGCGGCGCGGTCGTCACGCGCCGAAACCTCGCGCGGCATCGCCGGGACGGGCGCGACGGCACCGTCCCGGCCGGGCTGCGCTCGATGCGGGTCGTCATCGAGGGCGGCGTCCGCCCCCGAGCCGGTGACCCGGTCGACATCTACGCCACGTTCGATCCCCAGACCGTCGGCACCGATGCGGAGCCGACCCTGACCGTCGCGCACGCCGTGCCGGTGCTCGCGGTCGACCGGGACGACGGGAGCGGCACCGACGGGCGTGGCGTGTCCATCGGGGTGACCGTGCTCGTGTCGCCGGATCAGGCCCGTCGGCTCGCGTTCGCCGCCGCGGCCGGCACCCTCGCGCTCGCGATCGCCCCACCGGAATCCACCGGCTCCTGAGCGTCGGCCGATCGGGGCGCTGCGCGAGCCGGTACCCTCCCGCACGTGATCGAGGCGGTGATCTTCGACTACGGCGGCGTGTTCTCCGGCCCGCTGTTCCGTGGCATCGGCAAGTTCGAGGCCGACATGGGCTATCCCGCCGGCGGGGTGCTCGAGCTGCTCTTCGGCGACAAGGGCTACATCGGGGTCGAGGGCTGGGGCTACGCGGCCGACGACCCGGAGCCGAAGCCCGCGAGCATCGAGTGGACGCACGACTTCCACCGGATGGAGATCGGCGAGCTCACGCTCGACGACTGGTTCGCCGGCGTCCAGGCGCGCGCACCCGAGATCCTCGGCCGGCCGATCGACATGGACGCGTACTTCACCTTCATGGCCGAGATGCCGGTCAGCGTGCACTGGCCGGTCGTGCACCGCGCCCGGACGCTCCTCGCGTCCGGGACGCCGATCGCGCTGCTCACCAACAACGTCAAGGAGTGGGGCGACCACTGGCGCGCGACGTTCCCCGTCGACGAGCTGTTCGAGATCATCGTCGACTCGAGCGCGGTGGGCATGCGCAAGCCGGACCCGCGCATCTATCTCCTGACGTGCGAGCGCCTGGGGGTCGCGCCCGAGGCGTCGGTGTTCATCGACGACAACGCCGAGAACGTCGGTGCGGCCCGGGCGCTCGGCATGGAGACCGTCCGGTTCGGCGAGGACCCGTTCGCCGCGATGGCCGAGCTCGATGCCATCCTCGAGCGGCGCGGCACCGCCCCGCCCCGCTGACCCGCCCCTCGCCCACCGACCTCGCACCCCGTTCTCGGCACGTTCGACCGGCCCTGGCGCGGTTCAGCGTGCCGAGAAGGAAGTCGGCGGGTCAGGCGCCGGACATCGTCATGTCGGAGAGCAGGAGCGTCAGGCCCGAACCGCCGGGCAGCCAGGTCAGGTCCGAGCCGACCTCGGCGACGTCGAGCAGCATGCGTGGCAGCGTGGACGCGATCGTGACCTCGCGCACCGGCTCGGCGAACGAGCCGCCGCGCACCATCAAGCCCTCGGCGCCGACCGAGAAGTCGCCGCTGACCGGGTCCGTGCCCGAGTGCAGGCCGCTGACCGACTGCACGTAGAGCGCCTCGGGCACCGACGCGAGGATCGCCTCGGGCGTCTTCGTGCCCGGCCGCAGGTGCAGGGCCCGCGCGCCGACCGAGGGCGTCGACTTGAAGCCCCGCACCGCGGAGCCCGTCGTCCGCGTCCCGGTCCGGCGCGCCGTGTACACGTTCTGCAGGAAGCCCTGCAGCACACCGGCGGCGACGAGCTCGATCCGGCGAGTCGGGACGCCTTCGCCGTCGTGACTCGCGGCTCCAAGCGCGTCGGGCAGCGTCGGGTCGTCGACGAGCGTCACGTTGGCGGCCGCGACCTGCTCGCCGTCGCGGCCGACGAACATCGACCGGCCCTTGAGGATCGCCTCGCCGCTCAGGGCCGAGCCCAGGAGCGCGAGCAGCGAGCGGGTCACCAGTGGGTCGAAGACGACGGGTAGCCGGCGGGACGCGGCCTGACGCGCGCCGAGCAGCCGCGTCGAGCGCTCCGCCGCGTCGCGCGCGGCGGTCGCGACGTCGAGGTCCTCGATCGTGCGCCCGACCGAGAAGCCGTATCCGGTCTGGGTCTCCTCGCCCTCGCCGGCCATCGCGAACGAAGCGACCGAGCAGACCGTGCGGCGAGCCGATGCCTCCACGCCGAGGGAGCTCGCGACCGCGACCTCGACCGCGCCGTCGCCGTACGACGCGGACTCGACCCCGCGCACCCGTGGGTCGGCCGCCCGTGTCGCGGCCTCCACCTCGAGCGCGAGCGCGACCTTCTCCGTCGCGGGGACCGCGAGAAGCGCGTCGCGCCAGAGATCGAGGTCCACCGCGTCGACCGCGGCCGCGTCGGACGGCTCGGGAAGGCCGAGCGCCTCGTCCCGGGTTCCGAACGCCGCGTTGTCACGGGCTTCGGCGACGGTCTCGGCCACGACGTCCGCGTCGAGCGAACCCGCCCACGCGTACCCCTGGCGGTGGTCCGTCAGCAGGCGGACCCCGACCCCGTCGACCTCGGCGACCGCCAGCGACTCGACCTCGCCGCCGAACACCTTGACCGCCGTGTCGCGCGACCGGATCACATAGGCCTCGAGCTGCTCGCCGGGCCGCGCCATCGCGGCGACGTCGCCAGCGATCGACAGCAGGTCCGCGCCAGTCACGCCGCCGTGCCTCCGACGGTCAGCTCGCGGATCCGCAAGGTCGGCTGCCCCGAGGACACCGGTACGCCTTGCCCGTCCTTGCCGCAGGTCCCGGCCCAGGTGTCGAAGTCGCGACCGACGAGGTCGACGCCGAGCAGCGTCTCCGGGCCGTTCCCGATCAGCTGGGCGTTGCGGACCGGGTCGGTGATCTTGCCGTTCTCGATCATGTACGCCTCCGTGATGCCGAAGACGAAGTCACCGGTCGCGGTGTTGACCTGGCCGCCGCCGAGCGCGACGCAGTACAGCCCGTACGGCGTCTGGCTGATGATGTCGTCCTCGTCCTCGGCACCCGGGACGAGGAAGGTGTTGGTCATCCGCACCATCGGGAGGTGCTGGTACGTCTCACGCCGCCCGTTGCCGGTGCTCGGACGCCCCTCCTTGCGGGCGCGCACGAGGTCCCACATGTAGTCGGTCAGCATCCCGTCCTCGATCAGGACGTTGCGCTGGGCGGGTGCGCCCTCGTCGTCGATCGCGAACGCGCCCCACTCGCGCGCCAGGCCGCCGTCGTCGACCAGGGTCACGAGCGGGGACGCAACCTGCTCGCCCACCCGGCCCCGGAAGACCGACGCGTCCTTCCCGACGAGGTCGGCCTCGAGCCCGTGACCGCACGCCTCGTGGAAGAGCACCCCGCCCGCGCCCCGCTTCAGCACGACGGGCACCTTGCCGCTCGGCGCCGGCCGTGCGTCCAGCTTCGAGAGCGCCCGCGCCGCGGCGACGCGGGCGAC
The DNA here is from genome assembly GCA_036502405.1 of Acidimicrobiia bacterium. Taxonomy (GTDB): domain Bacteria; phylum Actinomycetota; class Acidimicrobiia; order IMCC26256; family JAENVU01; genus Chersky-806. Next base: position 17,670 of record DASXYP010000023.1, read on the forward strand.
GTCCTCCGGGGCGTGCTCGTCGAAGTACTCGAACCCGACGGTGTACCCCGGCGCTTCCATCCCCGTCTGCATCCCGGTGTCCCCGACCGCGACGCAGTTCACCATGAAGCGGGTACGGACCTGGTCGTCCTCGGTGAGCAACCCGTCGGAGTTCGCGACGAGGATCCGGCGCCGACCGTCCGCGTAGCTCGCACTGACCTGGCGCACCGCATCGCCCTCGGCCCGCGCGGCCTCGTCGGCGCGGGTGAGCATCTCCACCTTGCGCGCCTTCTCCACGTCTTCGGGCATCACCTGCACGTCGTGCGGCGGGGTCGCGGTCCGGCGCGTGAGCGGGACGATCGTCGCCCCCGGCCCCCCGGAGCTCGCCGCGGCGGCAGCCGCCTCGGCCGCCTCACCGAGCCCGGCCTCGGACAGGTCGGCGGTGTGCGCGTAGCCGGTGGTCTCCCCGCGCACGACGCGCACACCGGCACCGCGCTCGCGACCGGAGCGCAGCTCTTCGACCTTGCCGTCGTCGAACGTGGCGTTCGAGGACCGCCGATCCTCGGCGAACACCTCGGCGAAGTCACCTCCACCGGCCAAGGCTCGGTGGAGCGTTCGCTGCAGGACGGACTCTTCGATCATGGGGCGCCTCCGGAAGTGCTCCCGACCGCGCGGGTGCGTATGGTACGCCGGTGCCGCTGGAACCCGGACTCGTCGGATCGAGCTCGCTGACCGTCTGCGACGACGACACCGCGCTCGCGCTCGGCAGCGGCGACGTGCCGGTGCTCGCCACCCCGCGGGTCGTGCTCCTGACCGAGCGCGCCACGGTCGACGCGGTCGAGGGTCACGTCGAATCCGGGCATACGACCGTCGGCTACCGGGTGCAGCTGGACCACCTGGCACCCGTGCCGGTCGGCGACGAGGTGCTCGCCGAGGCGGTCCTCGAGTCGGTCGAAGGGCGGAGGCTGACGTTCCGGGTCTCGGTCAAGCACCGCGACGGGCTCGTGGCGGCCGGGAGGATCACGCGCGTCGTGGTGGAGCGGTCCCGGTTCCTCGGGAAAGCCGTCGGCGCCCCCTGATCCACCGGTACCCTCCTCGACATGGGCGACCCCGGGGACCCGTCGAACCCCAACGTGGACCCCGGATCCGAGCCCGATCCCGACCAGCCCGGGTGGGCGAGCCCGACCCCGCCGCCCGCGCCCGCTCCGGGCCCGCCTCCGGCTCAGAGCCCGGCCCCGCCTCCGGCCGAGAGCCCGCCGCCGCCACCGGGCGGGACGACACCGTCCGCCGCCGCGCCCGCGCCGCCGGGCACCGCGACCGCGCCGGCGTGGGGCACGCCCGCACCGGGTTGGGGGACGCCACCGCCGGGCGGGACGCCGCCGCCCGCGCCCGGTGGCTGGCAGCCGGGGCCCCCACCGAAGAAGCGCCGGCTGACCTGGCTCTGGATCCTGATCCCCGTGCTGCTGGTCTTCGTCGCCAGCACGGTCGTCGTGATCGTCTTCGCGGTGCGGCTCGTCCTCGGCCCGGTGCAGACGACGAACGACTACTACGCCGACCTTCGCGACCGCGACTACCCCGCGGCCTACGGCGAGCTCTGCGCGGCGATCCAGCGCGAGATCACACCGACGCGCTTCGAGCAGATCCAGCGCAGCGACGTCGCGACGAAGGGCACGATCGAGGACTACGACTTCTCGAGCTCGCACATCGAGGACGACACCGCGACGACGACGGGCACTGTGCGTCGAGCCGGCCAGGAGTACGACGCCAGGGTCGGGCTCCGCAAGGAGGACGGCGACTGGAAGATCTGCCGGGTGCAGGAGCGCTGACCGGTCTACGCGGCCGGTGCCTCGCGCCGTCGCGCACCGAGGAAGCCGACGATCGCCGCCCGCCATGCGGGCGGGTTCTCGAACTGGGGTGAGTGACCGGCGTCGGGAACGACCACGAGCTCGCTGTCGGGGATGGTCTCGGCCATCCGGCGTGACACGGCGAGGAACGGCTCGTCCTGCTCGCCCACGATGACGAGCGTCGGGCACCGGACGTCTGCGAGGCGCGCGAGCTCGTCGGGCTGGTCGCGGATGGCCCGTGCGAGCGTGGCCCACATCGTCGCCGAGAGGGTGGCCCACTTCCGGTCGTTGAACTCGCGGTAGCCGGGCCGTTCGACCAGCAGCCGCTCGTACGCGGGCGTGTCGAGCGGCGAGAACGCGTCCATGATCCGCTTCAGCTCGTCCATGCCGTCGGTCAGCGCGATCTCCGCGCCCATCTCGAGGATCTCGCCGTCGAGCCCGGGCACCGGGCCCGGCGACGTGTCCATCAGGACGAGCGTCTCGATCCGGGACGGGTGGGCGAGCACGACGCGGCGCGCGACCATCCCGCCCATCGAGTGGCCGAGGAGGTGGAAGCCGTCCGCACCCACCGCGTCGGCGACGGCGAGCGTGTCGAGGGCGAGGCGGTCGAACGTGTACGCACCCGCGTCGTCGGGGGCGTCGCTCTCTCCGTGGCCGCGGTGGTCGAACACGACGACGTGATGGGCTTCGGCCAGCGCGCCGAAGTGGTCGTCGAAGTCCTCCTTCGCGCCCCCGAAGCCGTGCACCAGCAGCAGCGTCGGGCCGGTCCCGGCCTCGACGACCGCGAGCCCGATGCCGTCGTCCGTCATCACCCGCATCTCGTTCCCCCTCCTCGCATCTCGTTCCCCTCCTCGCATCTCGTTCCCCTCCTCGCGGCGCGACCCCCGACCGCGGCCGCACGGACCGCCGCGCGCGCTTCGGGCCGACGATCCTGAGCCCGTAGGCTACGGCCATGGCGCCGGAGGAGTCAGAACCAGCCGCGCCCCGGCGCCGAGCCCGCCTGGGGCTCGGCGTTCGCATGGTCGTGAGCGCGGCGCTGCTCGCGATCCTGGTCACGAAGGTCGACTTCGACGGGGCGCTGCCGAAGGACCGGCATCTCTCGACCCTGGTGTTCTTCGCCTGTGCCGTGCTGACCGCCACGATCGGCATCGTGCTGTCGGCCTGGCGCTGGCAGCGGGTGCTCCTCGCGTTCGACGCGCACGTGCCGATGCGCGCCCTCACCGGTCACTACTTCGCCGGTCAGTTCGTCGGGAACGTGCTCCCGTCCACGATCGGTGGCGACGTCCTGCGGGTCACGCGCTCGGCCAAGAACGTCGGTTCGAGTGAGACCGCGTTCGCTGCGGTGGCACTCGAACGCCTGAGCGGGTTCCTCGCTCTCCCGGTGATCTGCTTCTTCGGGTTCGCCGTGGACCCGTCCCTGCTCGAGTCGAGCACCGCGTGGGTCGCGCTCCTCGTGTCCGGGATCGCGCTCGCGGCGCTCGCGGCGATCCTCGTGCTGGCCGCACACCCGCGGATGGCCGGCCGGTTCGAGCACCACGACAACTGGATGCGGTTCATCGGGGCCACCCACGTCGGCGTCGAGCGGCTGCGCCGGGAGCCGAGAGCCGCGCTCGCGGTGCTCGGAACCGCGATGATCTACCAGATCTCGGTCGTGCTGACCGTCGGGTTCGTGATCCTCACGATCGGTGCTCCGGTACCGGTCGGTGCGGTGATCGCGTTCGTCCCGGTCGTCGCCATGGCCCAGGTCGTCCCGATCTCGTTGAGCGGACTCGGCGTTCGAGAAGGAATGTTCGTGCTCCTGTTGCACCCCCTCGGCATCCACAACGGCCAGGCCATCGGCATCGGCCTGCTCTGGTACCTCACCATGCTGCTGGTGAGCTTCCTGGGTGCACCGGCGTTCGCCGTCGGGAACCGCCACGCCGCGTCGGTGGGGGCCGGATCGAAGTCGTGAGCGCGACCACCGACGATCGATCGCCGAAGCCCACCGTCCTGCGCAAGCTCTGGGGTGCCAAGGCACTGCGCGACGGCCACGTCCTGTACTGGTGGGCCGAGATCATCGCGATCCTGCTCTTCTACTTCGTGTACTCCGCGATCAGGAACGCGGGCGAGACGCACGCGGCCGAGGCGTTCGCGCACGCGAAGCAGCTGATGAGCTGGCAGACGACCCTCGGCATCAACCACGAGCAGACGTTCAACGAGTGGGCGCTGCACTTCCGACCGCTCGTGATCGCAGCGAACTACTACTACGGGTCGTTGCACTTCATCGTCACGATCGGGGTCGGCGTCTACCTGTTCCGCAAGTGGCCGAACGACTACCCGCGCTGGCGCAACACGCTCGGCATCGCCACCGCGATCGCGCTCATCGGGTTCCGCTACTGGCCGCTCATGCCCCCGCGGCTGCTCGACGCCAAGATGTACCTGCACCTCCACCCGGGCATCCGGTACCACTTCGTCGACACCCTGGACAAGGATCCCGCCTTCTGGACGTTCAACTCGGGTGCGATCAAGAACATCTCGAACCAGTTCGCCGCGATGCCGAGCGTGCACTGCTGCTGGGCGCTGTGGTGTGCGTGCGCGCTCGTCCCGCGGGTCAAGCACGCGTGGGCCAAGTGGGCCGCGGTGTCGTATCCCGTCCTCACCGTGATCGTCATCGTGATCACCGCGAACCACTACTTCCTCGACGCGGTGGCCGGGTTCACGATCTTCGGGATCGGCTACGTCGTCGCCCGGCTGGTCACCCGGGCCGGTCGCGGTCCGACGGTCGCGCCGGCCACGGTCGCCGCCGCCTGACGTCGACTTGCCCCGGTCGTCCCGCCGGGTCGAGTCTCCGACCATGATCGATCTCGACCACGTGGCCATCGCCACGACGGACATCGGCGCGGCGGTCGGCGCGCTGGTGGGAGACCTCGGCGGGACGATCTTCGCCGGCGGGGACGGCTACGGCTTCCGCTGGGTGCAGACCCGGCTCGGCGAGGCCGGCGCGGGCATGACCGTCGAGCTCCTCGTCGAGTGGGAGCCGCAGCAGAACGACTTCCTCGCCCGGTTCCTCGCCAAGCACGGACCCGGGCAGCATCACCTCACGTTCAAGGTCAGCGACCTCGTCGCGACGCTCGAACGGGTCCGCCTCGCGGGCTACCAACCGGTGGGCGTCGACCTGCACGACCCGGACTGGAAGGAGGCGTTCCTCCAGCCGCGCGAGGCCCACGGCACCGTCGTCCAGCTCGCGCAGGTCCATCCCGACCATCCCGGGACGCCCCAGCTCGTGCGCGCGGCGCACGCGGGTGCGCCGCACTTCGAACCCGAGTGGTGGCCGCCGCCGCCGGCGGCCGCGTCCCGACCGGCGACTCTGCGCCGCGTCGTCATGGCCACCCCGTCCATGCCGGCCGCGCTCGGGTTCTTCGCCGGCCTGCTCGACGGCGAGATCGTCGACGAGGGCGAGCGGTTCGCCGAGCTGGCGTGGCCCGGGTCCGGACGCGTGCGGCTGGAGCTGCGTCCGGCGGAAGCGCCCGGCTTCCGCCGGGTCGAGCTCGAGCAGGCCGACACCGCGACGACGCTCGAGATCAGCGGCGCGCCGTTCGTCGTCATGCCGGGCTGACGGCTTCGCCGGGCTGGCACCTCGCCGACCGGTCAGCCGGGCTTGCGCACCCCGCGCAACGGCAGGGCGCGCTCGTCGCCGACGATCTGCAGCACGGTCTCCCGCACTGCCTGGTCGGCCAGCGAGAGCGGCGCCGCCTTCGGTGAGATGAGCGCGAGCCTCCGGGGCGGCAGGTCCGCGATCGTGAAGATCACGACCGAGCTGAGCTCGGGCGGGATCGCGGTCTCGGGCAGCACCGAGACGCCCGCGCCGGCGGCCACGAGATCCGCGATGAGTCGGATGCCCTCTACCTCGACCGGGACCGGCAACGTGACGCCACGCGCTCGCGCAGCCTGCTCGATCTCGATGCGCAGCGGATTGCCCGCGGGAGGGAGCACCAGTGGCATCTCGGCGAGTGCCTCGAACGCGACCGGGCTCTCGGGAAGCTCCGTGCCGGGTGGTGCAAGACCGACGAGATCCTCCTCCATCAGGTGCTCGACCGACAGCCGCTCGTCGCGCACCGGCTCGGTGACCACGGCCTGGGCCAGCTCCTGACCCAGCACCTCGGCCAGCAGCCGCTCCGATGCGCCCTCGTTGACCCGCAGCTCGATGCCCGGCGCGCGCTTGCGCAGGTCGGCGACGAGCTCGGGGACGAGCCACCGGCTCGCGGTGCCGACGATCCCGAAGCTCGCGTTGCCGACTTGCAGGCCCTGGAGCGCGGCGACGTCCTCCTGCAGGAGCTGCACCTCGCGACGGATGCGGCGCGCGTGGGACAGGACGACGCGTCCCGACTCCGTAGGAGTCGCCCCCGACCGGCCGCGCGCGAGCAGCGTGACGCCGAGCTCGGCCTCGAGCTGGCGGATCTGCTCGGAGACGTTCGACTGCACCGTGCGCAGCATGTCGGCCGCCGCGGTGAAGGTCCCTTCCTCGTCGATCGCGATCAGCGTCTCGAGATGCCGCAGCTCCACGTTCCGTCCCGCTCTCGTCGGCTTCGCGCCCCGCTCGGGACGGGGCGCGGGCCGGTTCGCACCCTTCGCCCACACCGTTCGGGGCAATCTCGGTTTCCGATAGAACCTATCATTCCAACCTGTTGGACAGATCAGCCCACTAGTGCTTCCATGGGCGTCAGGACGAATCGGGGAGCCGGTCCCCCCGCCGGCTCCCCCGGTTCTCCCCTCCTTCCGCCTTCCGTACGCGGCCCCACCCCCGGGGCCCACGAGCACTCGAGGAACTGTCGTGGCCATCGACACGGTCTCCAGCCTGATCTTCACCGGTCCGCTCTCGTGGACCGTCGACGCGGCCTGCGAGGGACGCACGGAGCTGTTCTTCGCCCCCGCGGGCGAGCGGCCCGAGGCTCGGGTGGTGCGGGAGAGCAAGGCCCGGTCGATCTGCCACGAGTGCCCGGTGCTCGACCTGTGCCGGGACTGGGCGCGCGAGCAGCGCGAGTACGGCTTCTGGGGCGGCGAGTCCGAAGAGGAGCGCGCGGCCGCGGGGTTCCGGGTCGACATGCCCGTCGGGCGCGTCGCGCGGTACCCGAAGGGCAACGGCAAGCCCGTGCGACCGCGCACCCCGCGGGTCGCCTGAGCACCACCGGTCTACGCTCCGGTCCGCACGCCGGACCTCCTGGAGCGCACTTGCCCGACGATGGCGCAACCCCCGAAGGCGTCGATCTCGCGCGCCTGCGCCCGTTCTTCGCGACGCACGTGCCCGGCGCCGGCGACGCGCCACTGACCGCCGAGCTCATCGCCGGTGGCCGCTCGAACCTGACGTACTCGATCTCGGACGGCGCCCGGACCTGGGTGCTGCGCCGCCCGCCGCTCGGGCACGTCCTTCCGACCGCGCACGACATGGCCCGCGAGTACCGCGTCATGACCGCGCTCGCCGGAACCGGTGTGCCCGTGCCCCGCACCGACGCTCTCTGCGAAGACCTCACGGTCAACGACGCGCCCTTCTACGTCATGGAGAAGGTCGACGGCGTCATCTACCGGGATGGCGCGGCACTGAGCGGGCTCGATCGCGACCAGGCGCGTGCGGTGTCCGAGGAGCTCGTGGACGTGATGGCCCGCATCCACTCGGTGGACTACGCGGCGATCGGGCTCGAGGAGTTCGGGCACCCGGACGGGTACCTCGAGCGGCAGATCCGGCGGTGGGGACAGCAGTGGGAGCGGTCGAAGACCCGTGAGCTCCCCGGCGTCGACGAGCTGGCGCGCCGGCTCGCGGCTGCGCTCCCCGAGTCGGGACCGCCGACGATCGTGCACGGGGACTACCGCCTCGACAACACGATGATGGCCCCGACGGACCCGGGCACGATCGTCGCGGTCCTGGATTGGGAGATGTCGACGCTCGGCGACCCGCTCGCCGACCTCGGGCTGTTCCTCCTCTACTGGGGGAACGCCGGCGCGCAGATCATCGCGACCGGGTCGGAGATCGACGCGCACGCGGGGTTCCTCACCTCCGACGAGGTCGTCGAGCGCTACGCGCGGCAGAGCGGTCGCGCGGTCGACGCGCTCGACTGGTACGTCGTGTTCGCGTACTACAAGCTCGCGATCATCGTGGAGGGCATCCACGCCCGTTACAAGATGGGTAAGACGCTGGGCGAAGGCTTCGACGCCATGGGCCAGACGGTGGTGGCGCTCGTCGACAGCGCGCTCGACCAGGCCAACCGGTCCTCGATCCCCGAGCTGCGGGGCTGACGTGGCCGCCTTGGTCTGGGAGTCGCGACCCGAGCTTCCCGGCGGCATCCTGGTCGCAGCGTTCACGGGATGGAACGACGCGGGTGACGCGGCGTCGGACGCGGTCGGATGGTTGCGCACCCACTCGGGCGCGGAGCCGTTCGCGTCGATCGACCCGGACGAGCACTACGACTTCCAGGCCCACCGGCCGGAGGTGCGCATCACCGACGGCGTGACCCGCGAGATCTCGTGGCCGACGTTGGAGTTCGCCGCGGCGAGCGCGTCCGGCAGCCGGCCCGGCCTGGTGCTGCTCTCGGGCCCGGAGCCGAACCTCCGGTGGCGGGGCTTCTGCGACACGGTGATCGAGGTCGCGCGCGAGACGGGGTGCAGCACCGTCGTGACCTTCGGTGCGCTGCTGGCCGACACGCCGCACACGGCGCCGATCCGGGTCTCCGGCTCCACGACGGATGCCGCGGCGATGGCACGGCTCGGCCTGGAGCCGTCCCGCTACGAGGGACCGACGGGCATCGTCGGGGTGCTCCACGACACGTGCCGCAACGCGGGCTTCCGGTCCGCGTCCTTCTGGGCACCGGTGCCGCACTACGTCGCGACGCCACCCAACCCGCCCGCGACCCGGGCGCTGCTCGAGCGGTTCGCCGCGTTCACCGAGCACCCGCTGGACCTGCGCGAGCTCGGGGTCGCGGCGGACGCCTGGAGGGCACGGGTCGACGGCGCGGTCGCGGGCGACGAGGAGATGGGCGAGTACGTCCGCGGGCTCGAAGCGCAGCTCGAGGAGTCGCTCGGCACCATTGCCGATGCGCCCGCGAGCGAGGAGGACATCCCCAGTGGCGACGACCTCGCGCAGGCCTTCGAGGACTACCTGCGCGAGCAGGGCGACGAGCCCTAGGAGGAGCGCGGGCCGACGAACTCCTCGGCGATCGCGAGCCAGAGCTCGGTCGACAGCTCGAGGCTCTCCTGGTCCACCCGCTCGTCGTTGCCGTGGAACATCGTCGCGTAGTCCTCGAACGCGAGCCGCTTGCTGAAGAGCCCGAAGCCGTACCCGACCGAGCCCGCCCGCCGGAAGAAGCGGTTGTCCGTCGCGCCCGTCATCAGCCACGGCACCAACGCCGATCCCTCGCACAAGCGGGAGGTCACCCGGCCGAGCGCGTCCCAGAGGGGCGTGTCGATCTCGGAGCGCGACGCGGGATCGTCGCCCGACTCGATCTCGACCTTGTCCGCGAGGTCGCCGATCGCCTCCTCCAGCAGCTTGCGGGCGTGCTCACCGCTCTGGCCGGGCAGCGTGCGGATGTCCACCTCGATGTCCACCCGGTCAGGGATGACGTTGGTCTTCGTGCCGCCGTGCACGACCGTCGGCGCGAAGGTCGTGTGCGTGCACGAGTACGCGATGCGCGCGAGGCCGAGCGGGAACTGGTCGATCGTCTCCCGGAAGCCCTCCTCCTGGAGCAGCACCTCGGGGAGGCCGAGGCCCTGGACCAGCCGCTGCCAGGTGCCGCTGAGCTCCGGGGGAGCCTGGAACTCGGCGAGCCGGCGCACGACCTCCGCCGCGGTGACGAGCGCGTTGTCGGTCCGGTACGGCGACGATGCGTGCCCGGGCGTCCCCCGGACCGTCAGCTTCGACCAGTAGGTGCCCTTCTCCTCGACCATCACGGGCAGGCGGGGTCCCTGCGCGGTGGGGACCTGGAAGCCGCCCGACTCGGTGATGACGTAGTCCGCGGCGACGTCGTCGAGCTCGTGGTCGACGAGCCAATCGGCGCCCCAGATCCCGCGGGCCTCCTCGTCGGCGACCGCGAGGTACGAGATCGTCCCCTTGGGCGTGAACCCGGAGTCCGCGAGCCGCCGGAACGCGACGGCCATCGTCGCGGTGAGGTTCAGCATGTCGACCGCGCCGCGGCCCCACACCATCCCGTCCACGAGCTCGGCGCCGAACGGGTCGCGCGACCAGCCGTCCGGGTTGACCGGGACCACGTCGGTGTGGCCCATCAGCAGGAGCGACGGGGCCGTGGGGTCCGAGCCCTCGATCCTCGCCAGCACGCTGCGCCGCCCCGGCTGCGGCTCGTAGCTCTGGATGTCGAGCCCCGCGCCGGCGAGGTAGCCGGTCAGCAGATCCGCGCTCCGGATCTCCTCGCCCGACTCCGGCCGCCCGTCGTTGACGCACGCGTTCCGGATCAGGTCCTGGAGCAGCGCCGTCGCTTCCGCGGTGTAGTCAGTGGTCATGAGGCCCGAGCGTAGGTCGGGCCCGGGACCTCAGGTGCGGGGCGCGGCGCGGTACATCAGGGTGCCGTCCTCGTCCCAGCGCTCGACCGCACCCACCCCGCGGAGGTGCTCGAGATGGGCGAAGGTCTCGCTCTCGGCCATGACGCCCCAGTGCCGCTCGGGGAACAGCTCGTGCGACAGGTCGACCACGGTCGCGGGTCCGAGCGCGAGCGACGCGTCGCGCAGCTTCTCCATGCGCTCCTCGTGGTGGTCCTTGATCGCGTCGACGCGTCCGGGGACGTCGTCGAACGGGTGGCCGTGCGCGGGCAGCCCGAGCTTCACCCCGTCGAGCGCGGCGACGAGGTCGAGCGTCGCGAGGTACGAGTGGAGCGCATCGCCCTGGTTCGATCCCGCGATGTGGGGGGTGATCGATGGGAGGACATGGTCACCGGTGAGCAGGACCCCGTGCTCGGGGTCGTAGAGGCAGAGGTGGTCGAGGGTGTGGCCCGGGGTGTGGATCGCGAGCCAGGTGCGCCCCGCGAGCTCGATCGGGGCGCCGTGCTTCACGCGCCGGCTCGGGTCGGGCGGCGCGAACACCAGGCGCATCGCGCGGATCGCGACCCGCTTCTTGAGCGGGGGCATCGGGTGCTTGCTCCCGCCCCAGGGCGTGTTCCCGCCCCACGGCACCGACTGGCGCTGGTGCTCCTCGGTGAAGTCGTCGAGCGCGCTCGCGTCCTCGTCGCGCAGCGCCGGCAGCTCCTCGAGCGACGGGCCGGTGTAGCGGTCGGCCTCGTCGATCGCGGCCTGCTCGAGGCGCTCGGCCTCGACCTCGGAGAGCGTGTTGCGACCGTTGCGGTCGAGCGACCAGGTCGTGAACGCCTTGTGCGTGATCAGCTCGGCTCCGGCTTCCTTCTTGATCCGGCCCGCGCCGCCGAAGTGGTCGGGGTGGGAGTGCGTCACGACGACGGTGTGGATGTCCTTGACGCCGTAGCCCGCGGACTTCAGCCGGCTCTTCAGCGCCTTCCAGCTCTTCGGGCCGGGCAGGCCCGGGTCCACGACGGTCAGGCCGCGGTCGTCCATGAGGCCGTACATGTTCACGTGGCCGAGCCCGGGCATCCAGATCGGGAGCTGCATGCGCAGCACGCCGGGGGCGACCTCGGTGATCTCCTCGGACGCCGTCTCTTGTTCCTGCTTGGGCGGCCTGGGCGCTCGTGCGGAGTCGCCCGGCCGACGCACCACGTCGGTCACCCGCCGAGGTTACCCCGCCCCACGTCCCCCATCTTCCGCCCCCGGGACGCCCTTTCGGCGTGAGCTCGGCGTGAGCTCGCGTTGCCGGGGCACCGCCAAGTCACCCCGAAATGGGGTGGAGCGACGTCAGCGGTAGCCGGGGGCGAGCTTGGGCCAGGGGCGCGCCGACTCCATCAGCGCGGCGGCGGCGACGCACGCGTCGTCCTCGTGGCGCCGCGCGACGACCTGGAGGCCGACCGGCATTCCTTCGACGAGGCCCGCCGGGATGCTCACGCCCGGTTGGCCGGTCATGTTGAAGGGCGCGGTGAACGCGGCCGACAGGATCAGCAGGTCGACCTCCTCGCCGTTCACCGGACCGCTCAGGATCCCTTCGGCCGCGTACGCGGTCGTCGCCGTCGTCGGCGTGAGCAGCAGGTCGATGTCGTCGAAGACCACGGCCGTGGCGTTCAGCAGCTCCTGGCGCCGCCGGACCGCGCGGCCGAGGTGCTCGGCCCGCAGGTGCGGGATCCCCTCGACCGAGACCCGCAGGAGGAAGTCGAGGTCGTCGAGCCGGTCCTTCGCGTCGTCGTAGGCCCACGCCGCGAGGTTGGGCGCGCTCAGCAGGCCCCAGGCCCGACCGGGCTTCGGCAGCACGACGTCGAGGTCCACCAGCTCGAGCCCCGCCTCGGCGACCAGCTGGCGCGCCGCCTCGTGGGTCAGCTCCTCGACGCCGGTGTCGCAGACCCCGTAGCCGAGGGTCGACGACCACGCGACGCGCTTGCCCCGCAACCGGTCCCGGGCCGCGTCGAGCGACGCGACCAGCGGCTCGAACGGCGCCGGCTTCGGCAGCGACGTCGGGTCGTAGCCCGTCGGGCCCGCGGTGACGTCCACGTACCGCGCCGCGTCGCGGACCGATCGGACCATCGGGCCGTGCACCGACGTGAGGCCGGTGTCGAAGGGCTCGGGGCCGCAACCGATCAGCCCGAACGTGGTCTTCAGCCCGGGCAGACCGGTGTACGACGACGGGATCCGGATCGACCCACCACCGTCGCTCCCCGTGCACGCGGCGAACATGCCCGACGCGACCGCCGCGGCCGAGCCGCCCGAGGAGCCACCCGGTGTCGCTTCGGGGTTCCACGGATTGCGCGTGACCCCGTGCAGCGGCGAGTTCGTGAAGCTCGGGATGCCGAACTCGGGAGCGGTGGTGAGCGCGACGATCACCGCGCCGGCGGCGCGGAGTCGCGCCACCTCGGTGCAGTCGGCCGCAGCGACACGGTCCGCGTACAGCACCGACGCGCGCGTGTCTGGGAATCCCTTTGCCTGCGCGAGCTCCTTCACGCCCATCGGCACGCCGGCAAACGCACCGGGGTCAGCACCGTTCGCGACCTCGGCGTCGATCTCGCGGGCCCGCGCACGTGCTGCGTCGGCGTCGAGGTAGATGACCGCGTTCAGATCCTCGTTGTTCGCCTCGATCCGCTCGAGCGACGCGTCGAGCAGGTCCACCGCCGACAGGTCCCCGGCCCGCACCCCGTCCGCGAGCTCCCACGCGTCGCGCGCCCAGAGATCGGTCACTCGGTGCCCCCCGCTTCGTCGACTTCCTCGGCGATCTTCTTCAGCTCCGCGAACGCATCTTCGAGCCCGCCGGCCAGCACCGCGACGTCCGCCACCGCGTCGGCATCGACGTAGAGCCCGAAGTGCAGCTGCCCGCAGTAGGACAGGATCGCGATTCCGAGCGCGAGGTTCCGGGTCAGCGGCACCACCGGGTAGGCCTCGAGCATCCGCGCGCCCATGCAGTAGAGCGGCACCTGGGGGCCCGGCACGTTGGTGATCACGAGGTTGAAGAACGGCTGGCGGTGGGCGACCCGCGCCGCGAGGCCGAGCAGCGTCGGTGCGGCGAACTGGGTCAGGTCGACGAGGAAGGCCGCACCGACCGCCTGCTCGCGTTCCTTCAGGTCCTCGGTCGTCGCCCGGATCGCCCGCAGCCGCTCGACCGGATCCGCCTCGCCCACCGGCAGGTCGACGAACATCGCCGACACCCGGTTCCCAAGCTGCATCCGCTCCGAGTCGTCGCGCACCGAGACCGGACAGAGCGCGCGCAGCCGCACGTCCAGGTCGTCACCACGCGACTCGAAGAGTCGTCGCAGCCCGCCCGAAACCCCGGCGAGCACGACGTCGTTCACGGTGCCACCGAGACTCGTGCGAATCGTCTTGACGTCGTCCAGCGAGACCTTGACGCCTTCGAAGCGCCGCCGCCGCCCGACGGTCACGTTGATCGACGTGCGCGGCGCGATCGAGTTGCGGTCCACCAACGTCGACAGCGCCCGCCCGAGCTGACCGGTGCGCTCGAACGTGCGCTGTGGCGTGCGGACGATCCGCCGGACCGTGCGCGCGATCTCCGCGGGCTCGGTGGTGCGCTCGTAGAGCGTGTCCACGAAGAGCCGTCCCGGGCTCGGGGGCGGTTCCACGATCCAGCGCGGCGGCTCGAGGAACGTGGGATCCGGCGTGAAGTCGAGGAGCACCGTCGCGACGTCGACGCCCGACACGCCGTCGACGAGCGCGTGGTGGGTCTTCTGGATCAGCCCGACGTTGCCGCCTTCGAGACCCTCGACGAACCAGAGCTCCCACAGCGGCCGGGTGCGGTCGAGCAGCTGGGCCTGGATGCGCGCGGTCAGCGCCAGCAGCTGCTCCCGGCTGCCCGGGGCGGGCAGCGCGGTCAGCCGCACGTGGTACGAGATGTCGAAGCGCGCGTCGTCGACCCAGATCGGTCGGCCCTGCTCGAAGGGGACGTGCATGATCCGCTTGCGGAAGCGCGGGATCAGGTGCAGCCGGGAGCCGACGAGCCGGCGGGTCTCCGCGAGGCGGAAGCGCCCGGAGTCGTCGAAGAACGACGCGCCTTCGAAGATGCTGACCGCGCCGACGTGCATCGGGGCCTCGAGCCGTTCCAGGTGGAGGAAGGACGCGTCGAGCGCACTGAGCCGGTCGTAGCGCATGGCTGCCGATCGTACCGGCACCAGCTCCGAACGTCACCGGGCGCTCGGATCGAGCTCCGGGGGCTAGGCGCCCGCCCTGGCGGGCGCGCTCGTCGACGTCGTCGGTGGTGGTGACGCGGCCTGGACGCACATGCGCAGCCCGTAGGCCCGCGCGATCTCGTCGGCCCGACGGTCCAGGGTGGAGCCGTTCGCGTTGGCGGCGATCGCCCGCTGGATCTCGCCGTGCTTCTGGGCGGCCGCCGAGAGGTCGGCCTGGTCGATCGTCTGGTCGACGAGGGCGACCCACTTCGCGATCTCGGGCCGGTCCACCTTCGGCGGCTTGATCGCGCGGAGCCGGTCGAGCGCGCGGCGCTGCACCGCGACGACCTCGGCCGCGACCTTCGGCATCGCGGTGACGTCGGCCCGGCCCGGGATCCGGAGCGCGGCAACCTGCTTCGCCGCGGCGCGACAGACCGCGTTGGCCTGCTTCACGTAGTCCGCCTTCGAGGTGCCGCCGCCCCCGCCGCATGCTGCGGCAACGAGCACGACGACTGCCGCCCCGACCAGTGCTCGCCTCATCGCCCGAACTGTCTCCCCCGGTCCGAGCGACGGTAGCGCGCCCGTCAGGCGCGCGTCAGCCCTTCCCCCCGGGGCAAGGCCGTAGGGTGCAGATGTGCTCATCGCGACAGCACTCTGGTGGATGGCCCCGGAGCTCGTCGCCGCGCTCGACCGTGAGCTCGGCTCGCCCGTCGACTCGTACGTCAACGGGTCCCAGACCTGGTTCAGCGGCGACGAGCAGACGCTCGAGTGGCGCCTGCACCCGGTCGGCGCGTTCGCGATGCCGGCGGGGCTCTCGCACTACGACCTCTGGGAGCGCGTGGTCGACGAGCTGGCCGCGGGACACGACCCGGGCGCGCTGCAGCTCGGGTCCGAGACCCGGCCGCTCGCCGCGGTCTGGGACGGCCTGGAATGCTTCCCCGCGTACGGTGACGACCTCGAGCCCGCGACGCTCGCGACTCGCGCGACCGAGCTGCTCGGGCTCGCGCCCGGCCTCTCGGGGCTCGTCGACCACGACAAGGTCGGCGACGCGTGGGAGGCGACGCACGGCGCGGTCTCGATCGTCCGCCTGCTCGGCGACCAGCTCCAACCCTGACTTCTCTCTTCACGATCTCCGGCGCCCGGCCGCCGGACGTCGTCGGATCCGGCGGCCGCCGGCGGAGGGTCGCGCTACTCGCGCCAGGGTGGCGTTCGCGGGGCGTCGTAGTCGGCGGGGAACACCTCGCCGTCGATCGCCCGGAACGCGAGGTCGGCCCAGCGGTGCTGGCCGGCGAGCGGCTGCGGCAGGCGGTCGCGCGCGAAGAAGCCCACCTGACGGGTCTCGAGCGGATGCCCGTTGAGCTCGCCGCCGATCATGCGGCAATGGAACACGAGCGAATACAGCGGGGTCATCGCGAAGCCCAGCCGGAGTCCGTCGAGCACCGCGATCAGCGACGCGGGCTCGACCTCGATCCCGGTCTCCTCGTAGACCTCCTTCACCGCGATCTCGGACGGCGAGTACCCCACGTCGGCCCAGCCGACCGGGTAGAGCCAGATGCCGCTGTCCGCGCGCTGGGTCAGGAGGATCTCACCCGCGTCGTTGCCGACGACGGCCGCGACCGCGACCTTCGGGGTGACGTACCCGGCGACGCCCTCACCGACGGTGTCGAGCCACTCGGCGAACAGGACGTCGGCTTCGATCTCGTCGACCGCGGCCGCACGGATGTCGGCCGCGACCTTCAGGACCTCCTCGAACCGCTCCTGCTCGTAGAGGCTCTTGGTGAACCCGAGGCCCGTGCGGGCCACGCCCGCGAGCGTCTCCGCCCACCGCAGCAGATCGGTGGCGACGACCGGGCCGGACGCTTGCTCTTCCATGGCTCCGACCCTATGCGCGAGCCGAGGACCGCTAGAGCGCGTCGGGACCGGCTTCGCCCGTCCGGACGCGGTACAGCTGCTCGACCGGTGTGACCCACACCTTGCCGTCACCGATCTTGCCGGTGCGGGCCACGTCCACGATCGCGAGCGCGACCCGTTGCGCGTCCGCGTCGTCGACGAGCACGTCGATCCGCACCTTGGGGAGGAAGTCGACCTGGTACTCCGCACCGCGGTACACCTCGGTGTGTCCCTTCTGGCGTCCGAAGCCCTGCACCTCCGCGACCGTGAGGCCCTGCACGCCCAGCTCGGCCAGGATGTTCTTCACGTCGTCGACCTTGAACGGCTTGATGATCCCGGTCACGAGCTTCATCGGGTCTCCATCTGCTGGTGAGGTGCGGACTGCGTGTTGCGGCGGCTCGGCGGCGATCGGGTCAGACCCGGTCGGGCGCGTACGCCACCTCGGAGTGCTGCGCGAGGTCGAGGCCGGTCTGCTCGTCCTCCTCCGTGACCCGCAGGCCACCGGGCATGACCGCCCGCAGCACGACGAGGATCAAGCCGGTGACGACGAACGAGTAGACGAGCGTCGCGCCCACGGCGATCGCCTGCTCGCCGAGGAGGCTGAACCCGCCGCCGTAGAGCAGGCCGTCGGCACCCGCGGGGTTGGCGGACTCCTCGGCGAAGAGGCCCAGCAGCAGCGACCCGAGGATCCCGCCGACGAGGTGCACACCGATCACGTCGAGCGAGTCGTCGTAGCCGAAGCGGAACTTCAACGAGACGGCGAGGAAGCACAGTGCGCCGGCCGCGAGCCCGATCGGCACCGACGACATGCCGCCGACGAAGCCGGCGCACGGGGTGATCGCGACGAGACCTGCGACGGCACCGGATGCCGCGCCGAGCGTCGTGGCGTGCCCACCCTTGATCCGCTCGAGCGCGAGCCATCCGAGCATGCCGGCCGCGGCGGCGAGGTGGGTGTTGACGAGGGCCTGCGCCGCGAGCCCGTTCGCCCCGAGCGCCGAGCCGGCGTTGAACCCGAACCAGCCGAACCACAGGATCCCCGTGCCGATGAGCGTCAGCGGCAGCGAGTGCGGTGGCATCGGGTGCCGCGGCCAGCCCCGCCGCTTGCCGAGCACGAGGACGGCGGCGAGCGCACCGATGCCGGCATTGACGTGGACGACGGTGCCGCCGGCGAAGTCGAGCGCGCCACGCTTGAAGAGCCAGCCTTCTGGCGAGAACACCCAGTGGGCGATCGGCGCGTACACGAGGATCGCCCAGAGCCCGATGAACAGCGCCCAGGCCGAGAAGCGCATGCGGTCGGCGATCGCGCCGGTGATGAGCGCGGGCGTGATGACCGCGAACATCATCTGGTACGCCATGAACAGCAGCGGCGGGATGGTCAGCGCCGCGAACCCGGGCGGGGCGATGCGCGCCGCGCCGTCGAGCCACGCGAAGTCGAGGTTGCCGACGTAGGCGTTGGTGCCGCCGAACGCGAGCGAGTAGCAGAGCGCCGCCCACAGGATGCTGATGATCCCGAGCGCGAAGAAGTTCTGCATCAGCATGCCGAGCACGTTCTTGGCCCGGACCATGCCGCCGTAGAAGAAGGCGAGGCCCGGGGTCATGAACATGACCAGCGCCGCCGCGACCAGCACCCACGCGGTGTCGCCCGCGTTGACCTTCACCCGCAACCTCCCGGTCAGAAGATTGCGGGAGCCTTACGGATCCGGGGCCGCGACCGCAAGCATCCGTTCAGGGATGAGGGGAAGGACGTTCTGCTAGGAGAGGACCGCCGGGCCGTCCGGGGCGACGGGCTCCCGCCGGGATCGGCTGACGACCGACGCGAACACGTCGGCCGGCTGGGGCGGCGAGAAGAGGAAGCCCTGTGCCCGGTCGCAGCCCAGCGCGCCGAGCTCCGCGAGCTGGTCGTCGGTCTCGACTCCTTCGGCGACGACGCTGAGCCCGAGCGCGTGGCCGAGGCTCACGACCGCGGCCACGATCGCCGAGTCCTCGGACTCCGTCCCGAGCCCGTCCACGAACGACCGGTCGATCTTCACGGAGTCGACCGGGAACCGTCGGAGGTAGCCGAGCGACGAGTAGCCGGTGCCGAAGTCGTCGATCGCGAGCTGCACGCCGAGCTTCTTGAGCTCGGCCAGCGTCGCCGAGGCGGCCTCGGCGTCCTGAAGCAGCACGGTCTCGGTGATCTCGAGGATCAGGTTGGCCGGCGGCAGGCCGGTCGTCTCGAGCGCCTCGCGCACCTCGGTGACCACGCTCGCGTCCTGGAGCTGGCGGCCCGACAGAGTCACACCCACCGACAGCGGCAGCTTCGACGGGTAGGTGACCTGCCACTCGCGCGCCTGGCGGCAGGCCTCGCGCAGCACCCAGCCGCCGATCGGAACGATCAGG
>DASXYP010000024.1:0-92352 GCA_036502405.1 Acidimicrobiia bacterium
TTCCGCTGGAACGAGGCACGCGGGGAGCTGCGCCTCTGGGGGCGCATCCCCGACGTCGACGGCGCACTGATCGCGCTCGCGCTCACGAAGGGTGCCGATGCGGTCGGTCCGGATGCCGATGGCCACTGGGACCCGTTCCCGACCCGCTGCGCGGACGTCCTCGTGGCGTCGTTGTCGCAGGGCCTCTCGGAAGGCCATCAGGCATCGCGTGCGACCGTGGTCGTGCACGCGCCACAAGCGGCGCTGGCGCGTTCCTCCGTAGCGCCGGGGGCGTACGTCGACGGCGTTGACGCGACGGTTCCCCTCGCGAACGAGACGGTGCGGCGCGTCGCGTGTGACGCGATCCGCCAGACCGTCGTCGAGGACGCCCGGGGCGTGCCGATCGCGCTCGGCCGCCGGACCCGCACGGTGCCCACGCACCTGTTCCGCCTGCTCAAGCACCGGGACCGGCACTGCCGGGCGCCAGGTTGCCGGCGCACCCGTGGCCTGCACGCCCACCACCGGATGCACTGGTCCGACGGTGGTACGACCGACCTCGACAACCTGATCCTGCTGTGCAGCCGGCACCACCACCTGGTGCACGAGCGCGGGTGGCAGATCCGTGGCGACCTCCGGCATCCCGAAGCCGTCGAGCTTCGACATGCGGACGGCCGGCTCATCGCACCGGTGCGACCACCGCCGCTCGCGCCTGAGGTGCGCGAGCGGGTCCTTGTGACGACGGTCTGACTCGCGAGCCCGCGCCACCTTACGGGCGCGTGACGAAGCCCGGAAACCGACGTACGGTGCCGCCATGTGCCGAAAGGTGCTGGCGCTCATCGCAGGGGCCGCATGCGCGCTCGCAGGGTTGGCAGGGGCCTCGTTCGTGGCAGTGGGAACGGCCGCGGCGCTGCCGGCGTCACCCTCGGCCGCGCCGGTGGGCGCGCTCGACAACCTCTCGGTCCGCTTCGATCCCGACGTGCGCGTGGTGTCCGGATGGGCCGCCGCACCGGATGCGCCGGGCCAACCGACCGTGGTGCGCGTCTACGTCGGCGCGCAGTTCCTCGGCCAGACGACGACGGGCGACGCCCGTCCCGACGTCGCGCTCGCGCACCCGTCGTTCGGCGGAGCGACGGGCTGGCACACGACGGTCGACTTCTCGGTCGTGAGCCCGATCGGCACCGGAGCGACCATGTGCGCCTACGGGATCAATCCGGGTTCGGGACCGAACTCGCTCCTCGGGTGCAAGCCGCTCTTCGGGAGCACGGCCAGCCCGTACAACCCGGTCGGGACGATCGACGCGATCATCACCTCGCCGGGTTCGATGGACGTGCGCGGGTGGGCCGGCGACCCCGACGGCGACCGCACCACCCAGATCCGCGTCCGGATCGACGGCACCACGGTGCTCCAGCGCACCGCGGCGCTGCCCCGTCCTGATGTCCCGGTCGTGGTCGCCGGAGTCGGACCGACCACGGGCTATCGGCTGGTGCTCCCGGCGATCCCAGGTCCGCACACCGTCTGCCTGGAAGCCCAGAACACCGGGCTCGCAGGCCTGCAGAACTCGTCCCACTGCACCGCGGCCACGGTGCCGGGGGCCACGGCGCCCGGCGCGCACGACCCGCGCGGGAGCTTCGACACGATCCGCACGACCCCGTCCGCCGGGCACCTGACCTACTCGGGCGTCGGCTGGGCCTTCGACCCGGACAGCGGTGCGCCGGCCAACGTCGTGCTCCGGACGTTCATCGACCCGTTCGGGATCCCGCTGTCGAGCGCGCTGCAGGGCGCGACGCTCGCCACCGGGGTGAGCCGTCCCGACGTCCAGGCCGCGGTGCCCGCGGCGGGGCCGAACGCGGGCTTCGACGGGACGATCGCGACGACGGACCAGGCGCGCGTCAGCTACTCGTGTGCCTACGCCGTCAACGTGGGTGCAGGCGCCGATCACTTCCTCGGCTGCAAGACCACCCCGCTCTGACCCTCGACGTGATCGGGGGGAGGACGCCTGTCCGCACCGACGTATCGTTGCGACGTGCGCCGAAGGATCATGGGGCTTCTCGTAGTGGTCGTGATCGCGCTCGCGGGCACCGTCGGCCTGTTGTCGTGCGCGGCGCCGGCCGGCGCATCGCGCGTGCAGATCGCGCACGACACCGGTCCCGCGATCGGCGCGATCGACTCGGTCTCGGTCCGCTTCGACGATCGCCACACCGAGGTCTCGGGCTGGGCGGCAGACCCGGATCAGGGCCGTCACGGCACGGCGATCGTCAACCTGTACGTCGGCGGACAACCGATCGGTTCGGCCACCGACGGGGTCGCGCGGCCCGATGTCGCGGCGGCATATCCGTGGGCAGGGACGGAGACCGGCTGGTCCGTCATTCCCGAGTTCCTTCCCGGCTGGGGGTCTCGCGGACAGGGAACCCGGATCTGCGCCTACGCGCAGAACCGGGAGGGGCCCGGCAAGTCGTTCATCGGGTGCCAGGACCTCGCAGCGCGGGGGCCGAGCCCGTTCAACCCGATCGGGTCGATCGACGCTGTCGCGCCGGCCCCCGGATGGATCCGGCTCCAGGGCTGGGCGGCTGATCCCGACGGCGATCTCACGACGCAGGTTCAGGTGCTCTACGACGGTCAGGCGGTGCTGCAGCGGGCGGCGTCGATGCCACGGCCCGACGTCGCGGACGCACTCGGCTTCGGCGCAACCGCCGGGTTCGATCTCCGCATGCCGATCGCGCCCGGACCCCACGTCGTCTGCGTTCGCGCGCAGAACACGGGGTTGCAAGGTCGCGACAACCCGACGATCGGTTGCACGACGCCGGTGATCCCGGGTGTGCAGCCCGCAGGCCCGCACGACCCCGCGGGGAGCCTGGACGCGATCGACGCCGTCGCCGTGGATCAGAACGGTGTGTTCCGGTGGGGGGCCAAGGGCTGGGCGTACGACCCCGACTCGGGTGGGCCGATCGGCGTCCGGGTCCGCACGCTCGGGAAGAACCCCACCTATCGGGCTCCGAACACCTTCTCGCTCTACGACTCGGTCTACGCGACCGGTCAGCCCCGGCCGGACGTGGAGCATGTGGTGCCTGCGGCCGGACCCGACGCGGGGTTCGAGGGCTCGCACCTCACGCTCCGCAACCCAGAGATGACGCTCACCTGCGCCTACGCGGTGAACACCGGTCCGGGTGTCAATCGCTTCATCGGCTGCATCCAGCCTCGCCACCTCTGAGCGCGCGCTCGCGACGGAACGCGAGCGCGGCTCGCGCGTAGCCGAGGTGGTTCTTGTGCCAGTCGGTCACGGCGTCGACGTCCCAGAAGCGCGCGTCGAGGGTCTCGTGCGAGAGCGTCGGCGCGCCGGGAGCGACCGTGCAGAGGTAGAGGATGCCGACGGTCCCGTGGGGGCCGTCGACTGCGGACGCGCGGCGGCCGAAGACGTCGACCAGCGCCACGATGGTCGCGTCGAGGCCGACCTCTTCGCGCACCTCGCGGACGATGGTGCCGGCCGGTGACTCGCCCGGGTCCACGTAGCCGCTGATCAGGCCCCAGCACCCGTCGTCGGAGCGGCGGATCAGCAGGATGCGGTCGTCGTCGTCGAAGATCCCCGCTTCGGCGCCGACCTTGGCCGTGACGTACCCGAGGTCGCGGGCGAGCCTGGCGCGCACCTCGCCCGGAGGGAGCGCCAGTGCCTCGGCGTAGCCGTCGACCGCGACCGTGAGCAGCCGCTCGTAGCGCTCGCGGTCGTAGGGGTCGTTCGAGTAGGTCAGCCCGGTGCGAGCGATCGCCTGGAGCTCGTCGAGCAGGTGGAGGAGGTCGATCCGGAGACGCTACGCGACCCCGTGTCACCATCGGGGGCGTGAGCCGGTCAGCGGGAGGCGGCAGCGGTCGGGGCCCGCGGGTGATCGCGGGCGAGGCCGGGGGCCTGCGGCTCACCGCCCCGAAGGGGACGCGGACCCGGCCCACGGCGGACCGGGTCAAGGAGTCGCTGTTCGCCGCGCTCGGGCCGGGCCGGCTGCTCGGGGCGTCCGTCCTCGACCTCTACGCGGGCTCGGGGGCGCTGGCGATCGAGGCCCTCTCGCGCGGCGCCGCCGGCGCGCTCCTCGTCGACCGCGACCCGCTCGCGGTCGACGCGATCCGGCGCAACCTCCGCACCACGAAGCTGGCGGACCGGGCCCGGGTCCAGCACCGCGGCGTCGGCGCCGTCATGCGCGCGACCCCGCCGGCGAGCGCGCCCTTCGACCTCGTGTTCTGCGACCCGCCCTACGACCTGGCCCCGGGGAAGCTCGCCCGGGTGCTCGCCGCGCTGGCCGAGCCGGGGTGGGTCGCGCCCGGCGGCACGGTGGTGGTGGAGCGGGCCGCGTCGGCCGGCCCGCCGTTGCTCGCCGTGGGGTGGGAAGTCACGTGGTCCCGGGTGTACGGCGATACGCTCGTCGTGCTGGTCGCCCCCGCGACCGGGCACTGATTGCAACCAGGAGCAGCCCCGCGTGGCCACCGCACTCTGCCCGGGCTCGTTCGATCCTGTGACCCTCGGTCACCTCGACATCATCGAGCGCACGGCACGGCACTTCGACGACGTGATCGTCGCGGTCATCCGCAACCCGCAGAAGTCCCAGTCCCTGTTCACGCTCGAGGAGCGCCAGGAGATGCTGGGCGAGGTCACCGCCCACCTCTCGAACATCCGCATCGAGTTCTTCAAGGGCCTCCTGGTCGATTTCGCCAAGGACCACGGCGCGGCGGCGATCGTGAAGGGCCTCCGTGCGATCTCGGACTTCGACTACGAGCTCCAGATGGCGCAGATGAACCAGCGCCTCTCGGGCATCGACACGTTCTTCATCTCGACGAGCCCGCAGCACTCGTTCCTCTCCTCGAGCCTGGTGCGTGAGGTGGCCAAGTTCGGTGGCGACGTCTCGAGCATGGTGCCGCCGATCGTGGCCAAGCGCCTCGACGAGCGCTTCGGGACGCCGAAGGACCGATCGTGACCGACGTCAACGAACCGCCGTACGAGCCGCCCGACACCGAGGAGCTGCTGCTCCGGGCCCGGGACCAGCTCGAGACGGCGCGCTCGGTGCCGATGTCGGCGTCGGTGATGGTGAACCGCGACGACCTGCTCGTGCTGGTCGACGACGCGATCGCCGGCCTGCCCGAGGAGCTGCGCCAGGCCCGCTGGCTGCTCAAGGAGCGCGAGGAGTTCCTGGCCAAGGCCCGGCGCGAGGCCGAGGACATCATCGACGCCGGGCGCGCCCAGGCCGAGCGGATGGTCGAGCGCACCGAGGTCGTGCGCGAAGCGCGGAGGCGGGCCCAGCAGGTCATCGACGACGCCGAGGCCCAGGCCCGCAACATCAAGCACGAGGCCGAGGACTACATCGACCAGAAGCTCGCGTCGTTCGAGGTCGTGCTCGACCGCACCATGCAGGCGGTCCAGAAGGGCCGGGAGCGGCTCCAGGTCGTCGTCGAGCTGCCCGAGGCCGAGGTGGTCCCCGAGGAGGACGAGGGCGGGTTCTTCGACCAGGACGAGGGCTGACCGACCCCTGCTCTCCGGGTCCGCCAGGACGCCCTCCTGCTACAATTGCTGGTCACGCCCCTGCCGGGGCGGTTTCCATCCACTCGACCGGGTTGAAAGAGCCATGAGCGCCCTCCGCTGCAACGTTGCGGACCTGCTGCACCACCCGGCCGCCCGTCGACCAGTGCACTTCGAGACCGACGCCACCCAGCTCGGGGGCGTCGGAGGGGCACGCCTCGACGACCAGCCCTTGTTCGTGGAAGCGGTGCTGGAGCGCGTGCCGGACGGTGTGGTGGTCCAAGGCACTGTCCGTGGCTTCTACGCCGCGCAGTGCAGCCGTTGCCTGCGCCCGGTCCACCGTGAGGTGGTGACCGCGGTCCGTGAGCTCTTCGAGGTCGACCCGATCGAGGGCCAGACCTACCCGCTCGAGGGCGACGAGATCGACCTCGAGCTGCCGGTGCGCGACGCGCTCCTGCTCGACCTGCCCGCGGCGCCCCTGTGCCGCGACGACTGCGCGGGGCTCTGCCCGACCTGTGGCGCCGACTGGAACCAGCGCAGCTGCGACTGCGACCCGACGATTCCCGATCCCCGGTGGGACGCGCTGCGCGAGCTCACCTTCGACAACTGACCAGGAGCTCCGATGGCCGTCCCGAAGCGAAAGACCCCGCGCTCCAAGACCCGAATGCGCCGGGCGTCGAGCTGGCGCCTGGAGGCCCCGGCGCGGTCGCTGTGCCCGAACTGCGCGGCAGTGAAGCTCCCGCACACGGTCTGCGGGAACTGCGGGTGGTACCGCGGCCGCCAGATGCTCGACGTCGACTGAGCCGCGGCGGCTGCGGAGCGCCACGATGAGGATCGCGGTCGACGCGATGGGAGGCGACCGGGCACCGGGTGAGATCGTCGCCGGCGCGCTGGCCGCGGTGGAGCAGCTCGGGGTCGAGGTCCTGCTGTTCGGTCGCGAGGACGTGGTCCGCGCCGAGCTCCCCGACGGGAAGGCTCCCGACGGCGTCGAGCTCGTGGCCTGCTCCGAGGTCATCGAGATGCACGACGAGCCGGGGGTCTCGGTGCGGACGCGCAAGGACGCGTCGGTCGTGCGCGCCGCGGAGTCGGTGCGCGACGGCCGGGCCGACGCCCTGGTCGGGGCCGGCAACACCGGTGCCACGATGGCGAGCGCGCTGCTGCGCTTCGGCCGGATCCGGGGCGCGGCGCGGCCTGCGATCGCGGTGCCCATCCCGGTCCCGTTCGCCACGCCCCACCTGCTGGTCGACGGCGGGGCCACGACGGACGCGCGGCCCGAATGGCTCGTGCAGTTCGCGTTCATGGCCCGGACCTTCGCCGAGGTGCGGGGGGTGTCCGAGCCGACCGTCGGGCTCCTGTCGAACGGGGAGGAGGCGGGGAAGGGCGACGAGCTGCGCAAGCAGGTGTTCGCCCAGCTCGAGCCCCAGCCCTGGTTCGTCGGCAACGTCGAGGGCCGTGACCTCATGACGGGCCGCCCCGACGTCATCGTCACGGATGGCTTCACCGGCAACGTGGCGCTGAAGACGATCGAAGGCGCGCTGCGGGCCGCGGCCGGCCTGGTCTTCGGGATCCTCGACTCGACGCCGGAGGCCCGGGCCGCCGGTGAGGTCGTCACGCCCATGTTGCTGCAGGGAGTGACCGACTACCTCGATCCGGACACCGTCGGTGGCGCGGCGCTGCTCGGCGTGGACGGCGTGTGCGTGATCTCCCACGGATCGTCCTCCGCGCGTGCGATGGTGAACGCGATCGGACTGGCGGTCGAGTGCGTGAAGGGCGGGGTCGTGGATCGCTTGAAGCAGGCAGTCGCGCAAAGGGAGGCCTCAGATGCCCGCTGAAACCCACTCGACCCACGACCCGGTGACCGCGGACGAGGTGTTCGCCATGGTCCGCAGCAACCTGGCCGAGATCCTCGAGATCGACGACCAGCAGATCACGCTCGACTCGAAGTTCGCCGAGGACCTCGACGCCGACTCCCTGGCCCTGATCGAGCTGGTCGAGGCGCTCGAGGAGGAGCTGGGCGAGCGGACCGTCGGGTTCTCGGTGGACGACGAGGACCTCGGCGACCTCGCGACGGTCCGCGACGCGGTCGACTACGTCGTGCTCAGGCTGGGAGGGGCGGCGGCCTGACGGCCGAGCCCACGATGCTCCCGGAGGCGCGAGCCCGCTTCGAGGCCCGGCTGGGCTGGACGTTTCGCGACGAGCCGGGGCTGGCCCAGGCGCTCTCCCACCGCTCGTGGTGTGCCGAGCACCCGGACGAGCCGTCCAACGAGCGGCTCGAGTTCCTCGGCGACGCGGTGCTCGGGATCATCGTGACCGACCACGTGTTCCGCATCTACCCGTCGCTCCAGGAGGGTCAGCTCGCGAAGGTGCGGGCGTCCGTCGTGAACGCCGAGGTGCTCGCCGACGTCGCGCTCGGGATCGAGCTCGGTCCGTGCCTGCGCCTCGGCAAGGGCGAGGACGCGTCCGGAGGCCGGGCCAAGACCTCGATCCTGGCCGACGCGATGGAGGCGATCATCGCTGCGGTGTACCTGGACGGCGGGCCGGACGTCGCCCACGACGTCGTCATGGGGCTGTTCGGCGAGCGCATCGCCGAGGCCGCGAGCGGCCCGGGCGGCGACGACTACAAGACCCGGCTCCAGGAGCTCGCGGCGCAGCGCTTCGACAAGCTGCCGCGCTACCAGGTGTACGACGAAGGCCCGGACCATGCGAAGCGTTTCTTCGCGACCGTGCTGCTCGGGGGCGAGCCGCGCGGGTCGGGCGAAGGCGGGTCGAAGAAGCAGGCCGAGCAGGCGGCCGCGCGCGCGGCGTGGCGTTGGCTGAGCGCGCAGGCCGAGGGGACCACTGACGGTGATCGGGGCATCGGCGAAGGAGCGCCGCCCGGAGGCACCACGGCAGGATCAGCGATGGGGGGCACGAATGCCGGAGCTACCTGAGGTCGAGGTGGTGCGACGCGACCTCGAGCGCGAGGTCGTCGGCAAGAAGATCAAGGCGGTCGACGTGAGCGGGATGCGCACCATCCGGCG
Source organism: Acidimicrobiia bacterium (assembly GCA_036502405.1). GTDB lineage: Bacteria > Actinomycetota > Acidimicrobiia > IMCC26256 > JAENVU01 > Chersky-806. The sequence goes on from DASXYP010000024.1 coordinate 8,494, forward strand.
CTACCGCCAGCGGAAGCCGTTCACGAGCGCGCTCGAGGGCCGGAAGATCACGGCGGTCTCGCGACGGGGGAAGTACCTCATCCTCAAGCTCGACGACGGGAACGCGCTGATCATCCACCTGGGGATGTCGGGGCAGCTGCTCCGGGCGAAGACGTCGCGCGAGGCGGTGGCGAAGCACACCCACGTGACGATCACGTTCACGCAGGGCGGCCAGCTGCGCTTCGTCGATCCCCGGACCTTCGGGGAGATGTTCGTCACGCCGTTCGACGGGATCGACCAGGACGTCGACGAGCTCACCCACCTCGGGATCGACCCGCTCGAGTCGGCGATGAGCTGGGACTATTTCGGCGAGCTGCTCGCCCAGCGCCACATGAAGCTCAAGGCCGCGCTGATGGACCAGAAGTTCCTCGCCGGGATCGGCAACATCTACTCGGACGAGATCCTGCACGCCGCGGGCCTGCGGTGGGACCGCATGAGCGACGAGCTGTCCCCCGAGGAGGTCCGGCGCCTCTACCGGGCGCTGGTCGAGGTGCTCCAGGACGCGGTGAAGTACCGGGGGTCGTCGCTGGCCGACGAGCAGTACGTCGACCTGTTCGGGAACAAGGGCGAGTACCAGCTGCACCACAAGGTGTACGCCCGCGAGGGCGAGTCGTGCCTGCGCTGCCGGCACGTCATCGTCCGGGAGAAGACCGGTGGGCGCAGCACGTTCTACTGCTCCGCGTGCCAGGTCTGACCAACGAGGAAACCGACCGCGAGATCCGCAGTCGCCACCCGTCCCGTCGCTACGCTCGACGGGTCTGACCAGGGAGGGTGCACCGCGTGTTCCTGAAGGCGCTCACACTGCGTGGGTTCAAGTCGTTCGCCGACAAGACCGTGCTCGAGTTCGAGCCCGGCGTCATGGTCGTCGTGGGGCCGAACGGGTCGGGGAAGTCGAACCTCGTCGACGCGGTCGCCTGGGTCCTCGGCGCGCAAGGGCCACGGACGCTGCGCGGCGGCAAGATGGACGACGTCATCTTCGCGGGCACGCCCGACCGTCCCGCGCTCGGTCGCGCCGAGGTCTCGCTGACCATCGACAACAGCTCGAACCTCCTCCCGATCGAGTTCTCCGAGGTGACGATCACGCGGACCCTGTTCCGCAACGGTGACTCCGAGTACGCGATCAACGGTGCTCCGTGCCGGCTCCTCGACATCCAGGAGCTGCTCTCGGACACCGGCATCGGCCGCCAGCAGCACGTGATCGTCGGCCAAGGTCAGCTCGACGCAGTGCTCAACTCGCGCCCGGAGGACCGGCGCGCGGTGATCGAGGAGGCCGCCGGCGTCCTCAAGTACCGCAAGCGACGCGAGCGCGCGGAGCGCCGGCTCGAATCCACGGAAGGCAACCTCCTGCGGCTGAACGACCTGCTGCGCGAGGTGCGCCGCGGGCTCGCGCCACTGCAGAAGCAGGCGGACGCGGCGCGCCGCCACGACGGGCTCGTCGCCGAGCTGCGGGCCATCCGGCTGCACCTCGTCGGGCACGAGCTCGCGGGCCTGCAGGCGAAGACCGAGCGGCTGCGGGACCAGGCGACCGAGCTCGCACGTAGCGAGGCGGTCGTGCAGGCCCGGCTGCGCGAGCTGGACGTCGCGGTGCTGGACGCGGAGCGGGCGCTGACCGATGCGGGTCACGGTGATGTCGCCGACGCCCTGGTGCGGGTCGAGTCGATGCGTGAGCGCGCGCGGGGTCTGCAGGCGCTGCTCGCGGAGAAGCGCCGCGGGTTGGAGCGCGAGCTCGCGGCCGCTGCGGACGAAGGCGTGGTCGAGACGCTCGTCGCCGACGCGGGCGCGCTGCGCACCGAGCTCGTCGCGGTCGAAGCCGACGCGGCGCGCCTCGACGAGCGGCGACGCGAGGTCGAGCGCTCCGGCGCGTCGATGGACGCCGACGAGCTCGGCGAGATCGAGGCCGCACTCGCCGCGGCCGAGCGGCACTGGCGCGAATGCGAGAACGACGCGGGGCGCTGGCACGCGCGGGCCGAGGCGCTCGCGCAGGCGCTGGACTCGGTGCGCGCCGAGATCGACGGGTCGGTGCTCGAGGGCGTGGACGGCATCGCGGGCAGCCTGGTCGACCATCTGGAGATCGAGGCCGGCGCGGAAGCGGCCGTGGCCGCCGCGCTCGGTGAGGCGATGCACGCGATCGTCGTCGAAGGCGACGAGTCGGCGCGCACGGCGGTCGAGCGGCTCGTGGGCGGCGACGCGCAAGCACTGCTGCTGGTCCTCGACTCGCGCGATGTGGCCGTCACCGCGGGCGCGACGCTCGCACCGACGGGCGCGCGAGCGCTCGCTGCGTGCGTGCGGGCGCGGCGCCCGGGCATGCAGGCGACCCTGGCCCGGCTCCTCGCCGGCGTGGTGCTCGCCGACGGGGACTGGCGCGCCGCGGTGGATCTCGCGATCGAGAGCCCGGACCTCACGGTGATGACGCGGTCGGGCGACCGGTTCGGCGGCCGGGGGCTGTGGCGCCTCGGCGGCGACCAGGTGTCGGGCATCACCCGCGCGGCGCTCGAGGAGGCGGAGGACCACGCCGGGCGCGCGGCCGAGGCGCGCACCGCCGCCGAGGCCGCGGTCACGACGGCCCGGATCGCGCTGGACGAGGCGCGCGGGCGCGTGAGCGCCGCCGCGGGGGTGCGGCGGGAGATCGAGATGCGGGCCGCGACGCTGGCCGAGCGGCGCGACGTGCTGACCCGGCGGCTCGCCGGGGTCGAGGACCGGCTCGCGCGTGACCCGGAGGCGAAGGCCGCGGCGGAGCGCTACCGCAGCGCCCTGGTGGCCAAGGAGCGGTCCTACGCGGAGGTCGCGGTCCGGCTCGACGAGCAGAGCGGGCGCGTCGACGCGGTGCTCGAACGACTGCGCGAGGAGCGACGGCGCCAGGCCGAGCGGGCCAGCGCCGCGGGCGGTCAGCTCGAGGCGCTGCGGCGCGAGCGGGCCGAGCTCGAGCGCGAGCTCGCGGGCACGCGCGAGCGCCAGCAGCGGCGCGAGGTGGACGAGGCCGAGAACCGGATGCGGCTCGAAGCGGTGGTCGAGCGGATCCGGACCGACTTCGACTGCGAGCCCGCGGCCGCGCTCGACGCGCCGGCTCCGGAGCCGGTGGAGGGCACCACGCTCGCGGGACGCGCGCGCGACCTCGACCGCGAGCTGCGGCTCATGGGCCCGATCAACCCGCTCGCGCTCGAGGAATACGACGCCCTGCTCGAGCGGCACGACTTCCTGCAGCAGCAGCTCGAGGACGTGAAGAACAGCCGCCGCGAGCTCCAGCGGGTGATCAAGGCGGTGGACAAGGAGATCGTCTCGGTGTTCGAGACGGCGTTCGCCGACGTCCAGGAGAACTTCGCCACGCTCTTCACGACCCTGTTCCCGGGTGGGTCGGGGCGGATCTTCCTCACCGATCCCGAGGACCTGTTGAACACGGGCATCGAGATGGAGGCCCGCCCGTCGGGCAAGAACACCCGTCGCCTGTCGCTGCTCTCCGGCGGCGAGCGCTCGCTGACCGCGATGGCGTTCCTCTTCGCCGTCTTCCGCGCCCGTCCCTCGCCCTTCTACCTGCTCGACGAGGTGGAGGCCGCGCTCGACGACGTGAACCTGCACCGGTTCCTCGACCTCGTGCACGAGTTCCGCACCGAGGCCCAGCTCGTGATCGTGTCGCACCAGAAGCGCACGATGGAAGCCGGTGACTGCCTCTACGGCGTCTCGATGGCGCCGGGCGCTTCGAGCCGCGTCGTCAGTCAGAGGATGCGGGGCGAGGTCGTCCTGAATTGAGCTTGTTGGCTGCCACGGCGGCCGAGCAGGCGGAGAAGATCGCGGCGTGCGGGCCGCCGGGCAAGCAGGCGTGGCTCTGCTCGACCGTCTACGACCTGACGAAGTCGCAGCGCGCCGCCGAGGTTGGCGACGACCTGGCGCAGCCGCTGCGGATCCTGGTCATCGTGGTGATCGCGTACCTGCTGGTGCGCATCTCGCGGGTCCTGGTCCGGCGCGTCGTGCGCAAGATGCAGCAGGAGGGGACGGGCGAGAAGATCTCCAAGATCAAGCACCGCACCGGCCTGGCCCTGCTCGACACGTCGCCGGTGCCGAGCGTGCGGCGCGCGCTGCGCGCCGAGACCATCGGCGCGGTGCTGCGCTCGCTCATCAGCGTGTTCATCTGGGCGACCGCGTTCATCATGATCCTCGACGAGCTCGACGTGAACCTGGCGGCGATCGGCGTCGGGGCGAGCATCATCGGCGTCGCGCTCGGCTTCGGCGCGCAGGCGCTGGTGCGGGACTTCCTGTCGGGGACGTTCATGATCATCGAGGACCAGTACGGCGTCGGCGACGTGATCGACACCGGCGTCGCCACCGGCACCGTCGAGGGAGTGAGCCTGCGCACGACCCGGGTGCGCGACGCCGAGGGCACCGTCTGGCACGTCCCGAACGGTGAGATGAGACGGGTGGGGAACAAGAGCCAGCAGTGGTCGCGGGTCATCCTCGACGTCGCCGTGGCCTACGACGCCGACCTCGAGCGCGCGAGCTACGTGATCCGCAGCGCGGCCGAGGCGACCGCATCGGACCCGACGCTCGGCGCGCTGATCACCGAAGCGCCGGAGGTGTGGGGCATCGAGCAGGTCGAGGCGGACCACGTGCTGATCCGGCTCGCGGTGAGGACGGTGCCACTCGAGCAGTGGAAGGTCGCGCGCGCGCTGCGGGCCCGCCTGAAGGCCGCGCTCGACGATGCCGGGATCGGCCCGGCGTCCGGGTCGGTCATCACGTACCGCGTCGAAGGCGGAGCCCCCGGGCGCGACCGTTAGCATCCCGCCCGATGTCCGATCTGCTCGTTCTCCTCCTCATCCTCGTGCTCGCGGTCGTGCTGATCGCGGGTGGGCTGTTCCTGAGCCGCCGGAGCTCGCGCCCCGCCCCGCCACCTCCGCCGCCCGCCCCGCCCGACCTGGAGGCGCCACCATCCGTCGCCGCGCCCGAGGCCGAACCCTCGGTCGAGACACCCGACGCGGTGGTGGAGGCGCCCGAGCTTCCGATCACTGCTCCGGAACCACCCGCACCGGTCCGCGAACGGCCGCGCCTGCGCGACCGGCTCGGCAAGACCCGCGCCGCGTTCAGCGGTGCGCTCACGCGTCGAGGCAAGGTCGACCCCGAGACCTGGGACGAGCTGGAGGAGGCGTTGCTCCTCGCCGACGTCGGGCTCCCGACGACCCAGCGGATCCTGGAGGACGTCAAGGCGCGCGCCGCGGCCGAGAAGGCATCGGACTCCGACGCAGTCCTGGACCTGCTGAAGGACGAGCTGACGACGTTGCTCGAGCCGGGTGACCGCGGGCTCGCGGCGACCGCGGGCGAGCAGAACGTCTGGATGTTCGTCGGCGTGAACGGGGTCGGGAAGACCACGACGATCGCGAAGCTCGCGCAGCGCGAGGTCGACGACGGGCACAAGGTGGTGCTCGCCGCCGCGGACACGTTCCGCGCCGCGGCCGCGGACCAGCTCGGGCTCTGGGCCGAGCGTGCCGGGGCGGATCTGGTCCGCGGCCAGGACGGCGCCGATCCCGGCTCGGTCGTCTTCGACGCGATGAGCGCAGCGTCCACCCGCGGCGCCGACCTCGTCCTGGTCGACACCGCCGGCCGGCTGCACACCAAGGTCAACCTGATGGAAGAGCTGAAGAAGCTGCGCCGGATCGTCGACCGTACGCCCGGGGCGCTCAAGGAGGTGCTGCTCGTCGTCGACGCGACGACCGGACAGAACGGCCTGGCCCAGGCGCGCCAGTTCGCCGAGGCGGTCGAGGTGACGGGCGTCGTCCTGACCAAGCTCGACGGCACCGCGAAGGGCGGCATCGTGCTCGCGATCCAGGCCGAGATCGGGCTCCCGGTCAAGGTGGTCGGTGTCGGCGAGGGCGCGGAGGACCTGATCCCGTTCGACCCGGCCGAGTTCGTCGACGCCCTGTTCGACTGACCCTCGGGCGTACCGGGGTCCGGCACACCCGTCGGTACACTCGCTCCGATGTTCGACGCCCTCTCCGACCGATTCGACGGCATCTTCACGCGCCTGCGCAGCCGGGGACGGCTGAGCGAGAAGGACGTCGACGAGGTCGCCCGCGAGATCCGGCTCGCGCTGCTCGAGGCCGACGTCAACGTCAAGGTCGTCAAGCAGTTCATCGCCCGGGTCAAGGAGCGCGCGAACGGCGCGGACGTCCAGAAGAGCCTCAGCCCGGGCCAGCAGGTCATCAAGATCGTGCACGAGGAGCTCGTCAACACGCTCGGCGGGGTGACGGGCAAGCTCGAGATGAGCTCGAAGCCCCCGACCGTCGTGATGCTCGCGGGACTCCAGGGCTCCGGGAAGACGACCGCCGCAGGGAAGCTCGCGCGGATGCTCAAGAGCCAGGGGCTCGGCGTGCTGCTGGTGGCAGCGGACCTGCAGCGCCCGGCCGCGGTCGAGCAGCTGCGCGTCCTCGGGCGCCAGCTCGACCTGCCCGTCTGGTCGGCAGCCGACGACGGCCCGAAGGACCCGGTCGAGGTGGCGCGCACCTCGCTCCACGAGGCGGCGCGCCTCGGGAAGAACCTGGTGATCGTCGACACCGCCGGCCGTCTGCAGGTGGACACGGAGCTGATGGACGAGCTCAGGCACGTGCGCGACGCGGTGAGGCCGACCGACACGTTGCTCGTCGTCGATGCGATGACCGGTCAGGAGGCCGTCAACGTCGCGACCGCGTTCGACGAGGCGGTGGGGCTCGACGGCGTCATCCTCACCAAGATCGACGGCGACGCCCGCGGGGGCGCCGCGCTGTCGGTGAAGGACGTGGTGGGAAAGCCGATCCTGTTCGTCGGCACCGGCGAGAAGCTCGACGAGTTCGAGGCGTTCCACCCCGACCGGATGGCGAGCCGGATCCTGGGCATGGGCGACGTGCTCACCCTGATCGAGAAGGCCGAGGCGACCTTCGACCAGGACGAGGCCAAGGTCGCCGAGGAGAAGCTGCGCAAGGGGCAGTTCACGCTCGAGGACTTCCTGGACCAGATGCGCCAGGTGCGCAAGATGGGCCCGATCGGCAACCTCATGAAGATGATGCCCGGGATGCCCAAGGAGCTGCGCAAGGCCGAGATCGACGAGGGCGAGCTGGGCCGGGTCGAGGCCATCATCTGCTCGATGACCCCGGACGAGCGCCGAGACCCTTCGGTGATCAACGGCTCGCGCCGGGTGCGGATCGCGAAGGGCAGTGGCACGACCACGCAGGAGGTCAACGCCATGCTCAAGCAGTTCAAGCAGGTCCAGCAGATGATGAAGTCGATGGCCGGCGGCAAGCGGATGCGCCTGCCACCGGGCGGCATCGAGAGCCTGCAGAACCAGCTGTAGGCGCTCGCCGTCCCGCTCCCGCTACCCTGGAGCGCTCCCCAGAGAACCCCGAGAGGAACTTCACCGGTGTCCGTCAAGATCCGCCTCATGCGCATGGGCAAGACCAAGCAGCCCACGTATCGCGTCGTCGTCGCCGACGGCCGCTCGCCCCGAGATGGGCGCTACATCGAGATCCTCGGCCAGTACCGGCCCCGCGAGGAGCCGTCGTACTTCGGCGTCGACGACGAGAAGATCCTCGGCTGGCTGCGCCAGGGCGCCCAGCCGACCGACCAGGTGCACAAGCTGCTTGTCGGCGCGGGCATCTGGGAGCGCTACGAGACCGACCGGAAGGCGCAGTCCCGCGCCGTGCGCACCGCGGCCGCGAAGGCCAAGGGTGCGGCGGCCGCACGCTCCGAGCGCGAGGCGACCGCGAAGGCGCAAGCCGCGGCGGAGGCCAAGGCCGCGGCTGACGCGGCGGCCGCCGAGGCTGCTGCTGCGGCCGCGGCCGAAGCGAGCGCGCCCGACGAGGCCGAGACCACCGACGGGGCGTCCGAGTGAGCGACGACGCGTTGGAAGACGACTTCGACGACGACGAGGTCGCGGGTGAGGGCAACCGTGCCGTCGGTGTCCACGCCAAGGCGGTGGTCGAGCACGTGACCCGTGCGATTGCCGACGAGCCCGACGCGGTCGAGGTCGAGCTGGTCGAGCGGCGCGACGAGGTGGCGCTGCTCGTGCACGCGGACCCGAGCGACATGGGTCGGCTCATCGGCAAGCGTGGCCGGGTGATCCAGGCGCTGCGCCAGGTGACCCGCGCCGCCGGTGCCGCCGAGGGGATCAAGGTCTCCGTCGACGTCATCGAGTAGCGATCGCGTGGCCGGGCCGCTTCGGCTCGAGGTCGGTCGCATCGGACGGGCCCACGGCCTGCGCGGTGAGGTCGGCGTGACGCTCGGCTCGGACCGCGTCGACCGGCTCGCCCCCGGTTCGGTGCTGTACGCGGACGGTCGCCGGCTGGTCGTCGAGCAGTCCCGGCCCCATGCGGGACGCTGGTTGGTCTCGTTCGAGGGCGTGCAGGACCGCACCGACGCCGAGGCGCTCCGGGGTGTCGTCCTCTCCGCCGACGCGCGGCCGAGCGACGGCGACGAGCTCTGGGTCCACGAGCTCATCGGCGCCGCGGTGCGCGACCGCGCGGGACGCGAGCTGGGTCCCGTCGTGGCGGTCGAGTCGAACCCCGCGAGTGACCTGCTCGTCCTCGATGGCGACGTCCTGGTCCCGATGACGTTCATCGTGGAGCAGGGCCCGGGGTTCGTGGTGGTCGATCCGCCCGAAGGACTGCTCGACGTCAACCGACGGGACTGACCGGATGCGCATCGACGTCGTCACGATCTTCCCGGAGTACCTCGACCGGGCGCTCGGGCTCTCGCTGCTCGGTCGCGCGCGCGACCTGGGATTGCTCGACCTTCGCTTCCACGATCCCCGCGAGCACACGACCGACAAGCACCGCAGCGTGGACGACGTTCCCTTCGGCGGCGGCGCGGGCATGGTCATGACGCCCGAGCCGCTGTTCGCGACCGTCGAGGCGGTCGACCCGCCGCGACCGCTGCTGCTCCTCGCCGCGGGCGGGCGGCGGTTCGACCAGGCGATGGCGCACGACCTCGCGTCCGGATCGGGCTTCTCGCTGGTGTGCGGTCGGTACGAGGGCGTGGACCAACGGGTCGCGGACCACCTCTGCGACGGCGAGGTGAGCGTCGGCGACTTCGTGCTCGCCGGTGGGGAAGCCGCGGCGCTCGTGGTGATCGAGGCGGTGAGCCGGCTCGTGCCCGGGGTCCTCGGCAACGAGGAGTCGGTGGCCGACGAGTCCTTCACCGACGGGCTCCTGGAGTACCCGCAGTACACACGCCCGGCCGAGTTCCGGGGTTGGGCGGTACCCGAGGTGCTGCGTTCGGGCGACCACGGACGGGTGGCCCGGTGGCGCCGGGCCGCGGCGCTGCGGCGGACCCTGGAGCGCCGTGCGGACCTGGTGGGCGGGCTCGAAGGGCTCGAGGCGGCCGACCGGGCCCTGCTCGACGAGTTCCCGCCCGAGCCTCCCGCTGGCTAGCATCGGTGGCCCGCACCGCTGCAGCCCGTCCGTCGCGCTGCGCCCGAACCACTCGATTCGAGGAACGCTCGCGCCATGAACCCCACTGATCTGGTCGACCGCGCATCGCTCCGGGACGACATCCCGGCGTTCTCACCCGGTGACACCGTGAAGGTGCACGTCCGGGTGGTGGAGGGCAACCGGGAGCGGGTCCAGGTGTTCCAGGGGGCCGTCATCCGCCGGCAGGGTGCAGGGCTGCGCGAGACCTTCACCGTGCGCAAGGTCAGCTTCGGGGTCGGGGTCGAGCGGACCTTCCCGGTCCACTCGCCGATCATCGCCAAGATCGAGCGTCAGACGGTGGGGGACGTGCGCCGGGCGAAGCTGTACTACCAGCGCGACCGCATCGGGAAGGCCGCGAAGATCAAGGAGAAGCGGGTCTGATCGCGGCTTGGCGCGACCTACACTGGCCGCAGTCGACACCGACTGGGGGTTGCGGGTGAGCGCTGAGGATCTCGAGCGATACGAGACCGAGATCGAGCTCCAGCTGTACAAGGAGTACCGCGACGTCCTCCCGATGTTCGCGTACGTCGTCGAGACCGAACGGCGCTTCTACCTGACCAACAGCGTGAAGATGGAAGTTCGCAACGAGCAGGGCCGGGTGTACTTCGAGCTCGAGCTGCAGGACGCCTGGGTCTGGGACATGTACCGACCCGCCCGCTTCGTGGCGAACGTCCGCGTCGTGACGTTCAAGGACGTCAACATCGAGGAGCTCGCGGGCAAGGACCTGTGAGCCGGTGCCGCGCGACGCCCGTGCGCCGGACCCGCGCCGGGCGCTCGGGCAGCGGGGCGAGAACCTCGTCGCGCGGTGGTACGAGACCGGCGGCTACGAGATCCTCGACCGCAACTGGCGCTGTCGCGAGGGCGAGCTCGACCTGATCCTCGGCCGCGGCCGGACGGTGGTGTTCTGCGAGGTCAAGACGCGCACCAGCAACCGGTTCGGCGCGCCGGTGGAGGCGATCACCCGGGTCAAGCAGCAGCGGATCCGCACGCTCGCCGCGCGTTGGCTCGCGGCGCGCCGGCTGGGCGGGCGCGACCTGCGCTTCGACGTCGCGTCGGTGATGGTCGAGCGGGGGACGGATCCGGTGGTCGAGGTGATCGAAGGCGCGTTCTAGCGCCCCGACCCCGAACGCTCGCGCCGACGCTGCTCCCGGAACCAGCAACCGGTGTGCCAGTGCCGCCGGAGCTCGGGCGCGAGCGTCGGCACCACCACCTCGTGACCGAGTCCGAGCGCGATCTCGTGGTCGCACCCGGGGCACCGGTACACCTTGACCGCCTGGTACGGCTGCACGTGCCGCACCTCGACCGGGCCGTCGGGCTCGGTCCGGTACGGGCTCATCGCCGGTATGCGCCGCTCATCCGAAGAGCGCCCAGATCACGAGCACGGCCACGACGACGAGCGCGGCCGCAACGAGGAAGATGTCGCTGCGGTGCTTGACCTGCTCGCGGAACGGGTTGAACCCCACACGGCAACCGTAGCGGCGCGCCTGGCGCGCGCCCGAACGTGAGCGACCGCAGAGCTACGCGGGTGTCACCGGGTCGGTCGACACCGGCGGCCCCTCGGACATCGCGCGCCGCGCCGCGTCCCAGTCGGGTGGGGTGACGCGCAGCACGAGCGAGTTGTGCGCCTCCCACTCGGCGCCGCACGACGTGCAGGACAGGAGGAACGAGCCTCCCGAGTACGCCTCGGCCTCGATCGGGGTTCCGTCGTAGGGACAGCGGTGCAGGTTCACCTCCGATGTTTCGGTCCGTCGGTTGAAATACTTGACTTCGTCCGAAAGGTTTCATTGCGGCCACACCAGCCCGTGGGCCCGGCTCGCCCGGCCGGCCCGGACGAGGCCGGCAACCGCCACGGCGACGGCGCCGGGGCCGAGCCCGGACCGCCCGACGAGCTCGTCGGCGGTGGCCGGCTCGCCGCCGAGCGCCCGGAGGACCGCCCGCTCCTCGGTCGTCGCGCCCACGAGGTCGTGGTGGCCGCGGGCGGGATGGCGGCGCGCGCCCGGGCTCAGCTCGAGCGCAACCGCGATGTCGGCGGGATGGAGGAGCGGCTGCGCTCCCTCCGCGAGCAGCTCGTTGCAGCCGCGGGCGGACGCGTTCCGGCGCGATCCGGGGATCGCGAGCACGGACCGTCCGTAGTCGAGCGCGTGACGGGCGGTGATGCGGGCACCGCCGCGCGCGGTGGCTTCGACGACGATGGTGACATCGGACAGCGCCGCGATGATCCGGTTGCGCACCGGGAAGCGCGCCGGGTGGGGCCCGATGCCGAACGGCTGCTCGGTGACGAGGAGCCCGTGCTCGCGCACCCGGCTGTGCAGCGCGCCGTGCCGGCGCGGGTAGACGACGTCCAGACCGGTCGCGACCACGCCGATGACCGCCCCGCCCGCGTCGAGCGCGCCCTCGTGCGCGGCACCGTCGATGCCGATCGCGAGGCCGCTGACCACGACGACCCCGACGCGCGCGAGCGCGGCACCCAGCTCGCGCGCGTCGGCGAGCCCGTGCGGCGTCGCAGCCCGCGTCCCGACCACCGCGACGCGGGGACGCTCGAAGACGTCGGGCCGCTCGCCCTCGGCCAGGAGCACCGCCGGACGGTCCTCGATCCCCTCGTCGATCGGATAGGCCGTGCTGCCGACGTACCGCACCAGGGTCGCTCGGTGTTCGAGCGTCGCGACGACGGTCGCGGCGGTCGGGTCGGCCGCGTGGGCCCAGACCCGCGCGACGTCGGCGCGGCGCGGGTCCTCGGGCGAGAGCGCGGCGGCCCCGTCGCCCGCCTTGACTGCCGCGAGCGCCACGGTCGGCGTCGGCCACTTCGTCAACAGGCGCAGCAGGCGCACCGGGGTGATGCGGGGGAGCGCGGCCAGCGTCGCCGCCGCCAGCTCGTCGGGGCTGCTCACGGCACTTCACCCCGCAGCGACGCCGCGAGCACCACGTGCTCGCCGGAGATGTCGGGCGCGTCCTCGAGGTCTGCGAGGGTGCGAGCCACCCGTCGCACGCGAGCCGCGCCGCGCCCGGTCAGCGTCTGCTCTTCCACCACGACCCGCCACGCGTCGGTGGCCGCCTCGGTGAGCGCGACGTAGCGCCCCAGCGCGCCGGCCGGCACGTGCGCGTTTCGACGCCACGGCGTTGCGCGCAGCCGGTGGCGCTGCCGCTCGACCGCGGCGAGGACGCGGGTCGCGACGACGGCCGAAGGTTCGCCCGGACCGTCGCCCGGCTGCGGCCCCGCCACGCGCAGCCGGAGGTCGAACCGGTCGAGCAGGGGTGCGGAGAGGCGGCGCCGGTAGCGGGCCCGCTGGAAGTCGCTGCAGCGGCAGGCCGCAGCCTCGAGCCCGCAGGGGCACGGGTTGGTGCAGGCGACGAGCAGGAACTCGGCCGGCAGCTCGAGGCTCAGGGCCTGGCGCGAGATCCGCACCACCCGCTCCTCGAATGGCTGGCGCAGCGCGTCGAGCGCGGCGGGCGGGAACTCGCCGAGCTCGTCGAGGAAGAGCACTCCACGGTGCGCGCGGGTCACCTCGCCGGGTTGGGGGCGCCCGGAGCCGCCGCCGACGAGCGCCACCGTGGAGGCGGTGTGGTGCGGAGCGCGGAACGGGCGCTCGCGCGCGAGGCGGGTGGGCGGCTCGCCCCCCGCGGCCGACGCGATGCGGGTGACCTCGAACGACTCCTCGGGGTCCAGGGGCGGCAGGATCGTGGGGAGTCGGCGGGCGAGCATCGTCTTGCCGGCGCCGGGTGGCCCCGCGTAGATCAGGTGGTGCGACCCGGCGGCCGCGACCTCGAGCGCGACGCGTGCGGTCGCGAGGCCGCGGACGTCGGCGAGGTCGAGCGGCTCCGACGCCGGGCCGTCCTCCGCGGGCGGCTCGGGCGGGGGAGGGTCAGGGTCGGGCCAGGGGAGCTCGCCCTTGAGGCAGGCCCGGATCTCGCCGAGGGTGCGCGCCGACCGGACCGTGAGGCCCGGCAGCAGTCGCGCCTCGTGGGCGTTGGCCATCGGGACGATCAGGTGGTCGACGCCGGCGCGGCGCAGCGCGTCGGCGAGCACCAACGTGCCCGGGACGGGGCGCACCGTCCCGTCCAGCCCGAGCTCGCCCAGCACGCCGACGCCCTCGAGCACGTCCTCCGGGAGCCGGGACTCGGCGAGCATGATCCCGAGCGCGATCGCGAGCTCGAGGCCGGCACCGGTCTTGCGGACGTTGCCGGGCGCGAAGTTGACCGTGATGCGCTTGAGCGGGAACTCGGCCTCGGAGGAGAGGAGTGCGGCGCGCACGCGCTCGCGTGACTCGCGCCCGGACGCGTCGGGGAGGCCCACGACGTGGTAGCAGGGCAACCCCGAGGTGACGTGGACCTCGACCCAGACGGGTTGACCGTCGACGCCGAGCAGGGTCGCGCTGGGGATCGAGGCGAGCACGTGGACCTCCGGAACCGGTGACGGAACGGAGGGCCGTGACCGCGGCACCTCGACGGCGAGCGGAACGGTAGCCGGAGGGTGGGACAGCGCGACCGCGCTGGCCGACGACCCCGGCGGCCTCGAGCTCGCTCGGGCGAACACCGAGGCCGTGACGCTGCTGCGGGCCGCGTCCGGGGTCATGGACGTGATCTTCCTGCGCCACGTGCTGGCGGACGCCGGGATGCGCGACGTGGTCGAGGGATACGCCTTCCAGTCCGTGGGAACGCCCGAGCTGAAGGGCTTCGACGCCCCGATCGAGCTCTTCGAGGTCCGTCGGATCTGAGGCCGCGTTGGTAACCTGGCGTGCGATGCCCTGGGATGTCGAGGGGTACGTCGCCTCCCTGACGGCGGCGAGCCCCCACACGCGCGAGGCGTACGAGCGCGACGCCCGACAGTTCGTCGAGTGGGCGCAGCGCGGCGGGTGCGCGACGCCCGACGGTCTGGACCACGCGACGCTGCGCCGGTACCTCGCGTACCTCGGCACGCTGCGCCTCGCGAAGCGCACGATCGCCCGCAAGGCCGCCGCGCTGCGCTCGTTCCTGCGCTACCTGAAGCGCCACGGGGTGCTGGCCACCGACGCCGGCCGGTCGCTGCGCGCGCCGAAGGGACCGGCCCGGCTGCCCCGCGTGCCGAGCGCGACCGAAGCCGGCGCACTGCTCGACCGGGCCGCGGTCGTCGACCCCGGCGAAGACCCGGTCGCCCGGGCGCTCGCGCTCCAGGACGTCGCCGTCCTCGAGGTGCTGTACGGGACGGGGCTCCGGGTCTCGGAGCTCTGCGGCCTGACCCGGGACGGCTGCGACCTGGGCCGCGGCATGCTCACGGTGCTCGGGAAGGGGGCCAAGGTGCGCCGGGTCCCGCTCGGTGCGGCCGCCGACGACGCCCTGAGCGCCTGGCTCGGCGAGGGCCGCCCGGCGGTCGCCGGGCCCGATTCCCCGGCCGATGCGGTCTTCCTCAACCGTCGGGGTCACCGGCTCCAGCCGCGGGACGCCCGGCGCATCGTGGACCGCCACCCGATGCCCGATGGGCACACCTTGCACCCACACGTCCTCCGGCACGCCTACGCTACGCACTTGCTCGAAGGTGGTGCGGACCTGCGGGCCGTGCAGGAGCTGCTCGGCCACGCCGACCTCGCCACCACGCAGATCTACACCCATCTCACCCGCGAACGCCTTCGGGCGGTCTACGAGGCAACCCATCCCCGTGCCTGACGACACGACCACCGTCTCCGCCCAGGCCGACGCCGAGGTCGTCGCCGAGCTCTGGCGCGACTACAAGGAAGGCGACGGCGGCCGGGACGCGCGCGAGCGGCTGATCCTGCACTACTCGCCGCTGGTCAAGTTCGTCGCGGGCCGGGTCGCGGCCGGGCTGCCCCAGAACATCGAGCAGGCCGATCTCGTCAGCTACGGGATCTTCGGACTCATCGACGCGATCGACAAGTTCGACCCGGCACGCGGCTTCAAGTTCGAGACCTACGCGATCTCCCGCATCAAGGGCGCCATCATCGACGAGCTCCGCTCGATCGACTGGGTGCCGCGCTCGGTGCGCTCGAAGGCCCGCTCGATCGAGCGCGCGTACTCGAAGCTCGAGAACGAGCTGCTGCGCACCCCGCAGGAGAACGAGGTCGCGGCCGAGCTCGGCGTGACCGAGGGTGAGCTCGCGCAGACGCTCTCGCAGATCAGCTTCGTCGGGCTCGTCGCGCTCGACGAGCTGCTGAGCGCGGGTGACCGCGGTGGTGGCACGACGGTGGGGGACACGGTCGCCGACCGCGTCAACGACCCGGTGGCCGCGTTCGAGGTCGACGAGATGAAGCACGTGCTCGCCGACGCGATCAACCGCATGCCCGACCGCGAACGGCTCGTGCTCACGCTCTACTACTACGAGGGGCTGACGCTCGCGGAGATCGGCGACGTCCTCGGCGTGACCGAGAGCCGCGTGTGCCAGATCCACACGAAGGCGATCCTGCAGCTGCGCTCGCGCCTCGTCGAGCCCGCGTCCGAACGGCTGCCCTGACCCTGGTGCGCGTCCCACCCGTGCAGTAGGTTCGCCCCACTTCCCCCACTCGGCTTCCCCCTCCCGCGTCATTCTCTGACGGGAGTCGCCGATGGGGTTCCGTTCCCCTTCCGCTTGGTCTCGCGCGCTCGTCATCGCGCTCACGGTCGGGTGCGTCGTCACGCGCACGACCGCGGCGTCGGCCGCGGTCCCGGGCACTCCGGGGACCTGGATGCATCCGGTTCCGGGCGCGGTCGCCGCGCCGTTCGTCGCGCCGAAGACTCGCTATGGCGCCGGCCACCGCGGCGTCGACTTCACCGCGCCCGCCGGCACCGCGGTGCGGGCGGCGAACGCGGGCGAGGTCGTGTTCGCCGGCGCCGTCGCCGGATCGCTGCACGTGGTCGTCGCCCACCCCGGCAACCTCCGGACGTCCTACTCCTTCCTCGCGTCGGTCACGGTGCGCCGCGGCCAGGCGGTCGCGCGCGGCGACGTGGTCGGCACCGCGGGCGGCGGGGCCGGCGAGCACGCCGGCGTGCTCCACTTCGGGCTCCGCGTCGGGGACCGCTACGTCGACCCGATGGTCCTGTTCCGTCCGCCCGACCTCAGCCGCCTCATCCGGCTGGTCCCGGCCGACGAGCCGGCCCAGGCCGGCTACGACCCTCCCGCGGTGGAACGCCGGTCGCTCGCGGACTCGCTGCACCTGGCCCAGGGAGTGCTCCCGGCAGACGGCTCCCACGGTGGGTCGGGCCCACTCGACGCGCTCTCGGGAGTCTGGGACGACGTGACCACGGTCGCGCGGACGCTCGCGGCGCCGGCGCGCTCCGAGGCGGAGGTGCTCGGCCGCGCCGCGGGGTGGGTGTGGCGCAGCTCGCTCGCGGCCCCGATCGTGGCCGACGAGACGGCGATGGCCGAGCGGGTGCTCGCCTGGGCGCGCTCGCGCACGGAGTGCACCGCGGACACGCGCCGGCCCGCCAGCGGCGGGGGATCGGGCCACCTCGCGATGACGGTCGCCGGCATCGACAGCAGCACCGACCCGGCCACGGGCCGGGCGCTGGATCTGGACGCGACCCGCCTCGGGTACCGCGCCGGTGAGGTCAGGTCGTTCTCGTACGCGCCCGACGGCGGCGCGTACAGCCGCGCGCAGACCTGGAGCGACCTCCGGATCGCGGCGCGCAGGCTCGAGTCGCAGCTGCGCGAGGTGCAGCGCGAGCAGCCGGGACGCGAAGTCGACCTGATCGCGCACTCGCAGGGCGGGGTCGTGGTCGCGGAGTTCCTCGCCCACGTCTACGACCCCGGGGATCCCGGCCTCCCGCCGCTCGGCTCGGTGGTCGCCCTGTCGTCACCGTTGCAGGGCGCGCCCGCGGCGACCGCCGTCGGGCGGGTGCGGAGCACGAACGCGGGACGAGCAGCGCTCGGCGGGGTGGACGCGATCGCCGCGGGCGCGATCCCGCCGACCGGGGCCACGGCCACGGGCCAGCTCGCGGAGGGCTCGTCGCTGATCCGCGGGCTCCGGGCGACGGCACCGCCCGAGCAGATCGACGTGACCTCGATCGGTGGGGCCGACGACGTGATCGTCCCCGCCGACCACATCGGGCTCCCGGGCGCGCGCGTCGTGACGGTGGATCCGGCCGGGATCGCGGACCACGGCGCGATCGTGCGTGACCCGGCCGCGCTCGACGCGGCACGTCTCGCCCTCGAGGACCGGTCACCGCCGTGCGTCGACGTCGTGACGGGCATCAAGGGCGCGGTCGAGCCGGTGCTGATCAGCCGGGCCGAGCACACGGTCGGCGCCGCCGGGCAGGTTGCGGGGCTCCCCAGCGGAGCCGCGCCGACGGAGGGAGCGAGGCGATGACGTTCTGGCAGGACGCCCGTCCCGCGACACCCCGGTTCCTGCCGCCGCGCGGTCCGCGCCGGCGCGGACCGGGAGGCCGGGCGCGCCGGCTCCGCCGTCGGGTGCTGATCGCGCTCGCGCTGGTCGTTGCCGCGGTCGTGCTCGTCGCGGTGCGGGCGGGAGACCCGGTGGCGAAGGCAGCCGGCCGGACCCGCAACGATCG
Organism: Acidimicrobiia bacterium; assembly: GCA_036502405.1. Classification (GTDB taxonomy): domain Bacteria; phylum Actinomycetota; class Acidimicrobiia; order IMCC26256; family JAENVU01; genus Chersky-806. The sequence continues at coordinate 26,427 of DASXYP010000024.1, forward strand.
AGGGGGCCCACATCCGACGGTCGTCCCGCCGACCTGGTCGCGCACGCTGCCCGGATGGGCCGCGACGATGCTCGACGCCGGCGGGGACCTCGGGGTGGTGGTCGGCGACGACTGGGTGACCGCGGTGACGCTCACGACCGGCACGCTCCGCTGGGAGGTGCCGCTCCCCGGAGCTGAGCCGGTCGGCGCGCTGCGGGCTGACACGGTGCTGCTCGCGACCGGGTCCGGTTTCGTCGCGCTCGAGCGTGACACGGGGAAGGTCCGCTGGCAGCTCGACACGGCCGAGACCCCGGGCCCGGTCGCCCTGGTGTCGCCCGGCGGGCGGCCGCAGGTCGCGGTGGTCTCGACGGTCGAGGGCGGCCTCGTCGGCATCGACAGCCTGACCGGTCGGACCCGCTGGTCGGTCCGCCTCGCCGGCCGGCCCCGGGGCGTGCCGGCGGTCGACGACGCCTCCGGTGCGGTCGCAACCGTGTGGCAGCCAGATGCCGACGGGACCCGGCTGCGCGTCGTCGACGGAGCGACCGGCGCGCTCCGCTGGGAGCAGCCGTTGCCGGTCATGGCCGGGTCCCCGGTGATCGCCCACGGTGCGGTCGCGATCGGCGCGGGGGCCGGCCGCCACGACAGCGCGGTGCACGCCTTCGCGCTCGCCGACGGAGCGAGACGCTGGCAGGCGCGGGTACCGGCTCCGTTCCAACCCGACCTCGTCCCGCGCGTGGCCGGCACCGGCCTCTTCGTCGTCGACCAGCTCGGCCACGTGACCCGGCTCGACGCCGCGAGCGGCGCGCGGGTCTGGTCGACGAACACGCGCGCCCTCGACGTCCACGCCCGCCCGCTGGCGGTGAGGGACGCGGTGCTCGTCGGCAACGAGGCGGGGGAGGTCATCACCCTGGATCGGGCGAACGGCGCGATCCGGGCGCGGCGGCGTCCGGCCGGCCTCCCGGTCGGGCTCGCGGCCTCGGGACGGGTCGTGGTGGTGGCCCAGCGGTTGGTCGAACGTCACGCCGTACAGGCCTTCGCGGCGGCTCGGATCGCCGCTCCGGCCCGGAGCCGGCGATGACGTCTCGGCTACAGTGCCCCCGACCCGAGCATCCGGCTCGGGACGTCGCACGCCCGGCACCCAACGGTCGCCTCCGCTCAGCGCGGAGGTGCGGCTCGGGCGGAAGTTCACCAACCCGAGGGAAGGATTCTCCGCGTGGCTGTCGTCACCATGAAGCAGCTGCTGGAGGCCGGAGTGCACTTCGGCCACCAGACGCGCCGTTGGAACCCGAAGATGAAGCGGTTCATCTTCGGTGAGCGCAACGGCATCTACATCATCGACCTGCAGCAGACCCTGGACCGGATCGACACCGCGTACCGGTTCGTCCGCAGCACCGTCGCCGACGGCGGGACGGTCATGTTCGTCGGCACGAAGAAGCAGGCCCAGGAGCCGGTCCAGAGCCAGGCGCTGCGCAGCGGCATGCCGTACGTCAACTTCCGCTGGCTCGGCGGCATGCTCACGAACTTCCAGACCGTGCACGCCCGCGTGGCGAAGATGCGGGAGCTCGAGCGTCTCGTCGCCACCGGCGAGACCGACCAGATGATCAAGAAGGAAGGGCTGAAGGTCAAGCGCGACCTGGTGAAGCTCGACCGGAACCTCGGCGGCATCCGCAACCTCGAGAAGCTCCCGAGCATCGTGTTCGTGATCGACACCAAGAAGGAGCACATCGCGGTCACCGAGGCGAACCGGCTCGGGATCCCCGTCGTGGCGGTCGTGGACACGAACTGCGACCCGGACATCATCGACTTCGTCATCCCCGGCAACGACGACGCGATCCGCGCCTCGAACCTCATGTGCCGCGTCATCGCCGACGCGGTCGAAGAGGGCCGGCACCTGGCCCAGAAGCGCGGGGCCCGTCCCGGCACCAAGGCCGAGGTCGTCGCGCCGAAGGCGCTGAGCCCCGAGGAACAGCGCAAGCGGGCCGAGGAGCAGGCCGCGGCGCGGAACCAGGCCGCCGCCGACCAGGCCGCCCGGGAGGCGCGCCTCGCCGAGGCCAAGAAGGACAAGACGGAACCGCCGCGGGTCGAGGACCCGACGGTCGACGCGGAAGCCGCCCGCACCGAGGTGCAGGAGAGCGACCGTGGCTGAGGTCTCCGCGAAGGACGTCGCCGCGCTGCGCAAGGTCACCGGCGCCGGGATGATGGACTGCAAGAAGGCGCTCCAGGAGACCGACGGCGACCAGGAGGCCGCGGTCGACTGGCTGCGCAAGCAGGGCCTCGGTGCGTCGAAGCGCGCCGGCCGCAGTGCGGAGCAGGGGACGGTGGACGTCGTCCTCGAGGGCAACGTCGCCGCGCTCGTCGAGCTGACCTGCGAGACGGACTTCGTGGCCAAGGGCTCGGACTTCGTCGCCACCGTCGCGGCCTTGGCGAAGCAGGTCGCCGAGAACGGCGACGAGAACCTGTCCGACCAGCCCTTCGAGGGCTCGACCGTGGGTGACACCATCGCGCTGCTCGTCGCCAAGTTGGGCGAGAAGATCGAGCTCGGCCGGGTGGTCCGCTACGAGACCACGGACGGCGTGCTCGACGGGTACAAGCACATCCAGAACGAGCGGGGGACGATCGGCGTCCTCGTCGAGCTCGGCGGGGTCGACGCCTCGGACCCGAAGGCCAGCGAGCTGGCCCACGACCTGGCGCTGCACATCGCCAGCGCCGCGCCCCGGTACGTCCGGCGCGAGGACGTGTCCGCGGACGCGATCGAGAAGGAGCGCGAGGTGCTCACCGAGCTCACGCGCAACGAGGGGAAGCCCGAGGCGGCGATCGGCAAGATCGTGGAGGGCCGCCTCAACGGGTTCTACAAGGACTACGTGCTGCTCGAGCAGGGTTTCGTGCGGGACCCCAAGGTGACGGTGGGCTCGCTCGTCGAGAGCCTGGCCCCCGGTGCGTCCGTCCGACGGTTCACCCGGGTCAAGGTGGGCGAGGAATAGGGTCGCTCTGGACGCCAAGGTGGGAGCGGAGCACATGAGCGAGCCCCGAGCGACCCGCGGAGTCCGCCAGATTGCGAGCGTGGCCCGAGCGGCCCGGCGGCGCAGCCGCCAGGAGCGGGAGCGGAAGAGCGAGCCCCGAGCGACCCGCGGAGTCCGTCAGGAGCGGAGCAGATGAGCGAGAGCCGGTTCCGCCGAGTGATCCTGAAGCTCTCCGGTGAGGCGTTCGCCGACACGAGCATCTCGTTCGGGATCGATGCCGCGGTGGTCCAGCGGATCGCCGAGGAGGTGGCCGAGGCGCGCGCCGAGCTCGGCGTCGAGATCGCGATCGTCGTGGGCGGCGGCAACATCTTCCGGGGCATGGTCGGCGCGACCCGCGGCATGGACCGGGCGCGGGCCGACTACATGGGCATGCTGGCCACGGTCATCAACGCGCTGGCGCTGCAGGACGCGCTCGAGGGCGTCGGTCAGCCGACCCGGGTCCAGACCGCGATCACGATGGCTCAGATCGCCGAGCCGTACATCCCGCTGCGCGCGACCCGGCACCTCGAGAAGGGCCGGGTCGTGGTCTTCGCCGCCGGCACCGGGAACCCCTACTTCACGACCGACACCACCGCCGCGCTGCGCGGCGCCGAGATCGGGGCCGAGGCGATCCTCAAGGGCACGCACTCCGGGGTGGACGGGGTCTACAGCGCCGACCCCCGGCTCGACCCGAGCGCGGTGAAGCTCACCGAGATCAGCCACTTCGAGGTGCTCAACCGCGGCCTCAAGGTGATGGACTCCACCGCGATCACGTTCTGCATGGACAACAAGCTGCCCATCATCGTGTTCGACGTGACCGCGCCCGGGAACATCCGCCGGGCGCTGCTCGGCGAGGCGATCGGCACGCTCGTGAGCTCGAGGGAGGGATAGGTCGTGGCCACTGCCAAGGAGATCACCGCCGAGACCCGGCAGCGGATGAAGAAGGCCGTGAGCCACCTGCGCGAGGAGTTCGGCGGCATCCGCACCGGCCGGGCGAGCCCGGCCCAGGTCGAGAAGCTGATGGTCGACTACTACGGCGCCCAGACGCCCCTGCAGCAGCTCGCCGGGTTCAGCGTCCCCGAGGCCCGGGTCCTCGTCGTCCAGCCCTACGACAAGGGCGCGATGAAGTCGATCGAGAAGGCCATCCAGACGAGCGACCTCGGGATCAACCCGAGCAACGACGGCCAGGTGATCCGCCTGACGTTCCCGCAGCTGACCGAGGAGCGCCGCAAGGACCTGGTGAAGGTGGTGAAGACCCGGGCCGAGGACGGCAGGGTCGCGGTGAGGAACGTGCGCAGGGATGCCCGCAAGGAGCTCGAGGCCCTCGAGAAGGCCGGCGAGATCTCCCGGGACGAGCTGGATCGGGTCGAGAAGGACCTCGAGAAGGCCGTCGCCGAGGTCATCGCCGAGATCGACGAGATGGTCACCCACAAGGAGCGCGAGCTGCTCGAGGTCTAGCCTTGACCGCGGGCCACCCGGAGGATGCCGTGACCGACCGTCGCGACGAGGAATTGGACGAGGGCAAGGCGGCCGAGCCCGCCGCACCGGGCCGCGCCACGCCCGAAGGGGTCCGGATCCTCGGCGCCGAGGAGGCCCAGGCCGCGCTCGATGCCGGCACCGTCGGCCGCCGGCTGGGCGACCAGGACACCCGCTACGGCGACGTCCCCGCGCGGCCCGACCCGGCCATCCGACCCTCGGTCCGCTTCCCCCGCTCCGCCGACGAGCCGGCGCCCGACGTCGTGCCCCGCGCCAGCGCGGCTGACGACGAGGACGGGCGGGACGACGCTTACGCGTACGGCGACGACGACGACGGGAGCGACCGGGCGATCTCCTTGCTCGAGGACTCCGACCCGACGCTGGTCGAGGGCGTCCCGACCGCCGGGTCCGGCTCGGCCGACGCGCCCGTCGAGCCTGACCCCGACCTCGACGACGACCTGGTGCTGCGCATCGACGAGCTCGCGGACGACGAGCCCGAGCCCGACGCGGACGAGACGCCGGCCGGCGACGACGAAGAGGTCGTGGTCGAGGTGCCGGAGGGCGAGGTCCCGTCGGCCACGCTGCCGCACTGGACCGAGCCGCCGACCGGCGAGATGCCGTTGCTCCTGCCCGAGGCCGAGCCGGTGGACCTCACCGGGGAGGAGAGCCTCGACGCGTACACGGCCGCCGCGAGCACCGCGACCGGCCCCCGCTTCCTGACCGGGGTCGGGGACTGGGCCCAGGAGGAGTACGAGTCGATCGACGCGCTCGGCGACGACACCACGAACGTCGGTGCGCTCGCGGCGGCGCCCGAGGACGACGACACCGCGTTCGACCGCGAGGTCGCGGCTCGACGCCGGATCCGGCCCCGCACCGAAGCCGGCGCCCGGGCGTCCGCCGGCGGGGCTGCGGCGCGACGGGCGACGCGCCCGCCCGACGCGGAGCTCGTGGTGCCCGGCACCGAGCCGGATCTCACGACGCGTGTGATCACCGGGGTCGGCATCGCGGTGCTGGCGCTGATCTGCCTCAAGCTCGGCCGCGACGCCACGATGGTGCTCGCCACCGCGATCGTCGGGCTCGCGTCGCTCGAGCTGTTCCAGGGACTCCAGCGTCGGGGCTTCCGACCCGCGACGATCCTCGCGGTCCTCGGCTCGATCGCGATCGTCCCGATCGCGTTCAACCGGGGCGAGTTCGCGTTCCCGTTCACGCTCGCGATCGTGACGGTGTTCGCCCTGCTCTGGTACCTGTTCCAGGTGGTGCGGGCCCGCCCCGTCGTCAACGTCGCGGTGACGGTGATGGGCTTCGTCTACGTCGGCGTCCTCGGCGGCTTCGCCGGGCTGCTCCTCAGCTACCAGAACGGCGTGGGGCTGATCCTCGGCGTGGTGCTCTGCGTCGTGGGCTACGACGTGTTCGGCTACCTGGTCGGCTCGCAGCTGGGCAAGCGACGCCTCGTCCCCGACATCTCGCCGAACAAGACGATCGAGGGCCTCGTCGGCGGGATGATCGCGTCGGTGCTGGTCGCGGTGGTCATCGTGAAGCAGATCACACCGTGGGGTGACCTCACCGACGCGCTGGCTCTCGGCCTGACCGTCGCGGTGATGGCGCCGCTCGGCGACCTCTGCGAGTCGATGATCAAGCGGGACCTGGGCGTGAAGGACTTCGGCACGCTGCTCCCGGGCCACGGCGGGATCCTGGACCGGTTCGACGCGATCCTGTTCTGCCTGCCCGCGGTCTACTACCTCGCTCGCGCGCTGACGATCGGCTGATGTCCCCGCCCATCAACGTCGTCCTCCTGGGGTCGACGGGGTCGGTCGGGACGCAGGCGATCGACGTCATCCGGGACCACCCGGAGGACTACCGCGTCGTCGGTCTCGCCGCGGGTCGCAACGGAGCCGCGCTCGCGGCCCAGGCCGAGCTGCTCGGCGTCCCCGCGAACCGCGCCCTGCTCGCGGGCGAGGCGCCCGAGGTGCTCGCCGACCTCGCGGCGCTGCCCGAAGCGGACGTGGTCCTCAACGCCGTCGTCGGCTTCGCCGGGCTGCCGGCCACGCTCGCCGCGCTCGAGCACGGCAAGCGGCTCGCGCTCGCGAACAAGGAGAGCCTCATCGCGGGCGGACCCGTGGTCGCGAAGGCGCGCGTCGCCGGGGGTGGCGAGATCGTGCCCGTCGACTCCGAGCACTCGGCCGTGTACCAGGCCCTGCGCGCCGGCACCGCGGACGAGGTCGCAAAGGTGGTGCTCACCGCCAGCGGGGGACCGTTCCGGGGCCGGACCCGCGCGGAGCTCGCGCAGGTGACCGTGGCCGACGCCCTCAAGCACCCGACCTGGAGCATGGGCCCCAAGATCACCGTGGACTCGTCGACCCTGATCAACAAGGGCCTCGAGGTGATCGAGGCGCACGAGCTGTTCGGCGTCGACTTCGACCGGATCGAGGTCGTGGTGCACCCGCAGTCGGTGGTGCACGGGATGGTCGAGTTCCGCGACGGCGCCACCATCGCCCAGCTCTCGATGCCCGACATGAAGCTGCCCATCGGCCTGGCGCTCGGCGCGCCGGCGCGCCTGGACCAGCCCTTCGGAGCCCTCGACTGGTCGACCCTCGGCGCGCTCACCTTCGAGCCGCCGGACCTCGAGGCGTTCCCCGGCCTCCGTCTCGCCTACGCGGCCGGCCGCGCCGGGGGCGGGGCGCCGGCGGTGCTCAGCGGGGCCAACGAGGTCGCCGTGGAGGCGTTCCTGGCCGGGGCGATCCCGTGGCTCGGGATCGCCGAGACCGTGGACGAGGTCCTCCAGGCCGGGACCGGGAACGTCGATGACGTCTCGGACGTTCTGGAGACGGACCGGGTCGCGCGCGAGCGCGCCCGGCGTGTCATCGCCAGCCGAGCCGCCGCATGAGGTCCCTGTGAAAGATCCGCTCGACGACTCCCCCCCGGTCGAGACCAAGAAGGCCGTCACCGGCATCGCCATCGGGCTCGTGGGGCTCGCGCTGCTCGTGCTCGCCCGGCCGTCGGCCTGGGTGACGATCTCGATCATCGTCGGCCTGATCCTCACGATCATGCTGCACGAGGCCGGGCACATGATCATGGCGAAGCGGTCGGGGATGAAGGTGACGGAGTTCTTCGTCGGCTTCGGCCCGCGGCTCTGGTCGTTCCGCAACGGCGAGACCGAGTACGGCGTGAAGGCGATCCCGGCCGGTGGCTACGTCCGCATCATCGGGATGAGCAACGTCGAGGAGATCGACCCCGAGGACGAGCCCCGCGCGTATCGCAACGCGAGCACGAGCAAGAAGCTCAAGACGATCCTCGCGGGCATCACCGTCAACCTGCTGATCGCGTACATCCTCTTCTTCATCGTCATCGTGGGCAACGGCGAGTTCAAGCCCGGCACCGCGGTCGACCAGGTCCAGCGCAAGAGCCCCGCGGCGGCCGCGGGCCTGAAGCGCGGCGACAAGATCGTGGCGATCAACGGGGTGCGGATCAAGAGCTGGGACGACCTCGGCACGAACGTGCGGCCGAACGCGGGCAAGGAGATCGACGTCACCGTCCGGCGCCACGGACAGCTGGTCGCGGTGACCGCGAAGCCGGAGAACGTCGGTGGCGAGGGCAAGCTCGGCGTGTACCCGAACAGCATCCGCCAGACCTACTCGGTGTTCGAGGCGGTGCCCCAGAGCTTCAACTGGATGTGGCGGGCCACCACCGCGACCGTCGGCGGCCTCGCGAAGGTGTTCTCGCCGTCCGGGGTCGAGAAGTACGGCAAGACGGTGACCGCGCCGGGCTCGAAGGGCTCGTTCAGCAACGAGCAGCGCCCCCGCTCGATCGTCGGCATCGTCGCCGACGGCGGCAGCATCGTCGGCGGCAGCGTCTGGGTCCTGCTCGTCCTGCTCGCGACGATCAACCTGTTCCTCGCCCTGTTCAACCTCATCCCGCTGCTGCCGTTCGACGGCGGCCACGCGGCGGTGGCGATCTACGAGTACTTCGCGTCCAAGGTCACCGGCCGCCACGTCCAGGTGGACTACAAGCGACTGATGCCGATCACCGCCGCGGTGCTCGTGGTGGTGCTGGCGCTGGGCCTGTCGACGATGTACCTGGATGTGCGCCAGATCTTCACAGGAACGTGACCCGATCGGGCCACCGGCGGGGAGCCGGGGCTCGTTGACGGCTTAGGCTGAGGGCATGCACGAGCGCCGTCCGACCCGGCAGGTCCTCGTCGGTCGCCCTCCGGGGCCGTCCGTCGCCGTGGGGGGCGACGCGCCGGTCTCGGTCCAGTCGATGACCACCACGAAGACCGCGGATGTCGACGCGACGCTCGCCCAGATCTACGCGCTCGCCTCGGCGGGCTGCGACATCGTGCGCTGCACGTGCAACGAGGAGGCCGCGGCCGAGGGCCTCGCCCAGATCGTCCCGCGCTCGCCGGTGCCGATCATCGCGGACATCCACTTCCAGTACCGGCTCGCGCTCGCGGCGATGGAAGCGGGCGTCCAGGGGCTGCGGCTCAACCCGGGCAACATCCGCAAGGCGGAGCACATCAAGGTCGTCGCCCGCGAGGCCAAGGACCGCGGCCTGCCGATCCGCATCGGCGTGAACGCCGGCAGCCTGGACCCGGACATCGCCGAACGCTTCGGCGGCGCGACCCCCGAGGCGCTCGTCGCGTCGGCCGAGCGGGAGCTCGCGTACTTCCGCGAGGTCGACTTCGAGGACTGCAAGATCTCGGTCAAGGCGAGCAACGTGGCGACGATGATCGACGCGTACCGGCTCCTTTCCGAGACCGTCGACTTCCCGCTGCACCTGGGCGTCACCGAGGCGGGCCCGCCGCCCGCGGGCCTGGTGAAGTCGACCGCCGGGATCGGCACGCTCCTGAGCGAGGGCATCGGCGACACGATCCGCTACTCGCTGACCGCAGACCCGGTGGAGGAGGCGCGCGCCGGCCGCACGCTGCTCGAGGCGCTGGGGCTGCGCGAGCGCAAGGGTCTCGACCTCATCGCGTGCCCGAGCTGCGGCCGGGCCGAGGTCGACGTCATCCAGGTGGCGAACGCCGCGCAGGCGGCGCTGACGGACCGCGACATCCCATTGCAGGTCGCGGTGATGGGATGCGTGGTGAACGGCCCCGGCGAGGCGCGCGAGGCGGACCTCGGGATCGCCGCCGGCCGCGGGCGCGGCCACCTGTTCGTGAAGGGCAAGGTGGTCCGGGTCGTGCCCGAGGCGGAGATGGTCGACGCGCTGGTGGCCGAGGCCGAGCGGATCATGGAGGACGGCATCGACGCGGTCCTGGCCTCGGCCGACGCGGGTGCCGAGGCGGAGGCGGCGGCGGCGCGCGCCGAGCTGCTCGCCGAGCAGGGCGGAGATGTGAACCACGCCGGCGAGAAGATCGACCGCATCCGCGAGGTCACCGAACCGGAATCGACGCCCGTGGAGCTCAGGCAGTAGGCAGATGCCGCGCCGAGCCCGCGGCGACGGGCTGATCCCGGACTTCCTGTGGCCGATCGTCGGGTGGGTCATCGGTGCGCTCGTCCTGGTCGTCGCGCTCCTGGGCGCGCTGACCCGGGGCACGTCGGGGGCATGGTCGGTCGAGCGACCCGTCATGGACTGGCTGCGCGGCGCCGACCTCCCGGACGCGCTGGTGCACTTCGGGCTGGCGATCGGCTCGCCGGCGTTCTTCGCGGCGCTCGTCACCCTCCTCGCGATCTGGGCGGTCGCGCGACGGAACTGGCCCGCGCTCATCGCGCTCGCGACGGTGCCCGGGACGGTCCTCATCGTCGAGGCGGTGCTGAAGCCGGTCGTCGACCGGCACTACGTGTGGGGCGGAAGCGCGCTGTACTACCCGTCGGGCACCGCGGCCGGCGTGGCGGCCTGGACGACGCTCACGTGGATCTTCGCGGTCCCGTTCGTGCGCCGCCCCGGGCTGCGACTGGCCCTGGCCCTCGCGCTCGGCGCGCTCGCCACCCTGACCGCGGTGTCGGTCGTGGCCGCGGCGAAGCACTACCCCCTCGACGCGATCGGGGGCGCCGCCACGGGGATGGCGGTGGTGCTCGCGTGCGCGGCCCTGATCGACCGGGCGACGCGCGTGCACGATCGCTCCGGGGCTTCGGCGCCAGTGGATCCCGACACGGTGCCGGAGGTCACCCGCGGTTGAGGTGGAGGTCGCGCCGGCGCGCCCTCCAGCCGGTCGCGCTCGCGTCCTCGAGACGCTCGGCGCGCAGCCGCTCGACCAGCTCGTCCTCGAGCGGAGCGAGTTTCGCGCCGAGGACCCAGCCGAGCATTCGGTCGGCGAGCGCCGGGTTGCGGGGGAGCACCGGCCCGTGCAGGTAGGTGCCGACGATCCGCTCCCGCAGCACCCCGTCGACGCCGCCGACCCCGTTGCCGCCGCCGCTGCGCACCCGCCCGAGCGGCCGTTCACCCGGCCCGAGCGTGGTGCGGCCGCCGTGGTTCTCGAACCCGGTCAGGACCGGGAGGCCGAGGCTCGGGTCGGGCTCGACGACGACCTCGCCGATCAGGCGGTGCGGGCCGGCCGACGTGGCCAGGTCCACCAGTCCGAGGCCGTCGAGCCGCTCGCCGTCCCCCGCTTCGTAGGTGTGGCCGATCAGCTGGAATCCGGCGCACACCGCGAAGACGACCGCGCCCGCGCGGTGCGCTGCCTCGATCGCGGCCCGCGACGCGCGCATGCCCGCCGCGGCCATCACCTGTGGGTCGTCCTCGCCCCCGCCGAACAGGTAGACGTCGAGCGACTCGGGGATCGCGTCCGCGGCCGCGACTTCGACGAGCTCGGCGTCGATGCCCCGGCGCCGGCACCGCTCCACCAGTACCACCGCGTTCCCGCGGTCGCCGTAGGTCCCGAGCAGCTCCGGGAAGATCAGGCCGACGCGCACCGCGGACGCGCGCGTCACCACGACCGCTTCGTCAACCGCGTGAACTGCGTGTACGAGGCGACGATGTCCACGCCGTCGCCAGGGAGCCGCGCCGCGGCGGCCAGTGGGTCGGGCTCCACGAAGCAGGCGACTCCGCCGTACTCGAGGCGCACCGCGACGTCGAGCGCGCGCTCGCCGCTCGCCGCGACCGGCACCCCGCGCAACAGCTCGTAGGGAACGTCCCAGAGCCAGGACGGGTCCCGCCCGTCGGCGACGTGGGCGTTCACCGCGAGGACCACGCCCGCGGTGCGGTCCTCCAGCCAGCGCAGCACCTCGGTCCAGCCTGCCGGGTTCTTCGCGAGCAGCACCCGCACGTCGCGCCCGTCGGGGAGCCGCCGGGTCGAGAACCGGCCCGAGACCACCTCGACTTCCGCCACCCCTTCCACCGCGCGCCCGATCGGCACCTCGAAGTGCTCGATCGCCGCGGTCAGCGCGAGCGCCGCGTTCATCCGGTTCCAGCTCCCCGGCAGCCGGAGGTGCATCGGGATCCGCTCGGCGCCCAGCACGAGCACGTCCCCGTCGAGCCGGTTGGGGGAGTCCGGCTGGCCGAAGCCGCAGCTCGGGCAGTCGAACCGGTCGGCCGACCAGGTCAGGAGCGCGGCGCAGCAGGGGCAGGTGGCCGCGTCGCTGCGCCAGGGGGCGCCGAGCGCCACCCAGACCGGGTTCGCGGGCTCGGCCGCCCACACCACGTTCGGATCGGACGAGTTCGCGACGACGGCGATCTCCGGGTGCGCGGTGCAGACCTCGCGCCAGCCCGCGGCGATCACCCGCACCTCACCGAAGCGGTCGAGCTGGTCGCGGGTCAGGTTGCCGAGGACCAGCAGGTCGGTGCCGAGCGGGTCGACCACCTTGGGAAGCCACCGCTCGTCGACCTCGATGATCGCCACGTCGCTGTCCGGCACGCGCGCGAGACCGGCGGCGATGCCCGCGGGCATGTTCGCTCCGGTGTGGTTGGTGGCGACCGAGGTGCCGTTCGCCCGCAGCGCCTCGGCGAGCAGACGGGTGGTCGTGGTCTTGCCGTTGGTCGCCGAGACGAGCGCGACCCGGCGCGCACCGACGACGTCGGCCAGCAGATCGGGCTCGATGCCGAGCATGACCCGCCCGCTGACCTGGCTCCCGGCGCCGCGGCCGGTGACCCGCGATGCCCATCCGGCCGCGCGTCCCGCGGCGAGCGCGACGCGCGTGCGATGACGGGTCACCGCCGCTCGCACCAGTAGGCGTCCACCCGGTACGGGATCGCGACCCGTTCGCGTCCGACCGCGAGCGGGTGCGTGTCGAGCACGGCGCGGATCTCGTCGAGCGCGCGCTCCTGCTCATCGGGCGGCATCACCGCGATGTGGCTGACCGACCGGAAGCGGGCGACCACCTGGTCGCGGGTCAGCAGCTGCTCGTGGTGGAAGGTCCCCTCGGTCAGCGCACCGAACGCGGCGTGCCCCACGAACGCGGACTGGCTCCACTCGTCGTGCTGGCGCCACGGGGCGCGCTTCTCGATGCGGTCCATGATCGACCAGAGCCGGTCGACGAGGTCGTTGCTGCGGTCACGCGCGTTCCAGATCAACCCGAGCCGGCCGCCCGGGCGCAGCGCGCGGGCGAACTCCTCGAGGGCGACCGGGGCGTCGAACCAGTGGAAGGCCTGGGCCACGGTGATCGCGTCGAGCGAGGCGGGTGCGAACGGCAGCTGCTCGGCGGTGGATGCGACCATCGGCACGCCCGGGCACGCCACGGCGAATCCCGAGCGCATGCCGGGGACCGGCTCGACGCCGGCGAGGCGCGCGCCGGTCGGCGTCAGCAGCCGGGTGAGCTTGCCCGTCCCTGCCGCGACGTCCACGACCCGCGTGCCCGCGCCGATGTGCAGGTGCTCGACCAACCATGCGACCGCGTCGGGCGGATAGCTCGGCCGGGCCTGCTCGTAGACCTCGGCGCCCTGGTCGAACCCGGTTGCTGCGACCTCGTGGACCGGCATGGCCCGATCTTACGAACCCGGCGTTCCCGGGACCGCGGTGCCCTCCGGAAGATCAGCCGTGCAGGCCGCACTCCGTCTTGTCGGAGCCGGACCAGCGCCCGGCGCGGGCGTCCTCGCCGTCGGCGACGGGACGGGTGCAGGGCCAGCAGCCGATCGAGGTGTAGCCGCGCTCGGCGAGCGGGTGGACGGGCAGGTTGCGGTCCTTGATGTAGCCGGAGACGTCGAGGTCGGTCCACGAAGCCAGCGGGTTGACCTTCACCAGGCCGCGACCCATGTCGTAGGACACGATCGGCGCGGTCGCGCGGCTCGCCGCCTCGTCCCGGCGCAGGCCGGTCATCCAGGCGGCCCGACCGCGCAGCGCCCGCTCGAGCGGCTCGACCTTTCGGACCCGGCAGCACTGGTCGGGGTCGCTGTGCCACAGGTCGTCGGCGGCGGCGCGCGGTCGCATGACCGTGAGGTTCAGGTTGTAGCGGGCGCGCACCTGCTCGACGAACCAGAGCGTCTCGGCGAAGTGGTACTGCGTGTCGAGGAACACGACCTCGATGTCCGGCACCGCCTGGACCGCGACGTCGATGAGCACGCAGTCCTGGAACGACGCCGCGAGCACGAGCCCGGTGTCGTAGCGCTCGTGCGCCCACTTCACGACCGACGATGCCGGCGCGGACTCGAACGAGCGGGAGACCTCGGCCAGCTCGGACAGCTGGGGGAGGAGCTCGACGGGGGTCGGCGGGACCGCGCTGCGGGCGTCGGCAACCGTCGGAGGGAACGCCCGGCTGGCCGGGCTCCGAGGATCTGCGTCGACGTCCGGGTCCACGCCCGTGGTGATGCTCATGTCGCGCACTCGCTGTCACCAACCTCGGCGACGTACGGCCCCGTCTCGTCGAAGTCGACGTAGTAGTCGGGGTTCTCGTCGGGAGTCGGGAACGCGTCGAGGTCCTTCAGGAGCGTCCCGACGCCGGCCGCGCCACCGGAGCGTCCGAGCCAGTCGGAGAAGGTCTCACCGGCCGTGCGCTCGTTCGCGAACTTCCCGACGACGCGCACGACGCCTTCGGCCGCGGCCTTCGCCGGCAGCTTGGACGCCTTCTCGCCGAACGCGATCTCCATGTTGCCGACGTGGCCGCCGAGCAGCATCTGGTAGCCGGGCGCGGACTTCCCGTGCGCCCGGCGCTCGAGCCCGAGGAAGCCGATGTCCGAGATGTGGTGCTGGCCGCAGGAGTTGGTGCAGCCCGAGATGTTGATGCGCACGCCGCCGACCTCGGCCAGGCCCGCCTCGTCGAGCGCGCGCCCGATGTCCGAGGCGAGGCCGCGGGACTGGGTGACGGCGATGTTGCACGTGTCCGCGCCGGGGCAGCTGACGACGTCACGGGCGAGCTCGACACCGGGCTCGTGCATGTCGTACTCGCGCAGACGCTCGTGGAGCTCCGGCAGCTGGTCCTCGCGCAGGCCGCGCAGCACGAAGTTCTGGCGGTTCGTGATGCGGACGTCGAGGTCGAAGTCGCGCTGGATCTGCGCGAGGCCGCGGAACTGGTCGGTGGTGATGTCGCCGAGCCGGCAGTAGGCGTAGGCACTGACGGTCCCGTTGGCCCGGCCGCGCACGACGTTCGCCATGTCCCAGCGGCGGTAGTCGTCGAGGCCGCGCAGCTCGACGGGCACGCCGCCGTCCGCCGCGACCGTGGTGCCGATGCCGGCCGGCGCGTCGCCGCGCTCCTCGACGATCGGGGGGAGGCCCGGGCCGGGGTAGGTCGCGGACGCGCGGAGGAACTTGCGCTCCTTGATGATCCGCTCGCGCAGCTCCTCGATGCCCATCGTGTCGACCAGCCACTTCATGCGGGCCCGCAGCTTGTTGTCCCGGTTGCCGTAGTGGTCGAACGTGCGCAGGCACGCCTCGACCGTCGGCAGCAGGTCCTCACGGCTGGTGAAGTCCTCGAGCGCCTGCGCCGGGTGGGGCGTGGTGCCGAGGCCGCCGGCCAGGAAGACCTTGAAGCCCGGTTCCAGCGATCCGTCCGCCCGGGGGCGGGTGAGCGCGATCACGCCGACGTCGTTGAACATCGCCTGACCACAGTCGGTCGCGCAGCCGGAGAAGTTGACCTTGAACTTGCGGGGCAGGCGCTGGGCGATCGGGTTCCGGAGGAAGAGGTCGGTGACGGCCTGGGCCCACGGGGTGATGTCGAGGACCTCGAAGGGGCACGCGCCGGCGAGGTGGCAGCCGGCGACGTTGCGGACGGTGTCGCCGCAGGCCTCGCGGCTCGTGAGGCCGACGGAGCCGAGCAGGCGCAGCACGTCCGGGACATCGCGGAGCTGGACGAAGTGGAACTGGGTGTTCTGGCGGGTCGTGAGGTGACCCCAGCCGCGGGAGTGCTCGGTGGCGATCGTGCCGAGGACCTCGAGCTGCTCGGGCGTGACCCGACCATGGGGGACCTTCACCCGCACCATCTGGTTGGTGCCGCCCTGGCGCTGGCCGTAGATGCCCTGGTTCAGCCGCATCACCCGGAACACGTCCTCCGGGAGGTCACCCGCGAGGTACTCCTCGACGGCGGTCTCGAAATTGTCGATCTCGTCGGCCACCTCGGGATCGAGGGGGCGGGCTCTCAGCGCTTCGAGGTTGATGGCCACGGCGGATCCTCAGCAGGTCGAGGGATGGCCCCGGATCACGGGCGGCGCGCGGCGCGTCTGCTCCGGGTCGGGGACCGAGGGAAAGGGGAGCGCGCTCAGGCGCGACCCAGGCCCGCGCGCCGACACAGCTCGTCCGTCACCTCATGGGGGGTGCGGCCTTGAGCGATGCTCGGGGCTCCGTGGGACCGGATCACGACCACGAGCGTAACGATTCCGTCCCCGAAATGCCAGCGTTCTGGTCGGGAATAAATCCGACAGGATTTATCGAGATCGAGCGGAGCCCGTGTTTCCGGGCTCCGGCCGCAAGTCACATCGGCCCCGGGGACCGCATCGGTAGCCTCTCGGAGATGGCGACCGGTCGAGTCATGCGGATGTCGGAGCTGTTCCTGCGCACGTTGCGCGACGACCCGGCCGACGCCGAGCTGGACAGCCACCGGCTGCTGGTCCGGGGCGGGTTCGTCCGCCGGGTGGCCTCCGGCGTCTACTCGTGGCTCCCGCTGGGGAACCTGGTGCTGCGCAAGGTCGAGCAGATCGTCCGCGAGGAGATGGACGCGGCCGGCGCGCAGGAGACGGTCCTGCCGATCATCCAGCCCCTCGAGCTCTGGGAGCGCAGCGGCCGGGACGCGGCCTACGGGCCGATGATGTTCCGGCTGCAGGACCGCAAGGAGACCCGCTTCTGCCTCGCGCCCACCGCGGAGGAGGTCGTGACGACCCTCGTCGCCGCGGAGTACTCGTCGTACCGCGACCTGCCGCTGAACCTGTACCAGATCAACTGGAAGTACCGCGACGAGCTCCGGCCCCGCTTCGGCGTGCTGCGCTCGCGCGAGTTCCTGATGAAGGACGCCTACTCCTTCGACGCGGACCTCGACGGCCTGCAGACGTCCTACGACGCGATGTACGCCGCGTACCAGAAGGTGTTCACGCGCTGCGGGCTGACGTTCCGGTCGGTCAAGGCGCAGTCGGGCGAGATCGGTGGCGACACGAGCCAGGAGTTCATGGCGGTCGCAGCGGTGGGCGAGGACGCGTTCGTGTGGTGCGAGAGCTGCGACTACGCCGCGAACACCGAGGCCGCGACCAAGCAGGAGCTGGCCGGGAGCCCCGCGCCGGACGACGCGCCCGCACCTGAGCGGCTGCACACTCCCGACCTGCCGGGGATCGAAGGCGTGGCGAAGCACCTCAAGACGAAGCCGAACCGGCTGCTGAAGTCGATCGCGTTCGACGTCGACGGCGAGCTCGGGCTCGCGATCGTCCCCGGCGACCGCGAGGTCAACGAGTTCGCGCTCGACGCACTGTTCGACCACGAGGTCCGGCTTCTCACCGACGCGGACTTCGCGGCCCGTCCCGAGCTCCCGAAGGGCTACATCGGCCCGGACTTCCCCGGCGCGAAGTACGTCGTCGCGGACTCGTCGGTGCGCGCGCCGCACCCCTGGATCACCGGCGCGAACGAGATCGACCACCACGTGCGCGGGCTGGTGCTCGGGCGCGACTTCACGCCGACGCAGTGGGCGGAGATCGCGGTCGTCGCGCCCGGCGACCCGTGCCCGCGCTGCGGTGCGCCGTTGCGCATCGACCGCGGGATCGAGGTCGGCCACGTCTTCCAGCTCGGAACGAAGTACACCGAGGCGCTCGGCGCGCACTACACCGACGACAACGGGGACCAGCACCCGATGGTGATGGGCTGCTACGGCATCGGCGTCACCCGGATCATCGCCGCCGTGGTGGAGGAGCACCACGACGAGCACGGGATCGCCTGGCCGGCCGCGCTCGCGCCGTTCGACGTGCACCTGATCGCGATGCCCGGCGACGAGACCCTCGCCGCGGCGGAGGAGCTGGCCGAGAAGCTGGGCGCCGCGGGGGTCGACGTGCTGTTCGACGAGCGCGAGACCCGTCCCGGCGTGAAGTTCGCCGACGCCGACCTGCTCGGGGTCCCGGTCCAGGTCATCGTCGGGGCGAAGGGCCTCGCGCGCGGGGTCGTCGAGCGCAAGCGACGAGCGACAGGCGAGCGCGACGAGATCCCGGTCGCGGACGCGGTGACCGTGCTCGCGGGCCGCTCGTGACGCCCAAGGTCACGCCGCCGGTCTCTCCCATGCTCGCCAAGCTGGCGCGCGAGATGCCCCTGGGCGAGCAGTGGGCGTACGAGCCCAAGTGGGACGGCTTCCGCTGCATCGCGTTCCGGGACGCGAAGGAGATCGAGCTCGGCAGCCGCAACGAGAAGCCGCTCACGCGCTACTTCCCGGACCTCATCGGGCCCATGTTGAAGTCGCTGCCCGACGGCGCCGTCGTGGACGGCGAGATCGTGATCAAGACGCCGGACGGGCTGGACTTCGACCTGCTCTCGCAGCGCATCCACCCGGCCGCGAGCCGGGTGGCGATGCTGGCCGAGTCGACGCCCGCCGCGTTCGTGGCCTTCGACCTGCTGGCCAAGGGGAGCCAGGACCTGCGCGAGAAGCCGTTCGAGCAACGCCGGGCGGCACTGGAGCAGGCGCTGGCGAAGGCGCACCCGTCGGTCCACCTCACGCCGATCACCCGCGACCCCGACACAGCGCGCCAGTGGTTCGAGACCTTCGAGGGTGCCGGCCTCGACGGCGTCATCGCGAAGGATGTCAACGAGACGTACAAGGAAGGTGAGCGCGGCTGGCTCAAGGTGAAGCACCTGCGCACCGCCGACTGCGTCGTCGCGGGCTTCCGCTGGCACAAGGACGGCAAGGGCGTCGGGTCGCTCCTGCTCGGGCTCTACGACGACGGTGGCGACCTGCACCACGTCGGGGTCGCGTCCAGCTTCAACGCGGCGCGTCGGGCCGAGCTCGTCGGCGAGCTCGAGCCCCAGCGGCGAGGCGCGCTCGAAGGGCACCCGTGGCGGGACTGGGCCGAGTGGTCGGACCCGAAGGTGGTCGAGGCCGGCGGCGGCCCGGAGCAGCGGATGCCGGGCACCGGCAACCGCTGGAACGCCAAGAAGGACATGAGCTGGGAGCCGCTCCGCATCGGGCTCGTCGCCGAGGTCGCCTACGAGCACATGCAGCGCGACCGGTTCCGCCACACGGCCCGGTTCCAGCGCTGGCGTCCCGATCGCGAGCCCGCGTCGTGCACCTACGAGCAGCTCGAGGTCCCCGTCCCGATGGAGCTCGAGCAGGTCTTCGGGAGCTGACCGGCCCCGCCCGCGCGGCGGTGATCCGACCCGACGCCATGGGAATCAGAGGTCCTGTCTGGTATCCTCGTCGGGTTCTCGTACGGATGTGTCGGCCCCTCGTGGGCCAGGCCAGCGTGGGCTTTGTGCCCACGCTGTTTATTGACTTCACGAGGCGCACGAGGAGGAGGTGAGCGTGGTGCCCGATCGGCTGGAGACCATCCGAGGCGTGGTGGAGCCGGCCCTGGCCCCGCTCGATCTCGGGATCTACGACCTCGTCGTCGCCGCCGGCACCGTCCGGCTCGTGGTCGACCGCCCCGGCGGGGTCGACATCGACACCCTCGAGGCCGCCAGCCGCGCCGTCTCCCCCCGGCTCGAGGAGCTGGACGAGATGTCCGGCCCGTACACCCTCGAGGTCAGCAGCCCCGGCGTCGAGCGGACGTTGCGGACCCCGGAGCACTTCGCCGGCGCCGTCGGCACCGAGGTCTCCGTGAAGGCCCGCAACGCCGACGGGGCGATGGAGCGGATCCGGGGCCTGCTCATCGCCGCAGGCCCCGACCACGTCACCCTCCGCGTCGACGACGGCGACCGCGACATCGAGATCAGCTCGATCGAAGCCGCCCGCACGGTCTTCGACTGGTCACCCGCCCCCAAGCCGGGCAAGGGCTCGAAGCCCGGCCGCACCAAGAAGGAAGCAGCAGCACGCCCATGAATAGCCAAGCGGTACGCCCATGAACTCCGAGATGATGGAAGCGCTCTACACGATCGAGCGCGAGAAGGGGATCTCGGTCGAGATCATGCTCGAGGCGCTCGCGAACGCGCTCGTGACCGCCTACAAGCGGATGCCCGAGGCGGCCGAGGAGGCGCTGGTCGAGATCGACATCGAGACCGGTGACATCCACGTCATCGCCCAGGAGCTCGACGAGGACGGCCAGGTCGTCAAGGAGTGGGACGACACCCCGAACGACTTCGGGCGCATCGCGGCGCAGACCGCCAAGCAGGTGATCCTCCAGCGCATCCGTGAGGCGGAGCGCGAGATGAAGTACGAGGAGTACGCGGGCCGCGAGGGCGACATCGTCACCGGGATCATCCAGCAGACCGACCAGCGCTACACGCTGCTCGACCTGGGCAAGGTCGAGGCGTTGCTGCCCCAGGCCGAGCAGGTCCAGAACGAGCGCTACGAGCACGGCAGCCGCCTCAAGGCGTACATCGTCGAGGTCCGCAAGACCGCGAAGGGCCCCCAGATCGTCGTGAGCCGGACCCACCCGGGCCTGGTCAAGCGGCTCTTCGAGCTCGAGGTGCCGGAGCTGCTCGACGGCGTCGTGGAGCTGAAGGCGGTCGCGCGCGAGCCCGGCCACCGCACCAAGATCGCGGTCGCGTCCAACGACCAGAACGTGGATCCGGTCGGCGCCTGCGTCGGCGCCCGGGGCTCCCGCGTCCGGATGGTGGTGAACGAGGTCCGCGGCGAGAAGGTCGACATCGTCCCGTACACCGACGACCCGGCCGAGTTCGTGATGAAGGCGCTCGCACCGGCGCGTGTGCGCGAGGTGCGCATCCACCCCGAGACCGGGATCGCCGAGGTGATCGTCCCGGACTTCCAGCTGTCGCTCGCGATCGGCAAGGAAGGCCAGAACGCGCGCCTCGCGGCCCGGCTGACCGGGTGGCGGGTCGACATCAAGAGCGAGAGCCAGCTCGCCGAGGAGGAGTCCGGCGGCGGGGTCGAGTACGCCGAGGGCGAGTGGGTCGAGGGCCCGTCGGGCGAGCTCGTCTGGCAGCCGGCCGAGGGTGGCGACGCGATCTCCGCCGCCGAGGCGGGCTACGCGTCGCCGGATCTCGGCGCCGCGGTCGGCGAGGGCGAGGCGAAGCCGGTGCTCGACCCGACCAGCCTGGGTGACAAGCCGACACCTCCGCCCGCGCCCCCGGCGCCCGCGCCGGCCGCGGTCGACGAGTCGGCACCCGAGGCCCCGACCGGCGAGCCGACCGAAGCTCCAGCGGCCGGGGTGGAGGAGCCAACGGCGCCATCGACCCAGACCGAAGCCGGCGGTGCGCCGTTGGCGACCAGCCAAGGCGAGAAGGAGGGGACGGTCAGTTAGCGCGACCATCGAGCGCAGCTGCATCGGGTGCGGCCGGAGAGCGGCACCTGCGGCGCTCGACCGGATCGCCCGGCGCCCGGACGGCAGCCTCGGCATCGGTCGGAACGAGCCGGGCCGCGGCGCCTGGATCTGCACCGGCTCGGTGGCGTGCTTCGACCGGGCAGTGCGCCGGAAGGCCCTGGAGCGGTCGCTCCGACGGCCGGTGAGCACCACCGACATGGAAGGGCTCCGTGCGAGACTGTACGGAGCCGCCCCGTAGGGGGCGCAGCCGCGGCCCTGTCGGGCCGGGACGGGAACACCGATCGGCTCCACTCGGAGCCGGCGGGCACCAGCAACGGCCCCAGCCGGGGCCGGGACAGCAACAAGGGACGGATCTGGCCTTGGCCACGAAGAAGATCAGGGTGTACGAGCTCGCCCGAGAGCTCGGCGTCGACAACCAGGTGGTCCTGGATCTCGCCGAGGAGCTCAAGATCGGGGTGAAGAGCCACTCGTCGAGCATCGACGATCCCTCGGCCGACCGCGTCCGCCGGCTGGCGGACAGCCGCGAGCTGCGCGGCGAGCCCATCGTGGACGAGCCCAAGCCGAAGGCGGCGCCGACGACCGGTGCGCGCGGGCGCGGCAAGCCCGCTCCCGCGGCGCCCGAGCCCGCGGTTCCGGTCGCAGCCGCGACCGAGACGGTCGCGCCCGAGACCGCGCCCCCGCCGGAGCCCGAGCCCACCCGCCCCGCCCACCGGGTGGTCCGGTCGACCGGAGGCATCCCGGCGCCCGTCGCGCCTGCGCCCGCGCCGGCACCCGCACCCACTCCGCCGCCCGCCCGTCCCGCCACCCCGGCCGTGCCGGTGGCACCCGCCGCGTCGGCCGCGCCCGCAACCGAGGCGCCCGAAGCCGCGCCCGGCTCGCCGCCGCCCGCTCCGTTGCGCAGCGCCTCGGGCAAGACCATCCCACCCCCGCCGGGTCAGCGGCTCACCCCGCCCCCGCCGGGTCA
The DNA here is from genome assembly GCA_036502405.1 of Acidimicrobiia bacterium. GTDB lineage: Bacteria > Actinomycetota > Acidimicrobiia > IMCC26256 > JAENVU01 > Chersky-806. The sequence goes on from DASXYP010000024.1 coordinate 48,549, forward strand.
GCGCGCGCCCGCGCCGGGCCGGACGACCGGTGGTCCGCCGCGCAGCGGCGGCCCGGGCGGCGCGAACCGTGGTGGGCCTCCCGGTGGCGGTGGCCCCGGCGGTCCGGGCGGCTTCAACCGGGGTGGTCCCCCGGGTGGCGGTCGCGGCGGTCCGGGTGGAGGTCCCGGCGGCTTCAACCGTGGCCGTCCGGGCGGTCCCGGACAGCGCCCGCGGCGCAAGAAGCGTCGTCGTCGCGGGCTCGAGGAGCTCGGGCCGCAGTCCGCGCCCACGCTCACGCCCGCCGACGTCCCGGTTCCCGAGGGCGAGATCGTCGTGCCCCGCGGGATCACGATCCAGGAGCTCGCGCCCAAGTTCAACCGGACGAGCGCGGACCTCGTGCGCATCCTGTTCGACGCGGGCGAGATGGTCACCGGCACCCAGTCCCTTGCCGACGAGATGATCGAGCTCATCGCGCAGGAGCTCGGTGCCGAGATCCTGCTCGTCGAGCCGGGCCAGGAGGCCGAGCTCGAGCTGCAGGCGATGCTGGGCGACGACGACGAGGACGAGGACGAGGCGCTGCTGGAGCCGCGCGCCCCGGTCGTGACCGTCATGGGCCACGTGGACCACGGCAAGACGACCCTGCTCGACCGGATCCGCGAGACGAACGTGGTCGCGGGCGAGGCCGGCGGCATCACCCAGCACATCGGTGCGTACCAGGTGGTCAAGAACGGCCGTCCGATCACGTTCATCGACACGCCGGGCCACGAGGCGTTCACCGCCATGCGGGCCCGGGGTGCCGAGGCGACCGACGTCGTGGTGCTCGTGGTCGCGGCGGACGACGGCGTCATGCCGCAGACGATCGAAGCGATCAACCACGCGCGTGCGGCCGAGGTGCCGATGGTCGTGGCGATCACGAAGGTCGACCGCGAGAACGCAGACGTCACCCGGGTGAAGCAGCAGCTGGTGGAACAGGAGCTCGTGCCCGAGGAGTGGGGCGGCGACACCATCGTCAACGAGGTCGCGGCTACCCAGGGCCTCGGCATCGAGGAGCTCCTCGAGTCGATCCTCCTGCTCGCCGACCTCTACGACCCACCGCTTGCCGCGAACCCGAAGGAGCCGGCGCGCGCGTTCGTGCTCGAGTCCAACCTCGACCAGGGCCGCGGCCCGGTCGCGACCGTGATCGTGGATCGCGGCACGCTGCGGGTCGGCGATCCGGTCGTCGCCGGCGGTGGCTGGGGCAAGGTCCGGGCGATGTTCGACGAGGCCGGCCAGCAGGTCACCGAGGCCGGTCCCTCGACGCCGGTCGAGGTGCTCGGGCTCGACGACGTCCCGCTCGCCGGGGACGAGCTGCGGGTCGCGCCGAACGAGAAGATCGCGCGGGCCGTTGCGGACGCGCGCTCGTACCGCCGCCGCGCCGCCAACCTGACCCACCCGATGACGCTCGCCGGTGGCGCCCGCCTCGAGGACATCTTCGCCATGGTCCAGCGGGGCGAGACCGCCACGCTCGGCCTCGTCCTCAAGGCGGACGTGCACGGCTCGCTCGAGGCGCTCACCGATGCGCTCCGCAAGCTCGACCAGGCCCACGACGAGGTGCGGCTGTCGTTCGTGCACCGCGCGGTGGGCGGCATCACCGAGTCGGACATCAACCTCGCCGCAGTCGCCAACGCGACCGTCATCGGCTTCAACGTGCGCCCGGACCGCAAGGCCCGTGAGCTCGCCGAGTCCGAGCAGGTCGACGTCCGCCTCTACGAGGTCATCTACGAGGTGCTCGACGACGTCAGCAAGGCGCTGCTCGGCATGCTCAAGCCCGAGTACGAGGAGGTCGTCACCGGCGACGCGGAGGTGCGCGAGATCTTCGGCGTGCCGCGCGTCGGCAAGGTGGCCGGCTGCTACGTGCTCAACGGGGTCATCACCCGGGGCTCGAAGGTGCGCTTCCTGCGCGAGGGCGTCGTCATCTGGAAGGGCGCGATCGCGACCCTGCGCCGGTTCAAGGACGACGTCCGGGAGGTCCGGGAGGGCTTCGAGTGCGGCATCGGGCTCGAGAACTTCCAGGACCTCAAGGCCGGCGACGTCATCGAGACCTACGAGGAGCGCGAGATCGCCCGCGTCTGAGGCGGCCCTCCTGGGTCGCTGCAGCCTGCGCGGCTCCGGGTCGTTCCGGCGGTCGAGCGCCAGATCTTCGGAAGGGAGCCGCCGGAGATCTTGGGCACAGTGGCCAGTCCGAAATGTCGCCGGCGGCCCGGGTGGCGCGACAATGGCGCGGTGCACGCCGCCGCGGTCCGCTTCGACCTCCATGTGCCGGCCAGCCGGTCGCTCAAGGCGAAGCGAGCGGCCATCCGCCCGGTGGTGGACGGGCTCCGGCACCGGTTCAAGGTGTCGGTCGCCGAGGTCGACTACCAGGACCAGTGGCAGCGCGCCTCGATCGGCGTCGCACTGGTCGACGGGAGTGCTGCGCACCTCGAGGAGGTGATGGCATCCGTGGAGCGGTTCGTCGCTCGGGCCCCCGACCTCGATCTCCTGGACACCGAGACCGCGTGGCTCGAGTCATGAGTCGGCGCCAGGCTCCCCGCCAGTACCCGCGTGCCGCGCGCGTGAACGAGGTCGTGCGCGAGGCGCTCGCCGAGGAGCTCGAGCGGATGTCCGATCCCCGGCTCGGGTTCGTGACGCTGACGGGCGTCGAGGTGAGCCCGGACATCCGCTACGCGGACGTCTACTACTCCGCGTTCGGGACCGACGACGAGCAGGCCGGGAGCTCGAACGCGCTGCGCTCGGCGAGCCCCCGGCTGCGGGCCGTGCTGGGCAAGCAGGTGCGGCTCAAGTTCGTGCCCGAGCTGCGGTTCCACGAGGACCCCGCGGTCGCGCAGGGCCGGCGGATCGAGGAGGTCATCCGCTCCATCCACGACGGCGCGGTCGTCCCCGACGAGGATGGACGCTCGTGAGCGCGCGAGAGAGCGTCGACGAAGCCCTGACCCGGGCCGCGAAGGCGATCGACGGGGCCGAGGTGGTCGCGCTCGCCTGCCACGTCACTCCCGACGGCGACGCGCTCGGGTCGACGCTGGCGCTGCACCACGTGCTGCGCGCCGCGGGCATGAGCAGCATCGCCTCCTTCCCGAAGCCGTTCCGCGTGGCGACCCACTACCGCGAGCTGCCGGGCCTCGAGCTGCTCGCGCCCCCCGAGGAGTTCCCGACCCGACCCGACGTGATGGTCACCTTCGACTGCGGCTCGCTCGACCGCCTGGGCGGGCTGCGCCCGTCGGCCGAGGCCGCAGCCGAGCTGATCGTGGTCGACCACCACGTCTCGAACGACCGCTACGGCACGATCAACGTCATCGACCCCGATGCCGCGGCCAGTGGGGTCCTCGTTCGGCGCCTCATCGAGCGCCTCGGGCTGGCACTGAACGACGCGGCCGCGGTCTGCCTGTACGCGGCGCTCATCTGCGACACCGGGCGGTTCCAGTACGAGACGACGTGCCCCGACGTGTTCGCGCTCGCCGGCGAGCTGGTCGGCTACGACGTCCCGGTCAGCCGGCTCAGCCGGACGCTGTTCGAGGAGCACCGGTTCGCCTACCTCCAGCTGCTCGCCGAAGCGGTCGCCAACGCGGAGCTGGTGCGCGAGCAGTCCTTCGTCTGGACCGCGGTGACCCAGGACATGCTGGCCCGCCACGACGTCAGCCTCGAAGAGGTCGAGGGCCTGATCGACATCATCCGGCGCACTGCAGAAGCCGACGTCGCCTGCGTCCTGAAGGAAGAGCCGGACGGCACGGTGAAGGTCAGCCTGCGCTCGGTCGGCGCCGCGGACGTCCGGCACCTCGCCGCGGCCCACGGTGGCGGCGGGCACCGCTTCGCGGCGGGCTTCACGTCGGAGGCCGGGATCGACGAGACCGTCGACCGCATCCGCGCGGCGCTGTAGCGACCCGAAGGGTCGACGGCGGGAATCATGATCCACGATGGACTGGTGGTGGTCGACAAGCCGGCCGGCTTCACCTCCCACGACGTCGTGGCCAAGCTGCGCAAGGCGTTCGGCCAGAAGCGCGTCGGTCACGCAGGCACGCTCGACCCGGACGCGACCGGCGTGCTGCTCGTCGGGCTCGGACGGGTGACGCGGCTGCTGCGCTTCCTGCAGGAGACCACCAAGAGCTACCGCGGGACCGTCGCGTTCGGCGTGGCCACCGACACGCTCGACGCCGCGGGCGCGGTCCTCGAGCGCCGCGCGATGCCGGTGACCGAGGCCGACGTCGTGGCCGCGACGTGCCGGTTCGTCGGGGACCTGCAGCAGGTCCCGCCGATGGTCTCGGCGCTGAAGGTCGACGGGCGCCGCCTCCACGAGCTCGCGCGGGCGGGGGAGGTCGTGGAGCGCAAGGCCCGGGCGGTGCACGTCGACCGGTTCGAGGTCGAGGCGTTCGAGCCGGGCCCGTTCCCCACCGCGACGGTGCTCGTCGACTGCTCGAGCGGCACGTACGTCCGGTCGCTCGCCGCGGACCTCGGCGCGGCGCTCGGCGGCCCGGCCCACCTCGCGTCGCTGCGCCGGCTCCGGGTCGGGTCGTTCACGGTCGACGAGGCGCACCCGCTGGATGTGGTGGAGCAGGACCCGGCGGCGGCGGTCCTCAGCCCGGTCGACGCGATGCGTGGGTTGGAGCGAGCCTGCGTCGGGGCCGAGACGGCGCGGGCGGTCGCCCACGGCTCGGTGTTCCCGAGCAGCGCGTTCGAGGTCTCCGGCCCCGGGCCCTACGCGGTCGTGGACGAGGACGGTGCGCTCCTCGCGATCTACGAGCACCGGGGTGCGGGGCTCAAGCCGGCCGTCGTCCTTCCTCCAGGCGAGGTCGCGGGGCCGTGACCGCCAGAATGGCGCCGTGACCACCACCCGCGTCGTGCGCCCGACCGAGGACCGCACCCCGATCAGCGACGGCAGCGTCGTGACCATCGGCGCCTACGACGGGGTCCACCAGGGCCACGAGAAGGTGCTCCGGCTGGTCCGCGACCTCGCGGACGCGCGTGGCCTCGATGCCTGCCTCGTCACGTTCGACCGCCATCCCGCGCAGGTCGTCCGCCCCGATTCCGCACCGTGCCTGCTCACCTCCCTCGACCAGAAGCTGGAGCTGCTCACCGCGCTCGAGCTCGTGGACATCGTGTGCGTGCTGCGATTCGACGAGGCGCGCAGCCACGAAGCCGCGGAGGACTTCGTGCGCGAGGTGCTCGTCGGCCTCCTGCGGGCGCGGGTCGTCGTGGTCGGCGCGGACTTCCACTTCGGGTACCGGCGTGGCGGCAACGTCGCCCTCCTGGAGCAGATGGGCAAGGACCTCGGCTTCGAGGTCGTCGGCCTCGGGCTCGTGGCGCCGGAGGGAGACGACCGGGAGCCGTACTCGTCGACCCGCGTGCGGGGGGCGCTGGCCAACGGCGACGTCGCCGCGGCGGCCTCGCTGCTCGGCCATCCCCACGAGGTCCGGGGCACGGTGGTCCGCGGCGACCAGCGGGGTCGCGAGCTCGGGTTCCCGACCGCGAACGTCGCGGTGCCCGAGGAGATCTGCCTGCCGGCGGACGGGATCTACGCGGGGGAGTACCAGGGCCCCGACGGGGTCTGGCGCCCGGCGGCCATCTCCCTCGGCCGGCGCCCGACGTTCTACGAGGACGCCGAGCACTCGCTGCTCGAGGCCTACCTGCTCGACTTCGACGGGGACCTCTACGGCCAGCCGGCCTCGGTGCGGTTCCTGGAGCGGCTGCGGGGCGAGCAGCGCTTCGACTCGGTCGACGACCTCGTGGCCCAGATGGCCAAGGACGTCGAGGCGACCCGCCAGGTGGTGGGGTCCTAGAGGGCCCCGAATGGGGTCCTCGTGATACGCTTTTTCCTTCCGCAACCGAAAGAATCTCTCTCCGCGCATGCCCGACACCACCGCAACGATCAGCGAGCACCGCCTCCACGAGACCGACACCGGCTCACCGGAGGTCCAGATCGCGCTCCTCACGGGGCGGATCAACCATCTCACGGAGCACCTGAAGGTCCACAAGAAGGACCATCACTCGCGCCGGGGGCTGCTCATGCTCGTCGGTCGGCGCCGTCGCCTGCTGGACTACCTCCGGCGCAACGACGTCGAGCGGTACCGGGCATTGATCGCGAAGCTGGGTCTCCGCCGGTAGCGGATCGTGGGAGCGGCGTCGCCGCTCCCGCTTCGCGTCACGACATCAAAGCGAGCGCGACGGCGGTTGTCAGTCGCCGATGCTCGAGCCACGCTCGAGCGCCGACAACTGGGAATCACCGCAGCTCGCACGACTGCCGCCCCGTGTGGGGCGACAAGAGAGGAGCGCGTTCCCATGGGAGACGCGATTCGCGTAACCGGTCCGATCAACGCCGACGGGCTGGAGCTGACCATCGAGACCGGCCGCCTGGCCAACCTCGCCGACGGCGCGGTGCTGCTGACGGTGGGCGACACCGTCGTCCTGTCGACGGTCGCCACGAGCAAGCCCCGTGAGGGCATCGACTTCTTCCCCCTGACGGTGGACGTCGAGGAGCGGATGTACGCCGCGGGCAAGATCCCCGGCTCGTTCTTCCGCCGTGAGGGCCGTCCGGGCGAGGCGGCGATCCTGACCTGCCGCCTCACCGACCGCCCGCTGCGCCCGAGCTTCCCCGAGGGCTTCCGGGACGAGACCCAGGTGATCGCCACGATCATGGGCTCGGACCAGAAGAACCCGCACGACATCATCTCGATCAACGGTGCCTCCGCCGCGCTGATGATCTCCGGCATCCCGTTCAACGGCCCGATCGGGGCGGTGCGCATGGCGCACCACGACGGTCGGTGGATCGCGCACCCGACCTACGAGCAGGGCAACGAGTCCACGTTCCAGCTCGTGGTCGCGGGCCGGCGCACCGAAGCCGGTGAGATCGCCGTGATGATGGTCGAGGCCGGTGGCACCGAGAACAGCTGGGCCCTCTACGAGGCCGGCGCGCCGAAGGTGACCGAGGACGTCATCGCCGACGGGCTCGAAGCTTCGAAGGAGTGGATCGGCAAGGCCATCGACCTCCAGCAGGAGCTCGTCGCCGCGGTGATCCTCGCCCACGGTCCGATCGTCGAGAAGCCGTTCGAGCGTCGGGTCGACTACCAGGACGACGTGCTCGAGGCCGTCTCGGACCAAGCCAGGGCCAACACCGCCGAGGCCATGGCCATCGCGGACAAGACCGAGCGCAACAACCGGCTCGACGAGATCCTCGAGGGTCTGCTCCTCGCGCTGGCGAGCACCCCGGACGAGGTCGGCGGGTTCGCCGGTCGCGAAGGCGAGATCAAGAAGGCGTTCCGCTCCCTGCAGAAGCAGGTCGTGCGGGAGCGCATCGTGAACGAGGGCATCCGCATCGACGGTCGGGGCGTGACGGACCTCCGCCCGCTGTCGGCCGAGGTCGGCGTCCTCAACGCGGTGCACGGCTCGGGCCTGTTCCAGCGGGGCGAGACCCAGGTCCTGTCGGTGCTCACGCTCGGCATGTCCCGCATGGAGCAGATCGTCGACACCCTCGGGCTCGACGACCGCAAGCGCTACATGCACCACTACAACTTCCCGCCGTTCTCCACCGGTGAGACGGGCCGCGTCGGCTCGCCGAAGCGCCGCGAGATCGGTCACGGCGCGCTCGCCGAGCGGGCGCTGCTGCCGGTCGTGCCGAGCAAGGAAGAGTGGCCCTACACGCTGCGCGTCGTCTCGGACGTGCTCGCGTCCAACGGCTCCACCTCCATGGCGTCGGTCTGCGGCTCGACGCTCTCGATGATGGACGCGGGTGTGCCGCTCAAGGCTCCCGTCGCGGGCATCGCGATGGGCCTCGTGTTCCACGACGGCAAGTACACGACCCTCACCGACATCCTCGGTGCGGAGGACGCGTTCGGCGACATGGACTTCAAGGTCGCCGGAACGTCCGAGTTCGTCACTGCGCTGCAGCTCGACACGAAGATCGACGGCTTGCCGGCCGACGTCCTGCTCAAGGCGCTCGAGCAGGCCAAGGTGGCCCGCCTCGCGATCCTCGACGTGATGCACGACGCGATCGCCGAGCCCCGCGCCGACGTGCGTCCGACCGCCCCGAAGATCGTCAGCTTCGAGATCCCGATCGACAAGATCGGCGAGGTCATCGGGCCCAAGGGCAAGGTCATCAACACGATCCAGCAGGAGACCGGTGCCGACATCGCAGTGAGCGACGACGGCATGGTCGGCACGGTGAGCATCGGCTCGAAGGAAGGCGAGAAGGTCGAAGAGGCCCGCCGCCGCATCGAGCTGATCCTCGACCCGCCGACCGCCGAGCTCGGCGCCGAGTACACCGGCCGGGTCGTGAACATCACGAAGTTCGGTGCGTTCGTCAACGTCCTCCCGGGCCGTGACGGCCTGCTGCACATCTCGAAGCTCGGTCGGGGCAAGCGCATCGACCGGGTCGAGGACGTGCTCGACCTCGGCGACGAGGTGACCGTCCGGGTCGACGACATCGACAACTCCGGCAAGCTCTCGCTGTCCCTCCTGGGCGAGGAGGGCGACGACGCCGGTTCCGGCGGCGGCGGTGACCGGCCCGAGCGCAGCTCGCGCCCGGCGCGCGGCGACGGTGACCGGGGCGACCGCGGCGGGAACACCGGTCCGCCGAAGGACGTCGCGTCGTTCGACGCCGCGTGGGACGAGGAGGCCAAGAAGGAGTACGGCGACCTCGGCCCGGCGGAGGCGCCGAGCCGCGGTGGTGACCGCGACCGCGGACCCCGTCGTCGTCGCCGATAGCGCTTCAGCCCACCGACCCGGACGTCGATACGCGAACGTGAGCGGAGCGGGAGTGGGAGTGGATCAGATGGGCTCTCGCGTCCCGGGTGGCGTCGAGACGACGCGGCTCCCGTCGGGGCTGCGGGTGCTCACCGAGTCCATGCCCGAGCTCCGCTCGGTGGCGATCGGCTTCTGGGTCGGGACGGGCGCGATCGACGAGCCCGACCACCTCCTCGGCGCCAGCCACTTCCTGGAGCACCTGCTGTTCAAGGGGACCGCGACGCGCACCGCGTCGGAGATCGCGGGCGCGATCGAGTCGGTCGGCGGCGACATGAACGCCTTCACCACCCAGGAGTACACGGCGTTCTACGTGCGCGTGCCCGACGACCACCTCGAGGTCGCCGCGGACATCCTCTCGTCGGTGGTGTGGGCGCCCGCGTTCCGGCCCGACGACGTCGACTCGGAGCGCCAGGTCATCCTCGAAGAGATCCGCATGCGCGACGACACACCGGACGACATCGTCCACGAGCTGTTCGCCGCCGCGCTGTACCCGAAGCACCCGCTCGGGCGGTCCGTGCTCGGCAGCCGCGAGACCATCGTCGCGGCCGAGCGGGACGCGATCGCGGCGTACCACGCAGAGCACTACCGACCGGAGAACGTCGTCGTCGCCGCGGCCGGGAACCTCGCGCACGACCGGATGGTCGAGCTGATCGGCAACGGGGTCGAGGCCGGCGACGGGGCGCGACCGGACCGGATCGAGCCGTCGTTCGCGCCACCGGACGCGATCCTCACCGAGCGGCGAGGAACCGAGCAGGCCCACCTCGTGCTCGGCATGCGTGCGCTCGCCCGGGACGACCCGGACCGCTACGCGCTGTCGGTCGTGAACCAGGTGCTCGGCGGCGGCATGTCGTCGAGACTGTTCCAGGAGGTCCGCGAGCGGCGCGGTCTCGCGTACTCCGTGTACTCCTACCGGGTCGCGTTCGACGGCACCGGCGCGGTCGGCGTCTACGCGGGCACGAGCCCCGAGCGCGCGCACGAGACGTTGGCGGTGATCCGCGGTGAGCTCGATCGCCTCGTCGCCGACGGCGTGCCCGAAGCCGAGCTCGCGGCTGCGAAGGGCCACCTGAAGGGCTCCACCGCACTGTCGCTCGAGACCAGCTCGAGCCGCATGCACCGGCTGGGCCGGAGCGAGCTGACGACCGGAGAGGTCCTCTCGGTGGACGAGCTCGTCGCGGAGATCGACGCGGTCACCGTTGACGACGCGGCCCGGGTGATCGACCGGGTCTTCGCCGACGAGCCCCGCGTCCTCGCGGTCGTCGGCCCGTTCGACACCGAAGACTTCGCCTGATTCCGGGTCGCTCCGACCTGCGCGACCTCGGGTCGCTCCGGCGTCCGCACTTCCTTTCGGGTCGCTCCGGTGTCCGCACTTCGTGCCCGCTCCCGCGCTCCGCTCCGCCGTGCCCGCTCCCGCCTGCGCTCCGCCTCCGTGCTCGCTCCGGTCTCCGCTCCTGATGCTCGAGGGGCCGGTTAAGGTCCGCGTGTGATCCGGGTTGGTGTCTTCGGCGCGGGCGGGCGGATGGGGGCGACGGTGTGCGCGGCCGTGCTCGACGCCGCCGACTGCGAGCTCGTCGCCGCGGTCGACCCGGAGCACGCGGGGGAGCGGGTGGCCGACACCGAGCTCACGATCGCGGTTGCGCCGGACGCGTTCGTCGACGCGGGTGCCGAGGTGGGCGTCGACTTCACGGTCGTCGCGGCGGCTCGGGAGAACCTGCGTTGGTGCGCCGCGCACGACGTGCACGCGGTGGTGGGCACGACCGGCATCACCGAGGACGACCTCGACGAGCTCACGAACCTCTTCGGCGCGAGCCGCGCGAACGCGTTCATCGCGCCGAACTTCGCGATCGGGGCAGTGCTCATGATGCGCTTCGCCGAGCAGGCCGCGCCGTGGTTCGAGACCGCGGAGATCGTCGAGCTCCACCACGACCGGAAGGTCGACGCTCCGTCGGGCACGTCGATGCAGACCGCGCACCGGATGGCTGCTTCCTCGCGGGAATGGGCCGAGGATCCGACGAAGACCGTGGTCGCGGAAGGCGCGCGGGGCGGGCTGGTCGACGGCGCGATCCGCATCCACTCGGTGCGGATGCGCGGGATGCTCGCGCACCAGGAGGTCATCCTCGGGACGGCGGGCGAGACGCTGACGATCCGTCACGACTCGTACGACCGGTCGTCGTTCATGCCCGGGGTGCTGCTCGCGGTCCGCCGGGTGGCGGGCCTGCCGGGTCTGACCGTCGGCCTCGACACGCTGCTCGAGACCTGAGGTGTGAGCGCGAAGCCGCCCGACCCTGCACTCCGGGAGCGGATCCTCGAGGCGGCGTACGCATGCTTCGCGCGCTTCGGCCTGGGCAAGACGACGGTCGAGGACGTGGTCAAGGAGTCGGGCGTGTCGCGCGCCACCATCTACCGCGCGTTCCCGGGCGGGAAGGACCAGCTGCTGCGCGAGGTCGTCGCCTGGGAGATGGGGCGGTTCTTCGGCTCGCTCGCCGAGGCGGTGGTCGGCGCGCCGGACTTCGCGAGCCTGGTCGAGGACGGCCTCGTCTTCGCTCACCGCGCGGTGGGGGAGCACATCGTGCTCCAGAAGATCCTGGTCACCGAGCCGGAGCGCCTGCTCCCGTTGCTGACCACCGAGCAGCATCGCCCGCTCGAGTTCATCACCGGCTACCTGATGCCGTTCCTCGAGCGCGAGGACCGGGCGGGCCGGCTCCTGCCCGGGCTGGACCAGGCTCGCGCCGCCGACTTCGTCGCCCGGATGCTGCTCTCGCTGATCGGGTCGGACAGCGAGGACCTCGACGACCCGGTCGCCCGCCGCCGGCTGGTGCGCGACCAGCTCCTCGTGGGTGTCCTCACCCCGGAGGCCCTTGCCGCGCCCTGACCCGCCCGTGCCCCCGGCCGGAATGCGTTCGTAGACTCGGAACGTGGCGGGCGACGGAGATCGGCGCAACGAGCATCCGGACGCACCGGGCTGGTACCCGGACCCGTGGAGCGCGACCGGCGAGGGGGAGCGCTACTTCGACGGGACGCACTGGGGCACGACGGAGAAGCCGATGGGCCGCCACACGGTCGCGGTCAAGGAGGTTCCGCTCGACCCGCCCCGCCCGGAGCGCCGCCGCGGGATCCTCGCGGTCGTCGTCCTCGTCGTGGCGGTCGCCGCGGTCTGGGGCGTGCCGAAGCTCCTGTCGTCGGACTCGGGCGGTGGGGCCCGGCGCGCCACGGGCACGACGGCGCGGTCGAACGACGCACCCCCGCCGTCGCAGGAGGAGTCGGCCCGGCCGCTCGGCACGCCCGCGCCGGTGCCGGACGGGACCGGGCGCTTCGAGGTGCTCCAGCACCAGCGCGGCGACGCGTCGAAGCCGGTCGCGTGGGATCCGTGCCGGCCCGTCCACTACGTCGTGAACCCGAGCGGTGGCCCGGCCGACGGCCCGGCCCTGATCCACGCGGCGATCGCCCAGGTCGGTGCGGCGACCGGGCTGCAGTTCGTGGACGACGGCACGACGAGCGAGGCGCCGTCGAAGGAGCGCGGGGCGTACCAGCCCGGACGGTACGGGAAGTCGCGGTGGGCCCCGGTGCTCGTCGCCTGGTCCGACGAGGGCTCGTACCCCGAGCTCGCCGGCTACGTCGCGGGCCTCGGCGACCCGCAAGCCGTGTACGCGCCGAACGGCGAGCTCGTGTACGTGACCGGGCAGCTGGTGCTCGACGACCAGACGCTCTCCGCCGCGCAGACGCCGGACCGGACGCGCGCCCGCGCGGTGATCCTCCACGAGCTCGGCCACGTCGCGGGGCTGGACCACACGAACGACCGGAACCAGCTCATGTTCTCCGAGGCGCAGTTCAACGTCACGACCTACGGCGACGGGGACCTGCGGGGGCTCGCGCTCCTCGGCCGGCAGTCCTGCTTCCCCGGCGTCTGAGCCCGGGCCCGCCACAGAACGCGGTCGGGGTCCAGGTCCGGGGTCCGAACCAGAGGGTCGAAGGCGGTGTTCCCTGTGACCCGCGACACGTTGACTATGAGACAGTCTTCGCCTTACTGTCTCGCGAGTGACCACGCAGCGCGGGATGGGAGCCAGCTCGACCACCAGGACGCCCGCCGCTCGCGACCGCATCCTCGGTGCCACGCTGGTGTCGCTGGCCCGGTACGGCGTCGCCAAGACCACCCTCGAGGACGTGGCCAAGGAGGCGCGGTGCGCCCGGGCCACCGTCTACCGCGCCTACGGCGGCAAGCAGCAGCTCCTCGACGCGGTGGTGGCCCACGAGACCGGCCGCCTGCTTGCGGCGATCGACGCCGCGGCCGCCGCCGAGGGCACGCTCGACGACGCGCTCGTCGCGATGGCCACGACCGCGGCGCACGCGGCCCTCGAGCACGACGCGCTGCAGTTCGTGCTCGCGCACGAGCCCGAGCTCGTGCTGCCCTGGATCACCTTCGACGGTGCCGACCGCTTCCTCGCCCTCGCCGGTGCCGCGCTCGCACCCACCTTCGCCCGGTTCGTTCCGGCCGCCGACGCGAACCGCGCTGCGCAGTGGTGCACCCGGATCTTCCTCGCCTACCTCGGGGCCGATGACAGCCCCGTGACCATGACCGACGCACGCGAAGTGCGCGCGCTGGTCCACGACTTCGTCGTCCCGGCGCTCACCGAGCACCGGGCGTCCCAACCCACCCGGGGGTAGCACCATGGCCACCAACCAAGAGATGATCGGTCGCGACGACGTCAACGACCTCGAAGCGATCCTCTCGATCACCAACCGCGACGTCGACGCGGTGCTGCACACCGTGAAGTCGGAGTCCGACGCGCTCTTCAGCTGGGACTACGAGCGCTCACGCCCGGCCCTGGTGAAGCTCTACGAGAAGGCCAAGACGTCGCAGTGGAACGTCACCACCGACCTGGACTGGTCGATCCCGGTCGACCAGGCGGCGGTGGTCATGGCCAACCAGGCCGCGAACATCCCGAACGGCTTCGGCGAGACCGTCGACCTCACGGGCACGCCGTTCGAGTCCTGGACCGACGACCAGTGGGTCCAGATGGGGATCGAGTCCCAGAACTGGACGCTCTCGCAGTTCCTCCACGGTGAGCAGGGCGCGCTGATCTGCACCGCGCAGATCGTCGAGACCGTCCCGTGGATCGACGCCAAGTACTACGCCGCGACCCAGGTCATGGACGAGGCCCGCCACGTGGAGGTCTTCGCCAAGTACCTCGACGAGAAGCTGAGCGGGCACTACCCGATCAACGCCCACCTGAAGATGCTCCTCGACGACATCATCAGCGACAACCGCTGGGACATGACGTACCTCGGGATGCAGATCATGGTGGAGGGCCTCGCGCTCGCCGCGTTCGGCTTCATCCACCAGCTGACCACGGAGCCGCTGCTGAAGAAGCTGCTCCGCTACGTGATGGCGGACGAGGCCCGCCACGTCGCCTTCGGCGTGCTCTCGCTCCAGGAGTTCTACAAGGAGCTCGACTCCAAGGAGATCCGGGAGCGCCAGGAGTTCGCGTTCGAGGCTGCCGTGCGGATGCGCGACCGGTTCCTCCAGCAGGAGGTGTTCGAGCGCATGGGCGTCGACGTGAAGGACGCGCTCACCCTCGTGCTCGAGGACGAGACCCGCGCCATGTTCCAGGGGATGCTGTTCTCGAAGATCGTGCCGAACTGCAAGAAGCTCGGTCTGCTCGACGCGGGCGACGGCTGGCTGCGCGACCGCTTCACCGAGCTCGGCGTGATCCAGTTCGAGGACTGGACCGACACCTCCGCGGAGTACACCGACCTCGACGAGGTGGCGAAGGACCGCAGCGCCGCGTAATTCCCGCTCTCGGGCCTTCGGCCCGGGCCGGCAACCATCCCTCCGACAGAACGCTTCGCTCGCGCGCCGGCGTTGGCTGCGGCCGCGGTTGCTGTCCGCTTCGCTCTCGTTCTTCGGTGCCGCGAGAACCTGCCCTGTAGCCTCGGCTCGATGGCCGACCCCCGACGCAACAACGAGCAGGTGCGGATCGTCTTCCTCGGCGGGCTCGGAGAGATCGGCCGCAACTGCTTCTGCATCGAGGTCGGGGGCCGGATCCTCGTCGTCGACTGCGGGATCATGTTCCCGGACGTGGACATGCCGGGCGTCGACCTCGTCCTCCCGGACTTCACCTACCTGCGGACGAACGCGGACCGGGTCGAGGGGGTCGTGCTCACCCACGCGCACGAGGACCACGCCGGCGGGCTCGCCTACCTGCTGCGCGACGTGGACTGCCCGATCTACGGCTCGCCGCTCTCGCTCGGCCTGGCCCGGAACCGCATCGAGGAGGCAGGGATGCTCGGGCACACCGAGCTGATCCCGGTCTTCGACGGCGAGCGCCGCATGATCGGCCCGTTCGACGTCGAGTTCATCCCCGTGACCCACTCGGTCCCGCACGCGTTCGCGGCGGCGTACCACACCCCCCAGGGCACCATCCTGCACACCGGCGACTTCAAGATCGACCTGACCCCGGTGGACGGGCGCCGCACGGACCTGGCCCGGCTCGGGGAGATCGCCCAGCGCCCGTCGCAACGCGAGGACGGCCGCTTTCCCGGTGTGCGCCTGCTGCTCTCGGACTCCACCAACGCCGAGCGCCCCGGCTTCACCGAGTCCGAGTCGACGGTCGGCTCCGCGATGCGGACCCTGTTCCGCGACCGTGAGGACAAGCGGTTCATCGTCGCCAGCTTCGCCTCCCACCTGCATCGCGTGCAGCAGGTCGCGGAGGCGGCGCTCTCGAGCGGTCGCCGGCTCTCGTTCGTCGGCCGGTCGATGGCGAACAACGTCACGCTGGCGCGCGAGATGGGCCTCCTCAAGGTCCCCTCGGACCGGGTGATCGACATCGAGGAGGCGCCGAGGTACGCGCCCGGAGAGGTGTGCATCATCTGCACCGGCTCGCAGGGAGAGCCCATGAGCGCGCTCTCGCTGATGGCCGCGCACGAGCACAAGTACGTGAAGATCAGCGAGGACGACGTCGTCGTGATCTCGGCCCACGCGATCCCGGGCAACGAGACGAGCGTGACCCGCGTCATCAACTCGCTGTACCACGCGGGCGCAGAGGTCGTGCACGGGGGCAACGCGCCGGTGCACGTGTCGGGCCACGCGTCGCAGGAGGAGCTGAAGTTCGTCCTGAACCTCCTGCGGCCGGAGTGGTTCATCCCGGTCCACGGCGAGTACCGGCACATGGTCCACCACGCGGACCTCGCCGAGCTGAGCGGGGTGGATCCGGACAAGATCTACGTCTGCGAGGACGGCGACGCGGTCACGCTCGAGGACGACGGGCTGGTCACCGACCGGCGGAGCGTGCCCGCGGGGTACCTCTACGTCGACGGCATCGTCGGCGACATCGGCCAGGGGGTGCTGCGCGACCGCCGCCAGCTGGCCGAGGAGGGGGTCGTCGTCGTGATCCTCACCGTGGACAAGCTCACCGGCGAGATCGTCACCGGACCCGAGATCGTGACGAAGGGCTGGGTCTACGCGCCCGAGGCCGAGGCGCTGCTCGAGGAGGCCAAGAACGAGGTGCGCGACGCGCTCGCCTCGGCCGCATCGGACGGCGCGACCGACTTCGAGGCGATCCGGCGCATCGCCCGGCGATCACTCGGCCGGTTCATCAACGAGCGGACCCGGCGGCGGCCGGCGGTCATCCCCGTCGTCATGGAGGTCTGACGGTGATCCGGGACTGGTCGAACTTCATCGCGGGCCGCACTGCGCTCGTCACCGGCTCCGGTGGGGGCGTCGGGCGCGCGATCGCGATCCAGATGGCGCGTGCCGGCGCCGAGCTGCGCATCAACGACATCCACCTCGACCGGGCGGAGAAGGTCTGCCGTGAGATCGAGGAGGAGGGGGGCGTCGCGACCCCGGTGGTCGCGGACGTCTCCGACCGCGACCAGGTCGCGCGCATGGTCGACGACACCGGTCCCTGCGACATCCTGGTCAACAACGCCGGGATCCCGGCCGAGGGCATCGTCATCAAGTCGTTCGTCGAGACCGGTCCCGCCGAGTGGGACCCGCTCATCCGGCTGAACCTCGCCGCGGTGCTGGGCGTCACGCGCGCCTATCTGCCGGGGATGATCGACCAGGGATGGGGCCGCATCCTCACGATCGTCTCGGACGCGGGCCGGCGCGGTGAGCGCAAGCAGGCCGTCTACGGCGCGGCGAAGGCTGCTGCGATGGGCTTCTCGCGCGGGCTCGCGGCGGAAGTGGGTCGGGACGGTGTGACGGTGAACTGCATCTCGCTCGGGACGATGCGCCACGGCGCGCTCGCCGAGGCGATCGTCGACAACCCGGGTCTGGAGCCCCGTCTGGCCAAGGCGTACCCGGCCGGTCGGATCGGAGAGGTGGACGACGCGGCACCTCTCGCGGTCCTGCTCTGCAGCGATGCCGCGTCCTGGATCACCGGTCAGGTGTATCCGGTGGACGGCGGCTATGCGCCCGCGCTCTGACCCCGAGAATCGGGCGGACCGGCCCGAGCGGGCCGTCGAGCTCCCCACCGGGTACATGCTGCGCAACCCCACGCCACGCGACTCGACCTCGGTCACCGAGGTCGTCGTGGCCGGAGACGTCGCGGACTTCGGCGAGCCCGACTTCACCGAGGACGACCTCCTCGACGACTGGGGCCGGCCCCGGTTCTCCCTGGAGCGCGACGCCTGGGTGCTGATCGGGCCCACCGGTCGCGTGGTCGGGTACGCGTTCGTGTGGGAGGCGCAACCCGGCTCGGAGGTGGAAGGTGACGCCTTCGTGCTGCCGGAGTACTCGGGCCGCGGGCTCGGCACGCTGCTGTTGGAGCTGATGGAGAACCGCGCGCGCGCGATCGCGGGGGTGCAGACGGTCTCGCTCGGCCTGTACGCGTCGCATGCGAACGCGGGCAAGCAGGAGCTCCTCGAGCGGCGGGGCTTCCAGTCGCAGGAGTCCGTCCTGCGGTTCAAGATCGACCTGGCCAATCGGTCGCCCGAGGTGGTCGAGCCGCCCGCCGGGATCGTCCTGCGCCAGTACGAGTCCTACGACGCGGACGCGGTGCGCGAGACGATGGGCGAGGCGTTCGAGAACCACCGCAGCTACACCCCGCGGCGGCTCGACGAGTGGCTCGAGCTCCGCCTGCGTCACCCGGCGTTCGACCCGGGCCTCTGGCGCGTGGCCGAGTGCGACGGCGAGGTCGTCGGGGCGACGCTCGTCTACGACGTCGGCGAGACCGGGTACCTGAGCAACGTCGGGGTGCGGCGGGCCTGGCGGGGCAAGGGGGTGGCCCAGGCGCTCGTGGCCGACGCGTTCGCCGCGCTCCGGGAGCGGGGCCAGATGCGGGTGCTGGTCTCGGTCGACGCGGACGCCGCCCCGGCCGCGATCCGGCTCTACGAGGAGGCGGGGATGCGGGTCCACGAGCGCCACGACTGGTTCGTCAAGGCCGTCCAGGGCCCGTAGGCCGCCGGCGCTCGCGACGCGGCCTGCGGTCGCTGCGGTCGAGCGTCGGGGATCCTGGGGAGCCGCCGGCGCTCGCGACGCGGACTGCGGTCGCGGCGGTCGAGCGTCGGGGATCTCAGCGGGGCACCCCGATGTTCTGGGGCGGGGGAGAACCGTTGTTGCCCGTGTTGCCGGTGTTACGGTGGCCCCGTGGCGACCACGAAATCCCGCCGCCGCCCCCCCGCCCGCGCGCGCTCCTCGCGCCCGGCCGGCAAGGGCGGGGCCAGGAAGAACGTCAAGCGGCCCTCGGCAATCCGGGAGGCGGCACGAGCCCAGCTCCACGGCCACGGCACCGACGCGGTCGCGATCGCGCTGCTGGCCCTGGGCGCGCTCAGCGGCCTCGCGCTGGCGACCGACCTCGCGGGCCCGCTCGGCCACGCGCTCGGCTCGGGCGTGACCGCGCTGCTCGGCAACGCGGCGTTCCTCGTCCCGCTGGGCCTCATCGCCTTTGCCGGCCTCCTGCTCTGGCGCCGGACCGAGGACGAGGCGGCCGCGCCGCTGCGCATCGGGATCGGCGTCGTGCTCATCGTCCTCGCCGTCGCCGGGCTGCTCCACGTGCTCGGCGGCTCGCCTCAGCTCTCGGACCCGGTCGACCTCCTGCGCGACGCGGGCGGGTACGTCGGTGGCGGCGTCGGCGTCCCGCTGGCCGCCGGTGTCGGGCCTGCGGGCGCGTCCATCGTCCTGCTCGCCTTCCTGGCGCTGGGCCTGTTGCTGGCTTCCGGCCTCTCCCTCCCGCAGGTCATCGAGCTCGCGGGCACCGGCTTCGCGAAGCTGCGCGAGCTCACCGTCCACCTCTTCAAGGCGCTCACCGAGACCCCCGAGGGGTCCGACGCGGAGCCCGAGCCCGCCGCGCCGGCCGCCACGCGCCGGGCGACGCTCGACGCGGTGCCGGTCGAAGCACCTGAGCTCGACGACGAGCCCGAGCCGGAGCCGATCGTCGTGCCCACGCCCCGGGCGATCACCCCGCCCGCGGAGCCCGAGGAGCCGACGGACATCGCGGTCGTCGAGGACGACGAAGGTCAGATGGCCATCGACCTGAGCGCCCACGGCGACTGGCAGCTTCCCGCACGCGAGATCCTCAAGCGCAGTGTGGAGAAGGAGGTCGACCACCGGCTCGTCGAGCAGGGGGGCGCGGTCCTCGAGGGGACGCTGCGCGACTTCGGCGTCGACGCCAAGCTCGTGGGCATGACCGTCGGCCCGACGGTCACCCGCTACGAGCTCGAGCTCGCGGCCGGGGTCAAGGTCAACCGCGTGACCGCGCTGAACCACGACATCGCCTACGCGATGGCGAGCCCCGACGTGCGCATCCTCGCCCCGATCCCCGGTCGGAGCGCGATCGGCGTCGAGGTCCCGAACAAGCAGCGCCAGCTCGTGACCCTCGGCGACATCCTCGTGTCGACCGAGGCGAAGCAGGCGACGCATCCGCTCCAGGTCGGCCTCGGTCGCGACATCGCGGGCCGGTCGTTCATGCTGAACCTCTCGGAGATGCCGCACCTGCTCATCGCCGGCCAGACCGGCGCGGGCAAGTCGAGCTGCATCAACAGCCTGATCACGTCGATCCTCATGCGCTGCACCCCCGAGCAGGTGCGGCTCATCCTCGTGGACCCGAAGCGGGTCGAGCTGGGCCAGTACAACGGGCTCCCGCACCTCCTCACCGAGGTGGTCACCAACCCCAAGAAGGCTGCGAACGCGCTCGAGTGGACCGTGCGCGAGATGGACATGCGCTACGACCTGCTCGCCGAGGTGGGGGTGCGCGACATCAGCGGGTTCAACGCGATGTACGACCGCGGCGACCTGCCCACCGCCGAGAACCCCGACCCCCACGGCGACAAGAGCTACGAGCGCATCCCGTACATCGTGGTCGTCATCGACGAGCTGAACGACCTGATGATGGTGGCCGCGCGCGACGTCGAGCAGAGCATCTGCCGGATCGCGCAGATGGCGCGAGCCGTCGGCATCCACCTCGTGATCGCGACGCAGCGCCCGTCGGTCGACGTGATCACCGGGGTCATCAAGGCGAACGTCCCGAGCCGGCTCGCGTTCTCGGTGAGCACGCTCGCCGACTCGCGCGTGATCCTCGACCAGCCCGGCGCCGAGAAGCTGATCGGCCACGGGGACATGCTGCTGTCGTCGGCGTCGAGCTCGAAGGCGCAGCGGATCCAGGGCTCGTGGGTCGACGAGGAGTGCGTGCGCAAGGTCGTCGCCCACTGGCGGCGCCAGGTGGTGCAGCCGCAGTACATCGAGGGGCTGCAGGGGAGCGACAAGCCCGGTGGCGCTCGCGGCGACGGCGACGCGGACGATGACGACGACCTGCTCTTCGAGGCGATGGACCTGGTCGTGCGCAGCGGCTTCGGCTCGACGAGCATGCTCCAGCGCAAGCTGCGCGTCGGCTTCTCCCGCGCCGGCCGGCTCATGGACCTGCTCGAGCGCAAGGGCGTGGTCGGCCCGTCCGAGGGCTCCAAGGCCCGAGCCGTCCTCATGACCGTCGAGGAGCTCGAAGCCATGGAACAACGCGTCTAGCTCCGCACCCGACGTTTCGGTGCGAGCTACACCCCCTATAGGGGGTCCAAGTCGCACCGAAACGAGGTTGGGGGCCGTCTCGTAGCCTGCCGGCCGTGGTGGCGACGCGGATCCTGCTGGTGTCGGGGAGCCTTCGGGCCGGGTCGACGAACACCGCGGTCCTGCGGACGGTCGCCGCGATCGCGCCGGGGCACCTCGAGACCGCGCTCTACGACGGGCTCGGGACGCTGCCGCACTTCAACCCGGACGACGACGTCGACCCGCTCCCCGAACCGGTCGTCGCGCTGCGGGCCGCGATCAGCGCATCCGACGCGGTCCTGTTCTCGTCCCCGGAGTACGCGGGCGCGCTGCCGGGCTCGTTCCTCAACCTCCTCGATTGGACGATCGGCGGCGGCGAGATCTACGAGAAGCCCGTGGCCTGGATCAACGTCGCGACGTCGCCCACCGGAGCGGTCAAGGCCTACGAGTCGTTGCGCACCGTCCTCGGCTACGCCGGCACCCGCCTCGTCGAGTCTGCGTGCGCGCACATCCCGGTGCTCCACGCCGAGGTCGGTCCCGACGGTCTCGTCACCGCCCCGGACACCCGCCGCCGGCTCGACACCGTCGTCACCCGACTCCTGGAGGAGCTCTCATGAAGATCACGCTGCTCGGCACCGGCAGCCCGATCCCGGACGCGAACCGTGCGGGCCCGTCCACGCTGGTCCAGACCGACGACGCCTCCGTCCTCGTGGACTGCGGGCGCGGCGTCCTGATGCGGCTCACGGCCGCCGGACTGCTGCCGCCGATGCTCAGCTCGGTCTTCGTCACGCACCTGCACAGCGACCACATCTCCGACCTCAACGACGTCATCACGACGCACTGGGTGATGAGCTCCGAGCCGGCGCCGTTGCAGCTCTACGGGCCACCGCGGCTGCAAGAGGTCGTCGACGGGTTGCTGGCGATGTTGGCGCCGGACATCAGCTACCGGCTCGCGCACCACCCGGACCTGACCTGGTCCCCGGTCGTCGAAGTCACGGAGGTCGGGCCCGGCGACGCCTTCGACGTCGGCCCCGCGACGCACGTGACGGTCGGCGCCACCGACCACCGTCCGGTCGAGCCGACGGTCGCGTTCCGGTTCGAGTCGGGCGGCGCGTCGGCGGTCCTCGGCGGCGACGGCGTTCCGTGCGCCGGGCTCGACGAGCTGTGCCGCGACGCCGGTGCGTACGTGCAGACGGTGCTGCGCGAGGACATCGTCCGCATGGTGCCGAACGCGCGCTTCCAGGACATCCTCGACTACCACTCGAGCGTGCAGGATGCGGCGCGCACCGCGACGAAGGCCGGGGTGAAGACCCTGGTGCTCACCCACTACATCCCGGGCCTGGCGGCGGGCCAGGAGCCGGAGTGGCGTGCGATGGCCGCGGAGCACTTCTCGGGTGACGTCGTGCTCGGTGACGACCTCACCGCGATCGAGCTCTGACGTCGCGAAGCGGGCGCTTCCCGGTGGGGAAGCGCCCGGCTCCCGCGGTGCAGCCGACGTCGTTGGCGGCTGCGGAACCGGACCTCTGACCTGCCGTGCCCGGGAAGGGTTACTTCTCGAGCGCGGCGTAGACGGAACGCACCAGCTTCTCGCTCCGGGCGTCGACACCCATCTGCATCTGGTTCATCACGTACCCGAACCCGATGCCCGCGTCGGGGTCCGCGAAGCCGAGCGACCCACCCGCTCCCGGGTGGCCGAACGCACGCGGGCCACACGCCGGAGGAAGGCCGGGGCCGCCGGAGAACCCGAGCCCGAATTGCTCGGGCACGCCGATCACGCGGTCCGTGCCCTCGGACTCGATCTGCGTCGCACGCGCGACCGTGGCCGCGGTGAGGAGGCGATGCCCGTCGACGGGGCCGACGGTGGCTGCGTACATGCGCGCGATCGCGCGCGCGGATGCGATGCCGTTCGAGGACGGCAGCTCCGGTGCATGCAGCGCCCGCGTGTTCCACATGTCGTCGTAGTGGAACAGGTTCGACGGACCGGTGAGCGCGTCGCCGCTCATCGTCCCCGGCGCAGTGAACGCGTCGATCAGCTCCTGCACCGCGGGATCCTCGTTCGGCGGCGGGGGCAGCAGCGTCGCGACGCGTGCCTCCTCGCCGTCGGGCAGCCCGATCCACCAGTCGAGCCCGAGCGGTCCTGCGACCTCCTCGGCGAAGAACCGGCCGATCGTGCGCCCGGTCGCCCGTCGGACCACCTCGCCGGTGATCCACCCGTACGAGCGCACGTGGTAGCCCGGCGTGGGCTCGTGCCAATCCCAGCGCGGGCGCTGGCGGGCCAGCTGCTCCACGACCGGGTCCCAGGCGAGCGCGGTCTCGAGCGTGAAGTCGCCTTCGACCACCGGCAGCCCGGCCCGGTGCGACAGCACCGCGCGGAGCGGGATGTCCGTCTTGCCGTTGGCCGCGAACTCGGGCCAGAGCTCCGCGACCGGTTGGTCGGGGTCGAGGATCCCGCGCTCGATGAGCAGGTTGGCGCAGACCGCGGTGGCGCCCTTCGTCGTGGAGAAGACGAGGACCAACGTGTCCTCGTCCCACAGCCGGCCGCTCGGGACGTCCGCGATCCCGCCCCACACGTCGACGACCGGACGCCCGTCGACGTAGAGGCAGCAGGCCGCACCGACGTCACCGCGTCGTTCGAAGTTGGCGCGCAGCGCGTCCGCGACACCCTCGAACCCCGGCTCGACGAGCCCTGTGATCACCTGCGGGAGTCTATGGAGATCGCCCGGTAGGATCGGTCCGTGGCCCCCCGGTTCTTCGTCGAGACCTTGGGCTGTCCGAAGAACGCCGTCGACTCCGACAAGGTCGTCGCCTCGTTGCTCGCCGACGGGCTCAGCCCGGTCGACCGCCCCGAGGACGCGGACCTCGTCGTGGTCAACACGTGCGCGTTCGTCGAGGCGGCCCGGCAGGAGTCGATCGACACCGCCCTCGCGCTCGCCGACGTGAAGCGTCCCGGGGCCCGCCTGGTCGTCACCGGGTGCATGGCCGAGCGCTACGGCGACGAGCTCGCCGCTGCGCTGCCCGAGGCCGACTCGGTCGTGGGCTTCGCCGGCGAGGGCCGGATCTCCGAGGTCGTGCTCCGGGGTCGCAAGCCCACCGGGGTGCGGGACCTTCTGGAGCTGCCCCGCCCGGTGTCCTCGACCCCCTGGGCCTACGTGAAGGTCGCCGAGGGGTGCGACCGGGCGTGCGCGTTCTGTGCGATCCCGTCGTTCCGGGGCAAGCAGCGGTCCCGTTCGATCGATTCGATCGTCGCCGAGGTGCGCGGCCTGGTGGACGGCGGCGTGACCGAGATCGTGCTCGTCGCGCAGGACCTCGCCTGGTACGGGCGCGACGTCGGCGAGCCCGGCTCTCTCGCGCCATTGCTGCGCCGGCTGGACGAGCTCGCCCCGCTCGGTCTCGCCCGCGTGCGGCTCCTCTACCTGTACCCGAGCGAGGTGCGCGACCCTCTGCTCGCGACGATGCTCGAGCTCGAGACCGTCGTCCCGTACTTCGACCTCTCGTTGCAGCACGCGTCGGCACCACTCCTGCGCAGCATGAAGCGGTGGGGGAGCGGCGACCGGTTCGCCGAGCTGATCGGCCGCATCCGCGCGACGGAGCCCGAGGCCGCGTTCCGCTCGTCGTTCATCGTCGGGTTCCCGGGCGAGACCGAGGGCGACCACGACGAGCTGCTCGGGTTCCTGCGTGCGACGCGCCTCGACTGGGCCGGCTTCTTCCCGTTCTCGCCCGAGGACGGCACGCCCGCCGCGACGCTCGACGACCACATCCCCGCCGACCTCGTCGCGGACCGTCTGCGCGAGTGCAGCGAGCTCCAGGACCCGATCACCCAGGACGCTCGGGACGCGCTCGTCGGTGAGACCGTCGAGGTGCTGGTGGACGGGCGCGACGACGAGAGCGGCGCGGTCGTGGGCCGGACGCACCGCGAGGCGCCCGAGATCGACGGGTTGGTGCGGGTGAGTGGCGCGTCGTTCGCCCGACCCGGCGCCCGCGTGTCCGCCGTCGTCACCGGGGCCGAAGGTCCCGACCTCGTGGCGCGCGCCACGGCGCCGTCGGCCGTGCGGGAGGCCTCGTGAGCCTGCCGACCGCTCGCGCGAAGCGGTTCGGTCCGGAAGCGGTCGCGACGCCGGCGAACTTCCTCACGATCGCGCGACTCCTGCTCGCGGTCCCCACGCTGATCCTGATCGGGCGTGAGGGCGCGTCGTGGCTCACGGTGTCGCTGTGGTTCGTGCTCTCGTGCACGGACGGCGTCGACGGCTGGATCGCGCGCCGTGACGGCACGACTCGTTCGGGCGCGTTCCTGGACCCGCTCGCAGACAAGTTCCTGACGATCGGAGGCTTCGTCGCCCTGGTCGCCCGGGGTGACATCTGGTGGTTCCCGGTCGCGCTCATCGCGGCGCGCGAGGTGTTCGTGTCGATCTACCGGTCGGCCGCGGCCCGGCGCGGGGTGTCGCTCCCGGCCCGCCAGCTCGGGAAGGTGAAGGCCGCGCTGCAGATGCTCGCGGTGGGGGCCTACGTGTTGCCGCCGTTCGAGGAGCTGACCGAGCTGAAGCTCGCGATGCTCTGGATCGCGGTGGCGTTCACGATCGTCTCCGGCCTCGACATCGTGCGCCGGGGCTGGCGGGAGACCTCGAGTGCGAGCTGACGTCCTCGCGATCGGCACCGAGCTGCTGCTCGGCCAGATCGTCGACACCAACTCCTCCTGGATCGGCGAGCAGCTCGCCGCGGTCGGGATCGACACGATGGAGCACCGCAAGGTCGGGGACAACCTCGGCCGGATGGTGACGGCGATGCGCGAGATGCTCGCGTCCGCGGACGCGGTCGTCGTGTGCGGAGGGATCGGCCCCACCCAGGACGACGTCACCCGCGACGCGATCGCCGAGGTCATGGGGGTCGAGCTCGAGCGACGCGAGGAGCTGGTCGAGCACATCGCCTCGCTGTTCGGCACCCGGGGCCGGGACATGCCGGCCAACAACCTGCGCCAGGCCGACGTGCCGCGCGGCGCGGACGTGATCCCGAACCCGATCGGCACCGCGCCCGGCATCAAGGCCGAGATCGGCGGCAAGGTCATCTATGCGGTCCCGGGCGTCCCGTACGAGATGCAGCTGATGGTGACGGACCACATCCTCCCGGACCTGCTGGCCCGGTCGGGAGAGGCGGCATCCATCGTGAGCCGGTCGCTCAAGACCTGGGGCCAGTCCGAGTCCGGCCTGGCCGAGATGATCGCCGAGCGCGTCGACACGCAGTCGAACCCGACGATCGCGTTCCTCGCCCGCGGGATCGAGGGCATCGTCGTGCGACTGACGGCCAAGGCACCGACCGAGGTGGAGGCGCGGGCGCTGATCGAGCCCGAGGAGGCGAAGCTCCGCGCCATCCTCGGCGACCTCGTCTTCGCGATCGACGACGAGACGATGGAGCACGCCGTCCTTCAGCGGCTCGAAGCACGCGGCTGGACGCTCGGGGTCGCCGAGTCGCTCACCGGCGGGCTGATCGGCGCGCGCATCGCGAACGTCCCGGGCGCGAGCCGAACGTTCCGCGGCTCGATCGCGTCGTACGCCACCGAGGTGAAGCGCTCGGTGCTCGGCGTCACCGCCGAGCGCGTCGTGAGCGAGGAGAGCGCGCAGCAGATGGCCGGGGGCGCGCAGCGCGTGCTCGGGGCGGACGTCGGCATCGCGGCCACCGGGGTCGCCGGCCCCGACGAGCAGGACGGCCAGCCCGTCGGCACGGTCTGGTTCGCGCTGGCGCTGCCGGGCCTCCCGGTCGAGGCGGTGTCCACCCGCCTCCCGGGCGACCGCGAACGGATCCGGCAGTTCTCGACGATCTCGCTGCTCAACATCCTCCGGATGCGCCTCGACGCCCTGCCCTGACATGCCGGACGCGGCGCTCAAGCGCGCGTTCCTCGCCGTCGTCCCGCCCGACGAGGTGCTCGACGCGATCGAATCGCTGCTCGAACGGCCGAAGTCGTCGCGCTTCGCCTGGACCCGGCGCGACCAGTGGCACGTGACCTTGCAGTACTACGGGCGCGTCGCCGACCTCGACGGTCTGCACGAAGGAGTACGTGCTGCGGCCGCGGCCTGGGACCCGTTCCGGATCCGGATCGAGGGCGGTGGCGCGTTCCCGAATCCGAAGAACGCGCGCGTGTTCTGGCTCGGGGTGGGTGGCAAGGACGCGCTGATCGACCTGCACGCGACGATCGCGGCGGCGACCCGCCCGTTCATCGACCGGCGCGACCGCATCGCGCTGATCCCGCACCTCACGCTCGCGCGGGTCAAGCGTGGGAACGACCTCACCGAGGACGTCGAGCTGCTCGCCGGCACCATGGTCGGCGTCCCGTGGACCGTCACCGAGATCCTGCTGCTCGAGAGCGAGACCCGGCGCAGTGGTGCGGTGTACACCCAGCAGGGCCGCTACCGGATCGGCAGCTGAGTCAGCTCCGCGGGACCGTCGTCGCGGGCTCGAGCACGCTCGAGCTGACCATGTCCTCGAACGCCCCGAGCCCCGGCTTCGGAGTGCGGTCGTGGTGCACCAGGCCGTAGCTGTCCTCGAGCCGGTTCGCGCTGCCGGTGTCGCGCGCGTTGTACCAGAGGAGCGGGCCGGTGAACGCCCAGCCGTTCCAGATGTCGTAGTACTGGCGCAGCCACGTGGCCTGGTTGGCCTCGCTCACCGACTGCGCGCCGCGCGTCGGCGCGCCGACCTCGGTGCCCCAGATCTTCTTCGAGCCGTCGCCGAACGAGACCATGAGATCGTGCAGCCGCTCGGTCTGCAGGAACGCGTTCGACGGCTCGGGTGACGTCGGCGGGTCGGGGAACTGGTACGGGTGGTGCGCGACCGCGTCCATCGAGGGGCCGCCGCCGAGCTCGTAGACCCGGCGCAGGAACGTCACCGGCGAGATCTCGCCGTTGCGGTCCGGCGCGGGCGCCATGCCGCCGTTCATGACGGTCGCGCCGGGGTCCACGGCGTGGATGGCGGCCGACGACTGGCGGAGCAGGTCGGTGTAGGCGACCGGGTCGGGCTGCGGGCCCCAGAACGCGACGTGGTTCGGCTCGTTCCAGATCTCCCACGCGTGCACGCCGAGCGGCGCGTAGCGCTGCGCGGCGACGCGTGCGAACGCGGCGTACGGCGCGAGGTCGTTCGGGGCGCACTCGTCGGTGCGGCATCCCGGCTTGCGGTCCCAACCGGGCGCGGAGCTGATGACCGCGACGACCGACATCCCGCGGGCGAGCGCGCCCTGCACGACCCGGTCGGTTCCCGTCCAGTTGTAGACCCCCGGCTGGAGCTCGATGCTGCCCCACGTCAGCGACGCCCGCAGCCACTGCGCGCCGGTGGAGGCCATGAGGTCGAGGTCCGCTTCCACGTCCGCGGGCGACTCCCGGCGGACGAGCTCGAAGCCGTGCGCGAACCCGGCGCGCGAGCCGGTGACCGTGAAGCGGCGGGGCGCGGTCGTGGACGTCGCCGGGGGCGGCACGGTCGTGGTGGTCGTCGGCCGGGCGGCCCGGTGGGAGCGCGCCGAGCCGTCGCTCCCACCGCTGCACGCGGCGAGGACGACCAGCAGCGCGACGCAGGCGACGGTCCGGAGGGTGCGCACGGAGCCGACATTCTCGCCGAGGCCCGCCCCGCCCCGGCCGCGGCCGCCGGGCCGGCTCCCGGACCCGTCCCCGGCCGTCATCCGGGCTGCGTCCGGGCCGCATCCGGGCTGCGTCGGCCGCCGGTCCCCGAGGGTCCTTGCACCGAACGAGTGTTCGCTCTACTGTGCACCACACGCGTGGAACTTCAAGCGTGTGTTCATGTCCCACCCCCGCCGTAGGGTCGCCCCGACGGCAACTTCCCCCGAACCTGACGCACAGCGTCTCCCCATCCAGGAGGATCCACGGTGGATCGTGACAAGTCGCTCGACATGACGCTCGGCCAGATCGAGAAGCAGTTCGGCAAGGGTGCGATCATGCGACTCGGCGAGCGGGGCAACGTGGGGATCGAGGCGGTGCCGACGGGCGCCCTCGCCCTCGACCTCGCCCTCGGCATCGGCGGGCTCCCGCGGGGCCGGATCGTCGAGATCTTCGGCCCGGAGTCGTCGGGCAAGTCGACGCTCGCCACCCACGTCGTGGCCGAGGCCCAGCGCAACGGCGGTGTGTGCGCCTACATCGACGCCGAGCACGCGATGGACCCGGTGTACGCGGCGGCGATCGGCGTCAACGTGGACGACCTCCTCATCTCCCAGCCCGACACGGGGGAGCAGGCGCTCGAGATCGCCGACATGCTGATCCGCTCGGGCGCGCTCGACGTGCTCGTGATCGACTCGGTCGCCGCGCTGGTGCCCCGGGCCGAGATCGAGGGCGAGATGGGCGACAGCCACATGGGCCTCCAGGCGCGGCTGATGAGCCAGGCGCTGCGCAAGCTCACCGGCAACCTGAACAAGAGCCGCACCATCGCGGTGTTCATCAACCAGCTGCGGGAGAAGATCGGCGTGATGTTCGGCTCGCCCGAGACGACGCCGGGCGGACGCGCGCTGAAGTTCTACTCCTCGGTCCGGCTCGACATCCGCCGCATCGAGGCGATCAAGGACGGTACCGAGGTCATCGGCAACCGGACCCGGGTCAAGGTCGTGAAGAACAAGGTCGCCCCGCCGTTCAAGCAGGCGGAGTTCGACATCATGTACGGCAAGGGCATCAGCCGCGAGGGCTCGCTGCTCGACGTCGGCGTCGACCTCGGGATCGTGAAGAAGTCCGGGGCCTGGTTCACCTACGAGGGTGAGCAGCTCGGTCAGGGCCGGGAGAACTCGAAGCAGTTCCTCGCCGAGAACGTCGAGCTCATGGTGGAGATCAGCGAGAAGATCCGCCAGGCGGTCGGGATCGACGCAACCGACGACCCGGTCGACCTCACCGCCGACGGGGTCGAGGCGGAGGCCGACGACCACGCCGACGCCGAGGGCTGACCCCGGCTGACCTGCTGCCGGTCCGGCGGACGGAGACGGTCCGGCGGGAGGGCGGCGCACCAGATCGACGACGAGCGGGCGAGGCCCCCGCACGGTCTCGCCCGCTCGTCGCTCGTTGAGCTCGTCCACGGCGGCTACCGCCGCCCCTCCGTCGAGCCCCTTCGCGCGCGCCCGGCGGGCGGAGTCCTGCCGATCGACCGCGCGCGGCGACGGGGCCGGAACCCAGGGCCTCGTAGACTGTTCGCCTCATGGCCCGCCGCTTCTACGTCAGCACCTACGGCTGCCAGATGAACGACCACGACTCGCAGCGGATCGCCGGGCTCCTCGCCGACGAGGGCTACGAGCCGGCCACCGGGCTCGACGACGCAGACGTCGTCGTCCTGAACACCTGCTGCATCCGGGAGAATGCCGACAACAAGCTCTACGGGCACCTGGGCCGGCTCAAGGCGCTCAAGGCCGAGCGCCCGGGGCTGCAGATCGCGGTGGGCGGGTGCCTGGCCCAGAAGGACCGGGAGCAGATCGTGGCGCGGGCCGGTCACGTGGACGTCGTGTTCGGCACCCACAACCTCGCGCACGCCCCTGCGCTCCTGGCCGAGTCGGCCCGCTCGGGTGAGCCGGTGGTGGAGATCCTCGAGGAGCACGAGGCGTACCCGTCCGCGCTGCCGGCCCGGCGCGAGGTCGACCACCGGGCCTGGGTCACGATCCAGATCGGCTGCGACAACTCGTGCGCCTTCTGCATCGTCCCGTCCGTCCGCGGTGCCGAGGTGAGCCGGCGCATGGGCGACGTGGTGCGCGAGGTCGAGGAGCTCGCGGCCGATGGTGTCGTCGAGGTCACCCTGCTCGGCCAGAACGTGAACTCGTACGGCCGCGACCTCGGCGCAGGCCAGTGGCGCCCGCAGTTCGCGGACCTGCTGCGCGCGGTCGACGCGGTCGAGGGCATCCGCCGGGTCCGGTTCACCTCGCCGCACCCGAAGGACCAGCGGCCCGAGACGATCGCCGCGATGGCCGGGCTCGACTCCGTGTGCGAGCACCTCCACCTGCCGTTGCAGTCGGGGAGCGACCGTACGCTGGCCCGGATGCGGCGCGGCTACACGGCCGAGCGCTACCTGCGTCGGCTCGAGGCCGCGCGCGCAGAGATCCCGGACCTCGCGGTGACGACGGACCTGATCGTCGGGTTCCCGGGCGAGACGGACGACGACTTCGCGCGGACCCTCGACGTGGTGGAGGCGGCGCACTACGACGCGGCCTACACGTTCGTCTTCTCGCCCCGGCCCGGAACGGCCGCGGCCGAGATGGTCGACGACTTCGTCGCGCCCGAGGTGGTGCGCGAGCGCTTCGCCCGGCTGGAGGCGCTCGTGCAGTGCCACGCGGAGGAGCGCCACGCGGCGAGGGTCGGGCGGGTCGAGGAGATCCTGGTCGAGGGCCCGTCGAAGCGGGACCCGGACGTTGCTTCGGGTCGGACCCGCCAGAACAAGCTCGTGCACGTCGACGCGCCGGGGGGCGTACGGCTCACCGCGGGGACCTTCGCCGACGTCCGCATCACTGCCGCCGCCGACCACTGGCTGCGGGGCGAGCTCGTTGCGGTCACCGCACCGGCGCCGGCGCGTCGGGTGCGGATCCCGGTCACGGCAGGGTAGGGCGACGACGACTTCCACGCGACGATCTCCCTCGCCCGATCGGTCCGACCGCGATCAGCGGGTGGGCGAGGGCGGCTCTGCCACGCACCTCGCGCTCGTCGGGCCCACAGCGTCGGGGAAGTCCGCGCTGGGGCTCGAGGTGGCCCGAGCCCTCGGTGACGTCGAGATCGTCTCGATCGACTCCATGCAGATCTACCGCGGCATGGACGTCGGCACCGCCAAGCCGACGCGCGCCGAGCGCGAGCGCGTGCCCCACCACATGGTCGATGTGGCCGACCCGTGGGAGGACTGGTCGGTCGCGCGGTTCCAGGCCGCGGCGCGCGAAGCCGTCACCGAGATCGAGGCTCGCGGCAAGCGCGCGCTGCTCCTCGGGGGGACCGGCCTCTACGTGCAGGCGGTGGTCGATGACCTCCGCTTCCCGGGCGAGGACCTCGACCGGCGGGCCGACCTCGCGGCGCGGGTCGCGACGCCCGACGGGCTCGCGGCCGCCTACCGCGAGCTGGAAGCCGTCGACCCGGTCGCCGCGAGCCGCATCGAGCCGGCCAACTCGCGCCGCGTGGTGCGCGCGCTCGAGGTGATCGGGACGACCGGGAAGCCGTTCTCCTCGTTCGGCCCCGGCGTGCAGGCGCGCGGCCCGACGGCGCTCCCGGTCTCGATGGTGGGGGTGTGGCTCCCGCGGGCGGTGCTGGCCGATCGCATCGCACAGCGGTTCGCGGTGATGCGGGAGGCCGGGCTCGTCGAGGAGGTTCGCGCCCTTGCGGCCGAGCCGCGCGGGTGGTCCCGGACCGCACGCCAGGCGATCGGGTACAAGGAGGTCCTGGCCCACCTGGACGGCGGGGCCCCGGACCTGGAGGCCGCGTTCGACGCGGCCGTCCGCCGGACCCGGGCGTTCTCCCGGCGGCAGCGGATGTGGTTCCGCCGTGATCCCCGGATCACGTGGTTCGGCGCTCCGGAGAATTCGTGTGCCGTCCTGCCCGCCCTGCTGGCATGGTGGTGTCGATGACCACGGTGCGCACGCTGGCCAAGCTCGAGGCCACGGGCAACGACTTCCTGGTGCACGTCCCGACCGACGGGGCGGGTCCGCTCGCGCCTCCGACCGCCGCGTCGCTGTGTGACCGTCACCGGGGGATCGGCGCGGACGGGGTGATCACGGTCGAGCCCGGTGCTGACGGCGCGGACTGCACGATGGTGTTGCACAACGCGGACGGCGGTCGCGCCGAGATGAGCGGCAACGGCGCGCGGGCCCTGGCGTGGGTCGCGCACCGTGCGGGGCTCGGTGACGGGAAGCGCCTGATCGTCGACACCGACGGCGGCCGGCGCGAGATCGACCTCGTGCTCGACTCCGCGACCGACGAGGTGGTGCACGCGACCGTCGACATGGGACCGGTCACGTTCGACCCGTTGGAGATCCCGCTGCGGGCGCCGAGCCCGTTCGACCTCGAGGCGACGTTCCACGGCACCACCTACCGCGGCGACGCGGCGGGGGTGGGCAACCCGCACCTGGTCCTCTTCGTCGAGGATCCGGGTGCGGCCCGGGTCACCCAGCACGGCCCGCGCCTCGAGCACGACGAGCGGTTCCCGAACCGCACGAACGTGGAGTTCGTCGCGCTGCGCGCCGACGAGCCCGACGCAATCGTCATGCGGGTCTGGGAGCGCGGGGTCGGCGAGACCCTGTCGTGCGGCACCGGGGCGTGCGCAGCCGCGGCGGTCGCGCACCACCGCGGCCTCGTCGGCGACCGCGTGGTGGTGCACGTCCCGGGTGGCGCGCTCACGGTGGACCTCGGTGCGACCGTGCGGCTCGGCGGCCCGGTGCGCCACCTCTTCGACGTGACCGTCGACCTCGACGGGCTCTCCGCGTGACCCAGCGCCACGAGGGCCGACAGCGGCGCCGGCTCACCGCGACCGAGGTCGATCTCGGCGTCGTCCGCCAGCGCGCGCTCCTCGTCGGCACCGGGTTCAACGCCCACGACGTGATCGAAGCCGAGGCCGACCTCGACGAGCTCGCGCTGCTCGCCGACACCGCCGGCGCGGAGCCGGTCGCGGTCGAGCTGCAGCGCAGGGACCGGCCGGATCCGGCCACGTACGTCGGCAAGGGCAAGGCCGCCGAGCTCGCCGAGCTCGCGCAGTCGCTCGACCTCGACGTGATCATCTTCGACGACGAGCTCTCGCCGGCCCAGCAGCGCAACCTCGAGAAGCTCTTCAAGGTCGACGTCGTCGACCGGGTCGCGCTGATCCTCGACATCTTCGCCCAGCACGCCGCGAGCCAGGAGGGCATGGTCCAGGTCGAGCTCGCCCAGCTCCGGTACCGCCTGCCCCGGCTGCGGGGCAAGGGCTCCGAGCTCTCCCAACAGGGCGGTGGGATCGGGACCCGCGGGCCCGGCGAGACCCAGCTCGAGGTGGACCGGCGGCGCATCCAGACCAAGATCACCAAGCTCGAGCGCGAGCTCGTCCAGCTCGCCCGGACCCGCGCGACCCAGCGCAAGTCCCGGCGCCGGCGTTCGCTGACGACGGTCGCACTCGTCGGCTACACGAACGCGGGCAAGTCCACGCTGCTGAACCGCCTGACCGAGGCCGACGTGCTGGTCGAGGACCGGCTGTTCTCGACCCTCGACCCGAGCACCCGTCGCCTGCGGTTGCCGGGCGGTGAGATGGTGCTGCTCTCCGACACGGTCGGATTCGTCCGCCGGTTGCCGCACCAGCTCGTCGAGTCGTTCCAGTCGACCCTCGAAGAGGTCGCGAGCGCGGACCTGCTGGTGCACCTCGTCGACGCGGGCACGCGCGAGGCCGGGCACCGCATCGAGGCGGTCCGGGCGGTGCTGCGCGAGATCGGCGCGGCTGCGGTCCCCGAGCAGCTCGTGTTCACCAAGTCCGACACCGTCGACGCGGTCGTGGTCGACCACCTGCTCGCCTCGCACCCGGGCGCGCTCGCGGTCTCGGCGCGCACCGGCGCGGGCGTCGCGGCGCTCCCCGTCGTCATCGGGGAGCGGCTGCGTGCGCTCGAGCAGGTCGTCGAGCTGCGCGTGCCCTACGACCGCGGCGACGTGCTCGCGGGCCTGCACCGTGACGGCGAGGTGCTCGTCGAGGTGCACGAGGAGGGCGGCACCCGCGTCCGGGCCCGTCTCCCGCAGACGGTCACCGGGCGGTACGTCGACTTCGTCGCACCCGTCCCCGGTTAGGTTGGGGCGATGAGCGAGGCGCCGCCCGGCGGGTTCGTCCCGCCGCCGTACCCGCACGACCGGCTGGACGCGCTGAAGCGCCTGGCCGATGCGGTGCCGGGGGGCGTGGTGGACCTGTCGATCGGCAACCCGGTGGACCCGATCCCGGGGGTGGCGCTGCACGCGCTGGCCGCCGCGGCCCCGGGCGCCACCGCCTACCCACCGTCGATCGGGACCCCGGAGCTGCGGGCCGCCGCCGCGGGCTGGATCGAGCGCCGCTTCGGACTCCACCTCGACGTCGCCGAGATCATCGCCTGCGTGGGGACCAAGGAGCTCGTGGTCGGCCTGCCCCACCTGCTGCACCTGCGTGACCCGTCGCGCGACACCGTCCTCTTTCCCGCGATCTCCTACCCGAGCTACGCGATGGGTGCGGAGCTCGCCGGCCTGCGCGCCGTCCCGGTCCCGCTCGACGACGCGTGGCAGCTCGACCTCACCCGGGTCGCCGACGAGGATGCCGCACGGGCGCTCGTGCTGTGGACGAACGACCCCGGCAACCCCACCGCCGCGGTCGCCGGTGGTCCCGCGGTGGACGCGCAGGTCGCGTGGGCCCGTGACCGCGGCATCATCCTCGCGGCCGACGAGTGCTACGCCGAGTTCACCGGCGAGGGCGTACCCGCGAGCACCGCGCTCGCGTCGGGCCTCGACGACGTGCTGGCGTTCCATTCGCTCTCGAAGCGTTCGAACATGGCCGGGATGCGCGTCGGGTTCGTGGCCGGCGACCCGGGTCTCGTCCACTACCTCGGCGAGACCCGCAAGCACGCGGGCCTGATGGTGCCGACGCCGATCCAGGCCGCGGCCGCGGCGGCGCTCGGCGACGACGAGCACGTCTTCGCGCAGCGCGACCGCTACGAGCGCCGCCGGTCCCGCATGCTCGAGGGGCTCGCCGCGCACGGACTCGTGCACGACGGCGGGCCGGCACGCTTCTACCTGTGGCTCCGGGCCGCCGAGTCGGCCGACGACGGCTGGGAGATCGCGGCCCGGCTCGCCGAGACCGGAACGCTCGTCGCCCCCGGGAGCCTCTACGGGCCCGCGGGTGCGGACCACGTCCGCCTCGCGCTCACCCAGTCCGACGACCGGCTCGCGCTCACGCTCGACCGGCTCGCCGGCTCGGCCCGCGCCGTCTGACCGTCCCGCCCGATCGACCGGCCCAGGAGGCTGCCTGCCCATGTCCGACCTCGAGAAGCAGATCACGACGCTCTGGGAGCACCGTGACGACATCGCCGGGGTGATGCCCGAGGCCGAGGCCGCGGCCCACGTGCGGGACGCGATCGATCTGCTGGACCGCGGTGAGGCCCGTGTCGCCGAGGTGGTCGACGGCGAGATCGTCGTGCACCAGTGGCTGAAGCAGGCGATCCTGCTGCTGTTCCGGCTCACGCAGATGAGCGTCACGGAGCTCGGCCCGTTCGAGTTCCGGGACAAGATCCCGCTGAAGCACAACTACGAGGCGGCGGGCGTACGGGTCGTCCCCGGCGCGCAGGCGCGCTGGGGGAGCTACCTCGCCCCGGGCGTCGTGATGATGCCCGGCTACGTGAACATCGGCGCCTACGTGGGCGAGAACACGATGGTCGACACCTGGGCGACGGTCGGGTCGTGCGCGCAGATCGGTGCGAACGTCCACCTCTCCGGTGGAGTCGGCATCGGGGGAGTGCTCGAGCCGCCGGGCGCGGTGCCGATCGTCGTCGGCGACGACACGATGATCGGCTCGCGCTGCATCGTGGCCGCGGGCGCGCGGGTCGGCACCGGTGTGGTGCTCGGCGCCGGGTGCGTGCTCACCGGCTCGATCCCGGTGATCGACGCCGAGACCGGCGACGAGCTGAGCCGCGGCCACGTCCCCGACTGGTGCGTCGCGGTCTCCGCGACCCGGCCCCGGACGTTCCCGGGTGGCGACTTCGGCCTGCCGTGCGTGCTCGTGGTGAAGCGCCTCGAGGAGGGCGAGCGCCACGACAAGTCGAAGCTCAACGAGATCCTCCGCGAGCGCGGCGTCAGCACATGAGCGGCGCGGCGTTCGATCCCTCTCGTCGCCGACGAGGCAGCGGCGAGGGGCCCGAGCGGCCCGGCCCGCAGGGCCGAGAGCGGGAACGATGAGCGGACCGGCGGTCGAAGGATGAGTGGAGCGGTTGATCTCTTCGGATTGACCGAGGAGCTCATCGCGGTCCCGTCGGTGAGCCGGGACGAGACCCGGCTCGCGGATCTGGTCGAGGCGAGGATCGGGGCGCGCGCGGCCGGCCTCACGGTCGTTCGCGTGGGCGACAACGTCGTCGTGCGGACCGATCTGGGCCGTGAGCGCCGGGTGGTCCTCGGTGGCCATCTCGACACCGTGCCGGCCAACGGCAACGAAGCGCCGCGCCGTGAGGGCGACACCCTCTACGGCCTGGGTGCGGCCGACATGAAGGGCGGCCTCGCGGTCATGCTCCGGTTGGCCGAGGCGCTCGCCGCGACCCCGGACCGGGCCCGGTTCGACGTGACGCTCGTCTTCTACGAAGCCGAGGAGATCGCCGAGGAGTTCAACGGGCTGCGCCGCCTGTTCGCGGAGCGGCCGGAGCTCGTCGCCGGCGACCTGGCCGTGCTGCTCGAGCCGACCGACGGGTGGATCGAAGCCGGCTGCCAGGGGACGCTCCATGTGCGCGCGACCTTCCGGGGTGCCCGGGCCCACTCGGCCCGGCCCTGGATGGGGGAGAACGCGATCCACCGGGCGGCCCACGTCCTGTCCCGGATCGCGGCCCACGAGGCCGACACCGTGGACGTCGACGGACTGCCGTACCGCGAGTCGTTCCAGGTCGTGCGGATCGATGGGGGCATCGCCAACAACGTCGTGCCCGACGAAGCCAGCATCGTGGTGAACCGCCGCTTCGCGCCGGCGTACACGATCGCCGAGGCGCAGACCCAGGTCGAGGCGCTCCTCGCCGGCGCCGACGAGATCGAGGTGGTGAACGCCTCGCCGGCCGCGCCGCCGAACCTGTGGGACCCGCTCGTGGCCGAGCTCACCGGCACGTTCGACCTCGGCGTACGCCCCAAGCTGGGCTGGACCGACGTGGCCCGCTTCGCCGCGCACGGCATCGCGGCGCTCAACTTCGGTCCGGGCGACCCGGAGATCGCGCACACGGCGGGGGAGCACGTGACCCGCGAGTCGCTCGACGGCTGCTACGCCGTGCTGGGCCGCTTCCTCGGCGTCGCCTGAGCCCGGGCGCTCACCGGGGCGAGCCCGGCGGCCGAGCGATCAGAGCCGGCGGAGCACGGTGACGACCTTGCCGTAGACCGTGATCTCGGCCGGGTCGAACACCATGTCCTCGAGCGCCTCGTTCGCGGGCCGGAGGATGATCTTGCCCCGCTTGCTGAGGAAGGTCTTGACCGTCGCCTCCTCGCCCGGGATCCCCGCGACGACGATGTCGCCGTTGTCGGCGGAGTCCTGCTGGCGCACGACGACGTAGTCACGGTCGAAGATGCCGGCGTCGATCATCGAGTCGCCCCGCACCCGGAGCATGAACAGCTGGCCGTCGCCCGTGAGGTCCTCGGGCAGCGGCATCGTCTCCTCGATGTTCTCCGCGGCCAGGGTGCCGGTGCCCGCGGCGACGTCGCCGACGAGCGGGACGTGGCGCACGGGACGGCGGTCGACGATCGCGCCGGAGTCCGGCTCGTAGCAGATCTCGATCGCGCGGGGCTTGGTCGGGTCCCGCCGGAGGTAGCCCTTGTCCTGCAGGGCGCCGAGGTGCGCGTGCACCGTGGAGCTCGACGAGAGCCCGACGGCCTCGCCGATCTCGCGCACGCTCGGCGGGTAGCCCCGACGCCGGACCTCGACGTCGATGAACTCGAGGACCTGCTGCTGACGGGCGGTGAGCGGTGCGGGTTCGGCCATGGCGCGGACGGTAACACGAGCACGCGTTCGTGGCAAACACCTGTTCGGGATTTCTGCTTGACTCCGAACGGGCGTTCGTGGTTGGGTGGTCGGGCAGCGAACGGACGTTCGTCCCCGCCGCATCGTGGGACCTACGGCCCGGTGCATCCCCGAACGCCGGGCCGTAGCTGTCCCAGCCCCGTGGTTCGATCGATCCCACCACACGCCACGAACCCTGCAACTTCCCCCGCACCCCCACCCGCAGGAGATGGAGGACGAGATGGCCGCCGTCATGACCACACCGAGATCCGAGCTGAGGTACCCGGCCGAGGAAGCCGTGCGGCCGGTCCACCTCGCGTTGGTGCCGATGCCCCCGGCGGGCCTCGGGCGTCCGCCGCGGGTCTCGACCGCCACGTACTGGCGCCGACGCCTCGTCGTCGTGCTGGTCGCGCTGGCGTTGGTCCTGGTGGCGGCGCAGGCGGGCGCGGCGCTCGGGAGCTCACCCCTCGCGGCTCCCGGGCGCCCCCCGTCCGTGGCCCGGTACGTCGTGCGGCCCGGCGACTCGCTGTGGACCGTCGCCCGCCACGTCGCGCCGGGCTCGGACCCCCGCCCGGTGGTCGACGCGATCGCCGCGGCGCGCCACGACGCACCGCTGCTGATCGGTGAGACCGTCGTCTGGCCGCGCTGAGCCGGACAACCCGGGACGGGCGCTACCGTGGCGACCGTGCGGTGCCCCTACTGCCGAAGCGACGACGACAAGGTCGTGGACTCCCGCGTGGCCGACGACGGCGACGCGATCCGGCGCCGGCGCGAGTGCGTCGGCTGCGGCCGGCGGTTCACCACCTACGAGCGGGTCGACCCGATCCCGCTCACCGTCACGAAGCGGTCGGGGGTCAAGGAGCCGTTCAGCCGCGACAAGCTGGCGCGGGGGATCGCCCAGGCGGTCGCCGGCCGGCCGATCCCCGAGGGCGCGGTCGACGCCATGGCCACCGAGCTCGAGGACCAGCTGCGCCAGCAGGGCCCGGAGATCCCGAGCGAGGCGGTGGGCCTGGCCGTGCTGGAGCAGCTGCGGGCGCTCGACCCGGTCTCGTACCTGCGCTTCGCGTCGGTCTACAAGGGCTTCGAGGACATCGCCGACTTCGAGCGCGAGGTCGTGCTGCTCCAGAAGACGACCGCCCCCAAGCCACCGGCGGGCGCCCGCTCCTGACGTTCGTGCAGGTCAGGGACGATCCTGCGCCGACCGTTGACAAGCGTGGAACTCCAGTGGTGTAAT
This sequence comes from Acidimicrobiia bacterium, assembly GCA_036502405.1. Classification (GTDB taxonomy): domain Bacteria; phylum Actinomycetota; class Acidimicrobiia; order IMCC26256; family JAENVU01; genus Chersky-806. Next base: position 88,140 of record DASXYP010000024.1, read on the forward strand.
TCACCTCCATCTCGCGTCGCCCGGTGCACCAACCACAACATCTTGTGGTCAGTGCCCCTCGGGGCGGATCGGGACCGGGATGGCAGTCCCAAGGCGCCGGCCGAGCCCGGCGACGAGCACCACGAGCACGACCAGACGATTCGAGCACGGTTCCGCTTGCGGGCGGGGAAGGGGAGCAGGCCCATGGCCATCGCGCCGGAGCAGGTTGGCATCGGGATCCGTCGGCAGTTCACGGAGCCGGGGCAGGACCCCTACGACTCCGTGGAGTGGGAGCGGCGCGAAGCGCGCATCCAGAACTGGAAGGACGGGACCGACGCCTTCTTCCAGCCCGAGGTCGAGTTCCCGGTCAGCTGGTCCCAGAACGCCACGAACATCGTCGCTCAGAAGTACTTCCGGGGCACGCTCGGCACCGACGAGCGCGAGTGGTCGCTGCGCCAGGTCATCGACCGTGTCGCCGACACGATCACCGCGTGGGGCCGGCGCGACGGCTACTTCGTGGACGACGAGGAGGCCGACGCGTTCAACGCCGAGCTGAAGTACGTGCTCGTGCACCAGCGCGCCGCGTTCAACTCGCCGGTCTGGTTCAACATCGGCGTGAAGAACACCCCGCAGCAGGCGAGCGCGTGCTTCATCCTCGCGGTCGAGGACACCATGAACGGCATCCTCAACTGGTACCGCGAGGAGGGCACGATCTTCAAGGGCGGCTCGGGCTCGGGCATCAACCTGAGCAACATCCGCTCGAGCTCCGAGGGCCTGAAGGGCGGCGGCACCGCGAGCGGGCCGGTGAGCTTCATGCGCGGCGCCGACGCGTCGGCCGGCACGATCAAGTCGGGCGGCAAGACCCGGCGCGCCGCCAAGATGGTCATCCTCAACGCGGACCACCCCGACGTCGAGGAGTTCATCTGGTGCAAGGCCACCGAGGAGCGCAAGGCGCGCGCCCTGCGCGACGCGGGCTTCGACATGGACCTGGACGGCAAGGACAGCCACTCCATCCAGTACCAGAACGCCAACAACTCGGTGCGCGTCACCGACGAGTTCATGCAGGCCGTCGTGGACGACGACGACTGGGCGCTGAAGGCCGTGCTCACCGGCGAGACCGTGCGCACCGTGAAGGCCCGTGAGCTCATGCGCCAGATCTCCGAGGCGACCTGGCAGTGCGCGGACCCGGGGATGCAGTTCGACACCACGATCAACCGCTGGCACACCGCGCCGAACGCCGGTCGGATCAACGCCTCGAACCCGTGCAGCGAGTACATGCACCTGGACAACTCGGCCTGCAACCTCGCGAGCATCAACCTGCTCGCGTACATGGACGAGGGCGGCCAGTTCGACGTCGCCGGGTACCAGCACACCGTCGAGGTGGTGTTCACCGCGCAGGAGATCCTGGTCGGCAACGCCGACTACCCGACCGAGGCGATCGGCGAGAACAGCCGGAAGTACCGCCAGCTGGGCCTGGGCTACGCGAACCTCGGTGCGCTCCTGATGTCCGAGGGCCTGCCCTACGACTCGCCCGCGGGGCGCGCGTGGGCCGCGTCGCTCACCGCGCTGATGACCGGTCACGCCTACGCCACGAGCGCGCGCACCGCGGGCCGCATGGGCCCGTTCGCGGGCTACGCCGCGAACGAGGACGCGATGCTGAACGTCCTGCGGATGCACCGGGCCGAGGCGGCCAAGATCGACGAGGAGCTGGTCCCGCCGGAGCTGCTCTCGGCCGCGCAGCGGAGCTGGGACGACGCGGTCGAGCTCGGCGAGCGCTACGGCGTGCGCAACTCGCAGGCGACGGTGCTCGCACCGACGGGCACGATCGGCCTGATGATGGACTGCGACACCACCGGCATCGAGCCCGACCTCGCGCTGACGAAGGCGAAGAAGCTCGTCGGCGGAGGCACGATGCTCATCGTCAACCAGACGATCCCGCGTGCACTGCGCAACCTCGGCTACACCGACGAGCAGGTCGAGGCGATCGTCGCCCACATCGACGAGCACAAGACGATCCTCGGGGCGCCCGGGTTCAACCCCGAGCACCTCGCGGTGTTCGCCTGCTCGATGGGTGACAACACGATCCACTACATGGGCCACGTCACGATGATGGGGGCGGTCCAGCCGTTCCTGTCAGGGGCGATCTCCAAGACCGTGAACCTCCCCGAGGAGGCGACGGTCGAGGACGTCGAGCAGCTCCACATCGAGGCGTGGGGGCTGGGTCTGAAGGCGGTCGCGGTCTACCGCGACAACTGCAAGGTGGGCCAGCCGCTCAGCACCCAGAAGTCGGCGAGCGCGACCGGCGACGGTGACGGCTCGGGTGAGCGCATCGTGGAGCGGATCGTCGAGCACGTGATCGTGCAGGAGCCGGTCCGCCAGAAGCTGCCCCGGGTGCGCGCGTCCAAGACGTTCTCGTTCCGGGTCGCCGACTGCCACGGCTACGTGACGGTGGGCGAGTTCGAGGACGGTCGCCCGGGCGAGCTGTTCTTGCGGGTGGCCAAGCAGGGCTCGACGTTGGCCGGGATCATGGACGCGTTCGCGATCTCGGTGAGCCACGGCCTGCAGTACGGCGTGCCGATCGAGGCGTTCTGCGAGATGTTCACGAACATGCGCTTCGAGCCCGCGGGCATGACCGACGACCCCGACATCCGGTTCGCGACGAGCCTCGTCGACTACATCTTCCGCCGCCTCGCGGTGGAGTACATGTCGGAGGACAAGCGCCGCGACATGGGCATCCTCACGGTGGGGGAGCGCCTCCAGCCGACGCTGCCCGGAGTCGAGGAGGCCGCCACCGCGGCGGAGCCCACGATGGAGCTGCTCCCGCTCGACGACCGCGCCCCGGCGGACGCGCTCGACGAGCCCGAGGCCCCGCCCGCACCCGCGGCGTCGGTCGCCCCGCCCGCGCCGCGGACCCCGGCCCGCGAGCGCGAGACCGTGCTCTGCTACGTCTGCGGCGACATCATGCAGCGCGCCGGCTCGTGCCACGCCTGCCCGTCCTGCGGCGCGACGAGCGGCTGCTCGTAGCGTCGAGTTACATCCGAACTTCATCGTGATTCGCATGCCGGCTTCAGCGGATTGCAGGTCGTTTCAAGCGGGAGGCGCTTCCATCGCGGCAGCGCCTCCCGCCGCGAACGCCACAATCCACGACTTGACCAAGTCCTTGAAACTCAAAGCCGCGTGGCAGGTTGCGGCGACGCCGTTCGTGCGCCGCCTGCACCTCGCCGGCGTTCTCAGCGACTGGTCGTACCGAAGCCTGATGATTGAACTGTCACAGCGCGGCAAGCTCGACATCACGCTGACCCGTGACATCCAGGCTGATCCGGTGAAGCGAGCCTTGGCCTCGTCGCTGGTGAGCTTCGGACATGAGATCCCAGCGACGATCATCGCTGAAGGCATCGAAACTGAAGAAGAACGCTCCACGCTCGCCGCGCTCGGCGTCCCGTGGGGCCAGGGATTCCACCTCGGTCGGCCAAATCGACCTGCCAAGTAGGACTCGTAGCGATCAGACGTCTTGATACACAACCTTGTTCGCCGGTTGCCAGGCGGTCGCGAAGTCAGCCATGCGGTCGGACGACGCGGCTAGTGCGGCGTCCGTTTCCCAAACGGCCATCGATTCGTACAGGCGCCGCCCGTAGAGGAACGTGCCCACGGACCGCAGGAGGTCGGTGGTGGACGCGACCACGTCGTCGTCGGGCGTGAACAAGTCGAAGACGACCTGTCGCGCCCACCGCCGCTCGGTCCCGGTTGCAACGATGCACGTGCGAACGATTCTCGGTTTGCCCAACGGTTCAACCTCGACCCAAGCTCAGCGCTCGACACCCGCCAGACCCCGAAGACATGGTTCCAAGCTCCCACTGGCCACCGGGACATGTGGGCGCTCAACCTCGAGTTCACCCGTACGAGTACCGCAACCCGAGTGCTCGTTAGGGCTCATCCGAGTGGCGCCGCCAAACCATGCCACGGTCGCCGCGTTCGTTCAGCACCACACAAGCGCAACGGCCTTACCCTCAACATCCCGGCCAGAGACCGCCGCGGCTGTCCTCCTCAGGGCATCGGACCGGTTTCTGCAGGCGGCCACGGTCGACACTGACGCCGAAGAGCTCTTCGCTACGTTTTCCTGGACCTGTTCCCCCCGGCGATCGTCGAGCGCGCAGAGACGGTCGCTGGTGGACGACGGGAACGAACATCGGCGGGGAGTGTTGGCGCAGGTCCTTCGGTCCGGGGAGGCCCACCA
>DASXYP010000025.1:0-120424 GCA_036502405.1 Acidimicrobiia bacterium
GAGGCCCTGCTCGTGACCCTCGACGCGGCGGGCGTCTATGCCGCAGCCGGCTCGTCCTGCTCCTCCGGCGGGACCGAGCCGTCACACGTGCTGGAGGCGATGGGCCTCTCGCGCGCCGACGCGCTCGCGTCCGTCCGGTTCAGCCTCGGGTACGCGTCGATCAACTCTGATGTCGCGACCGCGCTCGACGTCGTCCCGCGCGCCGTTGCCCGACTCCGTTCGGTCGCGGCATGAGCGAGCGCGTGCTGGTCGCCATGAGTGGCGGCGTCGATTCGTCGGTCGCCGCGGCGCTGCTCGTCGAAGCGGGTCACGACGTCACCGGCGTGACGCTCAAGCTCTGGGGTGGCGAGTCGGACTCCGGGTGCTGCAGCGTCGCCGACGTCGAGGATGCACGCCGGGTCGCCGCGCAGCTCGGCATCCCGCACTACGTCTTCAACTTCACCGACGAGTTCGACGCCAACGTCGTCGATCCCTACACCGACGCGTACGCGGCCGGTCGGACCCCCAACCCGTGCGTCGAGTGCAACCGCACGATGAAGTTCGGGCGCCTGCTCGACCGCAGCCGCGCGATGGGCTTCGACGCCGTCGCCACCGGCCACCACGCCCGGATCACCGTCGACGCCGACGGGCGTCCGCGGCTCGCGCGCGGCGCGGACGCGGCCAAGGACCAGTCCTACGTCCTCTACATGCTCCAGCAGGACGCGCTCGAACGGATCCGCCTGCCGGTCGGGGAGCTGACCAAGGCCGAGGTCCGGGCCCACGCCCGCCGGCTCAGCCTCCGCACCGCGGAGAAGCGCGAGAGCATGGACGTCTGCTTCATCACCCGCGGGGGCAAGGACGCGTTCCTCGGCGCGCGCATCGGCCGTTCACCCGGCGAGCTCGTCACCACCGACGGCGAGGTCCTCGGCGCGCACCCGGGCGTCGACGCCTTCACGGTGGGCCAGCGGCGCGGCCTCGGCGTCGCGCTCGGCGTGCGCCGCTACGTCGTGGACGTCGACGCGGACTCGGGCCGGGTCACGGTCGGCGACCGCGAGCAGCTCCTGCGCGACGAGCTCCCGGTCGACGCGCCCAGCTTCGTCGCCGACGTTCCCGCCCCGGACGAGCCCGTGCTCGTCCAGGTGCGGGCGCACGCAACGCCGTTCGTCGGGACCTGGCGGGGTGACCGCGTGGTCTGTGCATCCCCGCAGCACCGCGTGGCGCCGGGCCAGGTCATCGCGCTCTACCGCGGCGACGTGCTGCTCGGCGGCGGGATCGCGGCCTAGACCCGACTGCTTCGCGGCTACTTCCCGGCGTCCCGTTGGGCGTCGAGGAACTCCTGCGGCGGGCCCAGCGTCGAGGCGGCGGGGCCGAAGCGCTCGACGTAGGCGGCGTGGAGCTGCTCCCACGTCCGGTCGGCCGCGGTGTCGGGGGCGTCGGACTGCGATCGCTCGAGCCGGTCGAGGCACTCGTGCCAGCCCGCGGCGTCGCGTGCGGCCTTCCCGAGCTCGTCGAGGATCACCGTCATCGTGAGCTCGGTGCCGGTCGTCGCTTCGGCGAAGTCGAAGCGCAGCACGTCCCCACCCCACGTGAAGACGAGGTGGCGGGGCTCGTCCGCCTCGAGCACCTCGCCGACGAAGGGGTCGGCCACGACGTCCGTGAAGTCGAACCGCAGCGCCGCGCCCGCGGCCAGGTCGCCGACGATCGTGGTGGGGAACCAGCGGGCGACGAGCTCCGGGTCGACGAAGGCCCGCCAGACGACCGCCGGCGGCTTCGCGAGCCGCCGCACGAAGCGCAGCTCCCAGCCTGCCGCGGTCTCCTCGAGCGTGCCGAGGCGGTCAGCGCGGAAACCTGAGGGGGTGGAGGGAGGGTTCATGTCGTCTCCTGGTCAGTCGGGAAGCGTGCCGACGACGCGCTCGAGCGCGTCGAGACGGTCGGCCCACATCGCGCGGTAGGGCGCGAGCCACGCGTCGAGCTCCTGCAGCGGCTCGGGCCGGAGCCGGTAGAGCCGGAGCTGCGCGGACGCGCGCACCTCGACCAGGCCGGCGTCGCGCAGCACCCTGAGGTGCTTCGAGACCGTGGGCTGCGAGACCTCGAGTGCCGCGACCAGGTTGCCCACCGGGCGCTCGCCGTCGCGCAGGAGGTCGAGGATGCGCCGCCGGTTCGGCTCGGCCAGGACCTCGAGGACCGTCATGACCCTATATTGCCAAAGGGCTATATAGCCGTCAAGCTATTCGTGCCGCACGGTGATCCGGCGGGCCGCCGCGAGCTCGAGCAGGTCGCCGGCCGCGACCGGCGCGACGAAGAGGAGGTGCGTGCGCTCGCCCCGGGCCGCACCCCGCGCCCGGCGGTAGACGTCGGCGTCCTCGTCGAGGAGCAGGGCGAGCGAGCCGTGGGCCGCGCCGAGCCGCAGGTCCGTGGCCTCGGCGGGCGGGCGGATCCGGGGGTCCGCGGGGCCGAGACCGACGATGTGCTCGCGCACGAAGAGGACCGGGTCCGAGAGCGTCATCGGGTCGGCGATCACGAAGCCGGCCGGGACCAGGATCGCCCACCGCCGCGAGAGCAGGTGGAGGGAGCGGAGCAGCACTGCCGCGAGCGGCCAGCCGAGCACCAGCACGACGATGCCGGCCACGACAGACCCGTCGGCGAGCAGCAAGGGCCCTCCCGCGATGCCCGCCCCGACCGCGAGCACGGCGAGCGGGAGCACCCCGAGGAAGAGCGCGGGAGGGACTTTCAGCGGGAACCGCTGCTCATCGCCGTATGCTGCTCCCTGCGCGCACGCGCGCGAGAACGACGGGGCGGCGACGAGCGCGACGCAGAGGGTCGTGACGACGAGGGCGGCGATGGAGGCGACAACGGACGCGCGGTCGGTCGCGACCGCGATGAGCGTCGCGACGAGCGCGAGTGGCGCGCCCACACGCGCCGCGGTGAGACCGACGGGCCGCGGCGCGAGCAGAGCGACGAGCACCATCAACCACGCGACCCACAGGAGCACCGCGGCAGTAGCGCGCGTCGCCATCGACCACGACTCGAGCGCGTCGGACACGACGGCTCCGGTCGTGACCGGAAGAACGATCCACGCGGCGCGCAGCAACCAGATGTTCACATCATCAGAGCGCGCCGGCTTCGGGGTTCGAACAACGCGCGTTCATATACTACGAACCTCATGGTGACGAGCCCGCACGCTGCCGCACTTGCACCGGGACTCGCGACGGGGATCGGCAGCCTGCCGCACCTCGACGCGCGTGAGGCCGCCGAGCTGACCCTGCGGTTGCACCCGACGCTGCCGGCCGCGCCCGAGCTCCCCGAGCGCGATCGCCGCGAGGGGCTGGTGGCGCAGTGGGCGGACGCACTGCCGGAGGTCACGGTCGCGTCCGACGGCACGTTGAGCATCGACGCCGCGCGGGTCGTCGAGGAGATCGTGCCCGCGTTCTCGAGCTCGACCCACGCAGGCCTGCTCGCGTTCCTGGATGCCATCGACGCGATGCCAATCGCGCCGCCGCGCGTGAAGGTGCAGATCGTCGGGCCGTTGACGCTCGGCGTCGCGCTCGACGCGGCCGGGATGCCGACGTCGCTCGCGTTCGAGCGCGCCGGGGCCGCCGTGCGCGCGTGGGTGCGGGCGCTCGATCAGCTGCTCACCACACGCCTGCCCGACGTGCCGGTGCTGCTGTTCCTCGATGAGCCGGCGCTCGTGCTGTGGCGCCGTGACGCCGCGCCGGTGGAGCGCGAGCAGGCGGTCGACCTGCTCTCGGCAAGTCTCGCGGCCGCGTCGTGCCTGACCGGCGTGCACGTGTGCGGCGACGGCGACCTCAGGCTCGCGTTCGAGGCGGGACCCTCCGTCCTCGGCGCGCCGGTCACGGACACGCTGATCGACGACGCCGACGTGATCGCGCGCCACATCGACGCGGGCGGCTGGGTCGCGTGGGGCGCGGTCCCGACGGACCGTCCGATCGGTGACACCTCCGACGCGCTCTGGCGGCGGATGGTCGCGGTCTGGTGCGAGCTCACGCGGCGCGGGTGCGACCCCGTCCGCCTGCGCACCCACGGGATCATCACGCCGGCGTGCGGCCTCGCCGGCCACGGCCGCACACAGGCCGAGCGCGCGCTGCGGCTGACGTCGGACATCGCGGGCCGCGTCGGCGACCAGGCGGTCGCGGCCCGGCTCACCGTCGGCGCGTGATCTTCGGCGCGTGCCGCCCTCGGCCGTCAGCCTGCCGACGGTCCGGCAGTCGGCCGAGGGAGATCTTCGACGAGGATTCGCAGACGAGCAGCGTCCCACCCCGTCGGTAGGCTCGGCACCATGGCGGCCCCGACCGACGTCGAGCAGCGCGTGGACGAGCTCCGCACGACGATCCGCTACCACGACGAGCGCTACTACGGCGCGGACGAGCCCGAGATCTCGGATGCGGAGTACGACGCGCTCATGCGCGAGCTCGTCACGATCGAGGCAGAGCATCCCGAGCTCGTCACACCCGACTCGCCGACCCAGGGCCCCGGTGCCGCGTCCGCGCCGACACCGTTCTCCGAGGTCCGCCACCTCCAGCCGATGTTCTCGCTCGACAACGCGTTCTCGCAGGACGAGCTCACGGCGTGGGGCCAGCGCATCGCGCGGCTCGTCACCGACGCGATCGCCTACGTCGGTGAGCCGAAGCTCGACGGGCTCGCCATCTCGCTCCTCTACGAGGACGGCAAGCTGGTCCGGGCCGCGACCCGGGGCAACGGCGAGGTCGGCGAGGACGTCACCGCCAACGTCCGCACGATCGGCGACGTCCCGGACCGGTTGCGGGGGAAGGACCACCCGACCGTGCTCGAGGTGCGCGGCGAGGTGTTCATGCCGCTGCGCTCCTTCGAGGAGCTGAACCGCCGGCAGGAGGAGGCCGAGCTCCGCCTGTTCGCCAACCCGCGCAACGCCGCGGCGGGTGCGCTGCGCCAGATCGACCCGGCAGTCACCGCCAGCCGCCAGCTCTCGCTGTTCTGCTACCAGCCCGGCGCGAAGACCGGCGGGCCCCGCCTGCGCACGCATCATGAGACGCTGGAGTGGCTCTCGCAGCTCGGCTTCCCCGTCAACCCGCACATCGAGCAGCTCGGCGACCTGGACGCGGTCTACCGCTTCTGCCGGCAGATGGAGGAGCAGCGCCACTCGCTCGGCTACGAGATCGACGGCGCGGTCGTGAAGGTCGACAGCATCGCCCAGCGCGAGGAGATGGGCACGACGAGCCGCGCGCCGCGGTGGGCCATCGCCTACAAGTTCCCGCCGGAGGAGAAGACGACGCTCCTGCGCGACATCATGGTGAGCATCGGCCGCACGGGCCGGGCGACGCCGTTCGCGGTGCTGGAGCCGGTGTTCGTCGGCGGGTCGACCGTCGGGGTCGCCACCCTCCACAACCAGGACGAGGTCGCGCGCAAGGACGTGCGCGTGGGCGACACCGTGATCGTGCGCAAGGCCGGTGACGTGATCCCCGAGGTCGTGGGCCCCGTCATCGTCAAGGGCAAGCGGCGCAAGCCGAAGTGGAAGTTCCCCGAGTTCTGCCCGTGCGAGCTGCACCAGCCGCTCGTGCGGCTCGAGGGCGAGGTGGACCGCCGCTGCGTCAGCTCGGACTGCCCGGTGCAGCGCGAGCAGAAGATCATCTACTTCGCCAGCCGCGGCGCGATGGACATCGAGGGCCTCGGCGAGGAGCGCGTGCACCAGCTGGTGACCGCAGGGCTCATCCAGGACGCCGGCGACCTCTACCAGCTCCGCCACGAGCAGCTCGTCGAGCTCGAGCGCATGGGTGACATCTCGGCCCGCAACCTGGTCAACGGGATCGAGGCGTCGAAGCAGCAGGCGCTCGCGCGGGTGCTGGTGGCGCTCGGCATCCGTCACGTCGGCCCGACTGCGGCGCGGGCGCTCGCCGCCGCGCTCGGTCACCTCGACCGCATCGCCGAGGCGGACGCGGAAGTGCTCGTCGCGGTCGACGGGGTGGGTCCGGTGATCGCGCAGAGCATCGCGGCGTGGTTCACGGTGCCGACGAACCGGGCGCTGGTCGAGAAGCTGCGCGCCGCGGGCGTGAACCTGACCGGGCCCGCGCCCGCCGAGGGCCCGACCGAAGAGCAGACCCTGGTCGGTCGCACCTTCGTGCTCACCGGCGGCCTGGAGGACTTCACCCGGGACGAGGCGGCCGCGGCGGTGACCTCGCGCGGCGGCAAGATCACGAGCAGTGTGTCGAAGAAGACGAGCTTCGTCGTCGTGGGCGAGAATCCCGGCTCGAAGCTCCCGCGTGCCGAGGAGCTGGGGGTGCCGATCCTCGAGGAGGTCGCCTTCGTCGACCTCCTCGAGCACGGCCCGCCGCCCGAGCCCGAGCCGAAGCCGGTGAAGGCCGCGAAGAAGACGACCAAGAAGACGACCAAGAAGACGACCGAGCCCGCTACGAAGAGCAGGAAGCAGAAGGAGGACGACTGATGGTCGACGCGAGCGCGGTCGGCATCACCGACGAGCCGTACCCGATGACGATCGAACGGGGGAAGATCCGCGAGTTCGCCCGCGCCACGATGTCGGAGAACCCCGCGTACCTGGAGGACCCGACACCCCCCATCGAGCCGACGTTCCTCACCTCGGTGAGCTTCTGGACGCCGACGGGCCAGTCCGTGTTCTCGAAGGTGAAGATGGACCTCAAGCGCGTGCTGCACGGAGGGCAGGAGTACGTGTTCCACGGGCCCCCACCGCGCGCGGGTCAGCAGCTGACGGTCCAGACCCGCGTCGCCGAGGTCTACGAGAAGGAGGGCAAGCGGGGCGGCACGATGACCTTCGTCGTCACCGTGGCCGAGTTCCGCGACGACCACGGCACGCTCGTCGCGGAGGCCCGTTCCACCGCGATCGAGACCGGCAAGCCCGCGACCTCGAAGGAAGGTGCGTGATGGCGGCGACCTGGGCCGACCTCGCGGTCGGCGCCGCGCCGGAGCCGCGCACCGTCGGACCGCTGAGCCGCACCGACTTCGTCCGCTACCAGGGCGCATCCGGCGACTTCAACCCGATCCACCACGACGAGGAGTTCGCGCAGGCCGCGGGCTACCCGTCGGTGTTCTCCGTCGGGATGCTCCAGGCTGGCATCCTCGCCACCTACGCGACGGACTGGCTCGGGGCCGACAACGTCCGCCGGTTCGGCGTGCAGTTCCGCGAGCAGGTGTGGCCGGGCGATCATCTCGTGTGCTCGGGCGCGGTGTCCGAGCAGGTCGAGGACGACGACGGCGAGCGGACCGTGAAGGTCGAGCTCACCGCGGTCCGCGTCGGCGGTGGCACCGCCATCAAGGGCTGGGCGACGTTCGCGGTGCCCGCCTGACCCTCGCCCGCGCGGCTCAGAACTGGAAGTAGATGAACGGCGTGGGCGGCTTGCCGCTCCACACCAGCAGCAGGACGACGGCCGCGCCCGCGGCCGCGCCCTGCAGCATCGGGCTCCAGCGCACGAGCGGCTGCAGCCGGGCCCGATTGCGATCCGCGAGGTCGATCGCGATCACCGCGGCGACCATCGCCGCGACGGTGACCAGGTTGCCCTTCCACGCGCCGGCGCGCGGCCCGACGACGCTCGTGAAGATCCCGCCGAAGAAGTTGAGCGCGTCGGCGATGGACGCCGACCGGAAGAACACCCAGAGCGCGGTGACGAGGGTGAACGTGCCGAGGATCGCGGGCACGTCCCGCCACCGGGGCGACGCGGGCCGGCCCCGGGCCTCGTAGCGGCCGGTGGCGCGCTCGATCGCGAGCGCGATGCCGTGCAGCCCACCCCACACGACGAACGTCCAGGACGCGCCGTGCCAGAGGCCACCGAGCAGCATGGTCAGGAACAGGTTGCGGTACGTGACGAGGTCCGAGACCTTGTTGCCACCGAGCGGGATGTACAGGTAGTCGTGCAGCCAGCTCGACAGCGAGATGTGCCAGGTGCGCCAGAACTGGGTGACGTTGCGCGAGAAGTACGGCTGCTCGAAGTTGCGGAACACCTCGATGCCGAGCAGGCGGGAGGTCCCCCGGGCGATGTCGGAGTAGCCCGAGAAGTCGCCGTAGATCTGGATCGCGAACGCGACCGCACCGGTGATCAGCGGGATCGCACCACGCCCGTCCGGGCTTCCGAACGCCTGCGCGGCGATGGGCGCGACCGCGTCGGCGATCACGACCTTCTTGACCAGCCCGAGGACGATGAGCACGACCCCCGAGTACGCGGACTGCGCACTCGGACGCTTCCGTGGGTTGCGGAGCTCGGGGAGAAGGTGCCAGGCCCGCTCGATCGGGCCCGCGAGCAGCAGCGGGAAGTACGACATGAAGAGCGCGAACGTCGGCAGGGAGCGCTCCGGCTCGATGCGCTCGCGGAAGGTGTCCATCGCGTAGCTGATGGCGTGGAACGTGTAGAAGCTGATGCCGATGGGCAGGACGACGTCGAGCACCTGGCGGGGCAGGTCCAGGCCCGCGAGCTCGGTGATCCGGTGCGCGGAGTCGACGAAGAACCCGAAGTACTTGAAGAACCCGAGCACGACGAGGTTCACCGCGACGGCCGCCCACAGCCAGCGCTTCCTCGCCGTCGCGGTCGGCGCGGCGGCGATCTGCTGCGCGGTGAAGAACGCCGAGAGCGTGACGAACACCAGGAGGCCGAGGAGCCGGTAGTCCCAGTAGCCGTAGAACACGTACGACGCGACGAGCAGGAACCAGTTCTGGCCCCGGTGGGGCAGGAACCAGTACACGGCCAGAACGACGGCGAAGAAGAGCGCGAACTGCAGCGAGTTGAAGATCATCCGGACGCGGACGCCGACGAGGTCCCGGGCGGGGCCGCCGCGGTCGGTGTCGCCCGGGCCCATCCGATGCCCCGGAGGTCCTGGCCGAGCAGGGTCGACCACGCCTGCGCCGCGGGCCGCGTGAGGTGCACGTAGTCGGGGAAGTCGATGTCCGGCTCGGTCGCGTTGAGGTCGAGGACCTTCGTCCCGGTCCGGCGCGCCGCGGCGATCGTCATCCGCCGCCACGCCTGGTACTGCGCGTCGCCGTGCGGGTGCATCGCGCGGAAGGTCGACGGGACCGGCATGATCACCACGACCGTCTCGATGTGCTTCGCGTGCAGCTCGCGCAAGGTCGAGGTGAACGCGTGGACGTACCGCGGCGTGGCCTTGAAGTCCGCGAGCTGCGAGTTCTGCAGGTAGCTCGCCGCCCGCTTGAGGTGGCGACCCTTGGTCGTCCGCATCGGACCGAGCAGCTTGCTCATCGGCTTCGCGGCGTGCTTCGCCGCCGGCGCGCCGGACCGCAGGTCGTGCGCGAGCTGGATCGGCTCCCGCAGCTCGACGCGGCGACGCGCGAGCGCGACGTTCGACGCGAGGAGCCGGTCCGCGCTCCCCAGGATCCCGGGGCGGGTCGCACGCGCCGAGTCGTAGTTCTTGATGACGGGGTTCGGCCGGCCGCCGTTGAAGTCGATGCTCGACACGCCCCAGACCACCCGTTCGGGGTGCAGCCGGGGCACGACCTGGTCGAGGAGCCAGGGCTTCACGACCGGCGTCGACGCGCCCGGGAGGGCGACGTTGTGGATGTGGGCCCACCCGAGCTGCTTCTCCAACGCCCGGGGGACCCCGCCCCTCGCCATCTGGGACGTGCCGACGAGGACCGCGTCGCTGTGCACCCCGGCGGCCTCGAGGCGGTTCATGTCGTGCACCACGTCCAGGGCCCGCACGTCGTAGTAGTCGTCGACGGGCGCGAGGCGCTTCTCGGCCAGGGTCACCGCGCCGTCGGCCAGCAGGACCACGGCGAGCAGCCCGGCGAGGAACGCGGCCAGCCAACGAGCCCGCGCTCGCGTCACCACGCTTCGTGAAACCGTGGAGCCCCCCATACCTCCGGCCTCAGACTCACCCGCCTTCGGCTACCTCACGAAGGGTAGCAACAGGTCGCGCCGCGCGGCAGGCGGCCGGCCGGGCCCGGAGCCCGCCCGCCCGGCCGTATTCCCAGGTCAGGACTTCGAGACGAAGCTCCAGCTGAAGCTGCCGGTGTCGCGGCCCGGGTCGGCCTGGGAGCGGTACGCGACCTTCACCGTGTTCTGGCCGGGGTCGTAGCCGTCGACGTCCTTGCCGTCGCCGGGCTGGAACGAGAGCTGACCGAGGCCGGGGACGAAGTTGACCTGGTCCGCAGGGAGCGGGATGCAGCCGCCGGTCGGCCCGCACAGCTGCAGGTCGGCGGTGAGGTCGTCACGCAGGTCCACGACGATCGGCTCCTGGGGCGGCACGATCGTGCCCGGCTTGGGCGACACGGACTGGACCTGGCTCGGCAGCGTGGTGCGGCGGTCCTCGGTGTCCGCGCCCGAGATCGCGGCGGCGACCAGGATGGCGACGAGCGTCAGCCCGACCGCGACGACCGCGAAGCGCCCGGGGTGCTCGATCGCCTTGCGGCGCGTGGCGGGCGGCGGGCTCGGCGCGGTCATCGCTGAGCGACGGTACTGCTGCGGGGCACCCGGAGCGCATCGGGTGCCACGCCGCGCGCGGTGCGGCCCGATACCGTGGATCCGATGGCCAGCCGCTCGATGGCCGACCTCGTCGGCCGGGTCCTTGCCGGCCGCTATCGCCTGCTCGGCTCGATCGGCGCAGGCGCGGGCGGCTCGGTGTACGCCGCGGACGACGTCCGGCTGCGCCGGCGCGTGGCGGTGAAGGTCCTCCACGCGGGCCTTTCCGACGATGCGGGCTTTCTGCGCCGTTTCCGGACCGAGGCCCAGCTCGCGGCATCGCTGCATCACTCCAACGTCATGGCGGTCTACGACTGGGGTGAGGACGACGGCATCCCGTTCATGGTGCTCGAGCTCCTCGAGGGCGGCTCGCTGCGGGGCATGCTCGACGCCGGGATCCGACTCAGCCCGTCCCAGGCCGCGCACGTGGGACGCCAGGTCGCGGCCGCGCTCGAGTACGCCCACGGCCGGGGTCTCGTCCACCGCGACATCAAGCCCGCGAACCTCCTGTTCGACGAGCACGGCATCGTGCGGGTCGCCGACTTCGGCCTGGCCCGGGCGCTCGCCGAGGCGAGCTGGACCGAACCCGCGGGCACCGTCCTCGGCACCGCCCGCTACGCGTCGCCCGAGCAGGGCTCGGCGAATCGGCTCGACGGGCGCGCCGATCTCTACGCGCTGAGCCTGGTGCTGGTCGAGTCCGTGACCGGGTCCGTGCCGCTCGTCGCCGACTCGCCGCTCGGCACGCTGTCGATGCGGACCCGGGAGCCGATCGCCGCGCCCGCGCGGCTGGGCGCGCTCGGCGCAGTGATCGAGCGCGCGGGGCAGGTCGATCCCGACGACCGGTATCCCGACGCGCCGACGATGGCCGCGGCGCTCGACGACGTGATCCGGGTCCTGCCGCCGCCCGGTCCGTTGACCCTCGCAGGACTCGGCGAGACGGTGCCCGACCCACATCCCACCCAGGTCGTGAGCCGGACGCGAGAGGCGGTGTTCGACCAGGACGAGAGCGCGGCGAAGAAGAGCGTGCCGGTCGCGACCCGGGCGGTCACGAGCGCCGATCGGCCGCGCAACATCGCGCCGTTCGTCGTCGGCGCGGTGCTGATCCTGGCGATCGCCGGCGCGGTCTTCGCGCTGACCCGACCCGAGGCCGGCGCGACGGTCACGGTCCCGAACCTCAAGGGGATGACCGAGCAGGCCGCCCAGAACCAGGCCAACCGGTCCCGCCTGCTCGTGAGCTTCTCCCACCGCACCGCGGACGACCCGGCCGGCACCGTGATGGGACAGCACCCCGACGCCGGCTTCTTCCTCGGCCGGGGCGGGACGGTGAACCTCGTCATCTCGAAGGGTCCCAAGCCGGTGGCGCTCCCGGCGGTGGCCGGCGTGCCGGCGGCGCAGGCGCAGAATGCGCTCGTCCAGGCTCAGTTCGTCCCGGTGGTGCAGCACCAGTACGACGAGACCGTCCCCAAGGACGCGGCGATCGGCACCACGCCGTCCGGCAAGGCGCCGCCCGACACCAAGGTCACGCTCACGATCTCCGATGGTCCCGCGCCGGTGACGGTGCCGAACGTCGCGGGCAAGACGTACGAGGACGCGGCCGCCGCGCTCCAGGCGGACAAGCTCGCGCCGCAGCGGACCGACGCCTTCAGCGACGCCGTGCCTGCGGGCAAGGTCATCCGCACCGACCCGGCGGCAGGCACCAAGGCCCCGCGCGACTCGGGGGTGGCCGTCGTCGTGAGCAAGGGCACGAGCGTGATCCTCGTGCCCGACGTGACCGGGAAGACCGTCGACGCCGCGACCGCGATCGCCCAGGCGAGCGGGCTCACCGTCACCGTCCAGGGCGCGTACACGCCCGGGAAGCCGGTCAAGGCGCAGTCGCCCGCGAAGGGCCTGCCGTACCGCAAGGGCATGGCGCTCACGCTGATCTTCTGACCCCGGCGCGCTCAGCTCGCGGCCGGGTGGAGCCCGTGCGAGCCGGCTCGAGCCGGCTTGAGTCCCTCGTCGCGCCCGCGCCTACCATGCGCCCCGGACCGAGATCAGACGTCCCACGGAGCTCACGAGCGGGAGATTGACGAACATGGGTGCACTCGACGGCCGGGTTGCCATCATCACCGGCGCTGGACGCGGCCTCGGTCGCGAGCACGCGCTCCTCTTCGCGTCCGAGGGCGCCAAGGTCGTCGTGAACGACCTCGGGGGCGACATCGACGGCACCGGCGACGATCGGGCGCCGGCCCAGCAGGTCGTCGACGAGATCAAGGCGATGGGTGGCGAAGCGGTCGCCAACGTCGACAACGTCGCCGACTGGGAGGGTGCGCAGAAGCTCATCCAGACCGCGGTCGACACCTTCGGCACGCTCCACGTGCTCGTGAACAACGCCGGCATCCTGCGGGACCGGGTGATCGTGAACATGACCGAGCAGGAGTGGGACGCGGTCATCCACGTCCACCTCAAAGGCCACTTCTGCCCGACGCGGTTCGCCGCGGCCTATTGGCGCGAGCAGAGCAAGGCCGGGACGCCGGTGAAGGCGTCGATCATCCACACCTCCTCGACCTCGGGACTGCTCGGCAACCCGGGCCAGGCCAACTACGGCGCGGCCAAGAGCGGGATCGCGACGTTCTCGCAGATCTGCTCGATGGAGCTGAGCCGCTACGGCGTGCGCTCCAACGCGATCGCCCCCGCCGCCCGCACCCGGCTGACCGAGCAGACCCCCGGTCTGAGCGAGGTCGTGAAGGTGCCCGAGGACGCGGGCAAGTTCGACGCGTGGGACCCGGCGAACGTGTCGCCGTTCGTGGCGTACCTCGCCACTGAGGACTGCCCGCTCAGCGGCGAGGCGTACCTGGTCCAGGGTGGCGTCGTGCAGCGGTTCGCGCCGTGGACGCTGTCCGAGAAGATCGACAAGGGCGACCGGTGGACGGTGAGCGAGCTCGCGGCCGAGGCCGGCAAGCTCGAGCCGACGAAGTAGCGCAGCGCGCGTGCATCGCGCCTCACGTGAGTGACATTCCCACGGTGGGCGCGCACCGTCACCGGTCCCACTTTCTGCCGGCGAGCGCCCCGCTGACCTGGGGCAATTCATCGGAAAAGCCGCGCACTCTGCGTGAGATCCCAAGATTTAGGTCTTGTGGGCCCCTCCTTGCCGCACGATAATCAACACGCAGAGTGGCAAGGACGCCGTCGGTGGCCGACGGCGCGGGCGTCACAGGAGGGCGGGATGCGCAGACCGGCACGGGGCGGCACCACTCGCCCGGTGAACGCGCGCCCCGGCAACGGCTTCGGCCGGCCCGTGCGCCCGGACCCCGAGCGCAACCTGAGCCCGCGGCCCTGGCTCGATCCCGACTGGTGGAGCGCCATCGAGCTCGAGCCGCGCCACGGCGATCCGGTCGGGGACCGGGCGAAGTAGCCGAAGCTCTCCGCCGGCCGACAACGGTCGCCGCGAATCCGCGACGGCCGGCGGCGGCATTCCGAAGATCTCCGCCGGCCGACAACGTCGGCCGCGATCGCCGAACGGCCGGCGGCGGCTCGGCGCGCCGAGGTCAGTCGGGGGCGCCGACCGCTGCGAGGTCGCAGTACCAGGCCAAGCCGAGTGCCACGACCGCGCCGACGAGCATGACCACGGTGATCGTCGTGACGCCCACCAGCGCACCGCCGGCGAGGACGCCGAGGGGCACCACGCCGCCGAACGCCATGATCCACAGCGCCATGATCCGGCCGCGGATCGCGTCGTCGAGGTGCTGCTGCAACGAGATCGACAGCGCGGTGATCACCATGAAGTACACGAACCCCAGCACGAACGCGACGGGGAACGCGAGCGCCGGGTTCCGCACCAGGGCGAACACGGCGAGGACCGCGGCGAAGGCGACGAGCGACCGCCGGGCGATCATCGCCTTCGATCGGTGGGCGAGGTAGGTCCCCACGGTGACCGCGCCGAGCGCGGCACCGAGGCCGAACGTCGCGTACAGCAGCCCGTAGACGATGCTCTTCGGCCCGATGTCGAAGTTCGCCTCGGCGATCTCGGGCATCAGCCCGACGAAGGTCAGCGAGAAGAACGAGAACGTCGTCATGGTGATGAGGATCCGGCGGATCAGCGGGTCGGCCGCGGCCAAGCGGAACCCCGAGAGGAACCGGCGCAGCGGCGACTCCGCCTCGGCGCGGGCGTGGCGGGGCGGGTACCTGGCGACGATCAGGCTCGCGATCGCGAACCCGTAGGTCGCGGCGTTGAGCCCGAAGACCGTGCCGACGCCGAGCAGGGCGTAGAGCGGAGCCCCGATCGCCGGTCCGATGACCCGCGAGAGGTTCATCTGCACCGATTGCAGTGAGACCGCGCCCGGCAGGTCCTCGCGCGGGACCAGGGTGGGGAGAAGGGCGCTGATCGCCGGGCCGCTGAGCGCGTTCCCGATGCCGATGAGCAGGACGCAGCCGAAGATCGCCCACCGGTTCGGGTTCGGTGAGGCGGCGAGCACCGCGAGCACGATCGAGAACACGACCTGCTCCAGCTGCATCCAGATGAGCAGCTTGCGCCGGTCGAGGATGTCGGCGAGCGTCCCGCCGAGCGGGGCCAGGAACAGCAGTGGACCGAGCTGCGCGAAGTACACCAGCCCGACGTACGAGGCGTCGTGGGTCAGCTGCAGGGCGAACGCGCCGAGCAGCACGTTCTGCATCCAGGTGCCGATGTTCGACGCGAACGTGCCGGCCCAGACAACGCGGAAGTCCCGGTGCCGGAGGGCTGCGACCGCGGTGCCGGTGGCGAGCGTCCGGTCGCCGTCGACCAGCGCGTCCGTCGCCTCCTCGGTGGTCGGGTCGTGGTCTCGGCGGGAGGACATGGCCGGCCCAGGCTAGGAGGAGGCGTGCGGCGATCCCCAACGAATCTCGTGGGTGGCTCAGGCCTGGGTGAGCGCGAACACCGGGTGCTGGGGGGCGATGCCACGCAGGTCGTCGTCCGAGGAGTCCGGGCCGACCCCGTCGAAGAACACGCCGACCTCGGCCTTCCAGCGCCGGAGGTACGCGCGCAGCACGTCGACCTTGTCGTCGTCGGCGAGCTCGGCCGCGGTCCAGTGGGTCCGGCGGCGGCCGACGAGCAGGTCGAGCCGCCCGTCGTTGGCGCGCACGTTGCGCACCCACTGCCCGTTGCCGCGCGGCGAGACCAGGTACTGGTGGTCCTCGACCGTGAGGAGGTTCACCGGCGTGTGGCGGGGCTCGCCGGTCTTCCGGCCCGGCACCTCGAGCACGCGGCTGCCCCAGACGCTGACGCCGAGCCGGGTCAGCCCGGCGACGGTGCGGTTGAAGACGTTGCGGGTGAACCACCCCGGCTCGCGGTAGTGCGGCGACGCGGGCGGCGGTGCAGGGGCGTCGGTCATGACGGGTCCTCGGAGGGGGAGACGGGCCAGGTCAGTCTCTCAGGCTCCGCCCGCGGTCGCCCGGGGTGCTCAGATCGGCGCACGCTCGAGACGGTGAGCGGCGATCGCGAGCTGGTGCGCGAGCGCCGGCCCCAGCCGCCTGCCCCATGCGGTCATCCCGGAGTCCGGCCGCGAACGGACCGGTTCGTTCGCGTGCGACCGGAATTCGGCACCGGGTCGCGGTGTGCCGTGCCAGGGTGGCGCGATGGTGCCGGTGCTCGAACCCCCGACGCTGCTCGGTGCGCGGGTGCGGCTGGAGCCACTCGCGCTGGAGCACGTCGACGACCTCGTCGCGGCTGCGGGAGCCGACCGCGCGACGTACGGCTTCACGACCGTTCCCGATGGCGACGCCGCGATGCGGCACTACGTCCGCACGCGCCTCGAGCTCGCCGACGCGGGGGAGTGGGTGCCGTTCGCGCAGGTGCGGGTCGCGGATCGCCGTGCGGTCGGCGTGACCAACTTCCTCACCCTGCGCCGGGAGCCCGACGCGCCCGCGCCCTACGCGGTCGAGATCGGGGGCACCTGGCTCGGCGCCGCCGCGCAGCGGTCGGGCATCAACGTCGAGGCGAAGCTCCTTCTCCTCAGCCACGCGTTCGACGTCTGGCGCGTCGGACGGGTCGACTTGAAGACGGACGCCAGGAACCAGCGGTCGCGCGACGCGATCGCGGCGGTCGGCGCACGGCTCGAAGGAGTCCTGCGGAGCTGGCAGCCGTCACACGTGCAGGGCGAGGAAGGCGAGCTCCGGGATTCGGCCATCTACTCGATCGTCGCGGCCGAGTGGCCCGAAGCTCGCGACGGTCTGCAGGTCCGCCTCGCCCGTACCGCCTGAGAGCTGCGGTCGTTCACGTCGGTCAACGGCGCGAGTGGCACCGTCGGTCACGCCGGTCGACCCGGTGAGAGGGTGCGATCAGCTG
Organism: Acidimicrobiia bacterium; assembly: GCA_036502405.1. Lineage (GTDB taxonomy): Bacteria > Actinomycetota > Acidimicrobiia > IMCC26256 > JAENVU01 > Chersky-806. Next base: position 16,711 of record DASXYP010000025.1, read on the forward strand.
TGCGTCGGCGGCCCGATGTGCGGACGGGGCGCGCCGCGCGCGGGCGCCGCGTGGGCAGGCCGGCGCGCGACCACGGCCTGCGTCCATCGGATCATTCGCCCCCCACCGCACCGCGGCAGACAACCAGCCCGACGTGAGAGGAACATGAGAGCCTTCGATAGCGTCGGCGGTCGATGCCGCCTTCGAGTGCGCCGCCGGTCCACGGCTACGCCCTGCAGCCCGAGGAGCACGCGCTGCTCCGGGGGCCGCTGCCGGCCGCGGCTCGGGCGTGGATCCGCGAGGTGCTCGGCCCCGGCACCCGGATCGTCTCGACCCACCCGCGCGCGGGAGGGACGTCCAGCGCGGTGCACGGCGTGACCGTCGACGGGCCCGACGGCGTTCGCCGGGAGCTGATCCTACGGCGGTACGTGCGCGCGGACTGGCTGGCGCGCGAGCCCGACCTGGCCGAGCACGAAGCGCGCGTCCTCGACCTCCTCGGCCCGTCGCCGGTCCCGGCGCCGCAGGTCGTCGGCGTCGACGCGACGGGGAAGCGCTGCGACGTGCCTGCGGTGCTGATGACCCGGCTGCCCGGGCGGATCCGATGGTCGCCGCAGGACGTCGAGGGCTTCGTGGAGGGGCTCGTCGACCAGATGCTCGCGGTCCACTCCGTTCGCGTTCCACCCGACGTGCCGATCCGCGACTACGTGCCCTACTTCCAGGCCGAGGTGCTCGCGCCCCCCGCGGGGAGCTCGTGCCCCGACGCATGGGCCCGTGCGATCGAGGTGCACGCCGGGCCGCCGCCCGTCGTCGAGCGCACGTTCATCCACCGCGACTTCCATCCCGGCAACGTCCTCTGGCGCGGCACCGGCGTGTCCGGAGTCGTCGACTGGGTGAACGCCAGTCTCGGCTCGCCCGAGGCGGACGTCGGGCACTGCCGCATCAACGTCGCCCGCCACCTCGGCCACGAGGTCGCCGACCAGCTGGCCATGCGGTATCGGAAGCGGTCCGGGCGCGGCGGTTACGAGCCGTACTGGGACCTCGTCGACGCGGTCGGGATGCTCGACGACGCCGGCCCGGATCGCGGCTGGCTCCCCGCGCTGGACGACTTCGTACGCCGCGCGGTCGCCCGGCTCGACTGACCCGGCCGACCCTCGGTGCGAGTCCGGCTACTCGGTCATGCCCTGGATCGCCTCGCTCAGGGCCTGGTTGCCGCCACCCTGCTGGCCCATCATCAGCTTGGTCATGTCGCCCTGGACCTTGACCTTGCCGGCCATGAACGCCTGCATCCCCGCCTGCTGGTTGCCCGAGCCGAAGACGTCCTTGGCCGTGCCGTAGTCGGTCGTCAGGGTGACGTCCGCGTCATCGACGAGGCCACGTCCCATCTCGCCCTTGCCGTCCTTCGCGCCCATGTGCATCTGGCGCTCGTCGCCGAACGGGGTGTCGGTGACGACGACGTTGACCACGACCGGGTTCCCGACCGGAGCATCGGCACCGTGCTCGGCGACGAGCTTCTCGACCTCGACGAACCAGTCGTCGGAGAGGAACGGGTACTTCGGCACGAGAGCCTCCTGCAGGGTGGAACCGAGACGGGCACGAACGGCTCGGAGCCTACCGATGCGGTCAGGGGCAGTCGAGACCGCACGGGGGCGGATCGTCGCTCGCGCGGCCCGTCTACATTGGGCTCTGTGCCCGCATCGACCCGCGACGAGCGCATCGCCGCGCACGAACGCAACCCCAAGTGGCAGAGCCCGCCGCTGCGGATCGAGATGTCCGAGTGCATCAACTGCGACACGTGCATCCGGCACTGCCCGCCGCAGTTCGGCGCGATCTTCAACCACGGCATCGACGTGATCATCGTCCCGGAGCTGTGCAGCGGCTGCGGGAAGTGCCTGCCCCCGGTCTGCCCGGTCGACTGCATCTACCCCGACCCGGACTGGGCGCCGCCGCCCGCCGACTGGTGGCAGTACCCCGACGGGCCCCTCGACCCCTACTCGTAGACTCGCCTCACATGTCAGGTCGCCTCTCCTCTTCGGACGTCGAGCACGTCGCGCAGCTCGCCCGCCTGGCGCTCACGGCCGACGAGGTCGAGCAGCTGACCGAGCAGCTCACGGTGATCCTGGACCACGCCCAGGACGTCGCCGCGCTCGATCTGGAGGGCGTGCCGCCGACGGCCCACCCGCTGCCGCTGACCAACGTGCTGCGGCCCGACGACGTGCGCCCCAGCCTCGACCGGGACGAGGTGCTCGCGCAGGCGCCGTCGACCGAGGACCATCGCTTCCGGGTGCCGCGCATCCTGGGCGAGGCGCCGTGACGGCACGGGAGATCGCGGCCGCGGTCCGCCGCGGCGATCGTTCGGCGCGGTCCGTCGTCGAGGAGCACCTGGCCGCGATCGAAGGGCGCGAGCCGGAGCTGCACGCGTTCAACCTCGTGATGCGGGACGACGCGCTCGCCGCGGCCGACGAGGTCGACGCGCTCGTCGCCCGCAGCGAGGACCCGGGCCCGCTCGCGGGGGTGCCGGTGGCGCTCAAGGACAATCTCTGCACCCGGGGCGTGCCGACCACCTGCTCGTCGCGCATCCTCGAGGGCTGGCAGCCCCCGTACACGGCGACCGTCGTCGACCGGCTCCGCGAGGCCGGCGGCATCCCGATCGGCAAGACGAACCTCGACGAGTTCGCGATGGGGTCGTCGACGGAGAACTCGGCGTTCGGCCCGACGCGCAACCCGCGCGACCCGAGCCGGGTGCCCGGCGGGTCGAGCGGCGGGTCCGCCGCCGCGGTCGCCGCGGGCTTCGCGCCGCTCGCGCTCGGATCGGACACCGGCGGCTCGATCCGCCAGCCGGCGGCGCTCTGCGGCGCCGTCGGGCTGAAGCCCACCTACGGGCGCGTGTCGCGCTACGGCCTGATCGCATTCGCGTCGAGCCTCGACCAGATCGGCCCGTTCGCCGAGAACGTCGACGACGCGGCGCTGCTGCTCGAGGCGATCTGGGGCCACGACCGGTTCGACAGCACGTCGATCGACTCGGTCCCCGAGCCGCTCGGCGACTCGAGCGACGTCGCGGGGGTGCGCATCGGGATCGTGGAGGAGCTCACCGACGCCGAGGGCATCCAGCCGGAGGTCAAGGCGGCGGTCGAGCGGGCCGCGGCCGGGCTCGAGGCCGCGGGGGCGAAGGTGGAGCGGGTACAGGTGCCGAGCTGCGCGTACGGGCTCTCCGCGTACTACCTCATCGCGCCGGCGGAGGCGTCGAGCAACCTCGCCCGCTACGACGGGGTGCGGTACGGGCTTCGGGTGGACGGCGCCGACGTGGCGGAGATGAACGCGAACACTCGCGCCGCCGGCTTCGGTCCCGAGGTCAAGCGGCGCATCATGCTCGGCACCTACGCGCTGTCCGCGGGCTACTACGACGCCTACTACGGCCAGGCCCAGAAGGTCCGGACGCTGATCATCCGCGACTTCGAGCGCGCCTACGAGTCCTTCGACGTCCTGCTCTCCCCGACGTCACCGACCACCGCGTTCGAGCTCGGTGCGAAGACCGCCGACCCGTTGGCGATGTACCTGAGCGACGTGTGCACCATCCCCTCGAACCTGGCCGGGCACCCGGCGATCACCGTCCCGTTCGGCACGGGCGCGTCCGGGCTGCCGGTCGGGGTCCAGGTCCTGGCGCCCGCGCTCGGGGAGCCACTGATGTTCAGGGTCGCGCGGGCGATCGAAGGTGCCGCGTCGTGACCCTGCGCACGATCGTCCTAGAGGAAGACGTGCGTCACCACGCGGTTGAAGATGTCCGCCGCCTCCCACTGCAGGAAGTGGCCCACGCCCGCGACCTCGAGCGGCCCGATGCAGTCGGTGAACGCGACCTTGCACCGGTCGGGGAACGATCCGGGAATCACGTGGTCCTCGGGTCCGTAGAGCACGAGGGTCGGCAACGGGTTCGGCTCCAGGAAGCGAGGCGCGTCGCTCATCGCTCGGTTGCCGGTCGAGCTCTCGTAGACGCCCCAGCTCGCGCGGAGCTTGTCCGCGTCGGCGTACGGCTCGGTCATGAAGTCGACCTCCTCGGGCGTGAACGCGCCGCGGCCCGCCCACAGACGGTGGCCGTACATCTCGGCGACGTACGCCCGGCGCCGCTCCGGCGAGTCGAGCTCCTCGAGCAGCCCTTCGGGATCGGTGGCCTGGCGGATGAAGTAGTCCGACGTGGAGCGCAGCGCCTGCGGCGCGTCGGGCGGGATGCCCGCAGCCGCGTACTCGCCGTCGAGGATGGGCGGCACGGTGTTGAAGAAGCACAGCTTCCGCACGAAGCCGGGGTAGCGCAGGCTGAGGTCGTAGATCACCGGGCCGCCCACGTCGCCCCCTGCGACGAAGCAGTGCTCGTGGCCGAGCACGTCGTGGACGAGCGAGTACATGTCCTTGGAGAACGCGGCGATGTCGTAGAAGCCGTCCGGGGCCAGGCTCGACTCGCCGTGGCCGCGCAGGTCCGGTGCGATGACCTCGAAGCCGGCATCCGCGAGCGGCATCAGGTTGCGCCACCAGATGCGCTTCGTCTCCGGGTAGCCGTGCACCAGCAGGAGCGGGATGCCGCCCACGCCCTCGCACACGTAGGCGAGCCTCACCCCGTTGTCGAGGTCGGCGAACTCGGTGGGGCTCAGGTCGGGGTCGGGCGGGGCGGCTTGATCCGTCATGGACGGGGAGTCTTGCGCGATGGCTGAGTACGAAGCGGTGATCGGCCTCGAGGTGCACGTCGAGCTGGCGACGACCACCAAGCTGTTCTGCGGGTGCCCGAACGAGTTCGGCGCCGAGCCGAACACCAACATCTGCCCGATCTGCCTCGGGCTGCCGGGCTCGCTGCCGGTGCTCAACCGCCGCGTGGTCGAGTACGCCCTGCGACTCGGCGAGGCGATGCACTTCGACGTGCCGCCCGAGTCGATCTTCCACCGGAAGAACTACTTCTACCCGGACATGCCCAAGGACTACCAGGTCAGCCAGTACGACGAGCCGATCTGCGTCGACGGATGGATGGAGATCGGCGGCACGCGCATCCGCATCGAGCGCGCGCACATGGAGGAGGACACCGGCAAGACCCAGCACGTCGGTGGCGGCGGGGGGCGCATCCACGACGCCTCGCACTCCCTCGTCGACTACAACCGCGCCGGCGTGCCGCTGATGGAGATCGTGAGCCGCCCCGACATCCGCAGCGCCGAGCAGGCCCGCGCGTACGTCGGCGAGCTGCGCGGCGTGCTGCAGGCGATCGGGGTGTCGGACGTCAAGATGGAGGAGGGGTCGATGCGCGTCGACGCCAACGTGTCGATCCGACCGGTCGGGACCGAGGAGCTGGGCACCAAGGTCGAGGTCAAGAACATGAACTCGCTGCGGTCGCTCGGACGGGCGATCGACTACGAGATCGAGCGCCAGATCACGGCGATGACGACCGGCGAGCGCATCGTGCAGGAGACGCGGGGCTGGGACGAGGATGCGGGCGTGTCGCAGGGCATGCGCAGCAAGGAAGCGTCGAACGACTACCGGTACTTTCCCGAGCCGGACCTCGTCCCCGTCGCGCCGAGCGACGCGATGCGAGCCGAGGCGCGTGCCGAGGTTCCCGAGCTCCCGGCCGAGCACCGGGCGCGGCTGGTCGCGGCGTGGGGCGTCGCGGACCAGGACGCGCGGATCCTCGTCGACAACCCGCTGCTCGCCGAGTACGCCGACGCCGCGGTGGCGGTCGGGGCCCCGGGGCGGGACGTCGCGAACTGGTGCACCGGCGAGATCCTCGGGTACCTCAACGAGACCGGGCTCTCGCCCGAGGTGCTCCCGCTCGCGCCGGACGGGCTCGCGGAGCTGATCGGCCTGGTCGCGGACGGCACGTTGTCCCGCAGCCTGGCCAAGGACGTGCTCGACGAGTGCCTGCGCGAGCCGAAGCGGCCCAAGCAGGTCGTGCAAGAGCGGGGTCTCGCCCAGGTGAGCGACGAGGGCGAGCTCGCCGGGATCCTCGACGCAGTGCTCGCCGCGAACGCCGACGCGGTGGCCGAGTACCGCGCGGGCGACGAGAAGGTGCGCGGGAAGAAGCGCGGCTTCCTCTTCGGCCAGGTGATGCAGGCCACCGACCGCAAGGCGAATGCGCAGCTCCTGAACCAGCTGCTCGACGAGAGGCTGCAGTAGTGCCCGACCAGCGCGAAGGATCGAACGAGGGTGTCGAGCGGATCCTGGTGGTGAGCGCGCACCCGGACGACGTCGACTTCGGCGTCGGCGGTTCCATCGCGACGTGGACCGCATCCGGGATCGACGTCAGCTACTGCATGGTCACCGACGGCGACGCGGGTGGCTCCGACCTCGAGATGTCCCGGACCGAGATGGCGCGCATCCGGCGCGTGGAGCAGACCGCGGCGGCGGCGACCGTCGGCGTGACCGACCTCCACTGGCTCGCCCACCCGGACGGCCGGCTGCTGCCGACGATCGAGCTGCGCCGCGACATCTCGCGCGTCATCCGGATCGTGCGACCGCAGCGCGTCGTCTGCCAGTCCCCGGAGCGGATCTGGGCGCGCGTCTTCGCGAGCCACCCCGATCACCTGGCCGCGGGGGAGGCGGCGATCAGCGCGGTGTACCCGGACGCCCGGAACCCGTTCGCGCACCCCGAGCTGCTCGCGGCCGGCTACGAGCCCTGGACGGTGCCCCAGCTCTGGCTCATGGCCCACCCGGACTCGGACGTCTACGTCGAGACGACCGCCACGATCGACAAGAAGGTCGCCGCGTTGCTGTGCCACGTCAGCCAGATCCCGGACCCGCCCGGCCTCGACCAGCGCATCCGGGAGTGGGGCGCGGCGAACGGCGCCGCGGTCGGCCTGCCCGACGGTCGCGCCGCCGAGCTCTTCAAGGCGATCGACGCCAGCTAGCTCCGCCGGTGCCGCCGTTTGTCCGATTGTCGCTCGTCCTGAGCGGTCTTCGGACAAACGGCCGGAGTCAGGGGGTGAGGCTGACGGAGGTGATGGGCGCGAGGTCGTCGAGGAGCACCGACCAGGTCGTGCCCGCGTCCGTCGACTCCCAGACCGTGCCCGCGCGGGTCCCGTAGACGACCCGGTCGTCGAGCGCGTCGAGCGCGTAGGTGTCGACGTTGCCGTCGATCCAGTCGGTGGCCCGCTCGAACGGTCCCGTCGACTCCAGGCCCCGTCGGTACAGCGCGCTCTGCCGGCCGCGTGGTCCCTCCGAGGCACTGACGACGACGGCATCGCCCGAGATCGCCACCGCGCGGCAGTAGGTCGCGTGCAGGCCGTCGGCGATGACGCGCCACGTGAGGCCGCCGTCATCCGAGCGGCAGCACCCGACGGCCGCCGCCGCGAGGACCAGGTCGGGTCGGCCGGGCGCGGCGCGGACCTGGTGGACGTCGACCTCGATGTCGATCGTCGGGTGCCAGGTCCGGCCGGCGTCGTCCGAGCGCGGGATGCCACCGACGTGGACGCTGGCGAGCAGGACGTTGTCGTCGGTGCGGGTCAGGGACCGGGTGTCGGGCGCGCCGCCCCACGGCGTGTACCACTCGTCCCGGCCGGCCACGGTCTCGAAGCTCTGGATCCGCTCGAGTCCGTCCGGCGCGACCCGGGCGACGTGGGCGCCCTCGGTCCCGATCAGGAGCCCGCCGGGCGCATCGACCGCACACAGGAGGTCGGGCGCGCTCGCGAGCTCCGTCCAGCCGTCGTCGCGGTGCCACAGGACCCGCCCGTCGGCGCCGATCGCCGCGTCGCCGAACACGCGCGTCGGACCCTCGATGGTGACGCCCGTGGGCGGCTCGACCAGCCCCTCCGCGGTCCCGACGCGCAGCGGGCTCATCGGGCACCGAACCCGGCGAGCGTGTCCGTCCAGGCTGCGGGGTCCGCACGGTACGGCGCGTTGAACGCGACGCGGTCCACGAGGTCGCCGTAGCGGGCGTTCAGCTTCGCCGCGATCTCTCCGGGCGCGCCGCACACCGCGAACGTGTCGAGCATCTCGTCGTCGATCATCGTGGCCATGACGTCCCATCGTCCTTCCTTGGACAACCGGTTCAGCTCCGGCTGGAGGTCCCCCCAGCCGTGCACGTCGAGGACGACCTTGTACGCGGGCGTCGAGCCGTAGAACGCGAGCTGCGCGCGGGTGACCGATGCGGCCGCGGCCATGTCCTCCTCGGTCGCACCGGTCACGACGAGCGCGGGGTACGAGATCTCGAACCCTTCCCGGGTGCGGCCGCCCGCCGCGAACCCCTGCTCGAGCGCGGGCAACGTGACTTCACGCAGGAACTCGGCGCTGCTGAACGGGTGGACGAGGAAGCCGTCGGCAACCTCGCCCGCGACCTCCGTCATGCCCGGGCCCACGCCGGCGACGAAGATGCGTGCCGGCCCGAAGTCGTTCGGCTCCGGGCTGAAGAACGGGGTCATGAGGGTGAGCCGGTAGATCTCGCCCTCGAAGCGCAGCGGCGCACCGTCCTGCCATGTCGCCCAGACCGCCCGGATCGCCGAGACCATCTCCCGCATCCGCGCCGCGGGACGGGACCAGGGCATGGAGAAGCGCTTCTCGATGTGGGGCTTGATCTGCGAGCCGAGCCCGAGGATCGCCCGGCCCCGCGACAGCGCCTGCAGGTCCCAGCCGATGTGGGCGAGGTTCACCGGGCTGCGCGCGAACGCCACCGCGATCGCGGTGGCCAGGTCGATCCGCTCGGTGTGCTCGGCCGCGAGCGCGAGCGGGAAGAACGGGTCGTGCGGGCCCTCGAAGGTGTACACCCCGTCGTAGCCCAGCGCCTCGATCTCACCGGCGACCGACGGGACCTCGGCGAGGGACGCGGTCACGAGCGGCGCGTCGACCTTCACGCCCGCGTCATCAGCTCGGCAACGGTTCGGACGGCCCGCCCGCGGTGAGCAAGGCGACGTACGGCTCGGGATCACCGTCCCACCGGTACGCGCGCACCTGCTCGGGTGTGCGCCGCATCCAGAGCATCCGGGCCAGCTCGTAGGGCTCCTCGACGATGGTCGCGCCGGGTTCGCCGTCGCCGAGGACCCACTCGTCCACGCCGGCGCGCAGCCGCAGCGCCGCGAGCCCGGCTTCGGCGATCTGACCACCCCGCTCCGCTGCGTAGCCCACGATCGCGAGCTGCTCGGCGAGGGGGTCCCGCCCACCCTCGACACCGACCGCACCGCGCACGTCCTGCTCGTGGTTCCAGACGTCGCCCACCACCAGCGCGGCGCCGCTCTCGCCGAGCGCGGCCAGCGCGCCCTCGAACTGTGGCGCTCCCGCCTCCCACTCGGAGAGCAGCTCGCCGACCGACCGGTCACGACGTGCCGCGACCTGCTCCGGGCCTCCGGCGCCCCGCAGCGTGCCGGTGTTCATGTCGCTGACGACCGCCGCGAGGTGCGCGACGACGTCGTGCACGCTCCAGCCGTCGCTCGCCGCGACGGCCGACTGGAGCCGGCCGGGCTCGAGCTCGCGGATCAGCTCGCTCAACCGCTCCCGGCATGCTCCGTAGACGACTCCGACGTCGGGCACGTACGCAACGTAGCGCGGGCCGCGACGGCTTTCGTCGCCGCTCGGGTCGTGCCGCCGGGCTCCGTCTATCCCGCCGGGGGCCGAGCGCCGGCGGCGTAACCTCACGCCCATGACCGAAGACATGAAGCCGCGCAGCCACGAGGTCACCGACGGGATGGAGCGGGCGCCGGCACGCGCCATGCTCCGGGCCGTCGGCATGACCGACGCCGACTGGGGCAAGAGCCAGGTCGGGGTCGCGTCGAGCTGGAACGAGGTCACCCCGTGCAACGTCCCGCTCGACCGGCTCGCCAAGCGGGCGAAGGAAGGCGTCCGGGACGCCGGCGGGTTCCCGTTCGAGTTCGTCACGATCGCGGTCAGCGACGGCATCTCGATGGGCCACGAGGGCATGCGGGCGTCGCTCGTGAGCCGCGAGATCATCGCCGACTCGGTCGAGTGCGTCATGCACGCCGAGCGCTTCGACGCTCTGGTGTCCTTCGCGGGGTGTGACAAGAGCTTGCCGGGGATGCTGATGGCCTGCGCCCGGCTGAACCTGCCGTCGGTGTTCCTCTACGGCGGGTCGATCCTGCCCGGGCACTACAAGGACCAGGCGCTCGATGTCGTGAGCGTCTTCGAGGCCGTGGGCGCCTGTGCGGCGGGGACGCTCAGCGAGAACGAGCTCGGTGAGATCGAGATGCGCGCGTGCCCGACGGAGGGGTCGTGCGCCGGCATGTTCACCGCGAACACGATGGCGTCGATCGGTGAGGCGCTCGGGATGTCGCTGCCGGGCAGCGCGTCGCCGCCGGCCGTCGACCGCCGGCGGGACGACTTCGCGTACGAGAGCGGCAAGGCCGTCCTCCACCTGCTCGAGCTCGGGCTCCGGCCGCGCCAGATCATGACGAAGGAGGCGTTCGAGAACGCGATCGCGGTCACGATGGCGCTCGGAGGCTCGACGAACGCGGTGCTGCACCTGCTCGCGATCGCCCACGAGGCGCGCGTCGAGCTGGAGCTCGACGACTTCAACAAGGTCGGGGCGCGGGTGCCGCACATCGCGGACACGAAGCCGCACGGCAAGTACCACATGGCCGACGTCGACCGGATCGGCGGCGTGCCGGTCGTCATGCGCGAGCTGCTCGACGCCGGCCTGCTCCACGGGGACGTGCCGACGGTCACGGGCAAGACGATGGCGGAGAACCTCGCCGAGCTCGATCCTCCGAAGCCGGACGGTGAGATCGTGCATCCGCTCGACGCGCCGATCCACGTCCAGGGCGGGATCGCGGTCCTGCGCGGCTCGCTGGCCCCGAAGGGCGGCGTGGTGAAGGTCGCAGGGATCGACGAGCCGCGCTTCGACGGGACCGCTCGCGTGTTCGACGGTGAGGCGGCGGCGATGGAGGAGATCCTCGCCGGGAGGATCAAGGCCGGCGACGTCGTGGTGATCCGCTACGAAGGCCCGAAGGGAGGACCGGGCATGCGCGAGATGCTCGCGGTCACCGGCGCGATGAAGGGCGCGGGCCGGGGCAAGGACGCGGCGCTCGTGACCGACGGCCGGTTCAGCGGCGGCACCCACGGCTACTGCGTGGGTCACGTGGCGCCCGAAGCGGTGGACGGCGGGCCGATCGCACTCGTCGCGGACGGCGACCGGATCGTCATCGACGCCGACGCGCACACGATCGACCTCATGGTCGACGACGCCGAGCTCGCGCGCCGGCGCAAGGAGTGGAAGCTCCCGGAGCCTGCCTACCCGACCGGCTTCCTGGCCAAGTACGCCAAGCTCGCCCAGGGCGCGGAGAAGGGCGCGATCACCAACTTCTGATCTCGCTTCGTTCTCGGCACGCTGAGCCGTCCCCTGTGCGGTCGAACGTGCCGAGAACAGTGCCCGGAGGCCGTCCGGCAATGGGGGTCCGGCTGTCGGCCTCGGGAGATCTTGGGAAGAGACCGCCGGAGGCCGTCCGGTAATCGGGGTCCGGCGGTCGGCCTCGGGAGATCTTGGAGAGGAGGACGAGCACGTGCCGGAGATCCTGGAGGCGGAGAAGGCGCGTGAGCTGATCGGCGCGCGCGCCCTTGGGCGCGAGATCGCGACCGTGCACGCGCCCGACGCGTGGTTCCTCAAGCGCGGCCTCACCCCCGACGCCGCGGCGGCGGCGCTGCCCGGCCACCGGTTCACGGCGGCCCGCCGGCGCGGCAAGCTCCTGCTGCTCGACACCGACGGCGACGGTCCCACGCTCGCGCTCCACCTCGGGATGAGCGGCCGGGTCGTGATCGACGACGAGGCCGCCGGTGACCCGCTCCTGTACGCGTCGAACGGCGACAACCCGCTCTGGCGGCGCTTCGGGGTGACGTTCACCGACGGCGGGTCGCTGTACCTGCGCGACCCCCGCCGGCTCGGCGCCGCGGAGCTCGACCCGGACGAGGATCGGCTCGGCGTCGACGCGTTCTCGCTCCGGCTCCCGGCGCTGCGCGCCCAGGTGTCGAAGAGCCGGGCACCGATCAAGGCGCTGCTCATGGACCAGTCCCGCATCGCGGGCCTCGGCAACCTCCTCGCCGACGAGATCCTCTTCCGCGCCGGCATCGATCCGGCCCGGCCGGCCAACACGCTGCGCGTCGACGAGGTGCGCGCGCTGGCCCGTGCGGTCTCCACGACCCTGCGGGTCCTCCAACGCCGCGGCGGGTCCCACACGGGTGACCACATGCCCGCCCGCGAGCCGGGGGGCCACTGTCCGCGCGACGGCGCCGAGATGCTGCGCCGGACCGTGGGAGGTCGCACCACGTACTCCTGTCCCGTGCACCAGCACTAGGCGCGCCGCACCCAAGATCTCCGGCGCTCGATCGCCCGACCGCAACCGCACGACGAGCGCCGGCGGTCGCCGTACCCAAGATCTCCGGCGCTCGATCGCCCGACCGCAACCGCACGACGAGCGCCGGCGGGCTCATCGTTCTCTCACGCGGGGCCTGGCTTACTCCCGAAGTGGCGTTGGCCGATTCGCTTCGCTCGGGGAGATCCCGGCTGGCGGCCACGACCACCCGCACCACCAAGCTCGTCCACCGGTCGGCCACCCGGGCCGACCCCGAGATCGCGGCGACGCCCGTGGGTACCGGTGGGTCGGGGCCTCTCCTGCCCCTGCCCCCGTCCCGGCCTCCGGCCCGCGGGCGCGTCGTGAACCACGCGGCCCACGCCGAGTCGGAGCCCTTGCTCCGCCTGCTCGGCGTCGCCGCGTTCCTCACGATCCCGATCGGCCTGACGCTGCTCGGCGCCGACGGCGCGACCCACGATGCCGCACACCTCCTCGCCGGCTACTCGCCGGAGCGGCTCGTGCACGGCGCGGTGTGGACGCTCCCGTTGTCCGCGCTCCTCCTGCCCAACGTGCGGATGGTCGGGCCCACGACCGTGTTCACGGTGGCGTTCCTCTTGCCGTACGCATTGCTGCGAGGGCCGCTCCGCGCGCTCGTCGTGTTCTTCATCGGACACGTCGTCGCGACCCTGTGCGTCGCGGCGGTAGCCGTCGGCGCGCACCTTGCCTCGTGGTCCACGGTCGAGCCGCTCTACCGCCACCTCGACTTCGGTGCGTCGGCCGGGCTCGCGGCCGTTGTCGGCGCGCTGGCCGGCGTCCTGCTCGCCCGCTCGCGACCGGCCGGTGTCGTCGCGCTGGTCGCGGTCGCGGCCTACTTCCTCGCTGCGCTGGTGCGGAGCCCGGGCATCATCCACGGCTCGGCCCAGGCCGAGCAGATCCTCGCCCTGTTCGTCGGGCTCGAGGTAGAGCTGCGGTGGGGCCGGGCGGTCTCCATGGCGGGAACCGGCACGTAGCATCGCGGCCGTGCGCATCCTCCTGGTCGAGGACGAGCCCAAGATGGCTGCACTCGTCCGGAAGGCTCTCGAACGCGACGGCTACGCGGTGGACGCCACCGACAACGGTGAGGACGCGGTCTGGCTCGGCTCGGAGAACGAGTACGACGCGATCATCCTCGACGTGATGATCCCTGCGCCGGACGGCTTCGAGGTCTGCCGGAGGCTCCGGGCCGCGGACCGGTGGGCGCCGATCCTGTTGTTGACCGCGCGTGACGCAGTCACCGACCGCGTCACGGGCCTCGACGCCGGCGCGGACGACTACCTCCCGAAGCCGTTCAGCTTCGAGGAGCTCTACGCGCGCCTGCGCGCGCTGACCCGCCGCTCGGCTCAGGCCCGACCGGCGGTGCTCGACGTCGGCGACCTCCGGCTGGATCCAGCCGCGCACACGGTGACCCGTGACGGTGTCGACATCGAGCTCAGCGCCAAGGAGTTCGCGCTGCTCGAGCTGCTGATGCGTCGGGCCGACCAGGTGCTCACGCGCACCGCCATCATCGAGAACGTCTGGGACTTCGCCTACGACGGGACGTCGAACGTCGTCGACGTGTACGTCCGCTATCTGCGTGAGAAGGTCGACCGCCCGTTCGGACGCGACTCGATCGAGACGGTGCGGGGCGTCGGCTACCGGTTGCGGAGCAAGACCTGAGGCCGCGCACGCTCCAGGGTCGCCTGACCCTGCTCTTCGGCATCAGCACGGTGGTGCTCGCGGGACTCTTCGGCGCGGTCGTCCTCGTGCAGTTCCGTTCCGAGCAGACCGACATCATCGACGAGGGACTGCACGACCGGTACTTCGCGGTGCAGCGCGCCCTCGCCGCGGTGCCACCCAAGGACGAGGTGAACGACGTGACGTCGTCGCTGCCGCGCGGTGAGGGCTTCGCCCAGGTGCTCGACCTCCAGGGCAACGTCCTCGCTGCCTCACCCCGCGCCCTCGCGGACTCGCAGGTGCTCGACGCGAAGGAGATCAGGCACGGCTTGAAGGTGCGCTCCAACCTCGTCCGCTCGGTGGCCCCGGGTGGCGAGCGGGCGCGGCTTCTCGTCGGGCCCGCGCACGTCGGCCACCGCAAGGTGGTGCTGGCCGTCGGCACACGCCTGGTCGAGAGCGAGCGGGCCTTCGATCGGCTCGTCCTCGCGCTCGTGATCGGGCTGCCGATCTTCGCCGGGCTCGTCTCGCTCGGGGGTTGGTTCCTCGCCGGCGCCGCGCTCACCCCGGTCCGTTCGATGATCGAGGAGGCAGACGAGCTGTCGATGCGCGAGCCCGGACGCCGGCTCACCGTTCCCGTGGCGGGCGGCACCGAGATTGCGGAGCTGGCCGAGCGGCTCAACGAGATGCTGGCTCGCATCGAGGCCGCGGTCGTGCACGAGCGCAGCTTTCTGGATGACGCGAGCCACGAGCTCCGGACGCCGATCGCGATCCTGCGGGGTGAGGTCGAGCTCGCGCGCATGGGCGTGCCCGACGGGAGTGAGCAGGCCGGCGTGCTCGACTCGGTCATGGAAGAGGTGCTCCGGCTGCAGGACCTCACAACCGATCTGCTCGTGCTCGCGCGCACCCGCACGGCCACCGTCGGACCTCGACCGGAGGTCGACCTGGGCGAGGTCGCGGCGTCGGTGATCGACTCGGTGCGGCGCTCGGGGGCCGCGGGAACGGTCGAGATCTCGGCGCGCGGTCACGCCGTCGTGCGCGGTGACGCGGCCGCGCTGGAGCGTGCAGTCACCAACCTGGTCGAGAACGCGTCCCGGCACGCGGCCGACCGCGTGGAGATCGAGATCGGCGAGGAGCCCGGTGCCGGGTCGTGGCTCGAGGTGCGCGACGACGGTGCAGGGTTCCCGCCCGAGCTGCCCGCGAACCGTGCGTTCGAGCGCTTCGCGCGTGCCGACAGCCACGCCCGGGGACGGGGCGCGGGTCTGGGATTGGCAATCGTGACCGAGATCGTCGCCGCCCACGGCGGCACGGTCGAGGCGACGAACGCTCAATCCGGCGGTGCGATCGTCCGAATATGGGTACCAAACGGGGGATCGACCCCCTGACCGAGCCGCGATCGCACCCCGGCCGCGACGAAGTTCTCCGGCGCCCACTACGTAGGATGGACCGCCTTGTCTGCATCGTCCGCTCCGGCGACCCCGGACGCGACACCCGCTGCGAGCGATCCGTGCTCCGGCCGGGACCAGCGAAAGCGCCGGCGTGACGCCCGCCTCCTTGCGCTGGTCGTCGCCGTGGCCGGCCTCGTCAACGTCGTCTCGGGGCTGACCCCGGAGATCGCGGCCCGGGTCCACCTCGTCGCGGCCAGCCTCACGCCCGACGTGCGCGAGCTCGCGAGGGGTGCGACCGCGCTCATGGGTCTGGCGCTGATCCTCGTGGCGCGCGGTCTCGCCCATCGCCGGCGTCTCGCATTCCTGGCCGCGATCACGATGCTCGGGGTCTCCGTCGTCACCCACGTCGCGAAGGGCCTCGACGTCGAGGAAGCCGCGATGATGATCGTCGTCGCCGCGCTGCTCGTCCGGGGCCGGCGCCTGTTCACCGAACCCACGCCCCACGCCCGCTGGCAGTCGCTGCTGCGGTGGGTCCCGATCGTGATCCTGTTCGACGTCGCGTACGGGCTGCTCGGGCTCACGCTGCGCCATGACCGGGTCCGACCCTCCCTGACGCCGGCGCTGGCGCTGCACGAGACGGTGGCCCGTCTGCTCGGTGGGATCGGCCCGCTCGAGCTGCACGGCCGCTTCGGCCACTGGTTCCCGATCTCCATCACCGTGCTGGGGGTCGTGAGCCTCGTCGCGATCGGCTTCCTCGCGCTCGCGCCGGTCGCGGAGCTGGTCGCGTCGCACCACCACGGTGAGGCGCGGGACCGGATCCGGCCGCTGCTCGACCGGGCCGACGGGGACACGCTCGATCCGTTCGCGCTCCGCGAGGACAAGTGCTACGTGATCTCTGACGACGGGAGCGCGGCGCTCGCGTACCGGTACGTGAACGGGATCGGGCTCGCGTCGGCGGACCCGGTCGGCAATCCGGCCGCCCACCCTCAGGTGATCGAGCGTTTCGTCGAGCGCTGCGATGCGCACGGCTGGCGGCCGGCGTCGATCGGTGTGCGGCACGACCGCCTCGGGCTCTGGCAGGAAGCAGGTCTCCGCGCGCACTACCTCGGTGACGAGGCGATCATCGACGTGGGCACCTTCACGCTCGAGGGTCGCGCGATGCGCCCGGTGCGCCAGGCCGCCAACCGCACCCGGAACCACGGGATCACCACCGAGATCATGCGTGAGGGCGAGCTCGAACCCGACCTGCGCTCGGCCCTGCGGGCGATCGCGGAGCGGCACCGCAACGGGGAGCCCGAGCGCGGGTTCTCGATGGCGCTCGACGGCTTGCTGTCGGGCCGTGACCCGCAGTGCCTCGTGATCGTCGCCCGCGACGAGACCGGGACCGCGATCGCGTTCCAGCGCTACGTCCCGTGCAAGAACGGGCGCGGCCTGTCGATCGACGCGATGCGGCGGGACCACGTCGGGCCGAACGGGGTCAATGAGCGGATGATCGTGGACGTCGTCGCCTGGGCGCGGACGCACGGCATCGGCGAGGTCTCGCTCAACTTCGCGGTGTTCAAGGGGCTGATCGAGGAGGGCGCGGATCTGAAGCTCGTCGCGTCGGCCGAGGCATGGCTGGTCCGCCGGCTCAACCCCTACTTCCAGATCGAGTCGCTGCTGACGTTCAGCGAGAAGTTCGATCCCCGATGGGTGCCGCGTTACCTCGTGTACCGGTCGAAGGGCGACATCGTGGCCGCCGGCATCGCAGCCGCCAGCGCCGAGGGGTTCATGCCCGCGTTCGTGCCGATCGGCCGCAAGCCCGCGGTCCCGGTCGGATGAGCCGCAGGCCCTCGCGGCCGGTGAATGCCTTGCACCCGGCGCCACCGCCGTGCCAAGATGCAATCTCCATGTTCCACGCCTCCGACATTCTCGTAGTTACCTAGCGCACGGCGTTCTCCGCGTCCGTGCGCTTCCGCCCCTCGCTCTGCGAGGGGTTTTTCACGTCCGGAGGCGCTCCCGGTGCCCCGGACACGATCCCAGGAGCACCGATGAAGCTGAGTGGGGCCCAGGCCCTCATCAAGAGCCTCGAGATGGAAGGCGTGGAGGTGATGTTCGGCCTCCCGGGCGGGGCGATCCTGCCCGTCTACGACCCGCTCATCGACTCGTCGATCCGCCACGTCCTCGTCCGCCACGAGCAGGGTGCCGGCCACATGGCCGAGGGCTACGCGCAGTCGACCGGGCGGCCGGGTGTCGCCATGGTCACGAGCGGCCCGGCCGCGACGAACATCGTCACGCCGCTCGCCGACGCGTACCTCGACTCGATCCCGCTCGTGGTGATCACGGGCCAGGTCGCGCTCAGCTCGATCGGATCGGACGCGTTCCAGGAGTGCGACACGCTCGGCATCACGATGCCGGTGACCAAGCACAACTGGCTCGTGACGGACGCGCAGGACATCCCGCGCATCATCCGTGAGGCGTTCCACGTCGCGACGACCGGGCGGCCGGGTCCCGTGCTCGTGGACTTCCCGAAGGACGTCGCCAACCAGCAGATGACCTGGGAGTGGCCCGAGTCGGTCGACCTGCCGGGCTACAAGCCCAACCTGAAGGGCCACCCGAAGCAGATCAAGGAGGCGGCGCGGCTCATCAACGAGTCCCACCGCCCGGTGATCTACGCCGGTGGCGGCATCCTGAAGGCGCGGGCGGCGGAGCCGCTGCGGGAGCTGGCCGAGCTCACCGGCATCCCGGTGGTCACGACGCTCATGGCGCGGGGCGCGTTCCCGGACGACCACGAGCTGTGCCTCGGGATGCCCGGCATGCATGGCAACTACACCGCGGTGACCGCGATGCAGAAGGCCGACCTGCTGATCGCACTCGGTTCGCGCTTCGACGACCGCGTGACTGGCAAGGTCGGTGCCTTCGCGCCCGACGCGAAGATCATCCACGTCGACGTGGACCCGGCCGAGCTCGGCAAGGTGCGCCGGCCCGACGTCCCGATCGTGGGTGACTGCCGCAACGTCATCGAGCGGATGATCAGCGCGCTGCGGACCGAGAAGAAGCGCGAGCAGCCCGACCTCACGCCCTGGCACAACCAGGTGCACGCGTGGCAGCAGGAGTTCCCGCTCAGCTACGAGCAGTACGAGGCCGGCCCGCTCAAGCCGCAGTTCTGCATCGAGGCGCTGCGCGACCACACCCCCGAGGACACGATCGTCGTGTCCGGGGTGGGGCAGCACCAGATGTGGACGAGCCAGCACTGGACGTTCCGCCACCCGTACACGTGGATCAACTCGGGCGGCCTCGGCACGATGGGCTTCGCCGTCCCGGCCGCGATCGGCGCGAAGGTCGGCATGCCCGAGCGCATGGTGTGGGCGGTCGACGGCGACGGCTGCTTCCAGATGACCGCGCAGGAGCTCGTCACCGCGAGCGCCGAGCAGATCCCGGTGAAGATCGCGATCCTCAACAACGCCTACCTCGGCATGGTCCGCCAGTGGCAGGAGCTCTTCTACGAGGAGCGCTACAGCGAGGTGTACCTCTCGCCCGACCTGCCCGACTACGTGAAGTGGGCCGAGGCGATGGGGTGCGTCGGCTTCCGGGTCGACACCCCCGAGGACGTCGTGCCGACGATCGAGAAGGCGAACGAGATCGACGATCGCCCCGTCGTGATCGACTTCCGCACCGACTACCGCGAGAAGGTGTACCCGATGGTCGCCGCGGGGACGTCCAACGACGACATCATCCTCGGCCCCGAGGCCGACCGTCCGGGAGGTCGGTGATCATGGAAGGCTCGCACCACATCCTCAGCGTCCTCGTGGAGAACAAGTTCGGCGTGCTCAGCCGCATCGCCGGGCTGTTCTCCCGTCGGGGCTACAACATCTACTCGCTCGCGGTCAGCCCGACCGAGGACCCGCGCTACTCGCGCATGACGGTGGTCGTCGACGGTGACAGCGCGCCGATCGAGCAGGTGACCAAGCAGCTGAACAAGCTCATCCCGGTGATCCGGATCAGCGAGCTGAGCGAGGACCAGGCCGTCGAGCGCGAGCTGATGCTGGTGACGGTGAAGGCGGACGGGTCGTTCCGGTCGCAGGTCACCGAGCTGGCCTCGATCTTCGAGGCCAAGATCCTCGACGTCGGCTACGAGGCGATGACCCTCATGGTCTCCGGCGCGCCCGAGAAGCTGGACGCGATGACCGAGCTGCTCGCTCCGTATGACATCGTCGAGCTCCAGCGCACGGGGCGGATCGCCCTGGCCAAGCTGTCCCGGGAGTCCAGCAAGCTCAAGCTCGTCAGGAACAAGGGCGCGTAGCCACCGCGCGCGACCGTCACGCCATCACTCCACGAGAGGGAACCGATGCCCGCCACGATCTCCTACGACGACGACGCCGACCTGGGGCTGCTCAGCGGCAAGAAGGTCGCGATCCTCGGCTACGGCTCGCAGGGTCACGCGCACGCGCTGAACCTCAAGGACTCGGGGGTGGACGTGGTCGTCGGTCTCCGCAAGGGCTCGACCAGCACGGCCAAGGCCGAAGAGGCGGGGCTCGCGGTGCTGCCGACCGGTGATGCCGTCGCCGCGGCCGACATCGTGATGGTGCTGCTGCCCGACACCGAGCAGAAGCGCGTCTACGAGGCAGAGATCGCGCCGAACCTCCAGCCCGGCAACTCGCTCGCGTTCGCACACGGGTTCAACATCCACTTCGGCCAGATCGCGCCGCCCGACGGCGTGGACGTCTGGATGATCGCGCCGAAGGGTCCCGGGCACCTCGTGCGGCGGACCTACGAGGAGGGCGGCGGCGTGCCCGCGCTCGTGGCGGTCGCCCAGGACGCAACGGGCAACGCCCGTGCCGTCGCGCTCGCGTACGCGCGCGGCATCGGTGCGACGCGCGCCGGCGTTCTCGACACCACGTTCGAGGAGGAGACCGAGACCGATCTCTTCGGCGAGCAGGTCGTGCTCTGCGGCGGTCTCGTCGAGCTCATCCGCAATGGGTTCGAGACCCTCGTCGAGGCCGGGTACCAGCCGGAGTCCGCGTACTTCGAGACGCTGCACGAGGTGAAGCTCATCGTCGACCTCATCTACGAGGGCGGCATCGCGAACATGCGCTACTCGATCTCCGACACCGCCGAGTACGGCGACATGACTCGCGGGTCGCGCATCATCGACTCGTCGACGAAGGACGAGATGCGCAAGATCCTCGGTGAGATCCAGAGCGGCGAGTTCGCCAAGGAGTGGATCGCCGAGAACGAGGCCGGGCGCCCGAACTTCGACCGGCTGCGCAAGGAGTCCGCGCAGCACCCGATCGAGGCCGTCGGCACCCGGCTGCGCTCGATGATGCCCTGGATCGGCGCCGGCAAGGCCAAGCCCCAGGACGTCTCCGGCGGCTGACGTGAGTCAGGCGTTCTCGAAGTACTGCTTCATGCCCTTCGCCGCGCCCGCGATCGTCGGGGCGAGGATGTCCTTGAGCATGTCGGGGCGGACGTCGACGCCGTAGACGATCAACGTCCCGTCGCCGTCGGCGAGCACGTCGATCGTCGACAGGTGGAACTCGAGCGGGATCGGCATCTCGGTGATCGAGTACTGGAAGCGGCGCAGGTCGTCGTCGACGGTCACGATCTCCTCGGTCACGGAGATGTCGCCCATCTTCAGCCTGCGGGCGTTGCCCACCATCTCGCCGCTGTCGATCCCGTCGAACCAGTCGAGCAGCGCCAGCGGGTCGCGTACCCCGGCCCAGACGGTGTCGGGCGACGCGTCGATGTGGATGGTCTCGCGCATGGTTGCCATGGCCGGGTTGTCTAGCAGCCGGGCCGCGGCGGCGTCACGGCTCAGCCGGCCGCGTCGGCCCGCAGCTCCTCGAGCTGCTTCTCGGTGTTCTGGATCTCGCCGACGATGCGCGTGATCTCCTCGTCACCGGCCGGCAGCGATCCGGTGCGCTGGCCGTAGACGATCCCGCCGAGCTCTTCCTTCAGGTCCCCGACCTGCTTCTTGAGCTTCGACTCCTCGAGCTTGTCCTGGCCGGTCTCCGCGGCCTTCTGGACCGAGTCGGCAGCCTTGCTGGCGGTGTCCTTGACCTTGTCCAGGAAGCCCATCTCATGCTCCTCGAGTGACGGCGGGAAGCCCGATCCTACCGACGCCCCGTGGGGGGCGCGAGGGTCAGGACCGGGGGAGGGCGTCGAGGATCGCGTCGGCCCACGAGACGTCGGGCCGGGGGCGACGGCGCGCCGCGATCGCGTCGGGCACGTCGATCTCGAGCCGCACGAGCGCGCCGCCCAGGGTCTTGCCGAGGTTGTCCGAGCGCAGGCTCTTCGGGCCGCCCCCACCGAGCGCGCCCTCGAGCACGAAGTTCAGCGCCCGCACGTTCGGCGCTTCGTACCGGGTGATCTCGCCGCGCACCATTGCGCCGAACAGCGCCCGGACGCGCTCCACCGTGACCTGCTCGACCAGAAGCGCGTACGTCTCGTCGTCGTAGGCGAACACCGCGACGTCGGACGTGTCGCCCTTGTCGCCGGAGCGGTACGCGCAGAGCTCGCGCAGCGCGAGGCGGGGCATCGCTAGACCTCCTCGACGGTCACGGTGACGCCGGGGTCCACCAGCGACTTGTCGACCAGCGTGGGCCAGATCCCGAGCAGCTCGGTGCTCGCGCCGGCCATGCCGCGGCCCATCCCGGTCAGCCCGGCGGGCGGCGCGGACAGCGTCAACGGCACGAGCTCGCGCCCGACGGCGCGGGCGGTCCGCTCGTCGTCGCAGCGCCACGCGGCGCGCAGCACGCACTCGGGCGGCTCGTCGCCCTCGGCCCGCGGCGGCACCGTCGGGCCGCCGAGCGCGTTGATTCCCCACCACTCGAAGCTCCATTCGCGCACGTCGATGCCGGCCATCTCCACGCGCTTGGCCAGGATCGCCGCGGTGACCTTCGCCTTCTCCTCCGCGTCCGGCCACGAGAACGCGACCCGGGTCTCGCCGGCCCAACCCGCGTGGTACGCGAGCAGCGCCTTGTAGGTCTCCGTCGCGGGCTTGCCGCGCACCTGGTCGACCCGGACGCGGTCGGCGCCGAGGTCCTCGAAGCGCGCGCTGGTGAAGTCGGCCACCACGTCGGGCGAGAAGTACGAGGCCGGGTCGTGCACCTCGTAGAGCAGCTGGTGCCGGACCGTGTCGATGTCGACGCGCCCGCCGGACGCCTTCGGCTTGGTGATGACCGCTGCGCCGTCCGCGGTGACCTCGGCGATGGGATACGGCAGCTTCCACGGCTCGGGGATCGTCCACCACTCGCCCGAGAAGTTCCCGCCGGCGACCTGGCCCGAGCACTCCAGCAGGTGGCCGACGAGGATCCCGGCCGCGAGGTGGTCCCAGTCGTCGGGGGTCCAACCGTGCTCGAAGATCAGCGGCCCGAGGAACAGCGCGGCGTCCGCGACGCGTCCGGTGATCACGACGTCGGCGTCCTGCGCGAGCGCCTCGGCGATCGGGAACGCGCCGAGGTACGCCGACGCGAAGAGTGGGGCCGAGGGAAGCGCGTCGAACGGCTCGCCCGTATCCATGTTCGCCAACCCGGTGCTCGTCTCGCGCTGGAACGGGTCGAGGCGCGTCATCAGGTCATCGCCCATGACGGTCGCGATCCGCAGCCCGGAGAGCCCCATCTGCTTCGCGGTCTCCTTGGCCGCGTGCGCCGCGGCCGCGGGGTTGATCCCGCCCGCGTTCGTGATGACCTTCGTGCGCCCGTCGATCACCGCGGGGAGCGACGCCGCGAGGTAGCGAGGAAGGTCGCGGGTGTAGCCGAGCGACTCGTCCCGAGCCCGGTCCTTCTGGAGGATCGCGAGGGTCAGCTCGGCGAGCGCCTCGAGGCAGAGGTAGTCGACCCCTTCGGCGAGCAGGCCCTCGACCGAGCGGGGCGAGTCGCCGTAGAAGCCCTGACCGCCGCCGAGGCGGACCGGGTCAGCCATGGACGGCCGGCCGGCGGTCCGACCACGGGACCGCGGCCTCGAGCTGCGCCGCGACGCGCAGCAGCAGGTCCTCGCGGCCGTAGTCGGCGACGAGGTGCACGCCGACGGGCAGGCCGTCGGCGCCCTGGGCGATCGGCACCGAGATCGCAGGTTGCCCGGTCTGGTTGCAGACCGGCGTGTAGGGGGTGAACGTCGCGGCCCGGCCGAAGCCGACGAACGGCTCGTCCGGGGTGTCGAGCACGCCCAGCTCCGGCGGTGGCTCGCCCAGCGTCGGGGTGAGGAGCAGATCCCAACCGTCCGCCCACCACTGCATGAACCGGCGGGCGAACGTCTGCATCGCGAACAACGCGTCGGTGTGCGCGACCGCGTCGACCGCGCGTCCGTGCTGCGCCAGCATCCAGGTCAACGGCTCGACGTCCTCTTCACCGAGCTCGCGTCCGATGGCCCGGCCCAACCTCGCGACGTTGGACGCGGCCATCGCCGACCAGATCGGGACGAACGCCTCCATGCGGCCGGCTTCGTCGAAGACCGCGGGGTGCGCGACCTCGACCCGGTGCCCGGCGGACTCCAGGAGGCGCGCGGTGAGCTCGGCCGCGGAGACGCCGTCGGCGTACACCGGCTCGTTGCCGCCGGGGAACGTCGTCATCAGCCCGACGCGCAACGATCCCGGATCGGCACCGACCTCGTCGCGGTACGGGCGTCGTGGCGTCGGCGCGACGAACGGGTCTCCGGGCTCGGGTCCGGCCGCGACGTCGAGCAGTGCGGCCGCGTCGCGCACGGTGCGGGTCACCGCGAACTGCACGCTCAGCGGCCGGGCGATCTCCCCGCTGCCGGGCCCGACCGAGACGCGGCCACGCGAGGTCTTCAGGCCCACCAGCCCGCAACATGCGGCCGGGATGCGGATCGATCCACCGCCGTCGCTCGCGTGCGCGGCGGGGACCATCCCGCTCGAGACCGCGGCCGCGGAGCCGCCGCTCGAACCACCGGGCGTGCGCGCGGTGTCCCACGGGTTCCGGGTCGGGCCGTAGGCCGCGGGCTCGGTGGTGGGCAGGATCCCGAGCTCGGGCGTGCTTGTGCGCCCGAGGATGATCAGCCCCGCCTCCTGCCAGCGCCGCGCGAGGTGGCTCGTCTCCGGCGCGAGGTAGCCGGCTTCCTTCAGGGCGCGCATCCCTTCGTGCGCGGGCTCGCCCGCCATCGGGATCGAGAGGTCCTTCACGAGGAACGGCACGCCGCGGAACGGACCGTCGCCCGTGCCGGGGGTCGCGCCCCGGTCCGCACGCGCGGCCTCCTCGAGCGCCCGCTCGAACCGGTTGGTGGTGAGCGCGTTGAGCGTGGGTTGGAGCGCCTCGATGCGGGCGATCGCCGCCCGGGTCAGCTCCGTCGGTGATGCGTCACCGCGCCGGACGAGCTCGGCCTGCGCGGTCGCGTCGAGCTCGGCAAGGTCGTCACCCATCGGATCGCCCTACGCGAAGACGGGCGGGCGACGGTCGATCCAGGGCTGCGCGCCTTCGAGCTGGCTCGCGACCTGCAACAGCAGGTCCTCGCGCCCGAACGCGGCGACGAGCTGCACACCGATCGGGAGCCCGTCGGCGTTCCAGTGCAGCGGCACGTTGATCGCGGGCTGGCCGCTGACGTTGAACTGCGCCGTGAACGGCACGAACGCGGCCGATCGGAAGAAGCCGCCGAGCGGGTTGTCGGCCGTGGAGTCGAAGGTGCCGTGCGTGACCGGCGGCTCGCCGAGCGTCGGCGTCAGCAGCAGGTCGAAGCCGTCGCCCTCGGGCTGCGGTGCCCAGAACGTCGCGGCTCGCCGGTTCGCCTTCATCGCGTCGGTGACCGCGCCCACGAGCTGTGCGGCGGTGACGGACCTGCCCATCTTGGCCAAGGCCCAGGTGAGGATCTCGACGTCGCTCTCGGTCACCGGCCGACCGACCTTCCTGCCCCAGTCATCGAGCAGGTAGGAGCAGTCGGCGGCCCAGACCGCGCCGAACTGCATGATCAGCTCCTCGTCGTCGAACCCGGCGGGCGCCGCGACCTCCACCGAGTGTCCGAGGGACTCGAGCAGCTTCGCCGCGTTCTCCGCGGCGGCCACGCAGTCGGGGTGCACCGGCGTGTCGCCGATGGGGTTGCCGGTCTGCAGGCCGATCCGGAGCCGACCGGGGTCGAAGCCGACCTCGTCGCGGTAGGGGCGCGCGGGCGGCGGAGCCTGCGTCGC
The DNA here is from genome assembly GCA_036502405.1 of Acidimicrobiia bacterium. Taxonomy (GTDB): domain Bacteria; phylum Actinomycetota; class Acidimicrobiia; order IMCC26256; family JAENVU01; genus Chersky-806. The sequence continues at coordinate 42,132 of DASXYP010000025.1, forward strand.
GTCACCGGAGAACGGACCGTGGACCGCGTCGAGCACGTTGGCCGTGTCGCGGACGGTGCGGCTGACGCAGAGCTCGACGATCAGGAACTGCGAGATGTCGTTGAGGTCGGGCCCGAGCGACGTCCGCCCGCGCGTCGGCTTCAGCCCGACGAGCCCGCAGCACGACGCGGGGATCCGGATCGAGCCGCCGCCGTCGTTCGCGTGGGCGACCGGGACCATGCCGCTGGCCACCGCGGCGGCCGACCCGCCTGATGAGCCGCCGGTCGTGCGGCCGGGCCGCCACGGGTTGTGCGACGGGCCGTACGCGACCGGCTCGGTCGTCGGCACGAGACCGAGCTCGGGGGTGTTGGTCCGCCCGATCGGGACGAAGCCCGCGTCGAGGTACTGCTTCGCGAGGTTGTCGGTGTGCGGTGAGGTGTACCGCGCGTCCTTCAGGAAGCGCATGCCCTCGTGGTAGGGCTCGCCCTCGATCGCGCACCCGAGGTCCTTGAACAGCGTGGGCACGCCGGCGAACGGACCGTCGGGCAGCGGGCCGGACGCGCGGCGCCGCGCCTGGTCGAAGAGCGGGTGGATCACCGCATTCAGCTCCGGGTTGAGCTTCTCGACCCGGTTGATCGCGGCGTCGACGAGCTCGAGCGCCGAGACCTGGCCGCTGCGGACCAGCTCGGCTTGCGCGGTGGCGTCCAGGAAGGCGAAGTCGTCCGTCATGGGAGGCGAGCGTAGGCCGGAGCGGGCACGAAGTGCGGAGGTCGGAGCGACCCGGGAAGCCGAGCGTAGGCCGGAGCGGGCACGAAGTGCCCGGGCGGCGTTCACCAACCCCGGAGGTCGACCGCCCACGTGTCGATGACGTCGGCGCCGTCGACGACGTGCATCCGCTCGTGCAGCGCGACCGTCGGGTCCACGTGGGCCGGCCAGATCCGCACCCGGTCACCCACACGGGGCGCGTGCCCCGGCTCCGGTCGGATCGTCACGTGCTCGTCGGAGCAGAACAGCACCTCGCCGAAGTCGACGCTCGGGTCGCCGTGGTCCATGCCCAGCGACTTCAGGCCACAGTCGGCGACGAACCAGCCCCGGGCCGACGTCGACACGACGGTGGCCTCGACCCACAGCACCTGACGGAACGGCAGACCGAGCTTCGCGTACGCCGTGTCCATCAGCGCGTACGAGCCGGCCTGGATCTCGTTGCACCAGGTGTTGATGTCGAACGTGCCGGTGCCACCACCCGACATCACGTCCCCGCCGACGACGTCGTACGCGGTGCGCAGCTTCGTCATCGATCGCTCGGTCTGCTCGATGCGCCAGGCGCGGTCGTCGTTGCCGACGACGTGACCCTCGTAGCCCATGACGCCCCGGACGGTCATCCCGGCGGCGCGCGCGAGGTCGGCGATACCGCCTGCGTCCTCCGGTGCGCACCCACAACGGGGGAGCCCGACGTCGACGTCGACGAGCACCTCGCCGATGCCGCTCTCGGCGGCGGCAGCGACGGTCTCGGGCGAGTCCACCGCGACGGTCACTCGCGCGTCGCACTCGGCCATGGCCCGGAGCCGGTCGCGGTCGACGGTCTCGTTGGCCAGGAGCAGGTCGTCCCCGAGTCCCGCAGCGGCCATCCCGACGATCTCCCTCGGAGTCGCGGCGCAGAACGCGCGGTGGCCGATCTCGGCCTGGCGGCGAGCGAGTGCTGTGGTCTTGTGGGCCTTGACGTGCGGTCGGCACCGGCCGGCGGGGAGCGCGGCGGCCATCGCGGCGAGGTTCTGCTCGAACCCGGCCCCGTCGACGACGAGCGCCGGGGTGGGGAGGTCGTGGACCTTCATCGTGCTCGTCCAGGCTCGGAAATCCCCGTCGATCCGGGTTCTCGCCGCAGCCTGCTGGGAGGGGGAGCGCTCATGTGCGCGAGCATGGCACCGACATGATGTTGCACGGGCGACGAGGAGCGCGACGGTGAGCGGCGGAAGCCGGGCGCCCGGCTGGTACCCCGATCCTTGGGACACCCCCGGCGAGCGGTACTTCGACGGGGTCGCCTGGGCCCGCACGACGCGTCCGGTCGGCGGCTTCGAGGCCGCCGCGGCTCCGGCCGCGAGCCCGGCGTCGACACCGTACGCGCCGGCGACGTCCGTGCCCGCTCCGGTCGCGGCCCCGGCACCGAGCCCGGCGCCGAGCCCGGCACCCGTCGCGGCGCCGAGCCCGGCACCCGTCGACGTCCCGGCGAGCACAGCGCCGCCGGGCTGGCATCCCGACCCGTGGGGCGTCGCCGCGCTCCGGTACTGGGACGGTCACGAGTGGACCGGGCACATCAGCGGGTCGCCCACGGCACCCGTGGCCCAGCCGCCGACCGTGCGCGTGGCCGAGGAGCGCACCGCGTCGCGCTGGGCGAAGATCGGCCTCGCGTGGGCCGGCCCCGCGCTCGGCGCCGGTGCGATCGGCCTCGCGTTCTGGGTGCACTGGGTCGCCGACCACTGGGACGAGCTCACGCGTGACGGCGGGACCACGAACCAGAGCGGCAACTCCACGGCCGCGGTGGTGATCCAGCTCGCCTTCGTGGTCGCGATCGTGGGGGCGGTGCTCTTCCTCCTGTGGTTCTACCGGTCGGCCAACACCGCCGCGCAGACGGGTCTGCGCGCGCGCCGGGCGCCAGGCCTGGCGACGGCGTCGTTCTTCATCCCGGTGCTCAACCTCTGGTGGCCGTACCAGTCGACCCTCGACCTCCTGCCCGAGCGCCACCCGGCCCGCGCGCTCGTGCGCCGCTGGTGGTTGCTCTGGATCGGGTGCCTGCTCGGGGTCGTCGCGGTGTGCTTCAGCGCAACGATGAGCGCGGTGGCCATGGCGATCGTGACCGCGGTGACGGTGATGCTCGCACTGACCGCGGCGATGACGGCCCGCACCGTCGTGAGCGCGATCACCGACGCGCACGACCAGCTGCTCGCCGGCGTCTGACTCGCTCCGCCGGGCGCGACGGCGCTAGCTGTTGGTCCAGCGGGGATCGCGCTTCTCGGCGAACGCGGTGGCGCCCTCGATCGCGTCCTTCGAGGAGAACACCTCCATCGCCAGCTCGTAGTTGCGCGGCCAGGCCTGCTCCTCGGTGAGGTCGATCGCCTCGTGGACCATCGTGAGCGCGTTGCGCACCGCGAGCGGCCCGTTCATGGTGATGCGGGCCGCGAGCGCGAGCGCCTCGTCGATCACCTGGTCACCCGGTACGACCCGGTTCACGAGCCCGAGCTGGAGCGCCCGGGCCGCGTCGATCGGGTCGCCGGTGATGGCGAGCTCGGTGGCGACCGCGACGGGGATCCGGCGGGGCAGCCGGATCAGCCCGCCGGCCGCGGCGAACAGCCCGCGCTTCACCTCGGGGATGCCGAACGTCGCGTGGTCGGCCGCGACGACCAGGTCGCAGGCCAGCACGAGCTCGAACCCACCGGCCAGCGCGGGACCGTTCACCGCCGCGATGATCGGCTTCGAGTACGTCCGGGTGGTGAGGCCGGCGAACCCGCCCCGCTTGGTGACGATCTCACCACCCTTGCTCTGCGCGACCTTCTTCAGGTCGGCGCCGGCGCAGAAGGTCGACCCCTTCCCGGTGACGACGACCACGACGACGTCGTCGTCGGCCTCGAGGTCGTCGAGGATCGCTTCCATCGTCTCCGAGACCTCGCCGTTGACCGCGTTGCGGGCCTCGGGCCGGTTCAACGTGATGATCGCGACCCGATCCCGCTTCTCGCTCTCGACGACTGCCATCGGCTTCCTCCCCGGTTCCGGTCGCGGGACCGTAGCGCGTGCGGAGCACGTGCCCTACGGCGCTTCGACGGACCCGGACGCCTCCCCGTGCAGCTCGGCGACCGGCGCGTCGATCGCCTCCGCGAAGCGCGGCCAGGCGACCCGGGCGCCGATCAGGAGCGCGAGCATCAGCAGCGCGGCGATCGCCGTCGTCTCGCGAAGCCCGATGACGTCCGCGATCGCGCCCTGCGCGATCGCACCGATCGGATAGAGCGAGCCGAGCAGCACCTGCAGGACGCTCATCACGCGGCCGCGCACCGCCGCGGGAGCCCGGAGCTGGGCGATGCTCGTGAAGCTGGACAGCGCGCCGAGGTAGAGGAAGCCCACCACGAAGATCGCGACGGCCGACAGGGCCAGCACCGGCATGAGCGCGTAGACGACGAGCGCGGGCGGGAGCCCCCAGAGCACCGCGAGGAGCACGCGCTTCGGCCCGTAGCGGGCCGCGAGGGCGGCGAGCGACAGCGCCATGAGCACCGCACCGAGGCCCTGGGCGGTCACGAGGACCGCGGTCGCACCCGCGCCACCGTCCAGGACCTTCTCCGCCATGTAGGCGACGAGACCGATGAACGGCGCCGCGAGCAGCGAGTTCACCGCCATGTACGCGACGACGACGCGCAGCCCGGGGTCCCGGCGCGTGTAGGCGAGACCCTCACGGACGGAAGAGAAGACCGACTGCGCACGCCGTTCGACCGGGGGTGGGATCCGGAGCTGCGTGACCGCGAAGATCACCGCGAAGAAGCTCAGCGTGTTGATGCCGAACGCCCACGAGTACCCGCCGATGCTGATGACGATGCCCGCGAGCGCGGGCCCGATGACCCGACCGAGGTTCCACTGCGCGGACGACAGCGCCACCGCGCCCACGATCTCGTCGTGCGGAACGAGGTCGGGGAGGACGGCCTGGTACGCCGGGAAGCCGATCGCCTGGGTGCAGCCCGCCGCGAGCACGATCAGTGTGACGACGCCGGGGCTCGGCTTGCCCGCCGCCGCGAGGAGGGCCAGCGAGCCGGCCAGCACGGTCTGGATCGATGTGGTGATCAGCAGGAGCCGGCGGCGGGGGACGCGGTCGGCGAGCGCACCACCGACGGGACCGAGCACCGCGCTCGGCACGAAGCCGGCTGCCGCGACCAGGCCGGTCCAGATCGCCTCACCGGTTGCGTTCGTGACGAGGATCCCGACGCTGAGCGTCTCCATCCACGTCCCGATGTTCGAGACGAAGGCGCCCGTCCACAGGATCGCGAACATGCGGTGGCGCAGCGGGGAGAGCGAGCGGAGCACGGCCCGAGCAACCTACCCGTGGTCCGAAGCGGACCGTTCGGGGAGCGCGTGCGGGCCGCGACTCCTACCCTGGCGCCATGGACCACGCGCCGAGGCCGGACGGGAAGATCGTCGAGGTCGCCAACTTCGGGTCCCGCCTGGAGGCCGACGCCGCGATCGCGCTGCTGGAGGCCAACGGCATCCAGGCGTCGGGCAAGTACGGCGACGCCGGCGGCTGGTTGCCGCACATCGCGCTCGTCGACGGCTTCCGCGTGATGGTGTTCGACGAGGACCTGGACGAGGCCAAGGCCCTGCTCGACACCGAGGCGGAGCTCGAGGCCGAGGTCGACCCCGGCTGACCGGTCGCGGAGGCTCCGGGGGTGCTACTCGACCAGCGGGCCGGGGCGAGGGGTGAAGATCGGGAGCACGACGGTGTCGACGCGCGGGTCGCCGTCCCAGCCCCAGGCCTCGATCTGGCTCACGCTCCGACGGCCGGTGGTCGCGCGCAAGAACTCGAAGCGCGTCGCGGTGCAGCGGGTCGGCGCGCCGGTGCCGAAGACGGAGTGACCGCACTCGGTCCCGATCTCGAGTGCCCCCGCACCGCCGGCATCCCGCATGCCGCCGACCAGCGCGCCGATCCAGTCGAACGCGATCGCCATGGCGTCGCACTCGCGCGCGCCCGGTGTGCCCAAGGCGCCGCGGATGTCCTGCTCGTGCGTCAGCGCGTCGGTCAGGAACTGCCCGGCGGCTCCCCCGAAGGACGGGATCAGCGGGTCGATCGCGGGACCGTTCGCCTCCCACTCCGCGAGCAGGGCGTCCACCGGCGCGTCCCGGCGGGTCTGCACCTGCTTGTCGGTCCATGCGTCGGTCGCGACTCCGTCCATCGCCCCGCTCAGGATGTCGGTCGTGACGCCGACGACGTGTGCGAGCACGTCGCGCACTCGCCACTCGGGTGTGGCCGGTGCGCGCGCCTCGAGCTGATCGTCGGACGCGTCGCCGACGAGGGCGATCACCCGATCGCGCAGGGCCGAGTACGCCGTGCCGTAGTCGATCTCCTCGGCGGCCATGACGGAAACGGTACCGCCGCGCGCCGCGTCACGCACAGACGCGAACCGACGCCTCGAGCGCCCGGGCGCGCACCTCGTCCTCGCCGTCGATCCGTCGGTCGCGCATGAGGACCGCCCCGTCCACCACGACCGAGCGCACCGCGCCGCTGCTCGTCGCGTAGACGAGCGACTCGACGAGCGGTCCGCAGGTCATCGACGCCTGATCCCGGTCGACGAGGAGGAAGTCGGCCGGGGCACCGATCGTGAGCGGTGTCCCGCCGAGCGCGGGGGCGAGGCCGCCGGTGGCCACCGACCACGCCTCGGGCGCCGGCAGCGTCGCCGGATCGTTCGACGCGTGCTTCTGGAGCAGGGCGAGCACCTTCACGTCGGCGAGGAGGTCGAGCGAGTTGTTCGATGCCGCACCGTCGGTGCCGAGGCCGATGGGGACCCCTGCCGCGCGGGCGCGCGGGTACGGGAACGCCCGACCGACTGCGAGCTTCATGTTCGACACCGGGTTCGTGACGATCGTCGCACCACGCTCGGCCACGAGCCCGAGCTCGGCGTCGTCGAGCCAGACGCCGTGCGCGAGCACCGTGTGCTCGCCGAGCAGATCGAGCCGGTCGAGGTACTCGGCCGGCCGGCACCCGTGGGCGGCCACGCTGTCGTGCACCTCCTGCTCGGTCTCCGCGAGGTGGGTGTGCATCGGCACGCCGTGCTCGCGCGCGAGCTCGCCGACGAGACGCAGCGAGCGCTCGCTGACGCTGTACGGCGCGTGCGGGGTGAGCGCAGGCTGCACCCTCGGCCCGAGCTCGCCGAGCTGGGCGATCCCCTCCGCCGCGTCCTCGGGTCTGGCCCCGGCCGGTGCGCCCTCGAACTCGAGGATCGGCTGGCCGACGCACGCCCGCAGGCCACTGTCCACCACGGCCCGACCGACCTCGAGCTGGTGCCAGTACATGTCCCAGAAGCGCACGGTGCCGGTGCGGATCATCTCCATGCAGGCGAGCCGGGTCGCCCAGTAGACGTCGTCTGCGGTGATGCGGGCCTCGGCCGGCCAGATCCGCTGCTCGAGCCACTGCATCAGCGGCAGGTCGTCGCCGAAGCCCCGGAAGAGCGTCATCGCTGCGTGCGTGTGCCCGTTGACCAGCCCGGGCAGCAGCGCGCCGCCACGTGCGTCGAGCACCTCGTCGCCGGGCGCGGCGGTCACCTTGGGCCCGATCGCGGCGATGAGGCCGTCGACCGATCGGAGCGCGACGGGCACGTCGTCGAGGACCGCGTCGACCACGGTGAGCGCCATCAGCCGCCGGCCAGCACCGGGAGGACCGCGTCGAGGTCCGCAAGCAGCCGCACCCGGTTCGCGTCGACCGCGGCCTGGAACTCCGCGACGGTCAGCGGCGCAGCCCCGAGCCCGTTGGCCAGGTTGTCGACGACACAGACCGCGGCGTAGGCGAGGCCGAGCTCGCGGCTGAGGATGCACTCGGCCGCGATCGTCATGCCGACGAGGTCGCCGAGGCGCGTCAGCGCGCGCACCTCGGCCGGGGTCTCGAAGCGCGGCCCTCTGGTCTGGGTGTACACGCCGCCGTCGACGATCGGGGTGGCGGCATGCTCGTCCCAGGCGGCCAGCACGCGTGCCCGCCATGAGGGGTCGAAGCCGGGCACCGTGTGGCTGCGGGCGTCGCGGTGCGCGGTGACGTTCACCTGCGGAGCGTAGAAGTCGTCGGGACAGACCACGGTGCCGACGGGCCAGTCGACGCGGAGGCTTCCGGTCGACGAGAGCGCGAGCACGCGGTCGCAGCCCGCGGCATCCAATGCCCGCAGATTGGCCACGTGGTCGATCTCGTGTGGGCGCACGTACGCGCCCAGCCCGTGCCGCTGCAGGATGACGAGGTTCCCGGCATCGAGCAGGGGCACTCCGTCGACGGTGACGGGTTCGGCGTCGGCACCGAACGCGCTGTCGCGCACGCCGGTGCCGCCGATCACGGCGAGTCGGCCCACGCGTCAGCCGGAGGCGAGCGCGCGCCAGAGTGCCCGGTACGACGGGTACTCGAGCGCGGGCTGCACGTACCCCGAGGCCGCGAGCTCGGCGTGGTACGCCGGCAGCTTGCGGAAGGGGATCCCGGAGTCGACGTGGTGCGCGAGGTGCCAACCGGTGTTGTACGGCACGATCGTCAGCCGGGCCGCCCACGACTGGCGCACGGAGTGGGTCGTGTTGCGGCGGTCCTCCGATGCCTGCATCCCGCCGTGCTCGGCGATCGAGCGGAGCCGGTTCATCACGCGCCACACCGTCAGGTCGGGGAGCAGCCAGAGGAAGAGGTACAGCCACGGGTGGCCGGCGAGGGTGAAGAGGCCGAGGATCACCACCTGGGTCCCGAGGATGCTCCAGGCCTGGCGCTTGACGGCCGCGCTCGGCGCGCGCAGGCCGCGGAAGAGGCCGCGCATCAGCTTGAAGCCGGTGATCCCGAGCGCGTCGCGGGTGAGCTTGCGCCGCATCGAGTCGCGCTTGATCGGGTAGCCGGAGTACAGCGGGATGTCCGGCTCTTTCGGTCCGAACTCCTCGCGGTGGTGCGCCATGTGCCCGCGGCGGTACAGGTCGATCGGCGCGAACACGGGGTAGCCGAGGAACCAGCGCCCGACGAAGTCGTTCAGCTTCCGGTTGACGAAGAGCAGCCGGTGCGCAGCCTCGTGCATGAGGATGTTGTAGCGAGCGATGACGGGACCCATCGCGAGGAACGCGAGGACCCAGACCACGGGATGGTTCGCCCACACCGCGAGCGCGACGACGCCGACGGTGAGGGCGTAGAGCAGGACGACGGTGAGCGCGTTGCGCCACGACGGGATGCGCCGGAGCTTCTCGCGCCAGTCCGGGACCGGCTTGGCGATCGGCGTGAGCCGGCCGTCCGGTCGCGGCGCGACGAGGAGGTCCGGGTTCGGGACCATCGAACCGGTCGATCGGGTGCGGATCTCGCCGCGGCTCGCCATGCGATCGATGTTACGGTGATTACAACACATGCAGCAATCACGTAACATCCGTGTGCCGTCGGGCCCCGAGCCGCTGCTCGAACGACCGCTCTCGGCCCGGTCGGTGATGGCGAGCCTCCTGCTCGGCCGCCGGTCCCCCGAGGCCGGCGTGGCCGACCTGGTGCGTTGGTGCGGCCTGTTCGGCATCGCCGAGGGGACCGCCCGGGTCGCGCTCCACCGGATGGCGGCGAAGGGCGAGATCGTCAGCTACGACGGTCGCTACCGCCTGGCCGGCCGGCTGGTCGGGCGCCAGGACCGGCAGGAGTCGAGCCTGCGTCCGCACGTCGCGCGCTGGCACGGTGACTGGCGGGTCGCGGTGGTCGTCGCGACGCGCCGTGACGCGCCGACGCGCGCCGCGCTGCGCGACTCGATGCGCCGGCTCCACTTCGCGGAACGGCGGGAAGGGGTCTGGATGCGCCCCGACAACCTCGACGTCGAGCTTGCCGCCGACGTGCGTCGTCAGTGCGAGTGGCTCACCGCCCGCCCCGACGACGACGCAATCGCGCTGGCGGCGCGGCTGTTCCACCCCGGCCGCTGGGCCCGGCGGGCCGAGGCGTTGCGCGGGCGGCTGGGCGAGACGACGGACCGCCTGGCGGGCGACGAGCCCGAACCGCTCGCCGACGCGTTCGTCGCCGGTGCCGCCACCCTCCATCACATCGGCAGCGACCCGCTCCTGCCCGCCGAGCTCCTCCCGGCCGACTGGCCCGGAGCGGCATTGCGCGCCGAGTACGCGCGCTACCAGCGTGCCTTCGACGCGACGGCGCGCGCCTGGTTCCGTGCCGGACCGAGCGGCTGACGCGGGATCACGAGGGGGTGCGGGAGACGATCCCGTTGTCGCGCAGGAAGCGCACGATGTCGCCGGTCATGACCCGGCGCGCGTAGGTCGCGGTGACGTGGCCCTGGTCGAGGCGAACGATCGTCCCGTCGACCACGGGATCGCAGATCGGCAGGTACGGGCAGACGATCCGGTCCATGTCGAACGACCAGACCGCGTCGTCGCGATCGGCGATGTCGCGATAGGCGAGTTCCACCGGCATCGGACCGGGTGAAGCGACGAAGCGACACTCGTCGACCGAAGTGGCCTTGGACAGGCAGGCGTTCGGTCCCGGTCCCTTGGGCCCGTAGGGAGTCGGCTCGATCAGCACGAGCTTGCGGCCGGGACGCCGGAGCCGGTCGATCGACCGCTCGGTCGCCCGGCGCACCGCGGGCGCGAACCGGTCGTCACCGGGCTCGATGCGGCCCGCCGGCGTGTCGAGCGCGGTCCGGTTGTTCGGATCCTCGAAGGTGCGGTCGACGAGCACGACGACGTCAGGGTCGAACGTGGGGACGAGATGGTCGTAGAAGACTGCGTGGTCGGCCCCGCAGGTGGCCTCGTGGCGGAGCTCGGCGAAGAGCAGGTCCTCCTGCCATGGGCAGCTGTTCCGGGCGCCGACGGCGAGCGTCGCCCCGAGTCGCTGCGCGAGCGCCTTGAACGCCGGGAAGAGCATCACCGCGTTGCTGTCGCCCAGGAGGAGGATGCGCGGGCGCCCTCCCGACACCGAGGTGCAGCTCCGCACCGGACCCTTGGCGCAGCTGGGTCCCGGCTGCCAGTCCTCGAGCGCGCCCGCCCAGTCGAGCGTGCGAGGGTCGACGCCCGTGGCCGCGGCGCCGGCGTGCACGCGCTCGCGCAGGAGCAGCGAGGTCACCAGGTACCCGGAGAGCACGAAGAAGATGTCGACGCCGATGAACCCGCCGTCGAAGCGGGCGAGCCCCGCGTGGAACGCGACCACCAGGTAGACGGCGACCGCCCGCACGCCGTCGAGCTGCGGCCGGTAGTGCTCGCGCGGGTCGCCGGTGCCGTCGTGCTCCTGCGTCGCGGTGCCGGCCACCATCGCGAAGCACGCTACGGCTCACGGGCTCCGCAACGTCGTCTCCGTCGTCCTGCCAGGACCTTCGGGCGCCGGCCCCGCCGGGGTAGGGCGGAACCGGCGCCGCGATCGTGCGCCGCCCGGCTCAGCTCTGGGCGGGGGCGACGAACTGGATGTCCAGCTCGACCTTGATCTTGTCGCCCAGCATCAGCTTCTCGGCCCCGGGGATGATCCCGAAGTCCACGCCGAAGTCGCTGCGCTTGATCTGGCCGGTGGCGGTGAAGCCGGCGTGCGTGCTCTGGTCGCCCGGGAAGACCTCGGTCCCGTTGAACTCGACGTCGAAGGTGACGGGCTTGGTGACGCCCGCGAGCGTCAGGTCGCCGACCATCTTGTAGTCGTCCTCGGAGCCGGCGATCCCGGTCGAGCGGAACGTCATCGTCTGGTGCCGGTCCGTGTCGAAGAAGTCGCTGTTGCGCAGGTGCGCGTCACGGTCGGCGTTGTTCGTGTCGACCGACGAGAGCTCCACGTCTGCGGTCACGCTGATCGAGTCGAGCGTCGTCCCGACGTCGAGGCTCGACTCGAACGAGTCGAAGCGGCCGCGGACGTTGCTGAGCCCGAGGTGGCGAACGACGAAGTGGATGCTGGAGTGGTTCTTGTCCAGGGTCCACCGCCCGGCGGTGAGGGGCAGGGTGGTCGTGGAGGAGGTGGCGGTCATGGGTGCTCCCGGGGGATGGAGGAGGGGCTTTCGAGACGGAACCCGTCTCGGTATACTTTTGTTCCTCAGCCACGATACGGAACCCCTCCTCACGTGGGAAGAAGGCACTTTGATGTTCCCCGGCAACCAAGACCTGCCTCCGGCACTTCCGAGTGCGGACGAGCGGCGGACGAGCCCCACCTGCATCGTCGTGCGCGAGATCCTGGACCGCGTCGGTGACAAGTGGAGCGTGCTCGTCATCTCGCTGCTCGGCGTGCGGGGCCGGCGGTTCAGCGAGCTGCGCCGCGAGGTCGAGGGCATCTCGCAGCGGATGCTCACGCTCACCCTGCGCCAGCTCGAGCGCGACGGCATCGTGTCGCGCACGGTCCACGCCACCGTCCCGCCGCGGGTGGACTACGCGCTGACCCCCCTCGGGGAATCGGTGCTGGAGCCGATCATGGCGCTCACCCGCTGGGCCGCGGAGCACGGGACCGACATCGCCGAGGCCCGCAGCCGCTACGACGACGCGCAGCTCGAGGCCGACCACGAGGCCACCGCCTGACCCCCCGCCGTTTGTCCGATTCCCGATCACTGTGCGCCGTAATCGGACGAACAGGGGAGTGCTCGCGGCTTGCCGCCGGAGGGCGCCAGTGGGCACGCGGGCCGGCGGTCGCCCTCCGGAGATCCTTGGCTAGAAGGAGCAGGGCATGCGCTTGATGCCGTGGATGAAGCTCGACTGGAGGCGGTCGGGCTCGCCGGTGATCTCGAGGTCGGGGAGCCGGCGGAACAGCTCCTCGAACATGACCCGGATCTCGCGCCGGGCCAGGTTGGCGCCGAGGCAGAAGTGCGGGCCGCCACCGCCGTAGCCGACGTGCGGGTTGGGTGAGCGCGTGATGTCGAACTCGTACGGCCGGTCGAACGCGCGCTCGTCGCGGTTCGCGGAGTTGAAGAACATCACGACCTTCTCGTTCTCCTTGATCGGGTGCCCACCGATCTCGGTGTCCCGGGTCGCGGTGCGCCGGAAGTGGATGACCGGCGTCGCCCAGCGGACGATCTCCTCGACGGCATCCTGTGCGTAGCGATCGAAGTCCCCGATCCAGAGCGCCTTCTGCTCGGGGTGCTGCTGCAGGGCGAGCATCCCGTGGCTGATCGCGGTGCGCGTGGTCTCGTTGCCGGCGACGACGAGCAGGATGAAGAACGAGGCGAATTCGGGGACCGTGAGCCGCTCGCCGTCCACCTCCGCGTGCATGAGGATGCTCGTGATGTCGTCGGTCGGGTCGTCGAGGCGAGCCTGTCCGAGCTCCGTCGCCATCTGGTGCAGCGTCATGAACGCGCCCATGAGGTCCTCGTAGCTCTGGACGTACTCGGGGTCGCCGACACCCAGGATGATGTTCGTCTGCGCGAAGACCGACTGCTCGAGCGACGGCGGGACCCCGACCATGTCGCAGACGATCTGGAGCGGCATCCGAGCCGCGATCTCGCTCACGAAGTCGCACTCACCCTTGTCCGCAACCGCATCGACCACGCCCGCGGCGCGGACGCGCACCTGATCGAGGAGCTGGTTGAGCTGCTTCGGGCCGAAGCCCGAGCTGACGAGGCCGCGCAGCTTCTTGTGGCGAGGGTCGTCCATGTTGATGATCGAGCCCAGGAACTCCGCGAGCTCCTGGGGGATGTCGCCGATGTTCGTGCCGCCCCGGCCGGAGACGAACAGCTCCGGGTGACGGCTCGCGTGCATGACGTCCGCGTAGCGGGTCAACGCCCAGTAGCCGGGCCCCTGCGGGAACCCCTCGATCAGCACCTCGTCATAGAAGGTGATCGGTGCGTCGTCGCGCAGGCGCTTGAAGACGGCTTCGCGCTCGTCCTCGGGCCGGGCCCAGAACTCGATGTCGCTGAGGTCGATGTCGCCGATCGCCGGGCTCGTCATGGCGCTGCGGTCCTCCGGGTGGGCAAGGTGGCGCGACGGTAGCGTGCGCCCATGCGTTTCAGCGTGGGGCTTCCCGTCGATCACGTCGACGCCGAGAGCGAGCTCGTCACCGGGCCGGCGATCGCGGAGATGGCCGCCGCGGCCGAAGCTGCGGGCTTCGACGCCGCCTACGTCACCGACCATCCGGCCGCCGACCAGCAGTGGCTCGTCGGTGGAGGTCACCACGCGCTCGAGCCGCTCGTGGGGCTCGCGTTCGCGGCCGCGTCGACCACGACGCTGCGCCTGCAGACCCACGTGTACGTGGCCGCGTACCGCAACCCGTTTCTCGCGGCCAAGGGGGTCGCCACGCTCGACGCGCTGTCCGGGGGCCGCGTGATCCTCGGCGTCGCGGCCGGCTACCTGCGGCCGGAGTTCGGTGCGCTGGGGGTCGACTTCGACGAGCGCAACGAGCTGCTCGACGAGTGCATCGAGGTCATGCGCCGGGTGTGGACCGAGGACGAGGTCGAGTTCGAGGGTCGCCACTTCAAGGCCCGCGCGGTCACGCAGCGGCCCCGGCCCGCGAGCCGGCCGACGGTGCCGATCTGGATCGGCGGGAACAGTGCGCGCGCGATGCGGCGGGCGGTCGAGCTCGGCGACGGCTGGGTGCCGTTCCCGAACCCGCCGGCTGCCGCCCGCGCCACCAAGACGCCGGCGATCACGTCGATGATCGAGCTCGCGGAGCGGTTGGGTGCGGCCCGAGACCACGCCGACAAGATCGGGCGCACCGCGCCGCTCGAGGTCTGCTTCGCGCCTTTCGGCCTCGAGGACGACCCGAAGGACTACGAGGCGGCCGGGGTGACGTGGCTCGCGGTGCAGTTCGACGGTCACACGACTCGCGCCGGGTGGATCGACCGGATGCGCGAATACGCGGCGACGATGATCGGGGGCGGCTGATGGAGCTCGACCAGGTGATGCGCACGACCGGCGCGGTGCGGGCCTTCACCGACGCGCCCGTGGACGACGCCGCGATCGCGCGCGTGCTCGAACGTGCCCGCTTCGCCCCGAGCGGCGGCAACCGGCAGCCCTGGCGGGTCGTGGTGGTGAAGGACCCGGAGCAGCGCCGCGCGATCCGGGACCTCGTCGCGCTCGGTTGGCGCGAGTACGTCGCGTTCGTCGAGGCCGGCCAGGTCCCGTTCGGCCCCGGGCCCGACGGGACGCCCAACCGGTCGCACATCGACCTCGAGGCCGCGCGCGCCACGCCGCGCCCCGCGGCGTTCGTGGACACGCTCGACCGCGTGCCGGCGCTGCTCGTCATCGGTGCCCACCTGCCGAGCCTCGCGGTGCTGGACTGGGGGCTCGAGCGCCAGAGCATCGTCGGGGGAGGCTCGGTGTACCCGTTCGCCCAGAACCTGCTCCTCGCGGCGCGCGACGAAGGGCTCGGTGGGGTGCTCACCTCGTTCCTCGCCCGCCAGGAGCCCGCGGCGCGGGCGGTGCTGCGCATGCCACCGGACGTCGGGCTCGCCGCGGTCGTCGCGCTCGGCGTCCCCGACCGGTTCCCTACGCGCCTCACTCGACGGCCGGTCGACGAGTTCGCGACGGTCGACCGGTTCGACGGTCCGCAGTTCCGTGGCTGAGCCGGAGCGGCCGGCGGCCTCGCGCCGGGTCACGGCCGTCGTAGCGCTGATCGGGTACGCGGCCACGGTGATCGCGATCCTCGTGCTGCTGAGCAACGACGTGCTCGCACTGGTCGGGGCGTGGGTCGCCGCGATCGTCGCGGCCGTCGCCGGGTTCACCGCTGCGACGCGACGCGGGACCCCACGGGTGGTCGCGACGGTGATCGCGGTCGTGATGGTCGCGCTCGCGGCGTTGATCCTGCTCCGCAAGCGCACGGTGCTGGAGCTGGTGGTCGTCGTCGTGCTGCTGGTCGCGGCCACGCTCGCGGCGCGCTACGCGGTGGGCGCGGATCCGAAGACCATGCGCACGCGGCGACCGCCCGGCGTGCGGGTGGGTGCAGCGCAGCGACCGGTGCTGCTGATGAACCCGAAGTCCGGCGGCGGCAAGGTCGACAAGCACCACCTGGTCGACGAGGCGCACCGCCGGAGCATCGAGCCGGTGCTGCTCGGTCCCGGCGACGACCTCGAGGAGCTCGCCCGGGAAGCGGTCGCGCGCGGCGCGGACGCGATAGGTATGGCGGGCGGCGACGGCTCGCAGGCCCTGGTCGCGTCCATCGCGGTCGAGCACGACCTGCCCTACGTCTGCGTGCCGGCAGGGACCCGCAACCACCTCGCGCTCGACCTCGGCGTGGATCGCGACGACGTGGTCGGCTCCCTCGACGCGTTTGCCGAGGGGTACGAGCGCCGGGTCGACGTCGGCCGGTGCGCCGGGCGCGTCTTCGTCAACAACGTCTCGCTCGGCGTCTACGCCCGGGTGGTCCAGTCCGACGCGTACCGCGACAACAAGCTCGGGACCGTCGCGGAGATGCTCCCGCAGCTGCTCGGTCCGCAGAGCACGCCGTTCGACCTCGAGTACCTCGGTCCCGGAGGCACCGCCCACGAGTCCGCCGACCTCATGCTCATCTCGAACGGCCGCTACCGCTTGGATCGCATCGGCGGGTTCGGCTCCCGGGTCCGGATGGACTCGGGCAAGCTCGGCGTGGTCGTGGTGAAGGTCCGCGGTGGGGCGGACGTCGCCGCGCTGGTCGCGGCGCAGACCGCGGGAACGGTGTCGCGGTTCCGCGGGTGGCGCGAGTGGGACGCCGACCGCTTCGAGGTCCGTTCCGGCCAGTCGATCGAAGCCGGTGTCGACGGCGAGGCGCTGCACTTCGACTCGCCGCTGCGCTTCGAGATCGTCCCGAGCGCGCTGCGCGTGCGCGTCGCCCCGCACCATCCGGGGTACTCCCCGGCTGCGCTGGCCGAGTCCGTTCGCCACGGCGGCATCCGCAACCTCGTCGCCGTCGCGGCGGGTCGGGACCCGGGCGGCCCGGGCTCGTCCGAAGAGGTGTAGGAATCCACCATGGAGCAGCGGCCGCCGCACCCCGACGACGGGCGGGTTCCGCCGACCACGGCCGTCGTCCCGTGGACCCGGCCCGAGCCGCCCGTGCTCGGCCTGACCGGCTTCCTGCGCCGGGCGAGTGACCTCGGCCTCGGCGCCGCGAGCATCGCGACGACGGCGGCGGTGGACGCGATCGAACGCTTCGTCCCGGGCGAGCCGGCCGACCCCGAGGACGAGGTGTCGGCCCCCGGGCTGGTGCGGCTGGTTCCGGGCGCGCTGATGGGCGCCGGTCTGGTCGCGCAGCGTCGCATGCTCGACGTCTCCGCCCGCGTCGAGCGCGGGCTCGCCGGGGTCGCCGCCTCGCTCGCCCGGGCTCCGATCGTGGGCGGTCCCGTCCGGGCGACCGAGGGCTACCTCGAGCGCTGGAGCGACGCGGGCGAGGTGGAGCAGGCGCGCAACCGCGCGCTGGTGACCGAGTTCGTCCGCCGGCTCGCTCCGGAGCTCGCGACGGCGGTGGTCGCGCAGCTCGACATGAACTCGCTCATGGGCCAGCTGCCGATCGATGCGGTCGTGGCGACCGTCGACATCGACGCCCTGCTCGACCGCGTGAACGTCGAGGGCATCATCGACCGGGTCGATGTCGAGAAGATCATCGACCGGGTGGACGTGGAGAAGATCATCGACCGGGTGGACGTCAACGCGATCGTCGGGCGGGTCGACGTCCAGGGGATCATGGGCCGGGTCGACATCGCGCCGATGGCGCAGGAGATCATCGCCGAGGTCGACATCGGCGCGATCGTGCGCCAGTCGACCGGGTCGATCACCGGCGACGCGGTGGACGGCGGCCGCGTGACCGCGATGCGGCTCGACGGGTTCGTCGACCGCGTGACCGACCGGATCCTGTTGCGACGCAAGACGCGCAACCTCGTGGTACCGGGCTACGACCCCGAGGCGCCCGAGGAGGACGCGTGACGGCGGCGACGAGCAGCCCGATCCGGAACGCGACCGCGCGCGGCCTCCAGGGCAAGCGCGCCGGGATCGCGAGCCGGGTGACGGCAGACGCGATCGACTGGGGCATCGTCGTGCTGATCTACGTCGGCATCCTGGTCTGCGTGGCGCTCGCCGACTACCTCGTCGGCAGCGGCAGCTTCCACGTGCCGCGTCCGCCCGCCGGGGTCACGCTCGGGTCCGAATGGGTGATCGCGGTCCTGTACCTCACCGCAGGATGGACGGGCACGAACCGGACCATCGGCAAGAGCGTGATGGGCCTCCGCGTGGTCACGAACCGGGGCCAGCTGCTGCGCCCACGCCGCTCGTTCCTCCGCGCCCTGATCTGCGCCACGCTCGGCGCGATCGCGCTCGCGTGGGTGATCGTGAGCCGTCGAAGGGCCGGGATCCACGACATCGCGGTGCGCACCTCCGTCGTCTACGACTGGACGACCGCGACCTAGGTCATACCGCGGCCGTCGTCGCGCCGGTACGCTCCCGCCCGAGACGGGCAAAGGGGGAGACCATGGGCATCGATCACCCGGATCCGACGCTGGACGAGGCCGCAGGTGAGGTGGCGAGGGTCTGGTGGGTGGTGCTGGTCATCGGCATCATCTTCACCGTCTTCGGCTTCGTGATGCTGTTCAACGTGGCCGCGGGGGCGACGGCGATCGCGATCATCGTCGGCGCGTTCCTGATCTTCGACGGGCTGGTCGAGATGGTCTCCGGCGGACGCCGCGGCGGTTCGCGCGCGTGGGCGGTCGTGCTCGGGATCCTGGTCGTGATCGGCGGGATCGTCGTCATCTCCTGGCCCGGCGTGACGTTCCTCGCGATCGCGGTGATCTGGGGGATCACGTTGCTCGTCGGCGGGATCGCACGCGTCGTCGCCGCGGCCATGCTGCGCGGCTACGGCTGGGGCTGGCTCGTGGTGCTCGGCGTCGTCGAGGCGATCCTCGGCATCCTGATGCTGGCGTGGCCGGACGTGACCGCGTACGTCATCCTGCTGCTGATCGGGATCTACTCGATCATCGCCGGTCTGCTGCAGATCCTGCTGTCCTTCCAGCTGAAGAAGGCGCCCGAGCGCCTCGCGGCGCTTCAGGACCGCGGCACCGACCTCGCGTTCTGACCCGAACGAGTCCGGTCAGTCCAGGAGGCGGGCGCGGCGCTCGAGATCGGCGCGGAAGTCCGGGTGCGCAATCGCGGCGAGCGCAAGTGCTCGCTCGCGCACGGTGCGGCCGCGCAGGTGGGCGACGCCGTGCTCGGTCACCACGAGGTCCAGCTGGTGGCGCGGGGTCGTGACGAGCATCCCCTCGGGGAGCGCGGGCACGAGGCGCGAGATGACCTCGCCCGCGACGGTCGCAGTCGACGGCAGGCAGATCACGGCCCGGTCGCCGAGCTCGAGCCCGGAGACCGACACGAAGTCCTCGTGCCCGCCGATCCCGGAGAACTGGCGGCCGTTGAGCGAGTCGGCGGTGACCTGACCCCACAGGTCGACGGCGAGGGCGCCGTTGATCGTCACCATGTCCACGTTGCGGGAGATCGTCTCCGGTGAGTTGACGATGTCGACGGGGAGGAAGCGCACCTCGTCGTTGCCATCGAGCCACTCGTAGAGCTCGGAGGTCCCGGCCGCGAACGTCGTGACCGAGAACCCGTCGAACTGCCCCTTGCGCGCGTTGGTGACCTTGCCCGCGCGGTGCAGGCGCATCAGACCGGTCGTGAACATCTCGGAGTGCACCCCGTAGTCACCGGCGTCGCCGTCGGCGAGCAGCGCGACGACCATGTCCGGGATCCCCCCGATGCCGATCTGCAACGTCGAGCCGGAATGGATGAACGGCTGGACGTTCTCCGCGATGGTGCGCTCGATCGGGCTCGGGTCCGCGGTGGCGAGTGCGTAGGGCTGCGCGTGGGTCTCGACGACGAAGTCGACCTCGTCGACGTGCAGGCGGTGGGGGAACTCGGGCTCGAGCCCGGCGGTGCGCGGGAAGTGGGGTGAGGACTCGGCGACGACGAAGCGCTGCGGATCGGCGACCACGCGGCGCAGCTCGTACCAGGCCGCGCCCGAGTGCAGGGAGAGGCTCATCCAGCCGTCGGCGTCGGGCGCCGACACCGCGGCCGCGACGACCCGGGGGTGGAACCGCTCGACGATCGGGGAGAACCGCCGGAAGTCCGAGGGGATGAACTCGACGTTGGCGCCGGTGTCGCGCAGGTAGCGCTCGGCGGGTCCGTAGAACCCGGACAGGAGCCGCACGCCGGGCCGCGTGAACAGCTCGTAGAGGTCGGTCAGCAGCGCGCCGAAGACCTGGAGATCTTCGAAGTCGTCCCGCGCGCCGAGCGCGTGGAGGAACGTCCCCGGGATCCCGGGACCCAACGGGACCGCGATGCGGTCCCGGCTACGGACCGCGGCCACTGCCGCCTGCATCGACGCGATGGGCATGGCGCTTACCCGAGCGCGTCGAGGACGTCGCCGACGTGGGAGATCGTGCCGAGGTGCCCCGCACCCGACCACACCGTCAGGGTGGCGCCCGGTACCCGCTCGGCCAGCTCCTCTCCATGGCGCAGCGGGACCATCGTGTCGGCGTCGCCATGGAAGACGGCCATCGGCGTCTCGATCGACCCGAGATCGAAGCCCCACGGCCGCGCGATGGCGGCGTAGTCGGCGACGACGCCGTGCGCGCCGTGCAGGAAGGCCTGTGTGAAGAGCGCCATCGCCTCTCGCGGAGAGCCGAGCGTGGGCACCACCGCCCGGTCGCTCGGGCCGAGCTGCTTCTCGAAGCTGCGCATCGCGATCTTCGGGCTGATGCGCGCGCCGAGGCCGCTGGCCCCGAGGAGGAACCGCGCGACGGCCGGGTGGGTGGTGGAGAGCTCGAGCATCTGGCGGTCGGTCTTCTCGGACTCGTCGATCGTCGCCCAGGCCCCGATCTGTCCCATCCCGGCGGCCACCGCGGTCGTCGTCACACGGTCGTCGAGCAGCGCGGCGCACGCGACCGCGTAGGGACCGCCGCCCGAGTAGCCCCAGACCGCGAAGCGGTCGATCCCGAGCGCGTCCGCGAGCGCGGCGACGTGCGCCGGGTATTCGGCGATCGTCCACGCGGTGACGCGACTCGAGATGCCGACGCCGGGACGGTCGGGCGCGACGAGGCGCAGGCCGCGCTCGGCTGCCGCGGCGTCGGCCCAGGCGAAGCCCGCGCCGCACGCGGGGGTTCCGTGGAAGACCATCACCGGCGTGCCCGTCGGGTCGCCGTAGTCGTAGACACCGACCACGGCACCGTCGACGTCGACCGCGCGCGGCTCGGGCACCCCGCCCGGCACGCTCAGGTCACCGCGGCGGATCGTCGGTCGCGCGCAGCTTGTCGAGCGCGCGCTCGAGCACCGCGAGCTCGGTCGCGTCGAGGCGGTCGAACATCTCGCGCTGGAGGTCGTCCAGGTGCACGTCGAGCGCCTCGTCGAGCTTGCGCTCGCCCGCGTCGCTGAGCACGACCCACTGGACCCGGCGGTCGCTCGGACAGGACTCGCGCTCCACGAGCCCGGCGGCGACCATGCGGTCCACCAGGCGGGTCGTGCCACCGCTGGTGAGCCCGAGCTGGGTGGCCAGCTCGCTCATGTTGAGCCGGTCGCCGGGGGAGCGGCCGACCCGCAGCAGGACCTCGAAGAAGGGCCCGCTGATCCCGCAGGCCGTCTCGAGCGAGCCGCTGAACGCCCGGTCGAGCCGGCGGTGGGCCTCGTGGAGCAGGCCGAACGCACGGATGCGCTCGTCGTCCCGGGCCTCGGTGGTCGCTTGGGTCTTCACATCGCCCAGGATACCAGGTCTTGCTTGACACGTCATTATCTGTATGAGAAGATATCTTCTAGTACAACATCTGATCACGCAACTACTTGACCCGAGGAGCACGCATGACCACCACCGCAACCTCCGAGACCCGGGCCCTGCCCGCCGCCGGCACCTGGACCATCGACGCCTCGCACTCGTCGGTCGAGTTCGTCGTCCGCCACCTGATGGTCGCCAAGGTCCGCGGCCGGTTCGCCGAGTTCGGCGGCTCGATCCACGTCGGCGACACCCCCGAGGCGTCGTCGGTCCAGGTGGAGATCGCGCCGGCGAGCATCTCGACCGGTGACCCCCAGCGCGACGGCCACCTCACCTCCGCCGACTTCTTCGACGTCGAGTCGTACCCGACGATCGAGTTCGCCAGCACGGGCGTCCGCTCGGTCGGTGATCGGTACGCCGTCGACGGCGAGCTGACGTTCCACGGTGCGACGAAGCCGGTGACGCTCGACCTCGAGTACCAGGGGAGCATCACCGACCCGTTCGGCAACGACAAGGCCGTGTTCTCCGCGTCGACCGAGCTCGACCGTGAGGAGTGGGGCCTGACATGGAACCAGGCGCTCGAGTCCGGCGGTGTCCTCGTCGGCAAGAAGGCCAAGATCGAGATCGAGATCGAGGCCGTTCACAACGCCTGACCCACAACTCGCGCACCATCCCCGTTTTGGCGTCGCTTCGGACCCGCAGAGGGTCCCGGGCGACGCCAAGACGCGTGGTGGGCGAGGCGCGTAGCCTCCGCGCCGTGCTGTTCGAGGTCCGGTTCCGCGACGGGGTGCAGGACGGCTCGGTCACGGTGACGTTCCGGCGCTGGAAGCGGTCGCAGGCGATCGCCGGGCACCGCTACCGCACCGCGGTCGGCATCCTCGAGGTCGAGTCCGTCGACATCGTCGGCGCCGCGTCGATCACCGACTCCGATGCCCGTCGTAGCGGCTACCCGTCCGCGGCCGCGGTCGTCGCCGACCTGCGCGGCACCGACGAACTTCCCGTCTACCGCGTGCAGTTCCACGCGGTGCCGGGACCCGATCCACGCGACGACCTTGCGAACGACGACACCCTGACCGACGCCGACGTCGCGGCCATCGACCGCCGGCTCGACCGGCTCGACGCCGCGAGCTCGTACGGCGCGTGGACGCTCGGGACCCTCGCGATCATCGGCCGACGGCCCGAGGTGCGCGCGGGCGACCTGGCCGAGGAGCTCGGACGCGAGCGGGCCCCGTTCAAGCTCGACGTGCGCAAGCTCAAGAACCTCGGTCTCACGCTCAGCCTCACCAAGGGCTACCGGCTCTCGCCGCGGGGGATCGCGTACCTGGAGCGGACGGCGCGGGCCTGAGCGTTGCGTGCGACGTGGTGCCGGTCCGCCTGCATCCGACATGATGGGCGCCATGAACGAGGAGATGCCCGCGGTCGAATGGACCGATCCCGAGACGCTGACGATCTCGACCCGCACCTCGGAGGACCTCCGCGTCGCGCTGGAGCGCTGGCTCCGGGGCCGGACCGGCGACGAGGCGGCCGAGATCACGTCCCTCGACCGGCCGTCGGCGAACGGGATGTCGAGCGAGACCGTGCTCTTCGACGCGCACTGGGGCACCGGTGACGAGGAGGTGGCGGGCCAGTTCGTCGCCCGGCTCCGTCCGGCGGCCGACGCCTACCCGATCTTCCAGGACTACGACCTGGCGCGCCAGGCCCGCGTGATCCGCCTCGTCGGCGAGCGCACGAGCGTGCCGGTGCCCGAGGTCGTGTTCGACGAGCCGTCGGACGAGCACGTGGGGACCCCGTTCTTCGTCATGCGGCGGATCGACGGCCTGGTGCCGCCCGACGTCATGCCCTACCCGATGGGGAGCTGGGTGACCGAGGCGACCGAAGAGGAGCGCGAGCTGATGGAGCGGCGCGCGGTCGAAGTCCTCGCCGGCGTGCACGACACGACCACCGCCGAGGCCGACCTCGACTTCCTGCAGTTCCCGGAGCCGGGCGACAGCGCGCTGCGCCGGCACATCGCCCACGAGCGTGACTACTACGAGTGGGCGCGCGATGGGCTCCGGTTCCCGTTGATCGAGCGCGCGTTCGACTGGCTCGACGACCACTGGCCGGAGGCGGCCGACGCGAACGCGCCCGCGCTGAGCTGGGGCGACGCTCGTGTCGGCAACATGATGTTCCGCGACTTCGAGCCCGTCGGGGTCCTCGACTGGGAGATGGCGGGGGTCGCGCCGCGCGAGCTCGATGTCGGCTGGATGATCTTCCTGCACCGCTTCTTCCAGGACCTGTGTCAGGACATGGAGATGGAAGGCCTGCCGCAGATGTTCCGGCGCGACCGCGTGGTCGCGCACTACGCCGACGTCTCGGGGCACGAGCCCGTCGACCTCGACTGGTTCATCGTCTACGGCGCGGTCCGTCACGCCATCGTGATGACGCGAGCCACCCGCCGCGGGGTGCAGTTCGGCGACCAGGAGATGCCCGAGGACCCGGACAACCTGATCCTCCACCGCCGCTCGCTGGAGCGGCTGCTCGAAGGCACGTACTGGGACGCCGTCGCGGGATGACCAACCCGATCGGCCCGATCGTCGCCGCGGACGAGGGCTTCCACCACCAGGTCGCCGACACGTTCGCCGCGGTCGGGCCGAGCGACCCCGCCTGGACCGAGAAGGTCTGCGCGATGGCGATGGCGCGCGACGGCTCGATCCAGCTCGGATTCGGGATGGGCAAGTACACGAACCGCAACGTGATCGACGGCTACGGCGCGGTCTCGCGCGGCCGGCACCAGTGGACGGTGCGCGCCAGCCGTCGCCTCGCGGCGGATGCCGAGTCGACCGCCGTCGCGCCGCTCCGCTACGAGGTGGTCGAGCCGTTGCGCGCCGTCCGCTTCGCACTGGACGCCAACGACGTGCAACCCGTCGCGTTCGAGTGGACGTTCGAGGCCGCGCTGCCGACCGCGTTCGAGGCGCGCACGGTGCACCAGGACGTGTACCGCACGTCGGCCGACCTCGTGCGGTACCACCAGATCGGGACCGGCTCGGGCTGGGTCGAGGTGGACGGGGAGCGGACCGAGCTCGGCGGCGACGCCTGCGTCTCGACCCGCGACCACTCGTGGGGCGTCCGCTACGACGTGGGCCCGCCCGCGCCCGACGTCCCCGACGCGGACCCGCTCGCCGGGCTCGGGTTCCAGATGATCTGGTGCCCGTTGCTGTTCGAACGCGACGACGGCACCCGCTACGGGATGCTCCTGCACTTCCAGATCGTCACTGCACCCGGCCTGGGGCTGGTGCACAAAGTCGTGATGGGCGGCGTCGAGCATCCCGACGGGTCGGTCGAGCCGTGGCTCGACCTCGCCCCGGAGCTCGGATACGACCCGACGAACCGGCGCCTGCGCGGCGGTGTCGTGCGCGCGACGACGGCAGACGGAGTCACGCGCGAGCTCGACGTCGAAGTGCTCGACGACACCGGCATCCAGCTCGGTGCCGGCCTCTACTTCGGCTTCGACGGTCACCACCACGGCGAATGGCGCGGTGAGCACCACGTCGACGGTGAGCACGTCGCCGACTGCGCGGACCCGGAGAGCGCGCGCCGCTTGCACCAGATCCGCGACACCGTCATTCGCGTGACCGATCCCGTCGGGGGCGGGATCGGGCTCGGCAACTGCCAGCCGATCATCACCGGCGGCCACCCGGACCTCGGCCTCGAGGCCGACGACACGTTCTGGTGACGCGCTGCGCCGAGCTCAATCGTCCTCGGGGACTCCCCACGCGTCGTAGAGCAGAGCGAGGACAGTATCGAGGGTCGCGTCCGTCACCGAGCGCGGATCGATGAGGCGCGCGAGTCCGAGTCCCTCGAAGAGCGCGAGCGAGATCGCAGCCTGCTCGCGGATCGGGTACTTCGCGGTGCCGCCGACCGCCGTGAGCTCGCTCTCGATGAGCTGCACGACGAACGCACGCTCCTGCTCGGCGCGCGCCGCGAGCTTCTCGGCCGCTTCCGGGTGGCGCCGGGAGTAGAGGACGAACTCGAAGTAGAGCGTCTGCCAGGTCTCGTCGGCGAAGAAGCTTCCCGCCTGGATGAGGTCTCGCATGCGCGGCCGCTGTTCGCCCTGCTCGTGCGACCCGCTCTCCAGCACCTCGGTCACGATCGCGAACTGCAGCTCGATGCGATCGTCGAGGAGCGCGAGGAACAGCTCGTCCTTGCTGGTGAAGTTCGAGTACACCGCGCCCTTGGTGAAGCCTGCGGCCTTCGCAATCTCGTCGATGGTCGAGCCGTGGAAGCCCTGGCGCGCGAAGACGTCCGCCGCGGCGTCGAGGAGGTGGCGACGCGTCATCGCGCGCCGGCGCTCCGGGGTCAGGGGCTCGAACGCCACCGTCGCCCCTTGTCATACCCGTCGGTCTGCTGCATACTCATCAGTATGTCAGAGACCGGCAGGTGTCCAGCGCCGCAGGGGCTGGAGATCGAGGGGCTGCGCAAGGCCTACGGGTCCCGGACCGCGCTCGACGGGGTCGACCTCGACGTGGCCCCGGGCGAGGTGCTGGCCCTGCTCGGACCCAACGGCGCGGGGAAGACGACGCTCGTCTCGATCGTGGCGGGTCTGCGCCGCGCCGACGCGGGGTCGGTGCGGGTGCGCGGCATCGACGTGGCGCGCCACCCGCAGGCGGCGCGCCACCACATCGGGCTCGCTCCCCAGGAGACCGGCGTGTACCTCCCGCTGTCCGTGCGCGACAACCTGCAGCTCTTCGCCGCGCTCGCCGGGCTGCGCGGCCGGACTCGGCGCGACCGCATCGACGACGTGGCGGACGCGCTCGGGTTGCGCGACCTGCTGGCGCGCCGTGCGGCGGAGCTGTCGGGCGGAGAACGGCGCCGGCTGCACACCGCGATCGCGCTCGTGCACCGTCCTGCGCTGGTCCTCCTGGACGAGCCGACGACCGGCGCGGACGTCCGCACCCGCGCCGAGATCCTCGACCTCGTGCGGGATGTCGCCGCGCAAGGTTCCTCGGTCCTGTACTCGACCCACTACCTGCACGAGGTCGAGCAGCTCGACGCGCGCGTCGCCGTCATGGACCGCGGGCGGGTCGTCGCGCGAGGTGGTCTCGCCGAGCTGGTCAGTCGGCACGGCACCACCGCGCTCGAGCTCACCTTCGACGGCCCGATCCCGGCCTCGGTGTGCGGCGACGGCGCGGTCGTCGAGGGCCGCGCGTTGCGGATCCCCACCGACGACCCGGCGCGCACCGCGGGCCGGCTGCTTCCACGCCTGGGCCCGGATGCCGGGTCACTGCGGGCGATCGAGGTGATCCGCCCCGATCTCGAGTCGGTGTTCCTCGCCGTCACCGGCCGGCGCTACGACACCGAGTCCGAGATGGTGGGCTCGTGAGCTCGGCTCGGCGCATCCTCGCGATCGTCGAGCACGAGCTCCGCCTCGCGCGGCGCGACCCCACCCCGTTGATGGTGCTGATCGTGTTCCCCGTGATCACGATCGCGTTCCTCAAGCCCGCGTTGCAGCCCGCACTCGTCCAGGCCGGGTATCGGAATGCAACCGGTGCGGAGCAGGTGGTGCCCGGTCAGGCCGTGATGAGCGCGTTCTTCCTCGTCTCGCTCGTGACGTTCGCATTCTTCGCCGAGCACGGATGGGGGACGTGGGACCGCTTGCGCGCCAGCCCGGCGACCTCCATCGAGATCGTCGTCGGCAAGTCGGTGCCACGAGTGGCGATCGGCATCGCCGAGTTCGCGCTCGTCCTCGGCGTCGGCGTCGTGCTGTTCGGGCTCTCGATGCAAGGCGACGCGCTCGCACTCGTCCCGCTGGTCGTCGCGTTCTGCGTCTGCCTGGTGCTCCTCGGCGTGGCGGCGACCGCGTTGAGCCGGACTGCGCAGCAGGCGAACGCGTTCGCATTCACGGGCATGGTGTTGTTCGGCGCGATCGGCGGGGCGTTCGTGCCGTTCAACGTGTTGCCCGGTTGGGCGCAGACGATCGCTCCCGCGACACCGACCTACTGGGCCATGCGGGGCATGCGCTCGGTCGTGCTCGACGGCCAGGGCCTCGGTGGGGTGATCCGGCCGACCGGCATGCTCGCCGGCATGGCGCTGCTCTTCGCGGCCATCGCGGTGTGGCGGTTCCGGTTCGACGACGTGAAGGCCGGCTTCTTCTGACCCATCGTTCGCTAGCGTCCGGCGAGTGGTGATCCAGCGGCGCGCGGCCCGTGTCCTGCTCGTCGCGGACCGGGCAGTGCTGCTGATCCACGGCCGCGACCCGGCGCGGCCCGAGGCCGGCACCTGGTGGCTGACGCCCGGCGGTGGGATCGACGATGGTGAGTCGCTCGAGGCTGCAGCCGTGCGCGAAGTGCGCGAGGAGACCGGGTTGTGTCTCGATCCCGCGGCGATGGGCCCGGTGGTCGCGACGCGGCGGGCGGAGTTCACGTTCGACGGGAAGGACTTCCGGCAGGCGGAGTGGTTCTTCGCGGTGCGGGTGGACCGGTTCGCGCCGGGGGCGGACGGCTGGGACGCGATCGAGCAGCGCGCGCTGCTGGCGCACCGCTGGTGGACCGTCGAGGACCTGGAGCGCACCGACGAGGTCGTCTACCCGGTCGAGCTCCCCGCGCTCGTCAACGCGGTGCTCGGCGGCGGGCCGGCCCAGCCGATGGAGCTGTCCGGGGCGTAGTGCCGGGCGGACGGCTCAGGCGTAGGTCCGCACGAGCTCGAGCACCTCATCCACGTTCGGGCCGTCGCCCCGCAGGCTGGTGGCCGGGGGCTCAGCGCGCTGCGCGGCGACGAGGCAGAGGTCGACCGCGTCGCCCCGGATCGTCGTGCCCGGCGGCCCGTCGGGCTCGAAGTCCCACTCGTCGCCACTCGGACCGCGCAGCACGAACGCGACCGCGCCGGGCGGGGTCCGACCGGCACGGGTGAAGGCGTAGGGAACGGTCCGCCACGCGAGTCGGGCGATGTGCCAGAGGCGATCCGTCGGTGCGAGCTCGACCCCGAGCGCGCCGGCGACGTCGCCGGTGTGGATCCAGGCTTCGGACAGCCGGGTCGTGGCCAGGGTGCGTGCCGACAGCTCGCCGGTGACCCACTGCAGCCGCGCGCTGGGATCGCAGGCGCCGAGCACGGCTCGCATCTCCGCGGCGCTCGCCGTCCACCGCTCGAACAGGTCGGCGCTCGTCGTGTCGCGCTCGGCGACCACCATCACCTCCGCCGCCTCGTCGACGTTGCTCGCCGACGACTCGCCGCGGAACAGCTCGCTGAACCCCGAGCCGAACTCCCGACGTGCCGAAGAGGTGGCGAGCTCGTCGGTCTGCGCGAGGTGGAGCACGACGTCGGCGATGGTCCACCCCGGGCACGCCGGCGCCGGCAAGCGCCAGCCGTCTGCGTCCAGGCCGTCCAGCAGCCCGGCGAGCTCGGCGTGCTGCTCGGCGACTGCGGCCATGATCTGGTCCATCGTTTCCTCGCCCTCTCCGATGATTCCTCGGCGTGCCGACCGTCTGCATCCGGTAGAGCGGACATACCTACCACCACGCCCGCTCGCGGCGAAGGGAACGTGACGATGGCCACCTACGTGCTGATCCCCGGCGCGGGCTCGGACTCCTGGTACTGGCACCTCGTCGCTCCACGCTTGGTCGCGCTCGGCCACGACGTGCTGGCCCCGGACCTGCCGGTGGGCGAAGCCGGCGTGACGTTCTCGGACTACGCGGACGTCGTCGTCGAAGCGATCGGGTCCCGCACCGATCTGGTGGTGGTCGCGCAGTCGCTCGGCGGGTTCACCGGCCCGATCGTGTGCGAACGGCTGCCCGCCGACCTGCTCGTCCTCGTCGCCGCGATGGTCCCGAGGCCGCACGAAACGGCGGGGGAGTGGTGGGCGAACACCGGACATGACGAGGCGATGCGTGCCGCGGCGGTGCGCGACGGCCGCCCCGAGCCAGACATGCAGGACGTCGAGACGCTCTTCTTCCACGACGTCCCCACCGAGGTGACCGCCGCGGCGATGCGGCGGGGTACGCGCGCGGAGTCCGATTCGATGTTCGCGACGCCCTGGCCGCTGGCCGCCTGGCCTGACGTGCCGACGAAGTTCCTGCTGTGTCGCGACGACCGCCTCTTCCCCGCCGACTTCCAGCGCCGAGTCGTGGGCGAGCGGTTGGGCATCGTGCCCGACGAGATGCCCGGTGGCCATCTGCCCGCGCTCGCGCATCCCGAGGAGCTGGTCGTCCGGCTCGAGGCCTACCGGGGAGAGGTCGGGTAGCCGCGTTCAGTCGGCGAAGTCCGGCACCGCGCCGCGCACGCTCTCGGCCCGGCCCTTCGGCTCCTCCCAGTCCTCCTGCCGCCCGAGCGCCGTCTCGTCGAGCAGGTAGTACGAGCCGCCGATGGTCTCGGTGCCGCGGGCGTAGACCGAGTACGTGTGGAACACGCGGTCGTCGATGCGCAGGAAGGCGCTGCGCCCCGGGTACTCCACGCTGTCGCCCGGGTACAAGGTCGTGCCCCGCCGTACGTACTCCTCCGGGCTGCGGAAGTTGTACTCGACCGGGGCGACGGACTCGTCGAGGGTCACGTGGTAGTCGTAGTTGAAGTCCGACCCGAACGACGAGAACCAGGGAAACGTCCAGCCGCGCTTGGCCTTGTACCGCTCGAGCTTGCTGATCGGCGCCCGTGAGACGTACACGAGCGAGGTGTCCCGCGCGTGCAGGTGCTCGAGATGACCGGGCGACATCTCGTCCGCGCCGGCGGTGCAGCTCGGGCATCCGTCCTCCCAGTCCGGGGCGAACATGAAGTGGACCACGATGAGCTGGTCGCGCCCGTCGAAGAGGTCGCGCAGCGTCGCTTCGCCGTCGGGACCCTCGAACACGTAGTCCTTCGTGACCTCGACCATCGGCAGCTCGCGCCGCTTCGCGCTGAGCGCGTCGCGCGCCCTGGTCATCGCCTTCTCCTCGGCGAGGAGCTGCACGCGTGCTGCGCGCCACTCCTCGGGGCTCGCGACGTCGGGAAGACCCATGATCGGCTCCTTCGAGTGTGGCTCTCTCTCAACATGCGGACCCGGCGCCGGCGTCAAACTCATCGGTCAACCTGAGGCTTCGTGAACGACCAGCAGCGCTCGCGGTCCCGGGCGCTGTACTCCCGGTAGCCGGAGGGCCGGTGCACCGGTGTTCTCACCGTTCCCGGCGCGGGCCGTCGCGTCGATAGCCTTTCCGGATGGCCGAGCCCGGGGGCAGCGGACCGGTCGGGCCGTACCCGCCCGGCACGGAGACCGACGAGCAGCGCGACGAGTACGACCGACTCCGCCGGCGTGTCCTGTGGAAGATGCCGTCCGGTCTCTACGTCGTGGGAAGCACGGATCGGGGCGACCGGCGCAACGGCATGACCGCCAACTGGGTGACCCAGGTCAGCTTCGACCCGAAGTGGATCGGCGTCGGGGTGGAGCGCAGCGCGCTGACCCACGAGCTGATCGAGGCGGGCGGGTGCTTCGCGCTCTCGCTGATCGACCAGGAGGATCGCAGCATCGTCCGGAAGTTCACCAAGCCCGTCGACGTCGATCTCGAAGCGAGGACGCTCAACGGCTTCGCGTACGTCGAGAAGGTCACGGGCGCACCGATCCTCGGGCAGGCGGCGGCGTACATCGACTGCGAAGTGCGCGAGCGCCTGGTCGCGGGCAACCACACGTTCTTCGTCGGCGAGGTCGTCGACGCCGGGTTCTTCAAGGACGAGGAGACCGCGGTGCTCCGCATGGAGGACACCCGCATGAACTACGGCGGGTGAGCTGAGGCAGGCCGTCGCCGGACTCACCGTCTTCTCACTGGACGGAGAGCATCGTGGGGCGGAGTAGGAGGAGTGTTCGTGCGTCGAGGTGTGGCGTTGGTGTGCGCGGCCGCGCTCGTGGCCATCGGGGTAGGTGCGCCGGCCGCATCGGCATCGGCCGCGCCGAACGATCGCACGCGCCCGAACATCCTCTTCGTGCTGGCCGACGACATGGCGAAGTCGGACCTGTCCGTGATGCCGCACGTGCGCGCGCTGCTCGCAGACCAGGGAACGAGCTTCTCGGAGGCGTTCGTCAGCGTGTCGCTGTGCTGCCCGTCGCGCACCACCATCCTGCGGGGCCAGTACTCGCACAACACGGGAGTCGAGACGAACGGGGGGGAGAACGGCGGGTTCGAGACCGCGCATCGCAACGGGGTGGAGCGCTCGACGATCGGGACGTGGCTCCACGAGGCCGGCTACCGCACCGGGCTCTTCGGGAAGTACCTCAACGGATACCCGGACGGCGCGAGCGAAACCTTCGTCCCGCCGGGCTGGGACGAGTTCGACAGCCCGACCAAGGGCGGCAACCCGTACCGGCAGTACGACTACAACCTCAACGAGAACGGGCGCATCGTCCACTTCGGCGACGCGCCGGCCGACTACGGCACCGACGTGTACAGCCACCTCGCGTCGGACTTCATGACCCGAGCGGGTCGTGACCACAAGCCGTTCTTCGCCTTCCTGCCGGTCTACGCGCCGCACAACCCCGCGACACCGCCGCCGGGCGAGGGCAACATCTTCCCCGGTGCGCAGGCGCCGCGCGTGCCGAGCTACAACGAGGCGAGCATCAGCGACAAGCCGAGCTGGCTCCGCGACACGCCGTTGATGACCCCCGCCATCAAGGCCCGGGTGGACGCGCTCTACCGCCATCGCATCCAGTCGTTGCAGGCCGTCGACGCGCAGGTGGCGGACCTGACCGCGACGCTGCAGCGCAACGGCCAGCTCGACGACACCTACATCGTCTTCGCGTCCGACAACGGCTACCACCTGGGCGAGCACCGGCTGCCCGCGGGGAAGCAGACCGCCTACGACGAGGACGTCCACGTGCCCTTCATCGTGCGAGGCCCGGGCGTGCCCAAGGGCCGCACGCAGAACGAGCTGGTCGGCAACGTCGACTGGGCGCCGACCTTCGCCGACCTCGCCGGCGTGAAGCCGCCCGAATTCGTCGACGGCCGGTCTCTCGTGCCGCTCCTCCGTGATGGTCCGGCGCCCGAACACTGGCGCGACGCGTTCCTGCTCGAGCACTGGCGGGAGATCCTCAAGCCCGGCCAGGCCGAGGCCCGTCGCGGCTCACCGCTCGAACCGCCCGACCCCGACCAGGCGATCGACGAGACCGCGCCCTCCCGCGGCCCCAAGGTGCCCGGGATGCACAGCGCGGCAGTGCACGACCCGGCCCCCGAATTCCACGCGGTCCGCACGCCTCGGTACCTCTATGTCGAATACGTGACGGGGGCGAAGGAGCTGTACGACCTGCAGCGGGATCCGTACGAGCTCCACAACATCGCGACGACGGCGCGGCCGTCGCTGCTCGACGCGCTCCACCGGCGCGTCGACGCGCTGAAGATCTGTCGGGCCGAGACCTGTCGCCAGGCCGAGGCCGTCCCCGCCTGACCTCCCTTCTCGATTTCGGCGCAGGTTGGACGCCCACCCGGTGCCCAGCTGACCCCAAAGCGTGCGACTGCGGCCGCGCGCGTACCCGGCGGGGAGAGCCACTGGGGGATGGGACCAGTGACCCTCCCCACGGGTGGTGGGTGAGACGTGCCCGTCGCGTCGGACGCCCGGTGTCCGGCGTGCGGGTTCGATCAGGTCTGGTGCGGGCGGGTTAGCCGACCGTCACCGGGCTGTTGGTGTTGGACGCTCCTTGGTGGGCGGAGCCGAGGGACGTTGCGCCCTGGCTGGTGCCGGCGTGCTGGCCGAGGCTCTGGCTCTGCGGCGTGATGTTCCCGCCGCCGCCGGTGCAGTAGGCGGAGCATCCGGTGTTGCCACTCGAGCTCGAGGCGCTCTGGCCCTGAGCTGCGAGCTGCGCGGTGAGCGCGGCGTTGCTCGCCGACGAGCTGGCGGAGTTGGCCGCGGCCTGGTTGGCCGAGCCTCCGGCAGTGCCGACCGATCCCCAACCGACGATGGTGACGGGGACGTTGACGTTCATCACCTTCTGGTTGGCTGCAGCAGCCGACGCGGCCTGCTGTGACGTGTTCGCCGACTGGTTCAGGCTCTGGTCCTGCGGCGTGAGGTTGCCACCGCCGCCGGTGCAGAACTTGGTGCAGCCGGAGTTGCCGCTCGAGCTGGACGCCTGCTGGCCCTGCTTGGCCGCCTGCAGCGTTGCCGCCTTGTTGTTGGCGGACGAGCTCGCGTCGTTCGACGCGAGCTGCGTCGCGGAGCCGCCCGCGGACCCCACCGATCCCCATCCCACGATCGTGATCGGGACGTTGACGTTCAGGAGCTGCTGGCCGGCGATCGCCGCCGACTCGGCACCCTGCTCGGTGTTCGCCTTCTGGCTCAGGTCCTGGGACTGCGGCGTGAGGTTCCCGCCGCCGCCGGTGCAGAACTTCGAGCAACCGGAGTTGCCGCTCGAGCTCGACGCCGACTGGCCCTGCTTCGCCGCCTGCACGGTCGCCGCCTTGTTGGCCGCCGACGACTTCGCGCCGTTCTTGGCCAGCTGGTCGGCGGAGCCGTCCGAGCCGGACGCACCCTTGTGCGAGACGGTCACCGGAGCGTTGATGTTCTGGTTCGCCTGCTTGGCCGCCGCTGCAGAGGCGGACCACTGTGAGGTGCCCGCGTGCTGGTCGAGGCTCTGGCTCTGCGGCGTGAGGTTCCCGCCGCCGCCGGTGCAGAAGATCCAGCAGTCACTGTTGCCCGACGAGCTGTCGGCCCACTGGCCCTGGCTCGCGAACTGACCGGTGAACGCCGCGTTGCCGGCCCGCGAGCTCGCGTGGTTGAACCCGGCCTGGTCAGCCGAGCCCGAACCCCACGGGGACCACGAGTCGTTGCCCTTGTGCTTGCGGCCACCATCGACCGAAACGGGCGCGTTGACGTTCTGGTTGTGCTGGGACGCGGACGCGAGCGAGAGCGCCTGCTGGTCGGTCCAGGCCTTCTGGCCGAGGTGCTGGTCCTGCGGCGTGAGGTTCCCGCCGCCACCGGCGACCCACTTGCCGCCCCAGTCGTTCCCGCTGCTGCTCTGCGCGGCCTGCTTCTGGCGCGCGCCCTGGAGCGTCGCCGCCGCGTTCGCGGCCTTCGACGATCCGGAGTTGCCTCCGTCCTGCACCGCGGCCGTGATGGGCCCGGCGCCGGCGAAGAGCGCAGCACCGGAGACGGTGACGGCGCACAACGCCTTCATGAGTGTTCTGTTCACGTGAGAAGCCTCCCTGGGAGATTCCGGTAGGAGCTCCGGTGCGGAGGCGCGGAGCGCGCTCACGCACGGAGCGGGCGCTCGGAGTGCGCCGGGTTGCGCAGTGCGAGTCGTCTGCGAGCCGCTACATCCGGACGTCCCGGGCGAACGTCCAGTACACGGTCACTGAGCGACGTCTGCGGTGCGCCAACCGGTGGCTGCACTCGTGCACGCCGAACTGGAGCGGACTGGTCGTCCCGCTCTCCTCAGGGGTGGCGGCCAACATAAGCCGGTCAGCGCGGCGTGGCAACCACTTTGTTGCGCGCCGTGAGCGCAACGCCCGTCCCGCGCGAACCGCGCGGCCCGTCTCTGCAGCGCTCCCCGATCGGGTGAACTTTTCGTGTCGCGACTTTTTGCTTGCATCGCGGGTTCCATCCGGAGACACTGCGCGCAGCGAAGAAGAGCGAAGTGGTACACCGCGCCTTCCAAGGAAGAAGCAATGTCGCGGGGAACCTGGGCACGCTCACAACGCGCTGGCGACTCCGGTTGCGAACCGCTGCGGCTCTCGCGCGCCTGGCGCCTCGTGCTGTTGTCGGGGTTCGGCGTTCTCGCGGTGCTCGCGATCCAGGCCGCGACGACGTCGTCCGCCCACGCCGATGTGGCAGTCGCTCCCAGCGCCGATGTCGCGCCGGTCGCGGACACGACCGCAGCCGCGACGCCGGCGCCGTCCGCGACGCCGGCGACGTCCGCGACTCCGGCGACGTCCGCGACTCCGGCGACGTCCGCGACTCCGGCGACGTCCGCGACTCCGGCGACGTCCGCGACTCCGGCGACGTCCGCGACTCCGGCGACGTCCGCGAGCGCGACGCCACCGAGCGCGGACGAAGCGGTGGCGTCGTCCACAGATGCGGTGGAGCCGTCCACAGGCCCGACGCCCGCGGCGACCGATCCGGCCACTGGCGCCGTTGCGGATGTCGCAGCTCCGGTGACCGACGTCGTGACCCCCGCGACGGGTCCGGCCGCGACCGACCCGGGCTCGACCGGACCGTCCGCGCCTGACCCGTCCGCGACCGAACCCGCGAGCACGCCGTCCTCCGACGGGGCGAGCGGCGCGGCGACCGCCGACCCTCAACCGGTGGTCGAGCCTCCGCCCGCGCCGACCGATCCCGCGCCGGTGGCTGCTCCGGTCGATGCGGCGCCGGCGCCGGTTGATCCCGCGCCGGTGGCTGCTCCGGTCGATGCGGCGCCCGCGCCGGTTGATCCCGCGCCGGTCGACGCGCCGCCCGCTGCGTCCGAGCCCGCGCCGGTCGTGGATCCCGCACCGGTGGTGGACCCCGCGCCGGTCGTGGATCCCGCGCCGGTCGTGGATCCGACCCCGGTCGACGTGACGCCCGCTGCGTCCGATCCCGCGCCGGTCGTGGATCCCGCGCCGGTGCCGGACCCCGTGGGCGCGGTCGTGGAGCCGGTGCTCGATCCCTCGCCTCCGGCGTCCGATCCCGCGCCGGTCGACGTGACGCCCGCGCCGTCCGATCCCGCGCCGGTCGAGGTGACGCCCGAGCCGGTCGAGCCCGCGCCGGTGCTGGACCCGGTGGGTGCGGTGGTGGAGCCGGTGCTCGACCCGGTGGGCGAGCTCGTGCCGCCGGTCGTCGATCCTGCGCCGGAGCCGCCGGCGTCCGACCCCGCGCCGGTGGTCGATCCGGCTCCGGTGTTGGATCCGGTGGGCGAGGTGATCCAGCCGGTGCTGGATCCGGTCGGCGCGATGGTGGATCCTGCACCGCCGGTCTCGCCGGACCCCGCGCCGGTGAGTGATCCCGCGCCGGTGCTCGACCCGGTGGGCGGCGTGGTGTCGCCGGTGCTCGACCCCGTGGGCGACGCGGTTCCGCCGGTGCTGGACCCGGTTGTGGACGCGGTTCCGCCGGTGGTGGGTCCGGTCGGCGACGCGGTCGGTGAGGTCGTCGCCCCCGTGGTGGACGCAGTTCCCCCGGTCGTCGATCCCGGACCGGCGTCGCCGCCTTCCGATCCCGCGCCGGTGCTCGACCCGTCCCCGGTCCTCGATCCGGTGGGCGAGGTCGTCGCGCCGGTGCTGGACCCGGTGGGTCAGACGGTCGGCGATGTGGTGACACCGGTCGTCGATCCTGCCCCCGCGCCACCGTCGGACCCGTCGCCCCCGGCCGACCCGACGCCGATCCTCGACCCGGTGCTGCCGCCGGTCAGCGACCTCCCGCTGGTCGATCCCGCACCGGGCGCCGACGTCGTGCCGCCCGCACCGACGGCCGCGCCGACGCCGCCCGTCATCCAGGTCGCACCCGAGCCGACGCATGCACCCGCCCCGATCGCAGTGCCGGCTCCCGCGCTTGCGCCAGCTCCTGCTCCCGCCGCCGCGGCCACACTTCCGGCACCGGTACCGGCGACAGCACCGGCACCGGCACCGGCTCCTGCCGCCACGAGCCCGGCGGGCCAGAGCCCGTCCGCACCGAAGCCGATCGTCGCGCCGGCGCCCGTGGTCGACGCGCCGCCCCCGCTCATCGCAGCGCCCGCAACCGACGACGCCGTGTTGGGTCCGCCGATGCCGAGCCGCACCCGGGCCGCCGCCGTCCGAGCGGTCGTGGGTGCGCTGCTCGCGAGCGCGGCGGCCACCGAAGCGGTCGTCGGCGTCTTCTTCTCCTCGGCGCTCCTCGGCGGCTCACTGCCGATGATCCCGGGCACCGGCGGCGTCCCGATCGTGATCCTCGGCCCGTCGATCGGCCTGATGCTGCTGGCGGTCGTGAACTCCGAGCTCGGCCGGGACCTCAAGATCACGTCGCGCGTCATCAACGGGCGGACCGTCTACTTCGTGACCGGCCCCGGGCTCCACGGCATCGTCCTCGTCTTCGGATCGGAGCTCGGCTCGGTCCTCGTCGTCGGCGACCCGCACCTCCTCCCGCCGGGCTTCCTCGCTCCGGGTCTCGTGCCGATCGGGTCCGCTCCGACCGAGCTGCCCGCGGGACTGCTCTCGACGTTGCGCACGTTGGCGCACCCGTCGGTGTCGGTCGTGCGGGCCGCGTCGACCGAGCGTCACGCGGCGACGGTCGAGCCCGCGATCCCGACCGGGCTGCCGGCTGGGGCGCCGACCGGCGGCGCGCCCGTCATCCCGTCGGTTCCCCTCGCGCCGAGCGCTCCCGTCCCGCCGGCTCCGGTGACCTCTTCGGGCGCCTCGTCCGGTGGCGCGACGGACGGCGGCGGCCACGCGCCGGTCAGCGCAGTGCTGACCGAGCGCAACCCCCTCGAAGCTTTGATGTACGCCGGTCTCCTCCGGCTGCAGCAGTGGGTTCCGAGCGAACGCACGGTGCAGCTGCTGGCGTCTCCCGGTTGACCGGGCCGCGGACTGTGCAAGGTCCGTCTTTCCTCATGGGTGAGTGGCCCCCGGACTCGATCCGGGGGCCACTCTTTCGTCCGCGACCGGTTTCGGTGCGCGAACGCGTCGCCATGACGACGCGATCCCGCACGAAAGGAGCGGTCGACCATCGCGCGACACTGCGGCGGTGACGACGCGTCCCAGCTCCCGGTGGTCCCTGTGGTCGGAGGACTCGTTCCTCTCGATCGGCTCCAAGGGCTCGATGCTGTCGATCGGCTCCGTCGGCTCGTTCCTGTCGGTCGGCTCGGTCGGCTCGGCGTGCTCGATCCTCTCCGCGGGGTCGTTCGCGTCGATCGGATCGGCGCTCAGCTCGTGCTCGCGGTGGTCGCTCCTCTCGCACCGCGCCCGTCTCGGGGTGATGAGCGGCGCCTGACCGGACCCGGGCCGGGCCCGAGGCTGCGTCCGAGGGCCTCGCGGCCCTACGCTCCGTCCATGGCGAAGACCACCGAGCCGGGCACCCGGAAGCAGTCGCTGCCCAAGCGCTGGCTCTACGTGCTGGCCACCACGAATCCCCCGAAGGGCGAGCTCGACCCGGTCTCGAAGTGGCTCTGGCTCACGCGCGCCGGTGTCCTGCCGATGACGCTGGTCGCCGCGGCGCTGGCCGGCCTGCTGGCCGTCTACCGCGACGCCAGCGTGAACTGGCTGTACTTCACGCTCGCCGCGCTTGGCATCGTGCTCGCGCACATGGCGAACAACATCATGAACGACCTCTTCGACCTCGAGGTCGGCACCGACACCGCGGACTACCCGCGCAACCTGTACTCGCCGCACCCGGTGATCTCGGGTGTCGTCTCGCGCAAGCGGCTCGCGATGTACGCCCTCGTCGTCAACGTCTTCTGCCTGGCGATCATGATCTTCCTCACCGTCGAGCGCGGCTGGCCGATCGTCGCGTTCGCGCTCGGCGGGTTCCTTCTCTCGGCCGCGTACACCGCGCCGCCGCTCCGGCTGAAGAAGCACGGGCTGGGCGAGCCGACGGTGATCGCGGTGTGGGGACCGCTGATGGTCGGCGGTGTCTACTACGCGGCGACCGGTTCGATCCCGGGCGCGGTCGTCCTCGCCTCGCTGCCGTACGCGGTGCTGTGCACGACGGTGCTCATGGGCAAGCACATCGACAAGGCACCGTGGGACGGCCCGGCCGGGACGCACACGCTCCCGGTGATCCTGGGCGACAAGGTTGCGCGGGACGTCACCCGCGGCATGTTCCTCGTGTTCTACCTGCTGGTCGGCGCGCTCGTCATCACCGGCATCCTGCCCGTGTTCACGCTGTTGGTGTTCGCGTCGTTCCCGCTGCTGGTGAAGGTGTGGAACGTGTTCGGCCGGCCCAAGCCGGCCGAGTCGCCGATGCCGAACCCCGTGTGGCCGCTGTGGTTCGCCCCGCACGCGTTCCTGCTCACGCGGCGCGCCGGAGGGCTGCTCATCCTCGGCATGATCGCCGGCGCGATCGCCGGCTTCTAGCCCGGCCGGACCGCGCCTCTCATGGCGCGTCCCTCCGCTGCTTGCGCTCCCAGAGCGTCGCGTTGAGAACCGCGGAGGCCGACATCGCGCGGCCGAGCAGGTAGAGCGCGAGCAGGATCCCGATCGCGGAGCCGAGCGCGCCGTAGGTCTCCGACGCGTGCGAGATCTTGCGGGCGAAGTAGAAGACGGTCAGCAGATGCATCGCCCAGACGATCAGACCGAACAGCAGGGATCCCGGGAGGAGGTCGGTGACCGACACGTCACGTGCGTGAGGGAGCAGCCACGAGATCCACAGCCAGGCCCCGCCCCAGACCACGATGGCGGAGAGCCCGACGACGAGGCCGATCAGCGGATGGTCGGATCGCACCTTGCCGATGACCGCGGCGACGATCGAGGTCCCGAAGACGATCGCGATCAAGAGCAGTGCCGCCCGTGACGAGTTGCGGAGCCGGTTGAGCGGGACGCGCCACGCGAGCGCGTGCACCGCGCGGAGGGTCTTCACCACCGTCCGGGCGGCGAGGAACACCGCGAAGAGCCCGACCACGATGCTGATGACCTTCGTGCCGTCGGACTGGCGCTGCGCGTCGGAGACGGCCTTGGCGATGAGCCCGGTGAGCCCGGCGCTGCGGGCCACGTTCTGCCCGGACTTGTTCTGCAGGTCCGCTGCTGATCCGAAGCCGGTGACCAGGACGAAGACGTACGGGATGACGAAGATGAAGAGCCGGAAGGCGAGTGCGCCCGCCAGAACGCCGCCACCCGCGCCCAGGTCCCGCTCGTAGATGTGGAACCCGGCGTCGACGAAGTGGTTGGTCTCCCGCGACTGCTCGAGCCGCTCGTACGCGTCCTGAGCCCGCGCGTGGGCCCGGGTCATGCCGGTACGCGCGTGCGCGATTCGGCCCGCGGGCTTCTCCGGCTCGCCGGGCTCCGGCGTCCCGGGCTCCGGCGCCGGGGAATCCGCTGCGCCCGGGGGCGGGTCGATGTCCCGGGTCACGGCGTGAGGTTACGTGCCGGGAGTCCTACGCTCTCGGGCACGGGTCAGGGAGCGGTCCCGGTCCACGGGCCGCGCCAACAGTGACGGGTCCGGGGGGAACCGATGCTCGAGAGCACGATGCAGGACTTCCCGCTCACGATCGGGATGATCTTCCGACACGGGCGCGCGGTGTACGGCGACAGCGAGGTCGTGACGTTCGAGGGCACGGGCTCGCGGCGGGCGACCTTCTCCGAGGTCGGCGACCGGGTCGACCAGCTCGCCGGCGCGCTCGCGCGCCTCGGCGTGGGGACCGGTACCCGGGTCGGGACGTTCTGCTGGAACACCCAGGAGCACCTCGAGGCCTACCTGGCCATCCCCAGCATGGGTGCGGTGCTGCACACGCTCAACATCCGGCTGTTCCCGGAGCTGCTCACGTACGTGATCAACCATGCCGCCGACGAGGTGGTGATCGTCGACGACACGCTGATCCCGGTCCTGGCCAAGGTCGCACCCGACCTCACGACCGTCCGCACCTTCGTCGTCACCGGCACCGGCGACGCCGGCGCGCTCGCCGAGGCGACCGACGCGCAGATCGTCGGGTACGAGGACGTGCTCTCGGCCGAGCCGACGGGGTTCGCGTGGCCCGAGGTCGACGAACGGGCCGCGGCGGCGATGTGCTACACGAGCGGCACGACGGGCAACCCGAAGGGCGTCGTCTACTCGCACCGCTCGACCTGGCTGCACTCGTTCGGCGTGACATCGGCGAACGCGCTCGCGGTCAACGAGAAGGATCGCATCCTCGCGATCGTCCCGATGTTCCACGCCAACGCGTGGGGCCTGCCGTACGCGGGCTGGCTCGTCGGCGCGGACTTCCTGATGCCGGGCCGGTTCCTGCAGGCCGAGCCGCTCATGGAGTTCGTGGCCCAGGAGCGCCCGACCTTCTCCGGCGCGGTGCCGACGATCTGGGCCGACGTGCTCCGCTACGCCGAGGACCACCCGATCGACCTGTCGTCGTTCCGCATGATCGTGTGCGGCGGCTCGGCCGTGCCCCGCAGTCTCATGGAGGCGTTCGAGCAGCGTCACGGGGTCCGCATCGTCCAGGCGTGGGGGATGACCGAGACCAGCCCGCTCGCCGCGGTCGCCCATCCGCCGAGCCCCGTCGAGCTGGGGACCGACGAGGAGATGGACTGGCGGTCGCGCACCGGCCGCATCGTCGGTGGCGTCGAGCTGCGGATCGTGGACGACGCGGGCGCGCCGCTGCCCTGGGACGACGACGCGGTCGGCGAGATCGAGGTGCGCGGCCCGTGGATCACCGCGTCGTACTACCTCGATCCGTCGCCGGAGAAGTTCGACGAGGGGTGGCTGCGCACGGGCGA
Organism: Acidimicrobiia bacterium; assembly: GCA_036502405.1. Classification (GTDB taxonomy): domain Bacteria; phylum Actinomycetota; class Acidimicrobiia; order IMCC26256; family JAENVU01; genus Chersky-806. The sequence continues at coordinate 83,712 of DASXYP010000025.1, forward strand.
CGTCGGCTCGGTCAGCCCGAACGGCTACGTCCAGATCACCGACCGGGCCAAGGACGTCATCAAGTCCGGTGGGGAGTGGATCTCGTCGGTGGAGCTCGAGGGGCTGCTCATGGCGCACCCCGACATCGTCGAGGCCAGCGTGGTCGGCGTGCCCGACGAGAAGTGGGGTGAGCGCCCGCTGGCGTGCGTGGTGCGGAAGGACGGCACCGACATCGGACCCGACGAGCTCTGCGAGTTCCTGGCGGGCCGGGTCGCGCGCTGGCAGCTCCCGGAGCGCTGGAGCTTCATCGAGGAGGTGCCGAAGACGAGCGTCGGGAAGTTCGACAAGAAGGTCCTGCGCGCCCGTCACGCGGCGGGCGAGCTCGACATCGAGACCGTTTAGCTATCCGGCGCGCGCCTGTTCGTCGTCGATCTCCTCCTCGAAGCGCGCGGCCGAGACCGAGAGGACGACGACCGCGGCGATCGTGACGACCGCGGAGAGGACGACGAGCGTCCACTCGAGCGGGCCGCTCGCCGTCAGCAGCTCGCCGAGCATCAGGAAGCCGAGGAGCGAGCCGACGACGGGCTCGCCCGCGGTGAGCGTCGGCAACGAGGCCTGGAGCGCGCCGGCCTGGAACGCGGACTGGTTGAGCAGGAGCGCGACGGCTCCGGCCGCGAGCCCGGCGTACGGCTCCCAGCTGGTCACGAACGCGCCGAGGCCCTCGCCGAGCTCGGTGACCGCGGACTTCGTGAGCACCGCGGTGAGGCTGTAGATCAGCGTCGTCGCGAGCGCGAGCAGCACCGCACGCGGCGTGTTGCGGGTCCGCATCGCCGCGATCGTGCACGCCGCGATGACAGGTACGAGCACGAGCGCGGCCACGATCCACGCGTGGGTCGACGCGAAGTCACGGCCCTCGGTCGGGGCGCCCACGACGAGGAAGACCGCGAGCCCCACGCTCATCGCCACCGCTCCGACCCAGTCGCGTCCCTCGAGCCGGCGGCCCTCCCACGCCGCGCCGAGGGGCAGGGCGAACAGGAGCCCGGTGCACAGCAGGGGTTGGACCACGATCAGCGAGCCCAGCCCGAGGGCCAGCGCCTGGAGCCCGAAGCCGCTCCAGTCCGCCACGGTGCCGAGGAGCCACAGGGGACGCCGGAACAGCCGCCAGAGCAGGCCCGGCCGCATCGAGAGGGACTCCGGGACCTCACGGGCGGCCCGTTGCTGGAGGACCGAAGCGAGCGCGTAGGCGACCGCGGCGAGGAGCGCGAGAGGGACGGCCATGCCCGGGCGAAGGTACTGCCGCCCGGGCGCCGCCGCCGCGGAGCGCTCGAGCGCAGCCGGGTCGACGACCCCTGCAAACCGGGACGCGCGGGGGTGCCGGGGCTACCATGATGGGTCGATGCAGCGGCGTATCTTGATCGTCTCTGCTTCCATGGGCGCAGGGCACGATGGCGCCGCGCGGGAGCTCGAACGCCGCCTCGAGGCCGAAGGGCACGAGGCGAAGATCATCGATTTCCTGGACTGCTGCCCGTTCGGCATCGGGTGGTTCATCAAGTGGAGCTATCTGCTCCAGCTGCGGTTCGCGCCCTGGTCCTACGACCTCACTTACCGGCTCTGGTACAAGCTGCCGTCGTCGTGGGGGTTCATCGTCCGGCTCGACACCTTCGTCGCCGGCCGGCGGTTGCGGAAGGCGATCCGCAAGAGCGACGCCGACGTCGTCGTCTCCACCTACCCGCTGTCGTCGCTGGTCCTCGGGAACATGCGGAAGAAGGGCTGGCTCAAGGTTCCGGCGGTGACCTTCCTCACCGACTTCGCGGTGCACCCGCTCTGGGTCCACCCCGACATCGACGCCCATGTCGCCACCAGCCCGTTCGCAGCGGAGACGGCGTCGGAGCGCGGGGGCAAGGACGCGCGCGCGTCCGGCCCGCTCGTGTCGGAGAAGTTCTCGGACGCGTTCGGTCCCGCGCGTGCCGTCACGAGGCAGAGCCTCGGGATCGGGCCGGACGAGCGCGCCGTGCTCGTCGTCGCGGGGTCCTGGGGGGTCGGCGACGTCGTCGGCACCGTCGAGGCGATCATCCGCGCAGGGACCTACCACCCGGTGACGGTGTGCGGCCGCGACCAGGCGCTGAAGGTCACCCTGGAAGAGCTGGGCGCGGGGACCGTGCTCGGGTGGACCGACGAGATGCCCGCGCTGATGGCCGCCTGCGACGCCATGGTCGAGAACGCGGGCGGGCTCACGGCCAACGAGGCGTTCGCGGTCGGTCTGCCGGTCGTGACCTTCAAGCCGATCGCGGGGCACGGCAAGGACAACGCCGAGGGCATGGCCGAGATCGGCGTCTCGCGCTACGCCCGCTCCGAAGACGAGCTGCGGGACGCGCTGGAAGCCGTCACCCGGCCCGGGCCCGCGCGCGACGAGCAGGTCGGCCGGGCTGCGGCGTTGTTCGCCGGCGACGCGAAGGTCGACGTGCTCGAGCTCGCCGAGCATCGGGACCGCGAGCAGGTCGCAGTTCCCATCCGTGAGCCGAAGGCCCAACGGCGGCTCACCGGGGTGGTCGGGGTGCTCGTCCTGCTGTACCTCGGGCTCACGCTCGGCGCCCAGGCGGTGTCCGCGATGGGGGTCGGTGTCGCGCGGGCGCCGAAGAGCGCACAGTCCGAGGTGTTCGTCGGCGTGCGGCTCACGGACCAGCAGCTCGGCAGCACCCGCATCCAGCGCCAGCTCCGGGGCATGGGCGTCACCGCGATCATCGACGGGCACGTGGCCCGCCGCGAGGGCGCGGCGCTCGAGCGGCTCAACCACCGCCACGTCGACATCGGCAACGGCGGGTGGGGCAGGGGCCGGCCGTTCCGCTTCCTGCGGGCGAAGAACGACGTGGCCAAGACCGCCGACCTGATCCGGACCACCACGGGCTACAAGGTGCGCGAGTTCGTGCCCGAGCGCCGGCTCGACGCGTTCGACCAGATCTGGTGCCGCCGGCGCGGCCAGCGCCTCATCGAGCCCGATTCGGTGTTCAAGCCGGAGCGGGTGCCGGACTCGGTGAAGGCCCGCAAGGTGTACGTGCTCGACGGCCGGGAGCGGGACACCGAATCGCTGCGCGTCGCGCTGGTCGACTTCCGCGACGTCGTCAACCAGGCTGGGCTCTCGGTCTCCTCGCTGGCTCAGCTCCGGTGAACCGCCGCCGGCGCTCGTCGTTCGATGGCGGTCCGGCGGTCGAGCGCCGGAGGCCCTCGGGAACGGGGCGGCGGCTCGCGCCGCTCGGGATCGGGGTCGGCGTCGGGGTCGCGGCGGCCGCGGCCGTGCACACCGCGCCCTCGTTGATCGCGCTCTCCTCGATCGGTCGCCACGTCGCGCCGTCGCTCGCGGGGGTCGGCGACCGTGGGCACGTCGCGCTGACCTTCGACGACGGCCCGGATCCGGCGTCGACGCCCGCGGTCCTGGAGGCGCTCGACGAGCTCGGGTGGCGGGCCACGTTCTTCATGTTGGGCGAGATGGTGCGCAAGGCGCCGGGCCTCGCTGCCGACGTCGCGGCCGCGGGCCACGAGGTCGCGGTCCACGGCGACCGGCACCGCACCTTGCTGCGCCTCGGCCCGCGCACCACGCGCGACGACATCCAGCGCGCGACCGACGAGGTCGCGGCGGCAACCGGGACCCGACCCGCGTGGTACCGGCCGCCGTTCGGGACCCTCTCGGTCGGTGGCCTGCTGGCGGCTCGGAGCCTCGATCTGCACGTGGTGCTGTGGACGGCCTGGGGTCGCGACTGGCGGGCCGATGCGACCGGCACGTCGGTGGCCGGCGACGTGCTCGACGGCTTCGTCGCGGGCGGGACCGTGCTGCTCCACGACTCGGATTGCACCTCGGCCCCCGAGAGCTGGCGGGCGACGCTCGACGCGCTCCCACTGCTCGGCAAGGGCTTCGCCGATCGCGGCCTCGTCGTCGGCCCGGTCGGCGAGCACGGCATCACTGCGTCGCGGTAAGGGCGGCCCTCGTACAGATGGTCGTCGCCCTCGCGCTCGGAGCGGGGCTCTGCTACGCGCTCGCGTCGGTGCTGCAACACCACGTCGCGGCGCAGCAGCCGCCCGAGCTGTCGCTCCGGCCCGGACTGCTCCTCCAGCTGGTCAAGCGCCCGCTGTGGCTCCTGGGCATCGTCTTCGACGTCGGCGCCTATCTGCTCGAGGCCGCGGCCCTCTCCGTCGGTTCGATCGTCGTCGTGCAGCCGCTGCTCGTCAGCGGCCTGCTGTTCGCGCTCCCGCTCTCGGCGATCGGGCGCGTCGGCAAGCCCGGCCGGCGCGAGTGGGTCGCCGCGGTCGCGCTGACGCTCGGCATCGCCGCGTTCGTCACCATTGGATCACCGCACGGGGGCTCGTCGCAGGCACCGATCTGGCAGTGGGCGATCGTCTTCGGCGTGTGCGGGGCGATCGCGGGCGTCGCGATCGTGCTCTCGCGCGGCGCGCCGGCGCACGTCCGCGCGCTCAGCCTCGCGTTCGCCACCGGTGCGACCTACGCCGTGACCGCGGCGCTGACCAAGACCGTCGTCGACGTGCTCGGTGACCACGGGGTCTCGGGGGTCATCGGCGCGTGGGAGACGTACGCGCTCGCGATCGTGTCGGTCGCGGGCCTGCTGCTGAACCAGAGCGCGTTCCAGGCCGGGCATCTCGCCGCGTCGTTGCCCGCGCTCGCGGTCACGAACCCGGTGCTGTCGTCGATCATCGGCGTCACGCTGTTCGGCGAGGTGCTGGGGGCGACCGGCCCGCTCGCGATCACGGTCACTGCGATCGCGGTCGTGGTCATGATCGCAGGGACGATCAGCCTGTCCCGCTCGCCGCTGGTGACCGGCGAGGACGCGCACCCCGCCATCACGCCCGCCGCTCCGTGACCGCTCTTCCGCTCTTGCGCCTTCGGCGCAGGCCGCTCGGGCCCCGTCTCGGGCGCCGGGCGGCGGCGAGTCGGGTGTGCGCTGCCCTCGACTTTGCGGCGGCGATGAATTGCGCGCCGGTTCGCGGTCTCATGAGGTGAAGCGGCCAACCCCCTGGAGGATCCTGACGTGAGCGCAGGACTGTCGAAGGCCCGGCTCGAGTGGATGCACGAGGTGCTGGCCGGGTACGTGGAGCGCGCGGCCCTGCCCGGCCTCGTGAGCGTGGTCGACCGCCACGGTGAGGTCCACGTCGACCCGATCGGGACGACGGCCGTCGGCGGGGGCGCGCCGATGCGGGCCGACACGATCTTCCGCATCTCGTCGATGACCAAGCCGGTGACGGCGGTCGCGACGCTGATCCTGGTCGAGGAGTGCCGGCTCCGCCTGGACGAGCCGGTGGACCGGCTCCTCCCCGAGCTCGCGGACCGGCAGGTGCTGCGCACGATCGAGAGCGCGGTCGACGACACCGTGCCCGCCCGTCGCCCGATCACGGTGCGCGACCTGTTGACGTTCCGTCTGGGCTTCGGTGGGCTCTGGACCCCCGACCCGTTGCCGATCCTCGCCGCCGCCGGTGCGCTCGGTCTCGCCGTCGGACCGCCCCAGCCCGCGTCGGTGCCCGATCCCGACGAGTGGATGCGGCGGATCGGCACGCTGCCGCTGATGTACCAGCCGGGTGAGCGGTGGATGTACAACACCGGCTCCGACATCCTCGGCGTGCTCGTCGCGCGCGCGTCGGGCCAGCCGTTCGAGATGTTCCTGCGCGAGCGGATCTTCGAGCCGCTCGGGATGGTCGACACGAGCTTCGGCGTCCCGCCCGAGAAGCTCGACCGCTTCACGACGAGCTACGTGACTGACCCGGCGACGGGCACGCTGTCGGTCTACGACTCGCCGGACGGCCAGTGGAGCCACCCGCCCGCGTTCCCGGCCGGGAGCGCCGGGTTGGTCTCGACCGCCGAGGACTTCGTCGCCTTCGGCCGGATGCTCCTCGCTCGAGGGCGCGCGCCCGACGGCAGGCGCATCCTCTCGCGGCCGACCGTCGAGACGATGACGACCGACCACCTCACCCGGGCCCAGAAGGACCGTTCGGAGATGGTCCCCGGCTACTGGGACAACCACGGCTGGGGTTTCGGGGTCTCCGTGGTCACCCGGCGCGACGACCCGACCGAGCCGGTCGGCAAGTACGGCTGGGACGGTGGACTGGGGACGACCTGGTCGTCGGACCCGGTCGAGGACATGGTGACCATCCTGATGACGCCAGCCATGTGGAGTTCGCCGGACCCGCCGCCGGTGTGTCGCGACTTCTGGACCTGCGCCTACGGGGCCATCGACGACTGACGCGCCGTAAGGTGGGCGGGCAGGCGGGCCGCACGACGTCCTCGGCCCGCCGGAGGGGGACGTCAGGTGGAGCTCTGGGCGATGCGGATCCCGGAGGCCGGCACCGTGGTCGCGCAGGCCCAGCGGGCCGAGCGCGACGGCTGGGACGGGATCACCTTCACGGACTCCCAGAACCTCGTCGCCGACCCGTTCGTCGGGGTCGCGCTCGGGGCGGCGGCGACGGAGCAGCTCCGCTTCGCGACCGGCGTGACGAACGCGTTCACCCGCCATCCCGCGGCGCTGGCCAACGTCGCCGCGACCGTGCAGGAGACCTCGGGTGGACGCTTCGTCCTGGGCATCGGTCGCGGCGACACCGCGCTGTTCCACCTGGGGCGCAAGCCGATGAAGGTCGATCAGTTCGCCGCACTCGTCACCGACCTGCAGGCGTACCTCGCCAACGAGACGGTCGACTGCGACGGGTACCCGAGCCGGATGCGCTGGCTGGACCGGACGCAACAGCCGAAGGTCCCGCTCGACATCGCGGTCTCCGGACCGCGGATGATCGAGCTGGGGGCGCGGGTCGCCGAGCGGGTCACGCTCGCAGTCGGCGCCGACCCGGACCGGATCGCCTGGGCGCTGGACATCGCGCGCGCGGCCGCGGCCGACGCGGGGCGGGATCCCGGCTCGATCTCGTTCGGCGCGTACGTCAACGTCGGGTGCCACCCCGACGTGGCGGTGGCCCGGGAGCTGATCCGGGGCGCGGTCGCCGCGTTCGCCCACTTCTCGTCGATGCCCGGCTCCACCGGCGCGGGCCTCGACGAGCGGGACCGGGGGGTCGTGGCCGAGGTCGGGCGGCGCTACGACAGCAACCAGCACCTCAGCAACACCGCCGCGCACACCGACGCGCTCGATGCGGACTTCGTCGACCGGTTCGCGGTCGTCGGGCCGCCCGAGGCCTGCGTCGAGCGACTGCACGCGCTGGCCCGGCTGGGCCTCGAGCGGTTCGTCGTGACCGGCCCGAGCTTCCGCGCGGATCGGGACCAGGCGCGTGCGGCCGACCAGCTGTTGACCCGCGAGGTCCTCCCCGCGGTCCGGGAAGGAGCGGCCGCATGGGCCACGAGCTGATCATCCAGGGCGGCACCGTCGTCGACGGCACCGGTGCGCCCGCAGTCGAGCGCGACGTCGCCATCGACGCCGGGCGCATCACCGCGGTCGGCGCCGTCGAGGGGCCAGCCGGTCGCACGATCGACGCGAGGGGCCGGCTCGTCACGCCCGGGTTCGTCGACGTCCACACCCACTACGACGGGCAGGCGTCCTGGGGCGAGCGCATGATCCCGTCGTCGTGGCACGGCGTGACCACGGTGGTCGCCGGCAACTGTGGTGTGGGCTTCGCGCCCGTGCACCCCGCCGACCACGGGCGGCTGATCGAGCTCATGGAGGGCGTCGAGGACATCCCCGGGGCCGTCCTCGACGAGGGGCTCGCCTGGACGTGGCAGTCCTTTCCCGAGTTCATGGACGCCCTCGATGGCCGCCCGTTCGACGTCGACGTCGCCGTCCAGGTGCCGCACGGCGCGCTGCGGCTGCACGTGATGGGGGAGCGCGGCGCGAACCGCGACGTCGCGAGCGACGAGGACATCGCGCTGATGGCGAAGCTCGCGCGCGAGGCGATCGAAGCCGGCGCGCTCGGGTTCTCCACCTCCCGCACGCTCAACCACCGGACGAGCCGGGGCGAGCCGACGCCCACGCTGACCGCGGAGGCCGTAGAGCTGGTCGGCATCGCGAACGCGATCGGCGCGACCGGGCGCGGCGTGCTGCAAGTCGTCTCCGACTTCACCGATGCCGACGCCGAGTTCGCGATCTTCCGCCGGATGGCCGAGGAGTCCGGGCGGCCGCTCTCCTTCTCGCTGTTGCAGACGCGGGGCGACGGTTGGCGCCACCAGCTCGAACTGCTGACCGCGGCCAATCAGGACGGCGTCACCATGCGGGCCCAGGTCGCACCGCGGCCCGTCGGCCTGATGCTCGGGCTGCAGTGCACGCTCCATCCGCTGCTCGCCAACGCCGTCTACCGGGAGATCGCCGCGCTCGCGCTCGACGAGCGGGTCGACATCCTGCGGGACCCGGCGTTCAAGGACCGGGTGCTCGCGGCGGACGCGGCCCAGAGCGCGGGCGACCGGACCGCAGGTCGCGTCCTCCAGGGCTTCGCCCGGATGTGGCCGGTCCACGACCCGCCCGACTACGAGCCCCAGCCCGCGTCGAGCATCGCGGCGAAGGCCGAGCGCGCGGGCCGCGCGCCGCTCGACCTCGCGTACGACCTGCTGCTCGAGGACGACGGCCGGGCGATGCTCTACGTCCCGATCCTGAACTACGGCGACGGCAATCTGGACCCGGCGGGCGAGATGCTGGCCCATCCGGACACGATCGTCGGTCTCGGTGACGGCGGCGCGCACGTCAGCACGATCTGCGACGCGAGCTTCCCGACGACGCTGCTCACGCTGTGGGGGCGGGACCGCGACCACGGGCGCATGGAGCTGCCCTTCCTCGTGCACCGCCAGACCCAGGCGACCGCACGGGCGGTCGGGCTGCTCGATCGCGGCGTCCTGGCCCCGGGCTACCGGGCCGACGTGAACGTGATCGACTTCGACCGGCTCACCGCGCACCGCCCGGAGATGCACTACGACCTGCCCGCCGGGGGCCGCCGGCTGGTGCAGACGGCCGATGGCTACGCGGCGACCCTCGTCGCGGGCGAGATCACCTATGAGGAGGGCCGGGCGACGGGACCGCTGCCCGGCCGGCTGGTGCGGGGGCCGCAGCCCGCGCCCGACACCGCATCCGACGGAGGACGCCGATGAGCGCGACCGACACCACCACGACGATCGACCCGTCCGAGCTGGTGCCGCTCGAACCCGCGTGCGAGTGGCGCAGTGGCGATCTCGGCGACCGGTACGTGCACGAGCTGACCGACGAGCACGTCGCCGAGCTCGATGCCGCCCTGATCCACGCCGAGACGTGCACCGACGACGTGCTCGACATCACCCGTGACGAGTTCCCGCTGCCGACGCTCGGCCCGGTGCTCACCTCCCTCGCCGAGGAGCTCATCGAAGGCGCGGGAGTCGTGCTGATCCGGGGCGTTCCGGTCGAGCGCTACACCAAGGCGCGCGCGTCGGCGATCTACTGGGGTGTCGGGACGTACCTCGGGCGACCGTGGCCGCAGAACGCCAAGGGTCACCTGCTCGGCGACGTGACCGACCAGGGGAAGGCCCCGGACGACCCGACCTCGCGCGGGAACGAGATCGGCGGGATCGCGTTCCCGTTCCACTCGGACGGTTCCGACCTCGTCGGGTTGTTCTGTCTCGACGCCGGCGCAGGTGGCGGCGCGAGCCTCGTTGCCAACGCGCTCACCATTCACAACGAGCTCGTGCGCACAGAACCCGAGCTCGCGGCGGAGCTCTACGCGCCGTTCCCGTACGACCTGCGGGGCGAGCAGGCACCGGGATCGAAGCAGTGGTACACGATGCCGATCTTCAACCGGTGCGGCGACCGGCTGTTCGTCCGGTACATCCGCCCGTACATCGAGGCGACGCGGCGTCACGCGGACGCGCCGCGGCCTTCCGAAGCGGCACGCGAGGCGATGAACCGCGTCGACGCGATGTGTGCCGATCCCGAGTTCCACGTGTCGATGACGATGGAGCCCGGCGACATGCAGTTCGTCGACAACTACCACGTGCTGCACGCGCGCGACGCGTACTCGGACGACCGTCCGGCCGGAAAGGTCCGGCACCTCAAGCGGCTGTGGCTGGAGACCGACGTGCTCGCGGACGCCGAGAAGCCCGAGCGGTTCCGGCTCGGGCGCACCGACAGCTACTGGTCGAGCAAGGGCCGCACGAAGAGCGAGCTCGACGTCTGACCGTCCTCAGCACACCTCGAACAGGAAGTGCGCGCCGCCGGCCCCCGCGGCCAGGGGCCGCAGCTCGACGTCGGTCGCCGAGAGCAGCTCCTTCAGCGCCCGCAGCTCATGGTCCCGGTCGGCGAGCTCGTCGAAGTAGATCAGCGATCCGGGGCGCAGGAACGGCGCAACCCAGGTGAGCACGGTTCGGGCGCTGGTATAGAGGTCCGAGTCGACGTTGACGACGAGCTGGTCGTGCGCGGGAAGCTCGAAGCCCGGCAACGTGTCCTCGAACCAGCCCTCGACGAGCTCGACCCGTTCGTCGGCGATCTCGGGCACCGCGCCGGGAGTCGCGAACTCGCCCGCATCGAAGCCGGGGCGCCAGGTCTCCGGGAGGCCGACGAAGCTGTCGAAGCCGACGAGGTGGGCGGCGGGCTGCCGTAGATGCCGCGACCACCAGCGGAGCGTCTCGCCCTGGAAGACACCGAACTCGAGGTACAGCGGCGCGTCGCCGGAGATGCGCGGCAACGCCTCGCGGAACACCGTGAAGCGGTCGCGCGTCATCGAGAGCAGCGCGCTCCCGAGCTGCTCCTGCGCGAGCGCGCCGAGCTCGAGGTACCCGAGCGCGGAACGCAGACGGGCGAGCGACCGCTCGTCGAGGTGACGTCCGAACCGCACGAGCTGCGCCTTGAGCCGTACCGACACTGACAAGAGGCGCCCCCGCCCGGTTGCCGTCGTCCGCTTCCGAGGGGGTACCCGGCGTCAGCCTCGGGTCAAACGCCGATCGATCGCAACGGCGGTCGACCACTCGCAGGGGTTTGCGGCTCAAGTCTCGGCCGCCGGGTACCGATCCAGGACCTGGGTCGGGTCGGATTTCGAGGAGCGTCATCATGCAGCTTGCATTCGAGGTCGACGGCAGCCCGGCCGAGTTCCACCGGAGCGAGTGGACGGGCCGCAGCGAGCTCCGGGTCGGCGACGAGGTCGTGACCGTGCAGAGCCCCTACCGGCTCTCGACCCACTTCGAGCTCAAGACCAGCCACGTGTGGCGACGTCGCGTCGGCGACCACGAGGTCGAGATCGTCAAGGTCCGGCCCCGGTTCTTCGGCGGGTTCCGGAACAACGACGTCGAGATCTCGGTCGACGACCAGCTGGTCGCCAGCTCCGCCTCGACCTGACCCGGCCGTCGCGCGCCGCTAGTTCTGGAGGGCGAGGATCCGCTCGGCGAGCGGCTCGAGCTCGGCGCGCCAGTCGTCGGGCTCCTGCAGCGGGACGAGCACGAGCTTCGAGAAGTCCCGTTCGACGTACTGCTCGACCTGGCGCTCGAGCGCGTCGACCGTGCTCGGGACCAGCTCGTCGGGGTCGGCCTCGGGGTTGCGTGACGCGATCAGGGCCCTGATCGGCTCCGGCACCTCGCCGTGGGAGTAGAAGACCATCGCGCCGAAGTGCTCGGGGTCGATCGCCCGTCCCGCCTCCGCGGCCGCGGCTTCGATCGCGGGACGGCTGTCCGCGCACACCGCCGGGGTCGAGAACGACGCGAGCCAGCCGTCACCGAGTCGCCCGACCCGCCGCAGCTCCCCAGGGGCCCGGCCTCCCAGCCAGACGTCCGGCGGCTGCTGCACCGGCTTCGGGAGCACGCGCAGCGCCTCGTAATGGAAGCGGGCTCCGTCGTGGTCGACCGCATCCTCGGTCCAGAGCCGGCGCACGAGCGGCAGCGCCTCGTCGAACCACGCCGAGCGGTCCTCGCGCGCGACGCCGAACGCCTGCTGCTCGGCCGGGTTGACGACGCCGAGCCCGAAGCCCGGGAGCAGCCGGCCGCCCGAGAGGACGTCGAGGCTCGCCAGCTCCTTGGCGAGCAGCGCCGGGTTCCGGCCCGGCAGCACCTGCACGCTGGTGCCCAGCTTCAGCTTCTTCGTCCGCCCCGCGGCGACCGACAATCCGATGATCGGATCGGGCGCGTCGCCGCTCACGCGCTCGGAGAGCCAAAGCGAGTCGAACCGCAGCGCTTCGAGGGTGTCGACGAGATCGTTGAACCGCTCGGCGGTGAGCCCGCGCTGCGCCCCGAGCCCGTACCCGATCCGGATCTTCATGCCCCCACCTCCGTCATGTCCGCCCTCGGCCCTTCGGGCCCGGCCGCTCGGGCCACGCGGCGCCGAGCTGCCCGCAATCAGTACTTGTCGACCCCGCTCCACTCATGACGTGCGGAGGGCTTCGTACTTGCGCAGCTCCCGGCGCGCGATCTGCTGCTTGTGCACCTCGTCGGGACCGTCGACGAGGTGGAGCGTGCGGGCGTGCGTGTACATGTCGGCGAGGGGCCAGTCCTGCGAGACCCCGGCCCCGCCGAACACCTGGATCGCCCGGTCGATCACGTTGGTCGCGGTGCGCGCCGCGAGCACCTTGATCGCCGCGATCTCGAAGCGGGCCCCCTTGTTGCCGACGGTGTCCATGAGCCAGGCGGCCTTCATCGTCAGCAGCCGGGCCTGCTCGATCTCCATGCGGCTCTCCGCGACCCGGTCCTGCACGACGCCCTGGTCGGCGAGCGGCTTGCCGAACGGTCGCCGGATCTGCGCCCGCATGCAGAGCAGCTCGAGCGCCTTCTCGGCCAGGCCGATCGCGCGCATGCAGTGATGGATGCGCCCCGGGCCGAGCCGGGCCTGCGCCATCGCGAACCCGTTGCCCTCGCCGCCGAGGATGCTCGACGCGGGGAGCCGCACGTCCTCGAACAGGGTCTCGCAGTGGCCGCCGCCCGCGTCGTGGCCGAAGACCGAGAGCGTCCGCACGACCTGCGCCCCGGGTGCGTCCATCGGCACGATGATCATCGAGTGCCGGTGGTACGGGTCGGCGTCGGGGTCCGAGACCCCCATCAGGATCGCGAACCGGCACCGGGCGGACGCCGCGCCACTCGTCCACCACTTGTGCGCGTTGACGACGTAGCCGTCACCGTCGCGCTCGATCCGGCTCTGGATGTTCGTGGCGTCCGAGCTCGCGACCCACGGCTCGGTCATCGCGAAGCACGAGCGGATCTCGCCCTCGAGCAGTGGGATCAGCCACTCGTCCTGCTGCTCGGCGGTGCCGAACTCGGCCAGGATCTCCATGTTGCCGGTGTCCGGCGCCGCGCAGTTCGTTGCCTCGGCGGTCAGCAGGTTGTGGCCCATGATCTCGCAGAGCGGCGCGTAGTCGACGTTGCTCAGCCCCGCGCCGTAACGGTCGTTCGGGAGGAAGAGGTTCCAGAGCCCGCGCCGGCGCGCCTCGGCCTTGAGCTCCTCCATCACCGGCGGGTGGAAGTGTGGGTCGCCGGACTCGCGGACCTGCTCGAAGTACACCGGCGTCGCGGGCTCGACGCGTTCGACGACGAAGTCCAGCAGCCGCCCGCGCAGCTCCTCCGACCGGGGCGAGATCGCGAAGTCCATGGGCGCTCCTTCGGGGACGGCGGCCGTTCGGCACCCTACCGGCCCGCCGAGAACGCGGGCGCGGGACCTACGCGGAGGCGGTGATCCAGTCGGCGATGGTGCGGACCGCTACCTCTCGGCCCGCCTCGACCGGGAAGCCGTAGTGGTCGGCCGACACCTCCACGCGCTCGAGCTCCGTCGTGGCGAGCGAGTCCGCGATCAGGTCGTTGTCCGACGGGAACACGCACGGGTCGCCCGTATAGGACACGAGCAGGCTCGGCAGGGTCATGCGTGCGCCCGTGATCGGGATCTCGGCGTTCGAAGACAACCCGGACCACGTCGAGAGCCAGGCCTCGGGGCTGACGACGCGGCCGAAGCCGACGGCGCCGTAGTTGATCCAATCGGGACGCGTGCCCCAGAGCGATCCGTACGCCCGTGCCGACGGGTCGATCGAGAGGTCGACGCACCGCGGGTCGGCGTCGGTCCGGTAGATGCGCAGGAAGTCGGTCGCGATCGAGAGCCGGCGGTCCGCGGTCTCTCCGGACTCCGCCCACCGCCGGCGCGCGTCCCGGCGGCGCTCGATCGCGACGCGCGCGACCGCGTCGATGCGCTCGACCCGCGCGCGTTGCGCGGTCCGGTAGGTCTCGAGGAACTCGGCGGAGTAGTGCGGCTCGTCGGGTGGCTCGACGAATCCGTTCGCCGGCTCGTAGAGGTCGAGCGTCGGGTCGCACGAGACCGGATCGCCCTCGTCGGCGACGGACGGGTCGATCGCGTGCATCAGGTAGTGGCCCTCGCCCGGGTGGCCGGCAAGGTACACCATCGCGTCGGCGGGTGGGAGCTCGAAGCGGTTGAGGTCGAACGGGTCGCCGGCCGCGGTGTGCGTGAGCCGCTCACCCCCGGGCGCGAGCGACTGGTGCAGGTAGAACGTGAAGAGCGACGCGCCGCCGCTGTTGCCGCAGAGCACGATGCGCTCGAAGCGGGTGCGGGACTCGGCGAGTGCGGCCGCGACGTCGAGCAGCACCTGCTCGTGGATGAGCGTGGCGTCGTTGTTGAGCCAACGGCTGTTCACGTTGAGCACCGCGAGCCCGGCTTCGAGCAGCCCGGGAGTGAGGTAGTGGTGCGAGAAGTTGGCCCGCGGGTGCATGAGGACGACCACCGTCCGTTCGCCGCCCCGGGCGTACAGCCAGCCGTGCGCGACCGCGCGGTCGGCGGTCTCGAGGACGAGCGGCGTGCAGGTGGTCCCACCCGGCGGGTCGCGATGCCACTCGGCCACGAGGTACGGGTTGTCGTAGTGGCCGATCCGAGGTGCAGGTCGGGACGACATGGCATGGCAGGCTACCGGCGATGCCGGCCGGACGACCCGCCCTCGACGGGCTGCGCGTGCTCGAGCTCGGGTCGTTCATCGCCGGGCCGTTCGCCGGCCAGCTCCTCGGTGACCTCGGCGCGGACGTCGTCAAGGTCGAGCCCCCCGAGACCGGCGACCCGATGCGCCGATGGGGCGTGCTCGACCGGGGCCGCAGCCTCTGGTGGCCCGCCATCGCCCGCAACAAGCGCTCGGTCGCGGTCGACCTGCGCGACGAGCGCGGGCGTGACGTCGTCCGTCGGTTGGCAGAGCACGTCGACGTCGTGCTCGAGAACTTCAAACCCGGAACGCTCGAGCGCTGGGGACTGGGGTATGAAGCGCTCGCCGCCGCGAACCCCGCAGTCGTGCTCGTGCACGTCTCGGGCTACGGGCAGACCGGACCCCGGGCCCACGAGCCCGGCTTCGGCGCGATCGGGGAGGCGGTGGGCGGGGTGCGGTTCACGACCGGGGAGCCCGACCGCCCGCCGGCCCGCACCGGGATCTCGCTGGGCGACTCGCTCGCCGCGCTGTTCGCGGTCATCGGGACGTTGACTGCACTGCACGAACGGGCGCGGAGCGGCACCGGTCAGGAGGTCGACGTCGCGATCGCGGAAGCCGTGTTCGCGCTCATGGAGTCCACCGTGGCCGACTTCGAGCTGGGTGGCGTGACGCGGGCGCGCAACGGAGGTGTGCTGAAGGGCGTCTCACCGTCGAACGCGTACCCGACCGCGGACGGCCGTGACGTCGTCATCGCGGCGAATGCGGACGCGGTCTTCGCCCGGCTGTGCGCGGCGATGGAGCAGCCTGAGCTCGCGACTGACGTGCGCTACGCCGGGCACGAGGCGCGCGCTGCGCACCAGGCCGAGCTGGACGACGTGATCGCGGCCTGGGCCGTCCGCTGGTCCGCGGACGACCTGCTCACGCGCCTGGAGGAGCACTCGGTGCCGTCCGGGCTCATCCATGCTGCGCCCGACTTGGCGACCGATCCGCACTTCGCGGCGCGCGAGATGGTCCTGCGCCTGGCCGCGGGCTTCGACGAGCCGGTGCCGATGGCGGGCGTCGTGCCGAAGCTGTCGCGAACCCCGGGCGCGGTGCGCACCGTCGGGCCTGCACTGGGCGAGCACACCGACGTCGTCCTGCGCGACCTCGCCGGGATCACCGACGCCGAGCTCACGACCCTTCGCGCCGCCGGTGTCGTCGCCTGACCGACCCCCAACACGACTTTGGCGTCGCTTACCCACCGCATAGGTGGGTAACCGACGCCAAAACGTTCAGGCGGTGGGTGCCTTGGTGGGCTCGTGGAAGATCACGGTGGGGTTGTCCTCGAGCTCGGGACGTTCCGCCGCGAGCAGTACGGCGGCCTCGGCCCGGTCGGCGTCGGTGAACGCGACGGTCGTCGTGCAGAACTCGACCATGATCCCGTTCGGGTCGTTGATGTAGATCGACGTGCACCACCCATGGTCGATCTCGACGACCTTCTCGCCGTGGTCCAGCCACCGGCGGCGCAGCGCGTCGAGGTCCTCGAGCGTCGGCGCGTCGAACGCGAGGTGGTTCGTCCACGCGGGCAGGCCGAGGCCCCGGCTGATCGACGGATCGAACTCGGGCAGCGTCTCGTCGTGGATGTCCCAGAACGCGATCAACCCGCCGTGGTGCGTGTCGTAGAAGGCGTGGCGGGCCCACCCACCTTCCATGGTCTCCCCGGCGACGACCTTCACGAGGTCGAAGCCCATGACCTCGGTGTAGAAGCGGTGCGTGGCGTCGAGGTCGTTGGTGGCGATGGCGACGTGGTGGAAGCTCACGCGGGCCAGGGTACCGTGCCGTCATGACCCCGTCATACGGCTCCGAGGATCTCCCGCGGCCGATCGCCGGACCGCGAACAGACGGCGGCCGCGGGCGGCTCGGTCCGTTCGACGAAGGTTCCGTCGATCCGAACCCGTTCACGCAGTTCGAGGACTGGTACTCGGAGGCGCAGGACGCGACCGACGACCGCGCCGCGGCGATGACGATCGCCACCGCGACGCGCGCGGGGCGGCCGTCCGCACGGGTCGTGCTCCTGCGCGGGTTCGACGCGCGCGGTCTGGTCTTCTACACGAACTACGACAGCCGCAAGGGGGAGGAGCTCGACGCCAACCCGCACGCGGCGGCGCTCTTCTACTGGCCGCAGCTCGACCGTCAGGTCCGGGTCGAGGGGTCGGTCTCCCGCGTCGGGCGCGCGGAGTCCGAGGCGTACTTCGCGGGGCGACCGCGTGGGCACCAGGTGGGTGCATGGGCGTCCCCGCAGAGCACCCCGATCCCCGACCGCCCGTTCCTCCAGTCCCTGTTCGACGACGCCGAGGCACGGTTCGCGGACGACGGGACGGAGGTCCCGCTCCCTCCGTTCTGGGGCGGCTACCGGCTGATCCCCGAGGTGTTCGAGTTCTGGGTCAACCGCGCCGACCGCCTGCACGACCGCATCCGCTACCGACGCGACGGCGACCCGTGGGTCATCGAGCGCCTGGCGCCGTGACGTTCGGACTGCGTCGCGCGAGCCACGTCTCGTGCTCGACGAGCGTCACGTAGACGACGAGCCGGCCGAGCACCAGGAACCACACCAGCAGCGCGAAGACGGCGCCGATGGTTCCATAGAGATCGGACGACCGGGTCACGATGCGCGGGATCACGAACGTCCCCACGAGCTTGAGCACCTCGAAGCACGCGCCGCCCACGACCGCGGCGGGCAGCATCACGCGGAACGGGGCGCGCCGGGTCGGCAGGATCCACGCGGTCCACAGGAACCCGAGCGTGTCGACGACGACGCCCGCGACGATCCCGACCTCGGGGAGCGCGCCGTTCCCACCGACGAGCGCCAGGAGCGCGAGCGCGGCGGCGAAGAGCACCAGCCCGCCGAGGAGCCAGACGAGGCCGAGCAACCGGCCCCGCACGCCGCCGCCCGGGATCCGCCAGGTCTGGTTCCAGGCCGCGGTGAGCGACGCCGCGAGCCCGGTGCCGGTCCAGAGCAGGCCGACGATCCCGATCAGGCTCGATGCGACCTTGGTGTCCTGCGCGGTCTTGACCGCATCCGTGATCGTCGACGCGGCGCGGCCGCTGAGCCCGAGCGCCTGGACGATGTCGTCGGCGACGACGCGCGGGTTCCCGCCGATGAACCCGACGAAGGCGATCGCGAGCACGAGCACGGGGAACAAGGAGAGGAAGGCGCGCATGCTGATCGCCGCGGCGAGGTTCGCGCCCCGTTCCTCCCCGAACCGGCGCTGGACCTGCACCGACACGGCGAGCCACCGGTGCCGCTCGCCGGCGTGCGTGAGGCGTTCCCGCCACCGATCGATCAGCTTCACGCGGGGAACAGCACCCCGGGGTTGAGGATCCCGCGCGGGTCGATCGCATCCTTGATCGCGCGCATCGCAGCGATGTCGGCGGCCGGGGTGGTGCGGGCGAACGCGTCGCGCTTGGCGACACCGATCCCGTGCTCGGCGCTGATGCTGCCGCCCATCGCGGCCACGAGGTCCAGCACCGCATCGTCGACCGCGAGATCGGCGCGCGCCGGGCCGAGGACGTTGACGTGGAGGTTGCCGTCGCCCAGGTGACCGAACAGGATCACCCGGGCGTTCGGATCGGTGGCGCTGACGACCTCGCGCACCGCGCGCTCGAACTCGACGAGCCGGTCGAGGGGGAGGGTGACGTCGAGCTTGTGCGGGACGCCCGCCGCGTTGATCGCCTCGGCGTGCCCCTCCCGGTAGCTCCAGAACCGGGCCCGGCTGCGCGCGTCGGCCGCGACCGCGGAGGCCCGCACCCCGGGCGCCGACTCGACGGCCCCACCGAGCTGCTCGACCAGCGCGTCCGTGTCGCCGTGTCCCGCACACTCGGCGAGCAGGACGACGGGGGCCGGGGGTGTGAACGGCGCCTGGAGGCCGAGCTGGGCGCGGACGAGCTCGATCCCGTCCGCGAAGCAGACCTCGAGCGCCTCGAGCGCGTCGAGGTCGTGGCGCAGGCGGGAGCAGAGGGTCACCGCACTGGCGAGGTCGTCGAGCGCGACGAGCGCCACGACGCGGTCGCGGAGGTACGGCACGAGGCGGAGGTGGACCCGCGTGATCACGCCGAGCGTGCCCTCGCTCCCGCCGAGCAGGCCCGGCCAGTGGTAGCCGGTGTTGTCCTTGCGCAGCGCAGGGACGCGGCCGACGATGCTGCCGCCGGCGAGCGCGGCTTCGACGCCGATGACCTGCTCGGTCATGGCGCCGTAGCGGAGCACGTGCTCGCCGCCCGCATTGGTCGCGACCATCCCGCCGATCGTGCACGAGCCGCGCGACGAGAGGTCCACGCCGACGTCCCACCCGGTGCCGCGCGCGGCCTGCTGCACGGCTTCGAGCGTCGCGCCCGCACCGACGACCGCCTCACCCGTCCCCGCGTCCATCTCGATCCCGCGCAAGCGGCTGAGGGTCAAGACGATCTCCCCGCCGCGCGGGACACTGCCTCCGACCAGACCGGTGTTGCCGCCCTGCGCGACGACCGCCGCACCCGCGTCGCTGCACCTCGCGAGAACTGCGGCGACCTCGCGCGGTTCGGCGGGACGCACGACCGCGCGCGCCTCGCCGTGGAAGCGGCCGGTCCAGTCGGTCTCGTACGCGGCGCGCAGCTCCGGATCGACGAGCACGTGCTCCGGACCGACGACGTCGACCAGCGCGTCGAGAAGAGGGTCGGCGCCGGACACGTCACCTATGGTGACACGATGCGCGAGCGGGTCGAGCCATGACGACCGCGGCGTGGATCCTGCTCGCCGTGGCCGGCGCGTTCGCGGTCGGCAACTGGGTCGCGGTGGCCACCGGCTCGAAGCCCGCGGAGTACGTGTGCAAGCCCGCGACCCTTGCGCTCCTCATCGCGGTCGCGCTCACGCTCGACCCTGTGCACAGCGACATGCGGACGTGGTTCGTCGTCGCGCTCGCCCTGTCACTGCTCGGCGACGTGTTCCTGATGCTCCCGACCGACCTCTTCGTCTTCGGGCTCGGCGCCTTCCTCCTCGGTCACCTCGCGTACACCGTCGGGCTCAACCTCCACACCGAGGGCAGCTGGCTGCTGGCGATCCCCGTCCCGATCGTCGCTGCGCTCCTGGCGATCAGGCTCGTGCGCGGGATCCGGGCCTCGGGCGAGGACGCGCTCGTCGGACCGGTGCTCGCGTACGTCGTGGTGATCGGGGCCATGGTCGTGAGCGCGGTGGCGAGCGGCAACGCGCTGGCGGCGGTGGGAGCGTTGCTGTTCATGGCGTCGGACGCGCTGATCGGCGAGACCCGCTTCGTCCGGCCCCGCCCATGGGCGGGTGCCGCGATCATGGTCACCTACCACCTCGGTCAGGCCGGGCTCGTCCTCTCCCTCGCGACCTGAGCGCGCCCTACGCTGGCTCGATGCGACGATCGATCGACGATGCGCTCGACGACCATCCCGTCGACGACGAGTTCCCGGCCGTCTCCTGGATGGTCGGCCTCAACGACGACCCGAACGCCTCGGCCGACGGGTCACCGAGGGTGAGCGTCACGCTCGAGGAGCAGGGGCAGGCCGCGCGTGGCGTCGTCGCGCAGCTGGCGCCGTCGACCGCGCGCCGGCTGCGCGCCGCGATCGCCGCGGCCCTGCGCGAGATCGGCGAGCCACCGGGCGACTGAAGTCCCGCTCCGGGTTCGACCGGAGTCGGACTGGATAGGTTCGGACCGTGGCATTCGTTGCGCTCGCGGTGCTGCTCGTCGTGGTGGCCCGGGGCGCAGCACCCCGCATCGAGCTCGCGGTTGCCGTGGCCTGCGTCGGCATCGTCCTCGTGACGGGTGCGCTCACGTTGTCCGTCGCCGGCGACACGCTCGACGCGCTCGCGCCGACCCTCGGGTTCCTCCTCGCGGTCTTCGTGACCGCCGAGGTCGCGCGCGACGCCGGGCTCTTCCGGGCCGCCGGCCAGGTCGTGGACCGGCACGCGCACTCGCCTCGGGCACTCGTCGTCGCGGTCGCGCTCCTGGCCGCGCTCGTCACCGCAGTGCTGAGCCTCGACGCGACGGCGGTCCTGTTCACCCCCGTCGTGGTCGCGCTCGTGGCCCGACAGCCCCCGCCGGCGCCCGAGCGGTCGCTGGTCGCGACCGCCCAGATGGCGAACGCATCGTCGCTGCTGCTCCCGGTCTCGAACCTCACGAACCTGCTGGTGTTCCCTGCGACCGGCCTGACGTTCCCGGCGTTCGCCCTGCGCATGGCACCGGCGACCGCCGTCGCGGTGGTGGTGGTGACCTGGGTCGGCGCGCGCAAGGTCCCGGGTCGAGCTCAGGAACGGCCGGCTGCCGCGACGGCGGCGCCGCTCGATCGCTTCGGGCGCTTCGTCCTCGCCATGATCGTCGTGCTGCTCGTCGGGTTCTCGCTCAGCGGCGTCGTCGGGCTCGAGCCGGTCTGGATCGCGGCGGCGGTCGCAGTGGTGCTCGCGGTCGCCGTCCTCGGCACCCGCCGCCTGGCGCCGCAGCGGGTGCTGACGGCCACCGCGGTGGAGTTCGTCGGCTTCGTGGCCGCACTGTCCCTCGTGGTCGCCGCCGCGCAGGACGACGGTCTGGGCGACGCCGTGGCCCACCTGGTGCCGAGCGGCGCCGGGTTCGCCGCGCTCCTCGGCATCGCGGTGCTCGGCGCGGTGCTGGCCAACCTGGTCAACAACCTGCCCGCGACGTTGATCCTGCTCGCGGCGATCCCGACCGGCGCGGTGCCCCAGCTCCTCGCGCTGCTCGTCGGCGTCAACGTCGGCCCGAACGTGACCTACACCGGATCGCTCGCGACGCTCCTCTGGCGGCGCGAGGTGCGCGCATCGGGGGTCGAGCCGCGGCGCCGAGCGTTCTACCGCTTCGCGTTCCTCGCCACGCCGCTCGCGCTCGTCGGCGCGGTCGCCGCCCTCTGGCTCACCCTCCAGGTCGTCTAGAGGAGCAGGCGGGCGGTCTCACCGACCGCGTCGGACCCGGACCGCGCCGCGAGCTGCATCCGGTGCTCGGCGATCTGCTCGACCGAGATGATCGCGACGCGGTGCTCCTGGGCGAAGAGCTCGAGGAACGGGAGGCGGGCGGGCGAGCCGTCGTCGTGGAGCACCTCGCAGATCACCGCCGCGGGCGCGAGCCCGGCGAGCCGGCAGAGGTCGACCGCGGCCTCGGTGTGGCCCCGGCGCTCGAGCACACCACCCGCGCGGGCGCGCAGCGGGAAGACGTGCCCGGGCTGGATGAAGTCGCTCGGCCGCGAGCCGGGATCGATGATCTTCTTGATCGTGTGGGCGCGGTCGGCCGCCCCGATCCCGCTCCCCGAGCCGATGTGGTCGATCGACACCGAGAACGCGGTGTCGCATCCCGCTCGCCCCGGCGCCACCATCGGCGGGACGTCGAGCCGCTGCAGGTAGTCGGGGTCGATCGGCATGCACACGAGCCCCCGAGCCCACCGCAGCATGAAGTTCACGGCCTCGGGCGTGACCCACTCCGCGCTCATGGTGAGGTCGCCCTCGTTCTCACGGTCCTCGTCGTCGGCGACGAGGACCATCTCACCGCGCCGGATGCGCTTCAGGGCTTCGTCGACCGTGGCGAATCGGCTCATGTTGAACTCTCCTGTGTGGTGCAGCATCAGGCCCGGACCGGCGCAGGGTGGGTTCCGGGGAGGGTCACGACCATGCGGCACCCGTGCGGATCGCGCCGCTCGGGATGGATCTCGCCGCCGTGCAGGTCCACGATCCAGCGCGCGATGGCGAGGCCGAGACCCGCACCACCGTCGCTCGTGGCCCGGGCCGAGTCGGCCCGGTAGAAGCGCTCGAAGACCCGGCTTGCTTCCCCGTCGGGGATGCCCGGGCCCTCGTCGATGACCTCGATGGTCACGCCCGAGGTGCTCCGCCGCGCGCGCACCTCGACCGCGCCGCCCGCGGGCGAGTGGCGCACGGCGTTCTCGAGCAGGTTCGCGACCACCTGGTGGACGCGCTCGGGGTCGCCGTCCGCTTCGAGGCCGGGCTCGTCGACGTTCATCTCGATCACGACCCCTGGTGCGTGGAGCTTCTGCTCCCGCACCGCGTGCTCGAGCACGGGCGCGACCGCGAAGTCGTGGCGGTCGAGGGGGACGGTGCCCGCCTCGAGCCGGGAGAGGTCGAGGAGCTGCACGACCAGGCGTCCGAGCCGCTCGACCTGGGCGAGCATCGTGAGGAGCGTCTCCGGGTCCGCGGTGGCGACGCCGTCGATGATGTTCTCGAGCGTGGCCTGGAGTGCGGTGAGCGGGGTGCGCAGCTCGTGGCTCACGTTGGCCACGAGGTCGCGCCGCACGCGGTCGGTCTCACCGAGCTCCGCCGCCATCCGGTTGAACGAACGGGCGAGGTCCCCGATCTCGTCGCGCGAGCTGTCGGTGACCCGGCGGGAGTAGTCGCCCCGGGCCATGGCGTGCGTGGCCGCGGCCATCTCGCGCAGCGGCGTGGTGAGGCCGCGGGCGACGAAGCGAACGAGCACCAGTGCGACGACCGCGGCTGCGATGCCGCTGACGCTCGGCCACAGCCCGAGGATCCGCAGCAGGAACCAGAACACGAAGACCGTGGTCGCGACCGCACCGACGATCAGCGCCGACAGCTTGATCTTGATCGACGGCAACGGGTCGAGCGGGCGCTCCGGCATGTGCTTCACGAGGTACCCGCTTCGTCGAGTGCGTACCCCACGCCGTGCACGGTGCGAATCAGGCTGTTGCCGAGCTTCTGGCGCACGGCGCGCACGTGCGAGTCCACGGCGCGTCCACCGGATACGACCTCGTAGCCCCAGACCTCGGCGAGCAGCTCCTCGCGGGTGAACACCCGGTCCGGCGCGGCGGCGAGGAAGGCGAACAGATCGAACTCCGTCGGGGTGAGGTGGACGACGTCGCCGTCGCGCGTGACGCGGCGGGTGTCCGGGTCCAGGGTCACCGTGCCGATCTCGACGATCTCCGTGCCCGTGGCGCCCGCGCCGTCGGCCCGGTCGCGCTCGACCCGGCGGAGGAGCGCGTGGACCCGGGCCACCAGCTCGCGGGTGCTGAACGGCTTCGTCATGTAGTCGTCGGCGCCGACGCCGAGCCCGACCACCAGGTCGCGCTCGGAGTCCCTCGCGGTGAGCATCAGGACGGGGACCGGCCGGTCGGCCTGGATGCGCTCGCAGACCTCGAGGCCGTCCAGGCCCGGGAGCATGAGGTCCAGGACGACGAGATCGGGCTGGAGGACGTGGCAGCGCTCGACCCCGACCGGGCCGTCGGACGCGATCTCGACCGCGAACCCCTCGCTGCGCAGCCGGGCGGCGACGGCGCCCGCAATGGTCGCTTCGTCCTCGATGATGAGGATGGTTCGCGCGGAGGGCGCGAACATCGCTGCGGAAGCCACCGGGCCAGGATAAGGACCGCCCGGCCCGAAGTCCCGCCCGGTCCTGTGGAGATTGTGTGGAGATGAGCTCACCCGGCGGGTCCGGGAACACTTCCGGGGCCCCAGGCGTACGGTTCTGACATGGATGAGAAGACGAGGAACGAAGGCGAGCGGACCGACGACGAGTGGCGGCAGCAGCTCAGTCCCGAGCGGTATGCCGTCCTGCGCCAGCAGGCGACCGAGCCTGCGTTCAGCGGGGAGTACGCGTTCACCAAGGACGCCGGGATGTACCGGTGTGCGGGGTGTGGGGCCGAGCTCTTCGCGAGCGACACCAAGTTCGACTCCGGCACCGGGTGGCCGTCGTTCTACGAGCCCGCGGTGGCGGAGGCGGTCGAGGTGAAGCTGGACGCCAGCCACGGGATGGTGCGTGAAGAGGTGGTGTGCCGGCGCTGCGGTGGCCACCTGGGCCACGTGTTCCCGGACGGTCCCCAGCCGACCGGCCAGCGCTACTGCATCAACTCGTTGTCGCTCGAGCTCGACCCCGCCGACACCGACACCTGACGCGGCCTGCCCTCAGCCTCCGCTTGTCCGAAGACCGCTCATGGTGAGTGGCTTTCGGACAAACGGAGCAGGGTCGGGGGTCAGGGGTGAGCGGCGAGGGAGTCGCGGACCCACTGCTGGAACGCGAAGACGCCGTTCTCGTGACGGGGGCTGAGCCGGCCGGTGTCGTAGACGCCCGACTCGAGGTTGTGCTGCACGACCTCGCAGATGCGCCGGTCCTCGTCGAGGACGTCGGCGCTGATCCGCACCTTCTCGGCGTTCGCGGCCGCGGCGTCGGGTGAGACGTCGGCGAAGAGGTAGTCGTACACGATCCGGGTCGAGCGCGGCCCGGTGGGGACGATCCGTTCGACGGTCATCCCGTCCGGGTAGAGGTTGAGCGCGAGGTTCGGGTAGCGCCACAGCCACTTGCCGGCGTAGATCGCACCGTCACGCGCGGGCGCGGTGTGGAGGCAGTAGTGGTCGTGCACGTGCACGCGGTACTGCTTCGCCGACAGGTCGCGGTTCAGCTCCGGGTGCACGAGGGGGATGTGGTACCCCTCGCTGTAGTTGTCGACGTAGGTCTTCCAGTTGCACCCGAGCTCGTGCTCGGCGCGATGGCTGTACGTGAGCGATTCGATCGGGAGCTCCGTGCACTCGGCGAACAGCGGGCCGAGAGCCGCGGCCAACGGGGCGACGTCCGCGCCCGCGTCGAGGTGCACGAAGACGAGACCCCGCCACTCGTCGACCTGCACCGGCAGGAGCCCGTACTCGAGGGGCTCGAACCCGGACGCGTCGCCGAAGTCGCGCGCCTTGAGCAGCGTGCCGTCGAAGTCGTACGACCAGCCGTGGTACTGGCACACCAGGTTGGTGCAGGTCCCGGTCGCGCCGCTGACGAGCGGTCCCGCGCGGTGCCGGCAGACGTTGTGGAACGCACGCAGAGCGCCGTCCGGCTTGACGATCACGAAGATCTGCGCGCCCGCGACGTCCTGGCTGACGTAGTCGCCGGGCCCGCGCAGATGGTGCCGGAACCCGGCCAGCTGCCACTCGTGGCCGAAGACCGCGCGCCGCTCGTGCTCGTAGACGGTCGGGTCGTGATACGCGGAGGCCGGGAGCGTCGCCGCGTTCTTGAGTGCCTCGGCGTCGGTCGTCACGACCGGTGATGGTACGGCCGGGGCGTACATTCGCGGGAGTGGACGTCACCGCGTGGATGACCGAGCACGGACACGAGCAGGTGGTGTTCGTGGCCGATCCGGCGGTCGGCCTCGAGGCGGTGATCGCGATCCACTCGACCGCGCTCGGCCCGTCGCTCGGTGGCGTGCGGTTCTGGCACTACGACACCGGGGACGACCTGGTGCTCGACGTCCTGCGCCTCTCCGAGGCGATGAGCCTCAAGGCCGCGATGGCCGGGCTCCACCAGGGCGGTGGGAAGGCGGTGGTCCGCTGGGAGGATCCCCACCGGTCCCGCGGCCCGGAGCTCCTCGCCGCGCTGGGGAGGGCGATCCACGAGCTCGGTGGGCGCTACCTGGCGGCGGAGGACGTCGGGGCGACGACCGCGGACATGGACGGGATCGCCGCGGTCACGCCCTGGGTCACCGGGGTCAGCGAGTCCGACGGGGGGTCGGGCGACCCGTCGCCGGTCACTGCGGTCGGCGTGCACGGGGCGATGCGCGCCGCCGCGACCGCGAGATGGGGTGACCCGTCGTTGCGCGACCGCCACGTCGTGGTGCAGGGAGCGGGGCACGTCGGCGCCGCGCTCGCGCAGCTGCTCGTCCGGGACGGCGCGACGGTCGCGGTCGCCGACGTCGACGAGGGCCGCGTGCGAGAGCTCGTCCGCACGATCGGCGTCGACGCGGTCCCGGTCGACGACGCGGTGACCGAACCGTGCGATGTCCTCGCCCCGTGCGCCCTCGGAGCGGTCGTCAACGAGAAGACCATCGACGCACTGCACTGCGAGATCGTCTGTGGCGGCGCGAACAACCAGCTCGAATCCGACGCGATGGACGACGCGCTCGCGGAACGCGGGATCCTCTACGCACCGGACTTCGTCGCGAACGCCGGTGGCATCCTCAACCTGGCCGAGGAGTTCCACGGCTACTCGCGCGAGCGGGCGCTCGCGGCGACCGAGCGCATCGAGACGACGACCGCCAGCGTGTTCCTGGCCGCGCGGGAGTGGGGAATCGCGCCCGGTCGGGCCGCGCAGCGGCTGGCGCGCGAACGCATCGCCGCGGAGGCGCTTCCCGGTGGGCGGTGGGAGCCGGGCGACCCGGCGGCGTGGACCGAGGGCCAGCCGCTCACCCGGCTGCGGCCCGAGTCCTGAGGATCGACGACGACCTACGCTGAGCGAATGGGCTCGCATCTCGCCGACGTGTGGTTCCAGGTCACCGACCTGCCGGTCGTCTCCGGGTCCGGGTGCACCGTCACCACCGTCGACGGCACCGACTACCTGGACTTCACCGGCGGCATCGCGGTGGTGAGCACCGGCCACTGCCACCCGAAGGTGGTCGCGGCGATCCAGGAGCAGGCTGCTCGCTTCATCCACGCGCAGGTCAACTGCTACCGCAACCCGATCCTGGAGCAGCTGGGCGAGCGCCTCGCCGGCATCACGCCCGACGGCATCGACTCGTTCTTCTTCGCGAGCTCCGGTGCGGAGGCGACCGAGGCCGCGGTGAAGCTGGCCAAGCAGGCGACCGGGCGTCCGAACGTCATCGTGTTCTCCGGGAGCTTCCACGGACGCAGCCACCTGACGATGGCGATGACCACCTCGAAGCACGGGTACCGGGCCGGGTACGCGCCGCTGCCGGGCGGCGTGTTCGTCGCGCCGTTCCCTCACCCGTGGGTCGAGGGCGTCAGCGAGGCGGAGTCGGTCGAGCGCGCGCTCACTGCGCTGCACCACCTCCTGCTGGCGCAGACCGCTCCCGGGGAGACCGCGGCGATGGTGCTCGAGCCGGTGCTCGGCGAGGGCGGGTACATCCCCGCACCCGCCGCGTTCCTACGAGGGGTGCACGAGCTGTGCCGCGAGCACGGCATCCTCTTCGTCGCCGACGAGGTGCAGACGGGCTTCGCGCGCACCGGATCGATGTTCGCGATCGATGCGGCCGGTGTCGTGCCCGACGTGATCGTCATGGCCAAGGGAATCGCGTCGGGGTTCCCGATCTCTGCGATCGGCGCGTCGACCGAGCTCATGGCCCGCTGGCCCAAGGGCTCGCACGGGGGGACCTACGGCGGGAACCCGATCGGTTGTGCCGCGGCGCTCGCGACGATCGACGTCCTCACCGAGCCGGGATTCGTCGACGCGGTCAACGCGCGGGGCGAGCAGCTGCGCGCGGGTCTGCGCACGATCGTCGCCGACCACGGCCTCACCGCCGAGGTGCGGGGTCCCGGCCTCATGGTCGGCCTCGAGCTCGGCGACGCCGCGCACGGTGAGCACGACTCGGCCCGCATCGGGCAGGTCATCGCCCACTGCCGCGACGAGGGCCACGTGCTGCTGATGAACGCGGGGACCTACGGCAACGTCGTGCGGTTCATGCCACCGCTCGTCGTGACCGGGGCGGAGGTGCAGACCGCGCTCGACGCGGTCGCAGCCGCCGTCGCCGCCACCGCCTGACCCCACGCACCCTCCGATTGTCCGAATCTCGCTCGTAGTGACCGACATCCGGACGAACGGCGGGAGGTGGTGGCCGGACGCGGGAGCTCGGGGTGGGTCAGCTGCGGGCACGGAGGCGGGCGAGGGGGGAGCGGTCGCGGCGGTCGTGCCGGATCTGCTCGACGACCTTCAGCCCGGGGATCCCGGTGACGCCTCCGCCGCCGTGGGTCGCCGAGCTGGCCTGGTAGAGGTTGCGGACCGGCGTGCGGTAGTCGGCGTAGCCGGGCGCGGGCCGCATGTGGAACAGCTGCGTCGGCGAGAGCTCACCGTGGAAGATGTTGCCGCCGAGCAGGCCGTAGGTGTGCTCCATGTCGTACGGGCCGATCACCTGGCGGTGCAGGATCGACTCGCGGAACCCCGGTGCGACCGCGTCGACCTGGTCGACGACCCGGTCGGCGTAGACGTCGAGCTCGTCGCGGTGAGGCTCCGACGCCCACGGGTGGGGCACCCACTGGGTGAACATCGACACGACGTGCTTGCCCTCGGGCGCGAGCGTGCGGTCGAACACCGACGGGATGCAGATGTCGGCGAAGGGGAGCGCGGCCGGGCGGCCGGCGACCGCGTCCTGGAACGCGTTCTCGACGTGGTCGAGGGACGGGGCGAGCACGATCGTGCCGCCGTGGACGTCCGGGTCGAAGCCGGGCGCGGCGGTGAACTCGGGCAGCCGGTCGATGGCCAGGTTCACCTTGACCGTGCCGCTGCGGGTCTTCCAGCGGCGGAGGTCCTCCACGAAGTCGTCGGGCAGCTCGGATGGATGGAGCTGCTGCAGGAACGTGATCTGCGGGTGTGTCGCCGCGATCACGACGTCCGCGGCGAGCTCCTCCCCGCCGGCGAGCACCACCCCGCGCGCTTCGCCGCCGCGCACGACGATCCGCTCGACCGCGGCACCGGTCCGGACCGTCGCGCCGAACGACTCGGCCGCGTCGCGCAGCGCCTGGGTCACCGCGCCCATCCCTCCTTCGGGGAACCCCCACGCGCCGAGCTTGCCGTCGCCGACGTCACCGATCTTGTGGTGCGCCATGACGTACGCGGTGCCCTGGGCGCGAGGTCCGGCCCAGGTGCCGATGACCCCGCTGACCGAGAGCGCGCCCCGCATCGCGTCGGACTCGAACTGGTCCTCGAGGAGGTCCGCGATGCTCGATGTGAACAGACGCGTGATGTCGGCCGTCGCCCGGACGTCCCACGACCGCGCCTGCCAGGCGAGCTTCGCCTGCTCGAGGAGATCGCCCGGGTGATGCGACCCCAGCCGCGGCGGCGTCTCGGTGAGCAGCGGTGAGAGGACGTCGGCCATGCCGGCGAGCCACGTCTCCCAACGCTCGTAGGCATCGGCGTCACGGCTCGAGAACTGCTCGATCGATGCCCGCCGCCGCCGCGGGTCGTCGGACAGCGCGAGCGCGCGGCCGTCCGGATGGGGAGCGAAGTACGGGCCCTGGGGGTGGATCCGGTACCCGTGCCGCTCGAGCTCGAGCTCGCGCAGGATCGTCGGAGGCATGAGGCTGACCACGTAGGAGAGCGCGGTCACCTTGAAGTCGGGGCCCCATGGCTGCTCGGTGATCGCCGCGCCACCGACGACGTCGCGCCGCTCCAGCACGACCACCTGAGCGCCCTGCTTGGCGAGCAGGCCCGCGGCGACGAGCCCGTTGTGGCCACCACCGATGACGACGACGTCGAACGGGTCCCGCGCGCTCCCCGGTCGGTTCATCGAGCCAGGTTATGGGACGGCGCTCAGGAGCCCAGGGCCGCGATGATCCGCTCCCGGCGCCGTCGCGCGAGTGCGAGGTCCAGGCGGGTGCCGTCCTCGAGCTCGACCGCGAGCACCGCGAAGCTCGCCGGGACCGAGAGGATGTGGTCGCGCACGCTCGGCGCCCGCTCCTCGTCGAGGCGCACCGCGGTGGCCGGGAACCGCACCGCGGGTGACGGCCAGGCCATGCGCCGCCAGACGAACACGTCCAGCTCGCGCCCGGCGTAGCCGGCCCGGAATCGGTGCGTGAGGCCCGCGACCTCACCGTCACGGACGCGCAACGAGCACTCGAACCCGCCGGGGCGCGACACCTTCAGGAAGACGTGGCGGAGCCCGACCGCGGCCGCGCCGACCGCGACGAGCACGATCACCCCGATGACCACGGCGCCCACGCAGAGGAGCCTAGGTGCCGCCGGCGCTCTCGAATCGTCGGGACCCGGCGCTACTCTGCGCGACGGCAGGGTCGATCGGCAGGTCGGGCAGGGCGGAGCTTCAGGTGCAGGGCAGAGCGCGGGGAGTGGTGGTCGTCGTGGGCGTGCTCGTCGCGCTCGCCGGGTGCAAGGCCGTGACCGGTTTCAAGGCGATCGACGCCTCGTACACCGGGGTGCGGATCACCGCCGACGACACGAGCTCGTCCGATGCGTACGACCTCGTCGTGCACCCCGGCGTGCCGCTCGCGCAGGTTGATCTCGACGCGGCGTCCGAGAACCAGGGTGGCAACGCGCGCACCAGCTTCTTCCCGGCGGGCCAGGCGCCGGCCGAGAGCGGCGAGGTGTGCGCGACGTGGTCCGGGCCCGGGAAGCCCGATGACGCGCGCCAGCAGGGGAACGCGGTCCGGGTCGAGACGAACGCGTCGGGCCCGCGGCGCGCGGTCACGGTGACGAAGAACGTCTGGTACGGCGCGACCTGGCTCATGAACGTCAACGTCTGGACCGTCACGCAGGCCTCGGGAGCCCCTGACGTCCCGACCCTCGTCACGCTGGCGAACCTCGACTTCTCCGGCGTCGTGGGCACGTGGGACGACCAGGCGTTCCCGTGGCGCGTCTGCACCCGCTTCACCGGTCCGACGGTCGTGGTCGACGTGGGGACGGCGACCACCGAGCACGTCCCGTTCAGCGATCCGGCGTACGAGCGCTCGGTGACGCTGCCCGACGGCTGGGATTACGCGGGCCAGTACGGCTGGTACATCGGGCACCTGCGCCCCGGCACGTCGTTCTCGTACACGGACCTCACCA
Source organism: Acidimicrobiia bacterium (assembly GCA_036502405.1). Lineage (GTDB taxonomy): Bacteria > Actinomycetota > Acidimicrobiia > IMCC26256 > JAENVU01 > Chersky-806. Next base: position 115,017 of record DASXYP010000025.1, read on the forward strand.
CCGGGCCGGTCGTCGACCCGCCGCCGACAACCACGTCGACGAGCTCGACGACGACCACGTCGGAACCGTCGAGCACGACGACCTCGACCGACCCGACGACCACGACGACGGGGGTACCGGACCCGCCGCCCGAAGGACCGCCCGGCTAGGCCCTCAGCCGAGATCCGCGGGAGCCGACGCGGCGGCTCCGCGCGCGGGCGGGCCCGTCACGACTCGAAGCCGCGCAGCACCGCAAGGACGAGCGGACCGAGGTGCTCGAGGTCGTAGCCGCCCTCCTGCACGAACACCGTGGGCACGCCGATCGACGCGAGCGCGCGACCGGCGCGCGCGAATCCGGACGCGGTCACCTGCAACGGGCTCTCGGGATCAGCCGCGGCGGCGTCGACGCCGAGCGAGACGACGAGGGTGGACGGTGCGAACCGACGTGCCTCCTCGGCGAGGTGGTGCACCGCGTCGAGCCAACCGTCGTCTCCCGTCCCCGGCGGCACCGGGATGTTGCGGTTCCAGCCGTGCCCGATGCCGCTCCCGCGCTCGTCGGCGAACCCGAGGAAGTGCGGGAACCAACCCTGCGCGGGGTCGACGTGCACCGACCCGGAGAACACGTCGTCACGCGCGTAGAACAGCTCCTGGGTGCCGTTGCCGTGGTGGGCGTCGATGTCGAGGACCGCGACCTTCTCCGCGCCGCCGTCGCGCAGATGCTGTGCGGCCACCGCGGCGTTGTTGAGGTAGCAGGAGCCGCCGTAGAGCGCCGCACCCGCGTGGTGTCCGGGCGGTCGACACGCGGCGTACGCCGCCCGGTGCGTGCCGCCGGCGACCAGGTCGCAGGCGGTGAGCGCGACGTCGACGGCTCCACGCGCCGCGTCGTAGGTTCCGGGCGCGATGAGCGTCATGGTGTCCATCGCGAAGCGACCGCTGCGGGCCCAGACCGCGCCGGGTTCCGGGACGGGCCGCCCCGAGGTCAGCTGCGGCAGGGCGAAGACGTAGGGCACGACCCGGTGCTGCCCGGTCTCGCCGACGAGACCCGCCGCCTCCCACTCCGACCACGCACGCGAGAACCAGTCGAGGAAGTCGGCGTCGTGGACGCGCAGCACCGGCTCGTCGCCGTGGAGCGTGGCCAGGTGGATCGGCGCGCCCGCGGTCTCGAGCGCCGCCCGCAGGATCTCGCCGCGCGGCGGCTCCTCGTCGCCCGGCCGCTCGACGCCCAGCCAGTAGCCGCCACCGGGCGCATGCCCGGCGTGCCGCGGCGTCCACACTGCAGGCATTCGCAACCGTTCGTCCACGACCGGCGAAGGTAGTCGGGCTCGGTAGCCTGCTCGGGTGGAGGGGGCTGAGGGGATCGCGAGTGGCCCGCCCGCGCCGCGGACGCGGGCGCGGGCGCTGGGGATCCAGATCGGGTCGATGCCGCCCGGCCCGACGAACAGCATCGTGGACGTCGCCAACGTCCGGGTCGGGCACGCGACCGTCTGGTTCGACGAGCCCGCGCCGCCCGAGGGCCGCGGGGTCGCGCGCACCGGTGTCACCGCGCCACCGGGATCCCGCTCGACCGCCTCACTTCGATCATGCGCGCCCACGGCCGCCTCCACCGCCCCTGCCCCCGCGCTGCCCTGCTGCTTTCGGTGCGACGTACGCCCCCTCTGGGGGGTGCAACCCGCACCGAAACGAGCTCGGCCCGATCAAGAGGAGTTCGAGGTCAGGACGCGACCTCGACGCACGCGTCCGCGAGGATCGACACCGCGGTCTCGGCCTGCTCGGGCCGGACCGTGAGCGCGGGCGCGAACCGGATCGCGCGCTCGCCGCACGTGAGCACCAGCAGCCCCCGCCGGAAGCAGGACTGCTCGACCTCCGCGGCAGTGTGGTGGTCGGGGAAGTCGATGCCGATCATGAGACCACGGCCGCGCACGTCGGTCAGCAACGGCTGCCGGGCTTGGAGCTCGCGCAGTCGGGTCATCAGCAGGTCGCCGACGGCCGCCGCGTTGTCGGTGAGCGAGCCCTCGACGAGGTCGAGCGTCGCGAGCGCGGCCGCGCACGCGACCGGGTTGCCGCCGAACGTCGAGCCGTGCGCGCCGGCGCTCCACCTCATGAGGTCGGACCGGGCGATCAGCGCGCCGAGCGGCATCCCGCTCGCGATCCCCTTGCCCGAGAGCAGCACGTCGGGCCGGATGCCCTCGTGCTCGACCGCCCAGAGCCTCCCGGTGCGTCCGATCCCGGTCTGGATCTCGTCGGCCACGAACAGGATCCCGTGCCGGATGCACAGCTCCTGGATCCGGGCGAGCCACCCCGGGGCCGGCACGACGTACCCACCCTCGCCCTGGATCGGCTCGACGATGACCGCCGCGACCTCCTCCGGGCTGACGAGGTGCTTGAACAGGACGTCCTCGATGTAGCCGTCGACGCCGTAGGGCGCGTGATGCACGCCCGGCAGCAGGGGGCTGAATCCCTGGCGGTACCTGGCCTTGCTCGCGGTGAGCGAGAGGCTGCCGAGGCTCCGCCCGTGGAACGCGCCGAGGAACGCGATCACGTACTGGCGCCCGGTCGAGTGGCGGGCGAGCTTGATCGACGCCTCGACCGCCTCCGTGCCCGAGTTCGTGAGGAACACCTTGGACTCGCCCGCGATCGGCGCCCGGGCGACGAGCCGCTCGGCGAGCTCGGCGTACACCGGGGGGTAGAAGTCGCTCGAGCAGTAGTGGATGAGCTCGCCGGCCTGGCGCGAGATCGCGTCGACGACGGCCGGGTGGCAGTGCCCGGTCGACGTGACCGCGATCCCCGCGTTGAAGTCGAGGAACCGGTTGCCGTCGACGTCCTCGATCACCAGCCCCGCGGCCCGGGCGGGGACGAGCGGGTAGACCCGGCCCATCGACGGGCTGGTCACCCGGCGGTCTCGCTCGATCCACTCGGACGCGTTCGGGCCGGGCAGATCGGTGACCAGCGCGGGGGCGGTCGCATCCGCGAGGTCAGCGCGGTCCACCTCGGTCATGTCGCCACCGTGCGCTCGTAGCGTCCGACCGCGTCCTCGTCGACGACCGGTCCCAGGTACGTGTCGCGCGCGAGTGGGTCGCCGACCTTGAGCCCCTCCGCCTGTGCGACGAGCCGGCGGACGAGCTCCGGCGCGACCCCGCGTTCGACGTACGCCCGCGACGCGGCCGAGCAAGTGACGCGGAAGGCCATGGGTCACGCTCCTCTGAGGGGCCAGCGGGGTGAGGTGCTGCGGGGCGGGTAGAGCGCGGCGCGCACGTGCAGGAGGTTGGGCACGCCGGACCCGACGGCGTCCGCCAGTGCGGCGCCGTAGTCCTTGTCGACGCCGTCGACCGTGCGCGCCTCGACGCCGAAGCCCCGGGCGACGGCCGCGAAGTCCGGTGTCGCGAGCTCGGTGCCGAGGTCGACGGCCGGATCGTGACCGAAGCGCAGCATGCCGTAGCCGCCGTCGTCAACCACGACCGCGGTGAGTGGGAGCCGTTCCTGCGCCGCGGTCGCGAGCTCGCCGATCGCGAAGAGCATGCCGCCGTCTCCGCTGACCGACACCACCGGGGTGCCGTCGGACTGGCGGGCCGTGGCCGCGCCGATGGCGGCAGGGAACGCGAACCCCAGCGTGCCCCAGCCCATGGGGTAGTGCAGCGCCCGCGGCGAGCGGACCCGGTAGTGCCCGGCGAGCCAGTAGCCGGGGATGCACATGTCGGCGAACACGATCGCGTCGGCCGGGAGTGCCGCCTCGGTCCGCTCCAGGAACTCGACGGACTCCGCGGTCTCGGCGTTCCGCCGCAGCTCGTCGCGCAGGTCCCGCACGAGCAAGTCGAGGTCGCCCGCCCACGGGGATCGCGCCGCGAGTGCGTCGGCAAGATCCTCGGTGACGCGCGCATCGGCTTCGAGGACTGCGTCCATTGCATAGCTCTTGACCGCGTCGGTCGCGTCGATGTTGATCGCGACGCGTTGGTCGGGGAACGGGAGACGCCACGCCATCGTGGTCATCGCGTCGAGGTCGCTGCCGACGACGACGACCAGGTCGGCGCGTCCGATCAGGTCCGTGACCGCGGGCTCGTGGGGCGGGGCGCCGACGAGGAGCGGGTGGTCGGCCGGCAGGATCCCGCGTCCCTGATAGGTGGTGACCACCGGAGCGCCGAGCTTGGATGCCAGCGCGTCGACACCGACCGACGCGTCGCGCGCCCCACCCCCGACCCAGAGGAGCGGCCGTTCGGACGCGGCCATGGCGTCGAGCACCGGCCGCAGGTCGTGCCGGTTCCGCGCCCACTCGGCGGGAACGGCCGGCGCGTCCGGAGCCGGCGCGTCGAGGAGGTCGGTGGGGATGCCGACGTATACGGGGCCGGTCGGCGCGGACCGGGCGATGCTCGCCGCCGCGACGACCGCGGTGCCGATCCCGTCCGGGTCGGCGACGTCGATCGTGGTCTTCGTGACCGCGACGAACATCGCGGCCTGGGCGATGCTCTCGTGAAGCACCCCGCGGTAGACGCCGGCGCGGCGTTGGGTGGTGGGGATGTCGGTCGCGATGACGACAACCGGCGAGTGCGACGCCCAGGCCTCGCCGACCGCGCCGACGGTGTTCGCGGCGCCCGGCCCGGTCGTCGTCAGTGCGACGCCGAGCCCGCCGGTCGCGCGGGCGAGACCGTCGGCCGCGTAGACCGTGCCCTGCTCGTGGCGGGAGCCGACGATCCGTATCCCCGCGTCGTGGAGCGCGGGCCACAGCTCGAGGTTGTGGACGCCCGGCAGCCCGAACGCGACCTCGACGCCGAGCGACCGGAGGCTCTTCGCGACCGTGCGCGCGCCGGTGGGCGGCGCGCTCGTCACCGCTTCGGTCACTCGGAGGCCTCGACCGGCGGGCGGTTGTCGATCTGCGCACGCTGGAGGTGACCCGAGTAGTCGACGTAGACCGTCTTGACCTCGCTGAACTGCTCGATGCCCCGTCGTCCGGCCTCGCGGAAGCCGTTCCCCGTGTGCTTGGTCCCGCCGAACGGGAGGTGGATCTCGGCGCCGATCGTCGGCGCGTTCACGTAGACGATGCCGGTGTTGATCCGGTCGACGGCCTGCAGCGCGGGGGCGATCGCGTCGGTGTAGATCGCGGCCGAGAGCCCGTACTCGCTCTCGTTGACGATCTCGATCGCTTCGTCGAGCGACTCGATCTCGATGACCGAGAGCACCGGCCCGAACACCTCCTCGCGCGCGATGCGGTGCTGACGCTGGATCCCGCGCAGGATCGTCGGCGCGTAGAAGCTGCCCCCGGCACAGCCGTCGACCGCGACGATCTCGGCCCCCGTCGCCGCGACCGCGCCCTCGGCGAGCGCGGCCTCGACGATGCCGTGGATGCGCTCGGCCGAGCGACGGTCGATGACCGGACCGACGTCGGTGGCGGGATCGGTGGGATCACCGAGCCGGAGCTCGCCGGCGCGCTTCACCAGGCT
>DASXYP010000026.1:0-15722 GCA_036502405.1 Acidimicrobiia bacterium
ATGCGGCTGACCTCCATCGAGTACCCGGGCAGCGTCGGCATCATCGCGGACAGGTACGCGACGTACTCGGCCTTCGACGAGTAGGTGTCGCCGTAGGGCCCGACCCGGGTGAAGTCGTCGTGCAGGCACGCGGCGAACCGGTCCCAGTCGTGGGCGGTCAGCGCGTCCAGGTACCGCTCGACGATCCCCGCCCCGTCGCCCATCTACTTGCGAGGGAGCTTGATGGCCTTCTTGGCGATGATGTTCTTCTGGATCTCGGTCGCGCCGGCGCCGATCGACGTGTAGCGCTGCCACGAGTAATTCCGGGTCCAGGTGCCGCCGTCGATCGCGTCGGGGCCCCCCTTGCCGAGGATGCCGGCGGTGCCCAGCAGGTCGACCGCGAGCTCCGCCAGCGTCTGGCTGATCTTGGACCACTGCAGCTTCGCGAGCGGGACCTCGGGCCAGTTCGGCTGACCCTTGAGGATCTTCGTCAGCGCGCGGTAGTTGAGCAGCCGGGTGAGCTCGATGTCCGTGAACGCGCGGGCGATGCGCTCGCGCAGCTCGGGGTCGTCCAACGCGTCGGGGTTGACGGCGTGAGCTGCGGAGATCATCGACTTCAGGTCCGAGGCCATCGTGATGGAGAGGCCCGCGGTGCCGACGCGCTCGTGACCGAGAGTGCTCATCGCGACCTGCCAGCCCTCGCCCTCGCCGCCGAGCCGGCAGTCCATCGGGACGACCGCGTCGGTGAACCAGACCTCGTTGAGCATCGTGTCACCGGTGATGTCGCGGATCGGCCGGGTCTCGATGCCGGGCGTCTCCATGTCGACGATGAACGCGGTGATGCCCTCGTGCTTCGCGCCCCGCTCGAACGCGGTGGGGTCGCTGCGCAGCAGGAACAGCCCCCACTTCGCGAGGTGCGCGGACGAGATCCAGGTCTTCTGGCCGTTCACGACGTAGTCGTCACCGTCGAGGATCGCCATCGTGCGCATGTTGGCGAGATCGGAGCCGGCCTCGGGCTCGCTGAACCCCTGGCACCAGTGCACCTCGGCATTGAGGATCCCGGGCAGCCAGCGCTGCTGCTGCTCGGGCGTGCCCCACTTGATGATCATCGGGCCGATCTGCCAGATGCCGTTCGTGTTGTAGATGCCGGGGGCGCGCACTCGCGCCATCTCCTCGGAGTAGATCGCGTTCTGGACGGGGGTGGCCTCGCGCCCGTTCCACTCCTTCGGCCAGTTGATGGCCGCCCAGCGCCCGTCGTTGAGCCGGCGCTGCCAGTCCTTGCGCTTCTCCTGGGTCCGGTCGAACCCGGAGACCTGGCCCCCGCCGGGATCGTCGTCGGCGTCCCAGGTCTCGAGGAACTTGGTGAGGTTCGCATCGAGCCAGTCCCGCAGCTCGTCGCGGAACGCCTGGTCCTCGGCAGTGAAGGAGAAGTCCATAACGGGGGGTGAGGCTAACACGCGTGTCAGGTTTCTCCGATAGCCTCCGGGCCCATGGATTTCACGTTTTCTGCCGATCAAGACGCCCTGCGCGAGTCGGTCCGGTCGTTCCTGGCTGACCGCTCGCCGAGCACCTACGTCCGCGCGATGGGCGACGACCCGCGGGGCTTCGAGGACGGGCTCTGGAACCAGGTCGTCGAGCTCGGCTGGACGGGGATCCTCATCCCCGAGGAGCAGGGCGGGCTCGGTCTCGACCTCGTGGACGCGGTCGTCGTGCTCGAGGAGATGGGCCGGGTCCCGTTCCCGGGTCCGTTCTTCAGCTCGGCGATCGAAGCGACGATCGCGGCGCGCGGGCTCGGTGCGTTCGATCTGCTCGAAGGCCTGGCCGACGGTTCGAAGCGGGGCACGATCGCCCTCGACGAGATGGGCGGCGGTGACCCGGTCGAGCGGATCCGCACCCGGGCCCGGCGGAAGGGCGCGGAGTGGGTGCTCACCGGGCTCAAGCCCATCGTGCTCGACGGTCACACCGCGGACTGGGTGATCGTCGCGGCGCGGACCCAGGACGGCATCGGCTCGTTCCTCATCGAGTCGCCGGACGCGGAGCACGTCCCGACGATGGACCCGACCCGCAAGGCCGCGCGCCTCGTGCTCGACGAGACCCCCGCCACCCCGATCGGCCCGCTCGGTGACCACCACGCGATCTGGCGCCGGATCGCGGACGACTCGGCCATCGGTCTCGCGGCGGAGCTCGTCGGTGTCTGCGAAGGCGCGCTCGAGATGGCCGTCGAGTACTCGAAGGTGCGCGTCCAGTTCGACAAGCCGATCGCGACGCACCAGGTCATCCAGCACAAGATCGTCGACATGCTCCACAAGCTCGAGCTCGGGCGAGTCGGGGTGCACTTCGCGGCGTGGTCCTCCGACGTCGAGGACGAGGACCGCTCGCGTGCCGCTGCGATCGCGAAGAGCTCGATGGCCGAGGGCGCGGTGTTCGTCACCGCGGAGAACATCCAGGTGCACGGCGCGGTCGGGTTCACCTGGGACAGCGACGCGCAGTTCTTCTACAAGCGGGCCAAGCAGAACGACACGCTCCTCGGGTACCAGGGTTGGCAGCGACAGCGGGTCGCCGACTTCGTCCTCGACGCGGGGTAGCCCGCCCTCCCACTACGTTCTCGGCACGATGAACAGCGCCAGAAGCGGTTGAGCGTGCCGAGAACGGGCGAGATGACGATCGAGGACGCCGTCGCCGAGCACGTGCACGCGGGCGACTCGCTGCACCTCGTCGTCGGGCACACGCGCTGGAGCGCGGCGGCCCGCGAGGTCGTGCGGCAGTGGTGGGGGAGGGACCCGCACTTCACACTGGTGATGCTGAGCCTGTCGAGCCTCGGCGCGCTGTTCTTCCGGGGCGGGCTCGTCGACCGGGTCGTGACCGGGTACTCGGGCGACACCTTCCCCAACTTCACCCCGAACCCCTGGTTCCAGCGGGCGTACCAGTCGGGCGCGGTCGAGGTCGAGCACTGGTCGTTCCTCGCGTTCACCCAGCGACTCGAGGCCGCGGCGAAGGGGCTCCCCGCGATCGTCACCCGCTCCATCGGGGGGTCCTCGATGGAGGCGAACGCGAGCTACGCGTGCGTCGACACACCCTTCGGTCCGGTCGGCCTGCTCGAGCCGCTCGCACCGGACGTCGCGATCCTGCACGCCCCGGTCGCGGACGAGGCCGGCAACGTGGCCGTCGCGCCGCCACTCCTCGAAGGTGTCTGGGGCGCACTCGCGGCGCGCCGCGGGGCGATCGTCACCGTCGAGCGCGTCGTGGAGTCGCTCAGCGAGCACTCGGATCTCGTCCGCATCCCCGGCCACCGCGTGCTCGCCGTGTGTGAGGCACCCCTCGGCGCGCACCCCGGCGGTCTCTACACCGACGGGCTCCCCGTCGACGGCTACGGCGAGGACTACGAGTTCTGGGTCGAGGCGCGCGCCGCGACCCGTCGGGACGACTACGACGACTGGATCCGCCACTGGGTCCTCGAGCCCACGACGCACGCCGAGTACGTCGAGCGTCTCGGCGCCGACCGGGTGCAGCGGCTGCGCGCGAAGGCCGATGCCGACTCGTGGCAGCGCGACGCGGAGGAGCATCCGCCCGACCTCGACGCACCGGTCAACGCGTGGGAGGTGGCGGCGACCTTCGGCGCCCGCCATCTCGCCGACCGGGTCCGCGTGCTCGACGCGCATGCCGTCCTCGCGGGTGCGGGCGTCGCCAACCTCGCGGCCTGGCTCGGGGTCGACCAGGCCCGCGCCGAGGGCTCCGACGTGCAGCTCACCGCGGAGATCGGGCTCTGGGGCTACCAGCCGACGCTGGGCGACCCGTTCGTGCTGAACCACCGCAACTTCCCGTCGGCCACGATGCTCGGCGACGCCGCCATGGTGCTGCAGACGATCGTCGGCGGTCCGGGCACGGTGACGATCGGCTGCCTCGGCGGCGCGCAGGTGGACCGGCACGGCAACATCAACTCGACGCTGGTGCCCGACGGCCCGTTCCTCGTCGGCTCGGGCGGCGGCAACGACGTCGCCAGCGTCGCGGCCGAGGTCGTGGTCGTCGCGACGCTCACGCAGCAGCGGACGCCATCCGAGTGCGGGTACGTCACCTCGCCGGGCCGGGCCGTGCGCGCGCTCGTCACCGATCTCGGCCGGCTCGAGAAGCCGGATCCGGACGGTGAGCTCGAGCTGGTCGCGGTCCCGGCGGGGGCGGGATCGCTGGCCGAGCGGATCGACGCCGCCCGCGCCGCGTGCGGGTGGCCGCTCGCCGTCGCGAGCGCGGTCGCGGAGCTTCCGGCACCGACCGCGGCGGAGATCGCCGCGCTGCGGGGCTGGGACCCTCGAGGCTGGTTCCTCCGGGCCTGACCCTTTCGTCCCCTGTGCGGTCTACGCTCACGCGCTCATGGCCGGGGTCGCGCTGGAGCACGTCACGAAGCGGTTCGGCGACGTCGTCGCGGTGCGCGACCTCTCGCTCGAGGCCGAGGACGGCGAGTTCCTCGTGCTGCTCGGGCCGTCCGGCTGCGGGAAGTCAACCGCGCTGCGCATGATCGCCGGGCTCGAGGACCCGTCCGAGGGGACGATCCGGATCGGCGACCGGGTCGTCGACGAGGTGGAGGCCAAGGACCGCAACGTCGCGATGGTGTTCCAGAGCTACGCGCTCTACCCGCACATGACCGTGCGCAAGAACATCGAATTCCCCCTGCAGACCCGCAACGTCGCCAAGGAGGAGCGGGCCACGCTCACCCTCCAGGCCGCGCAGAGCCTCGGGCTCGAGGCGCTGCTCGACCGCAAGCCGGGCCAGCTCTCGGGCGGCCAGCGCCAGCGTGTCGCGCTCGCCCGCGCGATCGTCCGCCGCCCCGATGCCTTCCTCATGGACGAGCCGCTCTCGAACCTCGACGCCAAGCTGCGGGTCCAGACCCGGGCCGAGCTCATCGAGCTGCAGCGCCGGCTCGGGACCACCGTCATCTACGTCACCCACGACCAGGTCGAGGCGATGACGATGGGACACCGCATCGCGATCATGAGCGACGGCGTGCTCCAACAGGTCGGGCCACCGCAGTCCGTGTACGAGCGGCCCGCGAACCTGTTCGTCGCCCGGTTCATCGGGAACCCGGCGATGAACACCGTCGCGGGCCCGATCGTCGCCGACGGTGACGGCCGCGCGATCGCGGTGGCGAGCACGCGGATCCAGCTCCCCGAGCCGTACGCACGGGTGATCCGCGACGCGCAGCTCACCGACGTCGTCTTCGGCGTCCGCCCCGAGCACCTCCAGGTCTCGAGCGAAGGCCTGCTCCCCGCGACCGTGTCGGTCGTCGAGTCCCTCGGCCACGAGCGCCATGTCGTGTGCCGGCTCGAGGACGGGCAGATGGTGATCGTCCGCCAGCAGGCGTCGGAAGCCGCGCCCGGCGAGGGTTCGATGGTGCGGCTCGCGACCGACCTCGAGCACCTCCACGTGTTCGACGCCCACACCGAGCGCCGGATCGAGCCGTGAGCGGGGGAGCGGCGCCGTGAGCTTCACCGGCGACTCCGGGACGCTCGGCGCGCTCGCGGACGTCGGCGAGGCCGACCAGGCCACCGAGGCGGTCCCCCGCCGGCGGGGGAAGCGGTTCGGGCGCCGGCGCCGCCGCGAGATCGGGCTCGCCTACCTGCTGATCCTGCCCTCGCTGCTGATCTTCGGCGTGTTCGTCTTCTATCCGTTCTTCCGGAACTTCTACCTCGGCTTCTACAAGACCCCGCCGTTCCCGGGCCTGCCCCGCCACTACGTCGGGTTCGACCAGTACCGCGACGTGCTGACCTCGCAGGACTTCGTGGACAGCCTCAAGACGACCGTCGGCTTCGCGCTCCTCACCGTGCCGACCGGCATCATCCTGGGCCTGCTGCTCGCGGTGCTCGCGAACCAGAAGCTCCGCGGTGTCGGGATCTACCGCACGATCTTCTCGTCGACGATCGCCACCTCGGTCGCGGTCGCCGCGGTGATCTTCGGGACCCTCTTCAACCCGGTCGTCGGCCTGTTGCCGTGGCTCGGCATCAACCCGAGCCCGCCGATCCTCGACAACCCCGATCTCGCTCTGCTCGGCGTCGCCGTCATCACGATCTGGCAGACGCTCGGCATCACGTTCATCCTGATGTCGTCGGGCCTGCAGGCCATCCCCGAGGAGCTGCACGAGGCGGCGCAGGTCGACGGCGCCGGGCCGGTGCGCCGGTTCTGGCGGGTGACGCTGCCGCTGCTCTCCCCGACGATCTTCTTCGCGGTCGTCGTCGGGTCGATCTTCGCGTTCCAGACCTTCGGCCAGATCGACATCCTGACCCAGGGTGGCCCGCTCAAGCGCACGAACGTCCTCACCTACTTCATCGTGAAGACGCTCCAGCAGGACAACAACGACGGCAAGGCCGCGGTGCTCGCGGTCGCGCTGTTCGGCATCACGTTCGTCCTCACGCTCATCCAGATGCGGGTGCTCGAACGGCGGGTGCACTATGGCCGGTAGGAAGCCCCGGAGCGGGCGGCGCGTGCTCGGACGGACGCTGCGCTACCTCCTGCTGACGTTGCTCGCGCTCGTGGTCCTGTTCCCGCTGTACATCACGCTGGTCAACTCGCTGCTCACCCCGGAGCAGATCGCCGCGAAGCCGCCGACGTTCTTCCCGACCCACCCGCAGTGGAGCACTTACAGCGACGCGTGGGACGTCGGGCACATGGGGCGCTACCTGCTGAACAGCGCGATCGTGACGACGATCATCACCGTCGGGCAGGTCGGGACCGCGATCCTCGCCGGCTACGCGTTCGCGTTCCTCGAGTTCCCGTTGAAGCGGACGCTGTTCCTCGTGTTCCTCTCCACACTGATGGTCCCGTTCGAGATCACGATCGTCACCAACCTGTCGACGATCAACAACCTCGGTTGGTACAACTCGTACCAGGGGCTCGCGGTGCCGTTCCTCGCGACCGGCTTCGGCGCGTTCCTGATGCGCCAGGCGTTCCTGCAGGTGCCGCGCGACCTCCAGGACGCGGCGTCGCTCGACGGCTACGGCCACTGGCGGTTCATGAGCCGGGTCGCGGTGCCGCTCGCGCGCCCGGCCGTCGCGGCGCTCAGCGTGTTCGCGTTCCTCGGCGCGTGGAACCAGTACCTCTGGCCGCTCCTGGTCACCAAGGACGAGAAGTACCGGACGGTCCAGATCGGGCTCAAGCAGCTCCGGGCCTCCAACCTGGACCAGGTCAACATCACCTTTGCCGGCGTGATCATCGCCGCGGTGCCCCTGGTGATCCTGCTGCTCCTCTTCCAGAAGCAGCTGGTCCGCGGTCTGACCGCAGGTGCCGTGAAAGGCTGACCCGCCATGAAACGAAGTCTCAGGATCCTGGCCGTCGGTGTCGTCGGAGCCCTGGCCCTCGCAGCGTGCGGCGGGGGCGGGAGCAGCTCCGGCAGCAGCTCGAGCGGTAGCAGCGGCGCGACGTGCCCGGTCGACGCGCTGGCGAAGGCGTCCAAGCCGGTCCAGATCACGTTCTGGCACGCGCTCACTCGCGCGAACGAGGAAGTGCTGCAGAAGCTCACGGACCAGTTCAACGCGTCGCAGTCCGACGTGAAGGTGAAGCTGGTGAACCAGGTCGCCTACAAGGACAACCTCGAGAAGTTCCGGGCGAACCTCGGCGGCGGTGACCTCCCCGACCTGATCCAGGTCGAGGACACCGCGACCCAGCAGATGATCGACACGCAAGCGACCGTGCCGGCCCAGGCGTGCATCAAGGCGGACCACTACGACACGTCGGACTACGTGCAGCGCGTCCTCGACCGCTACACGGTCGACAAGGTCCTGTGGCCGATGCCGTTCAACGTCTCGAACCCGGTGCTGTTCTACGACAAGAACGCGTTCCGCGCCGCGGGCCTGGACCCGGAGGAGCCCCCGACCACGCTCGACGCGGTCAAGGCCGACTCGTTGAAGATCAAGAACGCGGGCTACCAGGCGGGCTTCGGGATGAAGCTCGACCCGTGGTACCTCGAGCAGTGGTCGGCCAAGGGGAACCAGCTCTACGTCAACCAGGAGAACGGCCGCGCGGCTCGGGCCACGAAGACCGTCTTCGACAACCCGACCGGGCTGACGATCTTCACCTGGATGAACGACATGGTGAAGAGCGGGGCGGCGAAGACGAACAGCGCCGACGGCCCCAGCCAGTACGACAACCTGCTCGGGATCCGCAGCAAGGTCGTCGGCATGACCATCGACTCGTCCGCGACGCTCGGCACGATCTCCCAGGTGCTCTCCTCCGGGCAGAGCGGTGGGGTCGAGCTCGGGGTCGCGGCGATGCCCGGCCCGCCGGGGAAGGGCGGGGTCCTCGTGGGCGGTGGCGCGCTCTACATCGTGAAGAAGTCGACCGCCGAGAAGCAGGCCGCCACCTGGAAGTACCTGAAGTTCCTCGACGACCCCCAGACCCAGGCCACGTTCGCCGCGGGCACCGGCTACGTCCCGATCCGGAAGTCGTCGGTCGATCTTCCCGCGATCAAGGACCAGTGGGCGTCGAACCCGGGCTACAAGGTCGCGTACGACCAGCTCATCTCCGGCGTCGACGACATCGCGACCCAGGGCCCGGTCATCGGCGCCTATCAGGGCGTGCGCGACGCGGTGCTCGCGGGGGAGCAGGAGATGTTCAGCGAGGGCAAGACCCCGGCCGCGGCGCTGAAGAGCGCGGCGACCCAGGCCGACTCCCAGATGCAGGAGTACAACGACCGCGTCACCGGCTAGAGAAGCCGGCTGACCCCGGCGCCACCCGCTGTCTGTTGCAGATCCGTCGTGGCACGACGCGATTGCAACCGACGGCGCGGTTGGATCCAGTCAGGAGCGGGTCAAGATGGTGACGCTGGCGTTGGCGCCGCGGCCGACGGTGTGGGCGAGGCCGACCCGAGCCCCGTCCACCTGGCGGGGCCCGGCGGTGCCGCGCAGCTGCTCCACCAGCTCGACCACCTGACCGAGGCCCGACGCGCCGAGCGGCTCGCCCTTCGAGAGCAGCCCGCCCGACGGGTTGACCGGTCGTCGGCCGCCGAGCGCGGCGTCCCCTGCGTCGAGGATCGCCCGCTGGTCGCCCGGCGCGCAGAGGCCGAGCTCCTCCCAGGCGAGCAGCTCGCGGGCGGCGTCGGTGTCCTGGCACTCGACGACGTCGACGTCGTCGGGGCCGACGCCCGCCTCTGCGTACGCATCCCGCGCGGCGAGGGTGCTCGGCGGGGTGATCGCCGAGTCGTCGACGCCGGCGAGCGGGGTCGCCTCGCCGAGCACGCTGCCCGGGAGATGCGAACGCAGCACCGCGGACGCGAGCGTCACCCGACCCGGATCGCGGCCCGTCGCCTTGCGCAGCACGACGGCCGCGGCGCCCTCGTTCGGCGAGCAGAGCATGAAGAGGTGGAGCGGGTCGCACACGAGGCGGGAGCCGAGCACCTCCTCGGCGGTGACCGCCTTGCGGAACATCGCGTTCGGGTTGTCCACCCCGTGGCGCCGGTTCTTGACCACGACGCGGGCGAGGTCGTCCTTGGTCAGCCCCGACTCGCGCAGCAGGCGTTGCGCGCGCAGGGCGAAGTAGGCCGGGGTCGCGGCGAGCCCGGCCTCCTCCCGCCACGGCTCGAAGAAGCTGGACCGGATGATGCCCTTCGGCATCTTCTCCATCCCGAACACGAGCACGCAGTCGTGCTGGCCGGCCCGGATCGCACCGGCGGCGAGCTGCAGGGCCGCTGCTCCGCTCGCGCACCCCGCTTCGATGTCGACGATCGGGATGCCGGTGAGCGCGAGCGCGCCGAGGACCTTGTGGCCGGCCGCGACCCCCGCGTACGCGGTGCCGCAGAACGCGGCCTGGAAGTCGCCCCGCCCGACGCCGGCCTCGTCGAGCGCGGCGCGCACCGCGGTCACGCCCATGTCGGTGACGGAGCTGTCCTCGAACCGGCCGAACGGATGGATGCCGATCCCCGCGATCTCGACGCTCGTGCTCACGGCCCGAACTCCCAGGTGACGACCGCGGTGCCGTCCTCGTCCTCGTGCAGGGGGACGATCCGCAGCTGCACCGGCAACCCGAACGTGTACGCGTCGACCGGTGCGGTGAGTCGCGTGATCACGCGCACGCCTTCGGGCAGCTCGACGATGCCGAAGCCGAAGGGCACCTCGCCCCGGTAGCCGGGCGGTGCGGCGGTGACGGTGGTCCAGCCCCAGAGCGCACCCGACCCGGAGAGCAGCACGTCCGTGACGCGCGTCGAGCCGCAGTACGGGCAGGTCGCGGTGCGCGGGAACGCGGCGCGCCCGCAGTCGTCGCAGCGCGTGCCGAGCAGCGCGGGTGGATCGGTCTGGAAGAGCCCGGCCTGCACCGGTCGCGAGGCGACCGCGTCGGCGCTCACACGATTCCCCGGTCGCGCAGTGCGTCGAGCTCGGAGGGAGTGACCCCGACGAGCTCGGTGAGGACCGCCTCGGTGTGCTCGCCCAGCCGGGGTGCGCCGGTCGGGGCTTCCAGGGGCGAGCCGACGAACCGGGGGTACGGCGCCTGCTGGCGCATCGGCCCGGCGACCGGGTCCGCGATCGTCATCAGGTCCCCGCGAGCCGCGAAGTGCGGATCGGTGAACATGTCGGCCGAGGTGTACGCGGTGGCGACGGGCACGTCGTGCGCGACGCACGCCTCCTCGAGCACGGCCGCATCGTTCGCCCGCGTCCACTCCGCGACGATCCCGTTGATCTCGTCGCTGCGGGCGGCACGATCCGCGAGGCGCGCGAACCGCGGGTCCGCGACCAGGTCGGGCCGGTCCATCGCCTTGCACAGGCGGCTGAAGTTCGCGTCCGAGCCGGCGACGATGCAGACGTACTTGCCGTCGGCGGTCGGGTAGTTGTCGAGCGGCGCGCTGTTCGCGAGCCGGTTGCCCTCACGGTTGCGGACCATGCCGAGACGGTCGTACGCGGGGATCGTCCACTCGAGGATCCGGAGCGCGGCGCCGTACAGCGCGGCGTCCACGACCGCCCCCTTCCCGGACCGCCGCGCGTCGCGTTCGTACAGTGCCGCGGTCGCGGCCTGGGCCGAGAAGATCCCGGTCATGTAGTCCGAGATGGTGACGCCGACGCGCACTGGTGGCCGGTCGGGGTAGCCGGTGAGGTGGAGGAGGCCGCCGTACCCGATGCCCACGCGGTCGAGCCCGGGCCGCTCGGAGTACGGACCGTCCTGGCCGAACGTGCTGATGCGCACGGTGACGATGCGTTCGTCCAGGTCGGTCGGCGCGACGTGCCAGCGCTCCAGGGTGCCGGGCCGGAAGTTCTCGACGACGACGTCCGCGGTTGCCGCCAGGCGACGGAAGAGGTCCTGGCCCTCCGGGGTGCGCAGGTTCAGCGTGACGCTCCTGCGCCCGCGGCCCTCGACGGCCCAGAAGAGCGAGTAGCCCGGCGAGCCGTCTTCGCCGTCGGGGAGGAACTGCCCGATCTCGCGCATGAAGTCGCCGGAGCCGGGCTGCTCGATCTTGATGACCTCCGCGCCCTGCTCCCCGAGCAGGCCCGCGCAGAAGGGGGCAGCGATCCGGGTCCCGAGGTCGAGCACCCGGAGCCCGGTGAGCGGTCCGGCCATCAGGTCCCTTCGCTCCTCGGTGCGTCCGCCTGCTCGGCATCTCGGGTCGCGCCGGACTCCGCACTTCGTGCCCGCTTCGTCCTCTGCTCCTCCCTCACCGCGGCCATCCCACCTTCGCGCCGCGCGTCGGTGCGCCCGAGCGCGTCGGCGGTGTTGCTCACGAACTGGTGCACCATGAAGTGGTAGCGCCAGCTCTCACGCTGGCCCGCGGTGTCGAGCGTGTGGTTGATCGTGTCCTTGACCGCAGCCGCGGTGATCGGCGGCACCTGCGCGGCCCGTCCAGCGAGCTCCCGCGCGGTCGCGAGGAGCTCGTCGCGGGGGACGACCCGGTTCACCAGCCCGGCGCGCGCTGCCTCCTCGGCGTCGAGCGTCTCGGCGCAGAACAGGAACTCCTTCGCCTTGCGCGCACCGAGCTCCCACGGCTCGACGAGCAGCTCCACGCCGACACCGCCCATGCGCAGGACCGGGTTCGAGAACCGTGCGTCGTCGGCCGCGACGATCAGGTCGCACATGCACGCCAGCATCAGTCCCGCCGCGGCGCACACACCCTGCACCGCGGCGATCGTGATCTTGGGGAAGTCGCGGATGCGGAGGAGCTTGTCCCAGTACATGACCTGCTCGTGGAGGAGCTTGCCCTCGGGGGTCGCCCGGAGCGCGGCCCAGTGCTCCTCACCGCGAAGGATCTCCTTGAGGTCGTGGCCGGACGAGAAGTGCTTGCCCTCGCCCGCGAGGACGACCACGCGGACGTCGGCGTCGGCCTCGGCCGCGTCGAACGCGTCGTCGAGGTCTTCGATCAGCAGCGTGCTCTGCGCGTTCGCCGCCTCGGGCCGGTTCAGGGTGATGGTCGCGATCGGCCCGTCGACCTCGTAGCGAACGGTCTCGAAGTCCATCAGTCGACGACGGCGGTGACGTCGATCTCGATGAGCCAGCCGGGTTCGAACAGCGTCTGCACGCCGACCAGCGTCGTCGCCGTGACCGTGAGGTCGTCGCCGAGACCCTCGATCGCCCCGGCCATCAGGCCGCCGAGCTTCTCCATGTCCCAGTCGACGATGTAGAAGGTGACCTTCGCGATGTCCGAGGTCGTCGCGCCGTTGGCCGCGAGCGCCACCTGGATGTTGCGGAAGGCCTGGGCGGTCTGGGCCTCGAGCGTCTCGCCCGCCGGCGATCCGTCTTCGAGCGTGCCGACCTGGCCGGACAGGTAGACGATCTTCGAGCCGGTCGCGGCCGCCGAGATCGCCGAGCCGACGATCGGCGCGAGGCCGGCGACGGTCTCCTGCAGTTCGATGGTCATGGTGCCCTCCCGCTCAAAGCCCGATCATCTCACTTCGACCGAGGGGTCGGCCGCGGCTCGCGGGGGAGCCCGAGCGCACGCTCGCCGATCAGGTTGCGCTGGATCTCGTTCGTGCCGGCCCAGATCGAGGACGCCTGGTAGTAGAGCCACGAGCGCTGCCATGCGCCCTCGCCCGGGTTGTCGTTCGCGCCGCGCCAGAGCGGCGCCGCCGGCCCGAGCACGGTCATCGCGGTGTCGTGCAAGCGCTTGCTCATCTCGCTCCACCACACCTTGTTGATGGTCCCGACCGGGCCGGGTGCCTCCCCCTTGGCCGTGCGCGAGATCGAGCGCCAATTGTGGAGCCGGAAGATCTGGACCTCGACGAAGGCCTCGGCCAGGCGCTGGGCGCGGCGGTGGTCGTCGAACGAGCCGTTGTCGTTGGCCAGCCGGAGCAGCTCCTCGACCAGCTGGGTGTGGACGACGAGCTGGCGCGGGTTGACCCCGCGCTCGTGGGTGAGCGTCTGGTTCGCGACCTGCCAGCCTTGGTGCTCCGGGCCGATGATGCGGTCGGCGGGCACGAAGACGTCCGAGAAGAACACCTCGTTGAAGTCGCTCTCGTCGGTGATCTGGTGCAGCGGCCGGACTTCGACGCCCGGGTCGCGCATGTCGACGACGAGGTACGAGATGCCCTGGTTCTTGGGCGCGTCGGGGTCGGTGCGGGCGAGGCAGACCCCCCAGTCGGCGAACTGGGCGTAGCTGGTCCAGACCTTCTGGCCGTTGAGCAGCCAGCCGCCGTCGGTGCGGGTGGCGCGTGTCTTCAGGCTCGCGAGGTCGCTGCCCGCGTCCGGCTCGCTGAACAGCTGGCACCAGAGCTCCTGTGCACTGAGGATCTTCGGGAGCCACTGCGCCTGCTGCTCGGGGGTGCCCTTGGCGAGGATCGTCGGGCCGACGAGGTTGACGCCGATCCGTCCGACCAGCTCCGGCGCGCGCGCCCGCGCGAGCTCCTCGGTCACGATGTAGTGCCCGACGGGTCCCGCGTCGCGTCCGCCGTACTCCTCCGGCCACGCCACCCCGACCCACCGGCCGGCCGCGAGCTCGGCCTGCCACTCGCGTCCGAACGCGACCTCGTCGGCGAGGTCGTCGAAGCGTGGCGGCAGGCCCTGCCCGTACTCCCAGGGGAGGTGCTCGCGCAGCCAGGCGCGGCACTCGTCCCGCAGTGCGCGCTCGGACTCGGTGGGTGTCAGGTCCATCGGTGCGGGAGCGTAGGTCGCAGCGGGCACGCAGTGCGCAGACGGGAGTGACAGGAGGAGGTCGGCGTAGTGTCGGCCGCGGACCCCGAGATCGAACCGAGGAGCGACGGCATGCCCGACCAGATGGAGTACCGACGGCTGGGGCGGTCGGGCCTGCAGGTGAGCGTGCTGTCGTTCGGGTCGTGGGTGTCGTTCGGGGCCCAGCTCGACACCGACAAGGCGCTGAGCTGCCTCGACGTCGCGTACCGGGGCGGCATGAACTTCTTCGACAACGCGGAGTCCTACGCGCGTGGCGAGTCCGAGCGGATCATGGGCGAGGCGATCGCGCGCCTGGGCTGGCCACGCCACTCCTACGTGGTCTCGACCAAGCTCTTCATGGGGATCCACGGCGGCGTGAACATGAGCAGCACCCTGAACCGGAAGTACCTGCTCCAGGCGATCGAGGGCTCGCTCGACCGACTCGATCTCGAGTTCGTCGACCTCCTCTACTGCCACCGCGCGGACCCGAACACGCCGCTGGAGGAGACGGTGTGGGCGATGTCCGACATCGTGGCGAGCGGGCAGGCGACCTACTGGGGCACGTCCGAGTGGACCGCCGACGAGATCCGTGCCGCGTGGGACATCGCCGAGCGCCACCACCTCCACAAGCCGGTGGTCGAGCAGCCGCAGTACAACATCCTCACCCGCCGCCGGGTCGAGCGCGAGTACGCACGCCTCTACGAGGACATCGGGCTCGGGCTCACGATCTGGAGCCCGCTCGCGTCCGGGCTGCTCACCGGCAAGTACCTCGACGGTGTGCCCGACGACAGCCGCGCCGCGCTACCCGGCTATGAGTGGTTGCGCGGCACGCTCACCGACGAGTCCGCGAACGAGAAGGTGCACAACCTCGTGCCGATCGCGAGCGAGCTCGGCTGCTCGCTCGCGCAGCTCGCGCTCGCGTGGTGCGCGAAGAACCCGAACGTGTCGTCGGTGATCACCGGGGCGAGCCGACCCGAGCAGGTGACCGACAACCTCGGCGCCCTTGACGTGCTCCCGCGCCTCGACGACGACGTGATGCAGCGCATCGACGCCGCGGTCCGGTGACCGCAGCGGCCGAGCCCGCGCGCCCGACGCTTGCCGGCGACGCCGGGGCCGAGCAGGACGCGCGCGCGGCCGCCGACCGGCTGGTGGTGCAGCTCCAGGCGGGCTGGGACCAGCACGACGCCGACGTGACCGATCGGCTCTTCGCCTCCGACCTGCTCTGGGGCAGCCCGTTCGGGGCGACGCTGCAGGGCTCCACCGAGCTGCACGAGATCCACGTCCGCTTGAAGGAGGAGGGCACGGGGGGACCGGCGTCCCGCTTCGAGGTCGTCCAGGTCCTCGCGCCCACGCCCGACGTCGCGCTCGCGCACATCCGGCGCGTGGCGCTCGGTGCCGACGGCGAGCAGGTGACGCCGACCGCGGACCTCCGCGGGCCGTTCTCGGAGATGGCGCTCTACGTGCTGGTCCGGCGGGACGGGGACTGGTGGGTCGCGGCCGGCCAGAACACGCCGGTCCGGTCCAAGCCCGACTGAGCG
This sequence comes from Acidimicrobiia bacterium, assembly GCA_036502405.1. Lineage (GTDB taxonomy): Bacteria > Actinomycetota > Acidimicrobiia > IMCC26256 > JAENVU01 > Chersky-806. Next base: position 15,582 of record DASXYP010000026.1, read on the forward strand.
CACCCGCGTGTCGGGCGGCGCGGGCTAGGTCTGCGGCACCGTGTCGAACACGGTCGCGAGGCCGCGGATGAGCTCGTGCCACGCGTCAGGCGCTCCGTCCGGGAGCGGCGCACGCACGCTGAGCGCCTCGACGAGCTCCAC
>DASXYP010000027.1:0-34224 GCA_036502405.1 Acidimicrobiia bacterium
AGCCGCGACACAAATGGCGAACCTTTCCCGATCCGGAGGCTTGCCCATGATCGAAACGCAGGCGCACGCCTTCGCGTGCCGCGTCTTCTTCGTCAGCGAACGAGCGATCGTCGCCGTCTCCGGTGACATCGACCTCGCGACCGCGCCAAAGGTGGAACGGAAGATCAACGAGGCACTCGCGCTTCCCATCAGCGGGATCCGCGTCGACCTCGGCGACGTGACCTTCCTCGACAGCTCCGGCCTGCACGTCCTGCTGCAGGCGCAGTCCAGGGCGAACGAGCGCGGCATCGCCTTCGCGCTCGCGGCCGTACCGCGAGAAGCGATGCGTGTGCTCGAGCTCACGGGCATGACGGAGCGATTCCGGTTCAGGGAGTCCGCGATACCCAGGCTGCCGGCCGCACCCCCCGGCCGAACGGCCTCGTAGGCGCGGAGGTCGAGGCGCCCACGGACGGGCCGGGGCGCCTCGACACGCTCAACCCGTCGCGTTGGTCGCCCGGCGGTGGCCTACGTGCGGATCCCGCCCGGGAAGGGCGTGACCAGCGGTCTACCGCTTCAGCCGGTCCGGGTTGGTCCCGGGCCCGCATGCGTCGCCCGGGTTGAAGGCGTGCGGATCCGCCAGACCCAGCTTGACGTCCTGCCCGAAGGACTGCGAGACACCGCCGGGGCCGTTGGGTCCGCTGCCGTCGAGCGGGGCGCCGGGGTCGTCGTTCTTCCCGGAGAAGACGCAGATCGAGTTCGCGTGGGTGGGGCCGCCGGTGGGCTTGCCGCTTCCCGTGATCTCGCCGGCGAAGGCGGTACTTGCACTTCCGCCGATGCACACGATTGCGCACACCGCAGTCGCGATCGTTGCCTTCCGTAGCATGGTGTCTCCTCTACTCGGCTTCGCGGTTCAGAGTGGCTTCCTCTCACCATCGCTGCCGGTCGGCTTCAGGAAACGGGTTGGCCGGGGTCGGCGGACAGGATGCGGTCGTGGTCCGTCGCGTATTGCGGCGCAGTCGCGCGATCTGTACATTTCGCCCGCGGGAGTCGGGCGGACCTGGGGGGCCACAGTGGGGCAGGGATTCGGGGCGCGCCGACGTGCTGGACGTTCGGCGGCGACGTTGCTCGTCGCATGCGCCGCGCTCGTCGCGGCGACCGCCGGCAGCGCGGCCGCGGCAACGAGCCCGTCGATCTCGGTGGCTCCGGGTACGGGGCTGCGCGATCTGCAGACGGTGCAGGTGAACGGGTCGGGATTCACCGGGCAGACCCCGATCGCGGTCTCCGAGTGCCAATCCGGGCCTGCGACGAGGAAGAGCTGCGACTTCACGACCTTTTCGTTCGGCGTGGCCGACAGCTCTGGCGCGCTGCACCTCGGGATGCAGGTCCGCCGCATGATCTCCATCGGTCAACAGCGACTCGACTGTGCGACGGCCGGTGCATGCGTGCTGCGCGCCGAAAGTGAGGGAGCGCCGGAGACGGCTGACGCGGCGATCTCCTTCGATCCAAACGTTGCGGCGGTGGTCCCGGAGGTGACGGTGAGCCCGGCGATCGGCCTTGCGGATCACCAGCTCGTTCGCATCGACGGGAAGGGATTCACGCCCGGTTCCGCGGCGCTCGTCGTCGAATGTTCCGCCAAGAAGGCACGTCGCAACGCGGGGGCATGCGGGTTCGCGAGCAACCGGAGTGCCCAGATCCGGGCCGATGGCACGTTCGTGGTCCGCAAGTTCGCGGTTGCACGGGTGCTCTTCTCGAACAGCGGGACGCTCGATTGCGCGGCGAAGCCGGGCGCGTGCGTGATCTCGGTCGAGGCCGAAGACATCGGTGGAGCCTCCACGCTCAGCCCGCTCACGTTCGACCCTGCGATCCCGCCTGTGGTGCCGACCGCCAGCGCGACGCCCGCGACGAGATTGACTGACCATCAGACCGTGACGTTGACGGGCCGCGGGTTCACCCCCGGGGCGACAGTCCAGGCGCTCGAGTGCGCGACCGGAAGCGAGCAGATCTTCGGAGCGTGCAACTACGGAGGCTCCGGGTCGGTGACGGCAGGCTTCGGGGGTCGCTTCCGGCTCACGGTCTCGGTCGAGCGCGTCGTCACCGCCTTCACCGGTGTGACCAGTCAGAACAGCGTGGACTGCGCAACCGCCGCGGGAGCCTGCTCCCTGCAGGTCATGGACGCGTCGGCCAGCGAGCCCGTCATGCTCCCGCTCTCATTCGATGCCCGCATCGCACCGCAACGAGCGACCCTGTCCGTGCAGCCGGCGCGGCACCTGGGCGACGACCAACGCGTCAACGCCACTGGGGCCGGGTACAGCCCGTTCTCGACGGTCGCGCTCGTGGAATGCAGTGCCGACGCCCTCGACGGTGACCTCGGCGCCTGCGACCCGGCAAGCGTGCAAGACGCGATCGTCGCCGCCGACGGACACATCAGTGGCTCCATCGCGGTCCACGAGACCATCGGCGGTTACGAAGGCCTCGTCGACTGCACCAAGAACGACGGTGCGTGTGTCGTCGCGGCAGTCGCAGGCGGACTCGCCTCGGGTGTCTCGGGCATCGGGATCGTCACATCGCCGTTCCCGTTCCCGTTCACGGCATCCGGCAACGACGCGAGCATCGTCCCGTCGCCGATCCGCCGCGCGGCAACGGGTCAAACCCTGCCCGGCGTCGCGTTCGCGCCGATCAGCTTCGGCTGAACGGGCTCGGAGCCCTCGCGGCGAGCCACGAGGGGGTCGTCACCCGCGACCATCGGCATGGAAGGGCGCGCCAGGCGCGACGTCAGGTTCTCGTGAAGTCGTTGCATCTCGACGCGCGCGCTCGCATACTCCGGCGATGGGCAGGTGGGCACGGGCAGCTCGCGCGGTCGCGGCCGTCGCGGTCGCGACGCTTCTGGCGTCGGCGTGTCAGGGCACGTGGTCGGTCACCGCAACCCCGTCGCCGATCAAGACGGTGCACGTCGCCCTGATGCACACCGGCAAGGTGCTCATGGTCGCAGGCTCCGGCAACAGCCGGGGTGACTTCGACGCCGGGACGTTCCAGACCAGCATCTGGGACCCGACGACGGGTGCGTTCCAGTCGGTCGACACGCCGTGGGACGCGTTCTGCTCCGGCCACGCGTTCCTCGCCGACGGTGAGCTCCTCGTCGCGGGAGGCAACACGGCCTACCCGAGCCCGGCGACGAACAACGCCAACGGGGGTTCACCGAAGACGTTCCTGTTCGACCCCGCCACCTCCAAGTACATCGCCGAGCCGGACATGGCGACGGCCCGCTGGTACCCGGAGTCCTTGGAGCTCGGGAACGGCAACATCTTCACCGTCGGCGGCATCGACGACCAGGGCCTGCGGACCAACGCCAGCCAGACGTTCGACAGCCAGACCGACAGCTGGTCACCGAACCAGGCGCCGCCGAGCGAACTCAACTTCATGCCGCTGTACCCGTCGTTGCACCTGCTCGCCGACGGTCGGCTCTTCTACTCGGGGGTCAACGTGTTCGGCGCCGGCTCCGCGACGCCGGGCATCTGGGACATCGGCACGAACGCATGGACCGCGGTACCGGGCCTCACCGACCCCGGCTTGCGGGACCAGGGCATGAGCCTGCTGCTGCCACCGGCCCAGGACCAGAAGGTGATGGTCCTCGGCGGAGGGTCCCAGGACCAGCCCGTCGACGCCGTCGCGTCGACCGCGATCGTCGACCTGAAGGCGCCGAACCCGAGCTACGTGCCCGCCCCGCCCATGGACACGAAGAAGATGTACGTGAGCGCGGTCGTCCTGCCCGACTCGACGGTGCTCGAGACCGGGGGCGCGTCGACCACGGTGCACAACGGCAACCACGCGGTGTTGAGCGCGCAGGTCTTCGACCCGAAGACGTCGACGTGGACCAAGGTGGCGTCGCCCGTGGTCCCGCGCGTCTACCACTCGTCGGCGATCCTCCTGCCCGACGGCCGGGTCGCAACGTTCGGCGGCAACCCCGACAACGGCTTCGAGACACGGATCGAGGTCTTCACGCCTCCGTACCTGTGGAAGGGCACGCCGCGCCCGACCATCGACGGCGCGCCGACGGAGATCGGGTACGGCGGGCAGTACCCGGTGTCGACGACGGAGTCCGCCCCGCTGCGCTCTGCGGTGCTCGTTCGGCCGATGGCCGTCACCCACTCGACCGACCCGGCGCAACGGCTGATCGACCTTCCGTTCACCACGACGCCCGACGGCGTCTCGGTGAGCGTCACGGACAACCCCGACCTCGCGCCGCCCGGCTGGTACATGCTGTTCGTCGTCGACGGCACCGGTGTCCCGTCGGTCGCGACGTGGGTCCACCTCTCCTGACGCCTCCTGGTTGCCTGCACGAGCGAAGAGGGTCGGTAGCTCGCAGCCGATCGGGCGGCCGACGACGCGTCGGTGGCTCCGGCTACGAGGGTCACGGGATTCGCACTCAGGTCCGCTTCCGCAGGATGGGCCTACCGGAGCACGTCGCTCCGACCGGAGGTCGAGAGGCCCGAAGCGCTGGGGCTACTGGCCGATGCGTCCGTCGATCCGCTCGCGCAACAGGTCGGCGTGACCGATGTGGCGGGCGTACTCCTCGATCAACCCGATCAGTGCCTCGCGCAGCGACATCGCGCCTCCGCCGCTGCCGTGCTGATTCAACGGATCGTTGCCGGCGATGCCGAGATCGGGCGCGTCGGCCACGAACCGCTCGGCGAAGTCCACCTCCGCGCGCCAAGCAGCCCAGGCCTCCGCGACCACCCGGGGGTCGGGAACCGCGCCGTCGAAGTCACCGTCACGGTCGGTCTCGGAGCAGAACAGCCGGGGCACGTCCTGACCCGCCATCAGGTCCCGGAACGTCGCCCGTTCCATCTCGGCGAGGTGTCGGACCAACCCCAGGAGCGACATCGTGGACGGCTCGACCGAGCGCCGGGCCAGGGCCTCCGCGTCGAGACCCGAGCACTTCATCTCCAGGGTGAGTCGCTGGCAGCGCAGGGACTCGACCAGGGTGGCGCGCTCGTCGCCCAACGTCGGTCCGGTCTCCCGGGGGTCGTCTTCGAGGTCGATGAACATGTCGGCGCGTCGGGTCGTGGCCATGGCCCAATCATCTCCGAGGCGCACGGCGACGGAACCGGGGTTTCACGCCGCCCGGGCGGAAAGGCTGTGAAAGCGGGCTGAGGGGGACAGCCGTACCCCTCTGAGGGGTCTCGGCGTTGACAGGGGAGCGATGTCCCCAGCCCCGGAGACGAGCCCGATGCGATTCGAGTACCACTGCCCGGTCCACGGTCGGGTGAGCGAGCTGCGCGACCGGTACGCGTGCCCGGTCGACACCGGCGACCTCCGCTGCGCCCGTCCGCTCACCCTCGTCGTCACCGACACCGAGCACGCCACGGTCTGACTGCTCTGCCCTGCTGCGACTGCTTTCGGTGCGGGTTCGCGTCGCTGGAGCAACGCAGATTCACACCGAAACGAGTTGGGCCGGCGGCGCGGACCTTCCGCTACGCGCCGGCGAACTGGTCGCGGAGGAGCTTGCGGTACACCTTGCCGTTGTCCTGGCGGGGGAGATGGTCGACGAACGCGACCCGGCGCGGGCACTTGAACCGAGCCAGCCCGTCGCGGCAGTGCGCGATCAGGTCTGCCTCGAGCTCCGGCGATGCGGTAGCCGGTTGCGCGACCTCGACGACCGCGAGCACCTCCTCGCCCCACTCGTCGTTGGGCACGCCGATCGTCGCCGCGTCGCGCACCGCAGGGTGCTCGAGCAGCACCGCGTCGATCTCCGCCGGGTAGACGTTGACGCCGCCGCTGATGATCAGCTCCGCGCTGCGACCGGACAGGAACAGATAGCCGTCCTCGTCGACCCAGCCGAGGTCGCCGAGCGTGTACCAGGAGCCGCGCTGGTTGCGTTCCGTCTTCTCGCGGTCACCGAAGTAGTCGAACTCCTCGCCGGGATGGGCCTTCAGCCACACCGTGCCGATCTCCCCGGCCGGGAGCGCCCGCGCGTCGTCGTCGCCGACGATCACGTGGTCGGCCGGGTACGGCCGCCCGACGGTGCCCGGCTTGCTCAGCCACGTCCCGGCGTCGACGAGCGTGCCCGCCCCCTCGGTTGCGGCGTAGTACTCGACGATCACGGGACCGACCCACTCGATCATCGCGTGCTTCACCGGGACCGGGCACGGCGCGGCGCCGTGCACGACCAGGCGGAGCGAGGTGAGGTCGTGGCGCGCGCGAGCCGGTTCGTCGAGCGCGAGCAGCCGATGGAACATCGTCGGCACCATGTGGGTGTGGGTGACGCGGTGGTCCTCGATCAGCCGCAGCGTCTCGTCCGGTGTCCACGCGTCCATCAGGACGACGGTCGCACCGTTCGAGAGCGGGCTGATCAGCGAGATGTTGAGCGGGGCGGCGTGGTACAGGGGCCCGGTGCAGAGGTGCACGCTGCCCGCCTCGTATCCCGCCAGGTTCTCGACCGCGGGCGGGTGCGGGGTCTTGCGCACGCCCTTCGGTCGGCCCGTGGTACCCGACGTGTAGAGCATGAGGCTGCCGGGCGTCGGGTCGTCGAGCGCGCCCGCGGGCTCCGCGTCGAGCGCGGCGTCGTAGTCCTCGCCGGCGGGAGCGTGACCGCCGAACGTCAGCACGACGGCGAGCGTCGGCGCGTGGCGCTCGACGAGCTCGACGACGGGGGCGAGGCCGACGTCGGCAACGAGCGCGCGCGCTTCGCAGTCGGTGACGATGTAGGACATCTCGTCGAGGGTGAGGTGCCAGTTGACCGGCGTCAGGCGGAACCCGGCCCGCCGGCACGCGGCCCATGTCTCGACGAACTCCGGCCGGTTGCGGGCCACGAGCGCCACCGCGTCACCGGCTCGCAGGCCGCCGCGGCGCAGCGCCCGGACGAGCTGGTCCGACCGGTCGTCGAGCCGGCGGAAGCTGCGGTCGCCGAACGCGGACGCCACCGCGGGACGGTCGGGCGCGACCTGCGCCCAGTACGAGATCGCCCGTCCCTCACCGGTCAGGCGCGATTGCAGATCCGGGTCCACCGATCCGCACTGTAGGCCCGGGCCCGGGAGGGAGACGCGGGTCCCCGGCGACATCCGCGACGCCGCGCGTACCGACCCGGAGGGCGGTGAGGACCATCGCGACGATCGCAACCGACCGCAGCACGACGAGGAAGGGCAGCACGGCGAGGACGGTGGACGAGGGCCACTGCCCGTGGAAGTGCCCGTAGACCAGCACGAAGATCGCCAGGTCGCTCGCGCAGTACCCGATCCAGACCCGGCGCGAGATCGGCAGGAGCGCGAAGAAGGGTACGAGCCACAGGTCGTAGTTCGGTGAGTACACCTTGTTCGCGAGGAGGAAGACGCCGAAGACCGCAGCCGCGATCTCCATCGCCCCGAGGTGGTGGCGCACGGCGCGTGCGGAGATGACGACCAGGGCCGCGGCCAGTGCGACCACGAACGCCAGGTCGGCGGCGGTCGTCAGGTGATGCGCGAGCAGGCCGCGGAGCGCGGGCGCGCGGAACAGCCAGTACCAGGTGCTGGCCCAGGTCGGGGCCCGCCCGCCCTGGAAGCTCATCGGATAGGTCCAGGCGTGCCAGCTCCGGAGCGCGATCGGGCCGTTCAGGAGCAGGGTGACGAGGATGAACGCGCCCGAGAGCCGGACCGCGCCCCGGCGGTCACCGGCTTGCCAGCGGACGACCACGAGCGGCGGGAGCAGGAGCGCGGGGAACACCTTGGCCGACGCACCGATGGCGATGAGCGCGCCCGCGCTGCGGTCGTGGGCCCGCTCGAAGGCGTACAGCCCGAGCAGGGCCGGCGCGATCGCCACGAGATCCCAGTTGTGGAACGCGTACAGCGCGAGTGGCACGCCGGCGGCCCAACGCCAGATGCGAGGACCGGAGCGCTGCCGGATCAGCGCGGTCACACCCAGTGCGAGCGCGGCTGCTACGGCGCTGTTCACGAGGAAGAACTCCGTCGCCCGGCGGCCGAACCAGACGGTGATCCACGCGACGTACCCGATGACGACCGGGTACTCGACGGGCCCGCCGCCGTACGGCACCAGCGAAGGATGGAGCCGCCACGCGAGGAAGCGGCCGGGGATGTCGCCGAGCGCGGGGCGCCCACCCGGGCCGAGGACGGCCAGCTCGAGTGCGAGGGCGACCGCCAGCGTGACGCCGGTGACCAGCAGTGCCGGGGGGAGCGCCACCACGTGCCGCGGCGCAGGGGTCTCGACGGACGGCGTCGTCACGGTCCCGATGCTGCCAGCGCCGGCGCCGACTCGTGTGCTCCAGGACGAATTGTCGGGATGCGGAAGGCGACCACGACGAATGCGGTGATCACGAGCACGGGTCCAGCGTAGGCACCGAGCCACCACCAGCCGATCCCGATCGCGTGGGGTAGCGCGCGGTCCTTCACCGCGTAGACGGCTTCCAGGAAGAGCCCGGCCCCCGCGAGGGACACGAGGGTGGGTCGGCGGCGCGAGAGCGCGGCGACCGGCAGGAACCACATGCAATACCACGGCAGCGCGTAGATGCCCGCGACGACATAGGCCGCAAGCGCGAAGGCGACGCCGGCCGCGAGATCGACATCCTCGCGGCGCCGCCACGCCACGAGGAGTGCGAGGGCACCGACCACGGCCACCGATCCCAGCCCGAAGGCGGCCAGCCACGTCGCCTGGGAGATCCCGGCGAATCGGTGATCGGCGTGCAGGTGGAGCAGCGCGCGCACGATCTGCCATGGCGACGATCGGCTCATCAGACTGCGGTTGGCGTTGAGTGCGCTGACCGCGGCGGAACCGAAGAGCGCGTAGCCGAAGAACACCGTGGCGAGCGCGGCCCCTGCCAGCTGTCCCGCGGCGCGGCGCCCGTAGCGATACAGCAGCCAACCGACGAACATCGGGAGTGCCAGCAGGGCGGTGACCTTGATGAGCGCGCCGAGCGCGAGCACGACGCCGGCTCCGGCCGGGTGCTCATCGGTCGCCAAGAGCACCGCACCGAGCACGGCCAACCCGACCAGCGCGTCGTTGTGGCCGCCGTTGACGACGGTGACGATCACGAGCGGGTTCAACCCCAGGAGCATCACCGCGGCCGCGCTCTTCGTCCGACCCCAGATGAGCCGCAGCGCGATCGCGACGGCAATTGCGGCGCCGATCTGGTGGTAGAGCCGGGCCAGGACCGTCGAGCTGCCGGCGATCGCGCTGCCGGCGGCCGAGAACATCACGAAGACCGGTCCGTAGACCGACGGGGTGTGGCGCCAGCCCCGGGCGACGAGGTGCAGGAACGGATCGTGGGGGAACGCGCTCGGAAGCGTGGCGTAGGCGCTCGCACCGTGCTGGGCCACGATGCGCCCGTACATCACGTACGACCAGACGTCGTGGGAGCCCGTGGGTGCGAGCGCGACCGCCAGCAGGAGGAGCGCGGCGATCGGGAGGACCAGCAGCCGGACGTCGAGTGGCTCGCCGGCTCGCTCGGCCCGGAGGACGACGAGCCAAGCGACGAACGGCACCCCGACTGCGGTGAGTGCGAGCCCGACCGGAAGATCCACGTTGCCGACGAGGATCGTGGCGATCGCTACGGACGACGCACCGACCGCGACCTGCGCACCCGAGCGGCGCCGGACCGACGCGATGGTGGTCCTCACGCGAAGCGCACGACGGCGATCGTGCCGACGACGAAGCTGTAGATGGCGAACGGTGTCAGGGTGCGGGTCTCGAACCAGCGCATGAGGAAGCGGACCGCCCCGTAGGCCGCGAGGCCTGCGGCGAGGCTCCCGACGAGGACCTGGCCCCGCACGCCGTCACCGTTCGGCCCGAGGAGGTCCGGAAGCTTGTAGACCCCTGCGGCGAGGATGATCGGCGTTGCGAGGAGGAACGAGAAGCGTGCCGCATCTTCGTGGTCGAGGCCCGACAGCAGACCCGCGACCATCGTCACGCCGGAGCGACTGATCCCTGCGAAGAGCGCGAGGACCTGGGCCAGGCCGACGACGCCGGCCTCGCGTGGACGCAGCGTCTCGAGCCTCCGGGTCGGTTCCGGCGGGCTGCCCTGGCCGGCTGCCAACGCCGAGACCTCGCTCCGACGGCGGAGCCGCTCGCCGAGCGTGAGGATCACGCCGTTGACGATCAGGAACGCGCCGGCCGCCACCGGCTTCGCGAACACGGTCCGCAGGGAGTGCTCGAACAGGAGCCCGGTCAGGCCCGCCGGGATCGTCGCCACGACGAGCAGCCACGCAAGACGCTCGTCGGCGGTCTCGACGCGGCGCCGCCGCAGTGAGCGGAAGAACCCGCGGACGATTCGCGCCCACGTGTCGCGGAAGTACACGATGAGCGCGAGCGCGGTCGCGACGTGCAACCCGACGAGGAACGCGAGGTAGAAGGACTCCGACGCGGACTGCGCCCCGGCGAGGTTGTCCCAGCCGAGGAACGCGGGCAGCAGCACCGAGTGGCCCAGGCTCGAGACCGGGAACAGCTCGGTGATCCCCTGGAGCAGCCCGATCACGATGGCCTGCAGGTAGCTCACGGCGATGCCGATCGGTCGCAGCGCCGCGGTGCGGCCCGGAAGTGGTCGTGGTCGATGGGTCGACCGTACGGAGCATCCCGACAGCGACCTCTGCGCCCCCGGTAAGCGAACGGCAAACTCGTCGCCGCCCCTCGCGACCCCCGGCCCGCCCGTAGCCTGTGTCCATGCCCTCGGAGGTGCTGCTCGTCGAGGACGACGAGACCATCGGGCGCTCCCTCGCGCAGGCACTGGCGAGCCAGGGCTACTCGGTGACACTCGCGGTCGACGGGGCGAGCGCCCGGACCGAATTCACGAAGCGGGTGCCGGACCTCGTGCTCCTCGACGTCGGCCTCCCGGACGTCGACGGGATCGAGCTCTGCCGCGAATTCGGGACGGCGGTGCCCTCGCTGCCGATCCTCGTGCTGACCGCCCGGCACGAGGAGGCCGACATCGTCGTGAGCCTCGACGCCGGTGCCGTCGACTACATCACCAAGCCGTTCCGGCTCGCCGAGCTGCTGGCCCGGGTCCGGGCCCATCTCCGCCGGCCCGAGCCGGCCGCCACGGAGCGCACGGTCGTGGGATGCCTGCAGATCGACCACGACGCACGCCGGGTCTGGGCGGGCGACGACGAGCTGATGCTCCGGCCCCGCGAGTTCGACCTGCTGGCGCTGCTCGCGGTCGAGGCCGGCCGCGTGGTCACCCGTGAGCGGATCATGGACGAGGTGTGGGACGAGCACTGGTACGGCTCGACCAAGACGCTCGACGTCCACATCTCGGCCGTGCGGCGCAAGCTCGCGGCAAGCGGTGCCGTCGGATGCCCGGCGATCACTGCCCTGCCCCGGGTCGGTTATCGCCTCGACGCGCCGTGAAGCGGCGGATCATCGTCTCGATCGTCGGCGTCACCGTGATCGCACTGCTCGTGCTCGGCGTGCCGCTCGCGCTCGCGGTGGCGCGCCTCTACGAGAACGAAGAGGTGCTCCGGCTCGAGCGCGAGGCCAACGAGGCGCGCAGCTCGGTGAGCACCTCCGAGCTCCAACGGGGCGATCCCATGGAGCTGGGCGACGAGGGGAACACCCGCTTCGTCATCTACGACGCGAGCGGTCGCCGGGTCGGGGGCGAAGGACCAGATCGCGCTGACGTCACCGTGCGCCACGCGCTCGACGGGGACTCCGCCGACGCCCGCATCGCGGGCCGCATCGTCGTCGCGGTTCCGATCAACGGCGACGAGCAGGTCGTGGGCGCGCTGCGCGCGAGCCGGCCCGCGAAGGTCGTCGCCGACCGGACGCGCAACGCGTGGCTGGTGATGGTGGCGATCGCGGTCGGGGCCGTCCTGGTCGCAGGGCTCCTGGCCTGGTGGCAGGCGCGCCGGATCACCCGCCCGATCGACGAGCTCGTCGACACCGCCGGCCGCCTCGGCGGTGGCGACTTCTCGGTGCAGACCGAGCCGTCCGGGATCGACGAGCTCGACCAGCTCGGGTCCGCGCTCAACACCACCGCACACCGCCTCGGTGACCTCGTCTCGCGTGAGCGCGCGTTCAGCGCTGACGCATCGCACCAGCTGCGGACACCGATTGCCGGGCTGCGCGTGAAGGTCGAGGGCGCGCTCCTCGCCCCGGACAGCGACGCCCGCAGTGCCCTCGCCGAGATGCTGCCGCCGATCGACAGGTTGGAGACGACGGTCGAGGACCTCCTGCGCCTGGCCCGCGACACCGACGTGGAGCGGTCACCGCTCGACGCACCGAAGCTCCTGCGCGAGGCCGAGGAGCACTGGCGGGGGGTCCTCGCGGCGCAGGGTAGGACGTTGGAGGTCGTGATCGAGGACGACCTCCCGGCCCCCGCAGTGGCCGAGCCCGCGGTGCGTCAGATCCTCGACGTGCTGCTCTCGAACGCGCAGCGGCACGGGACCGGCACGGTGACGCTCGCCGTCCGTTCGAGCCTCCCCGGCGCGGTGGTCCTCCAGGTCGGGGACGTCGGGGACGTGGTGCTCGACCCGCGGCGGATCTTCGAACGGCACACGGGCAGCGACCACGGCGTCGGCCTCGCGCTGGGCCGGGCGCTGGCCGAGGCCGAGGGCGCCCGTCTCGTCCTCGAGCACGCCGGACCCAATCCGGTGTTCGCCCTGGTCATCCCGACCGAGGACAGCTCAGCGGCGGGCTGAGCGGCCGCAAGCTCGCCCGGACGCGCGGTGGGTTCGTGCCGATGCTTCCCGCTCGGCGCAGCCGCCGGTCAGGGCCGCTCAGGGATTGGTGCGTCCGTCGCCGCGGGTCCGGCGCATCTCCTCGGCGAACCGTTCCCAGTTGCAGAGCGCGTCCTCGAGCTGCACAACCCGGCGACGCGCCGCTTTGAGGTTCTCTCGCGCCTCGGCGAGCTGCCGGCGCGCGTTCTCGACGTGACGCTCGATCAGCTCCTCCGGCGTCACCGCCTCGTTGGCGCGCGTCTGCCGGCGGTCGGCCGGGACCGGCTCCTCACCGTGCGCGGTCGAGCTGTGGCCGTTGCTGCTGATCGTGGACTGGCTCATCGGGTTCGCTCGCTTGCCGGGCGCCCCGGTCGCGTGGCGGACCGTGGGACGCAGATCGACGGGGGGTCGTGACGTCAAACGCCGGTCAGCATCCCGCGGTTCCCTGGACCGTTGTCACCCGGTCGCGATGAGCGATTCCGCCGTGAACGCCGGATTCGACGCGGCGGTCCCGTAGTCTCCCTGGTCCGAAGATTTGGCATCGTGCGGAACATCCGCAGACTTCCATGCGCACCCGAGCGTTCCGACGCATCCCGCTGCTCGTCCTCGCCGTCCTCGCGGCGGTCGGTCTCGTCGCGAGCGGCGCCGGTGCGGTGAGTGCAGCACCGGATCCATCGACGACGACGACCTCGTCGACGTCGCCGAGCGCGCCGACGTCCACGTCGAGCGCGACCAGCTCGACCACGACGTCGACCACGACCACGACGACGGCAGCACCGGGTGCGGTCTCGACGACACCCGCCGCGCCGGCGCCACCCGCGCTGGCGGACGATCGGCTCGTCGTCGGGCTCGAGCCCGGTGCATCCACCGCGGACGCGGGCTCGATCGCGCGCGACGTGGGCGCGACCAACCCGCAGGTCGTCGACGACCGGACCATCGTCGTGGACGCCGCGTCCGGGGTCACGCGGGCGTTGCGGGCCGAGGGCCTGCGCCGCGACCAACGGGTCCGTTACGTCGAGCCCAACTACCGGGTCTCCGGGTCCTTCACCCCGAACGACCCCGCGCTGCCGTCGCTGCGCACGCTGCTGAACGCCCAGCCCGGGGGGATCCGGGCCGAGGGCGCGTGGGACACCACCCTGGGGTCACGCAGCGTCGTCGTCGGCATCCTGGACAGCGGGATCGACGCCGCGCACCCGGACCTCATGGCGAACCTCTGGAGCAACCGCCTGGGCATCGGTGGCTGCGCCTACGGCACCCACGGCTACAACGCGTTCACGAAGCAGTGCACCACCACGGACCCGTACGGGCACGGGACCCACGTCGCCGGGATCCTGGGGGCGGTCGGCAACAACCGGCTCGGGATCACCGGCGTGGCCCCACGGGTCTCGCTGATGTCGCTCACGATGCTCGACCACAACGGCGACGGATCGATCGCCGGCGCGATCGGAGCGATCGACTGGGCCGTCCAGGCCAAGAACGCCGGGGTCAACCTGCGCGTCCTCTCCGCCTCGTGGGGTGGCGACGGGTTCTCGCAGGGCCTGACCGACGCCATCCAGCGCGCCGGAGCCGCGGGGATCCTCTTCGTCACCGCGGCGGGGAACTCGTCGGCCAACGTCGAGCAGCAGCCGGTCTACCCCTGCGCGGCGGGCCTGCCCAACGTGATCTGCGTCGCCGCGAGCGGTGGCGACGACAAGCTCACCTCGTTCTCGGACTTCGGGCCGAACCACGTCGACCTCGCGGCACCCGGGCAGGGCATCGTCTCCACCGTCCCGCCCGGCGTGATCCCCGGTTGCGGGGTGAGCCTGTACTGCTCGCTCGACGGCACCTCGATGGCAACACCGATGGTGTCGGGCGCGGCCGCCCTCGCCGTCGCCGCCCAGCCCGACCTGACCGAGACCGCGCTGCGGACGGTCATCGTGCACGCGGTGGACCCGCAGTCGAACCTGTCGGGCAAGGTCGTGAGCGGGGGACGGCTCGACGTGTGCAAGGCGGTGCCCGGGTGCGGGCTCGTGGCCAAGCCGCCGAGCGCGCCGACCGCGGTCCACGTCGCCGTCGGACACGGCCAGGCCACCCTGACGTGGTCGGCGCCGGACTCCAACGGCAACGGGACGGGCGTGACCGGCTACACGGTGACCGCTCCGGACGGTGTGCACTCGCTCGGGACCTCGGCGCGGACGCTGACGATCAGCGGACTCGTCGACAACCAGGACGCACAGTTCGCGGTGCAGGCGGGCAACGCCGCCGGACCGAGCACCGCGGTGCCGGCGACCGCACGGTCGCTGAGCGGCGGCTACGTGGTCCACGCCGCGGGGCGGCTCGCTCGCGTCGTCGTGACCACCGGCCCGAAGCCGTCGGCGCCCAGCCCGACCGACCTCGGAGCCGGGAACGGCCAGGCCCGCGGCGTCGCGCTGCTGCCCGACGGGACCGGTGGGTACGTGCTCGACCAGTTCGGGCAGCTCCACCCGTTCGGGGTGGGTGGCGACCCGGCGCCGCCGGCGGTGACCGGAGCCTGGGTGGACCGCAGCCGTGACTGGGCCCGCGGGGTCGCGATCCTGCCCGACGCCAGCGGCGGCTACGTCCTCGACGGGTTCGGTCACCTCCTCGGGTTCTCGATCGGCGACCACGCGAGGCCGCCCGGGGTCTCCGGCGGACCGCAGTGGAGGTCCGATCTCGGCCGGGGGGTCGCGATCGCGGCATCCGGGCAGGGTGGCTATCTCGTGGACGCCCACGGCGCGCTCTACCGCTTCGCGATCGGCGGCGCGAGCCTGCCCCCGAAGCAGAGCCGCGGGATCAGCTGGCCGACCGAGGACATGGCGCGCGGCATCACCCTCGTACGGGGCGGTTCGGGCGGTTACGTCGTCGACCGGTCGGGCGGCCTCCATCCGTTCCGGATCGGCGGAGCGGCCCCGGAAGCACCGGTTTCCGGGGCGCCGTGGCCCGGCCTCGACCGTGCGCGCGGCGTCGCGTTCTGAAGTCGACTGGCCCGAACCCCCGTCCGTCGGCAAGAATGACCGGGCGATGCAGGTCGAATCCCGTGATTCCATCTCGCTGAAGCCGGCCGAGCTCGATGAGCTCGGCCAGCTCCTCGCTTCGGTCGGTCTCTCCGGCATGGACCATGAGCTGGAAGCGCACGTCGAGCACTTCCCCCTGGTCGTCATGGCCGTCGAGGACGCCGGCAACCACGGTTTCCTCTTCGGATCCCTCGAACGCGTCGGCGGCACGCCGTGCATCCTCTGGGGTCTCGGGGCGGTGCGCCGGGGCCGCCAGTCGGGCGCCGCGGTGAAGAGCCTCGTCGGCGAGCTCTACCGCCGCGCCGCGATCTCGTTCCCGGACGAAGACGTGCTGGTGGCCGGGCGGATCGGCCACCCCGCCGCATACTCCCTGATCAGCGGCCTCGCCGACGTCGTGCCCCGGCCCAACTACGCGCCGACCGGCGAGGAGCGCGCGTGGGGCCGGCGCCTGGCCCGCCGCTTCGGCTGCGAAGGCCGGTACGACGACCGGGCGTTCCGGCTCGCGCCGACCGGCAACCCGGAGGCGGTGCTCGACGCGAGCACGGTCAAGGGTGGCGGCAAGGCGGCCACCGAGGTCGTCGGCGTGGTGGACGTCAGCCGGGGCGAGGCAGTCATCGTGTTCGGCTGGGCGACCGCCGACGCGCTGGCCAACGGTCTCGGCCACTACTAGACCGTCCCTCCCCCCTTTCGGGGCGTCTTCGACGTACCCGGGTGCGTACAACGCGCCCCGAAACGAGCATCAGGGGGAGCGGCGGGCGAGGGCGGCGTCGATCTCGGTCCGGAGCGCCTCCGGGGTCGTGACCGGGAGGCGGCACGCGAAGTGCTCGCAGACGTACGCGGCCGGCTTCCCGTCGACCCGCGTGCGGCCCGCGAGCAGCGGCGTCACCTCGTCGCCCACGCCCGGCTCCGCCTGCACCGCAACCGACACCGGGATCAACCGGGCGAACACCTCGCGGCGCAGCGCCGGCTCGTCACCGACGAGCGCGACCTCGATCGGCGCGGTGATCGCCCGCTCGTAGGCACCGAGCAGGAACGCGAAGCTCGTCGCGTGTTGACCTGCGATCTCGGCGAGGGACGCGAGCAGCCGGCGCGGCCCGGTCGCGTACGCGTCGTCGCCGGTGAGCGCAGCGAGCCGGAGGAGGCCATCGGCCGCGAGTGAGTTCTCGGACGGGGTGGCGTTGTCGAAGAGGTCCTGCGGGCGGACGATGAGCGCCTCCGCGTCGGAGCCGGTGGTGAAGAACCCGCCGCTCTCCTCGTCCGCGAAGAGCCGGGTCAGCTCCGCCGCGCACCAGCGCGCGTCGTCGAGCCACGCGACGTCGTCCACCTCGGCGAGCGTCAGGTAGGCCTCGAGCAGCGCCGCGTAGTCCTCGGCCACCGCGAGGTGCCGTCCGCCGCTGGTCTCGTGCCACGAGCGGAGCAACCGACCGTCCGCGCGCCGGAGCGCGGTCCCGAGGAACCGGGCGTTCGCGCGCGCGGCCTCCATCCAGTCGGGGCGCTCGAAGGCCGCGGCCGCCTCGGCCAGGCTCCGGAGGAACAGGGCGTTCCACCCCAGCAGGACCTTGTCGTCCCGGCCGGGTCGCACGCGCTGCTCCCGCCGCTCGAACAGCCGCCCGAGCGCGGCCGTGATCTCGGGACCGGGCTCCTCGTCCCGGTCCACCAGGTGCAGGATCGTGCCCGCGTACCCCGTGTGCGGGTCGCGGAAGTTGCCGGCCGCGGTGACGCCGTAGGCCCGGACGACCTCCGGGGCCGCGTCGCCGCACACCTCGGTGAGCTCGTCGAGGCTCCAGAGGTAGAACTTGCCCTCGACGCCCTCGCTGTCCGCGTCCTCGGCGGAGAAGAAGCCGCCGTCGGGGTGGTGCAGGTCGCGCAGGACGTACTCGATCGTGGCCTCCACGACCTGCCGGTAGCGGGGCGTGCCGGTGACGAGGTGGGCGCGCAGGTACGCGCCGACGAGGAGCGCCTGGTCGTAGAGCATCTTCTCGAAGTGCGGCACGAGCCAGTGCGCGTCGGTGGAGTACCGCGCGAACCCGCCGCCGACGTGGTCGTAGATCCCGCCGGCCGCCATCGCGTCGAGCGTGGTGGTCACCATGGTGAGCGGTTCCGGCGCCCCGGTGCGCACGTGGCGGCGCAGCAGGAAGTCGACCGCCATCGACGGTGGGAACTTCGGCGCTGAGCCGAAGCCGCCGAAGCGTGCGTCGAACGCGGCGCCGAGCGCGTCCTCTGCCCCGTCGAGCACGGCGGGGGAGAGGTCACCACCCGCGCCGAGATGGTCGCGCAGCCCTCGTCCGGCCATCGCACTGGTGAGCTGCTCGGCCTGGTCGGCCACGCTCTCGCGCTGGTTGCGCCAGACGTCCTCGATCGCGTCCATGACGCGCAGGAAGCCGGGCATGCCCTGGCGGTCCTCCTTCGGGAAGTAGGTCCCGCCGAAGAACGGCCGGCCCTCGGGGGTCAGGAAGACGGTCATGGGCCAGCCGCCCTGGCCCGTGAGCGCCTGGACCGCGTCCATGTAGATCGCGTCGACGTCCGGCCGCTCCTCCCGGTCCACCTTCACGTTGACGAACCGGTCGTTCATCACCGCCGCGACCTGCTGGTCCTCGAAGGACTCGTGGGCCATCACGTGGCACCAGTGGCAGGCGGAGTAGCCGACCGACAGCAGGATCGGCTTGTCCTCGGCCGCGGCGCGGGCGAACGCCGCTTCACCCCAGGGGTACCAGTCGACGGGGTTGTCCGCGTGCTGGCGGAGGTACGGACTGCTCTCCGACGCGAGCCGGTTCACGCGGGTTGCTCGGCGAGCATGCTGATCGCGGTCGCCTTGCCCCAGCGGTAGTCGGGTTTGCCCGACGGGGAGCGCACGATCGCGTCGACCACGAGGACGTGCCGGGGCGCCTTGTACCCGGCGATGTGGCTCCGGACCCGACGGTCGACCTCGGCCGGGTCGACCGGGTGCCCGGCGCGCGGCTCGACCAGGGCGACGACCCGCTCGCCCCAGCGCGGGTCCGGGACGCCGACGACGAGCGCGTCCATGATGTCGTCGTCCGCCTTCAGCGCGGACTCGACCTCCTCGGGGTACACCTTCTCGCCGCCCGTGTTGATCGACACCGAGCCGCGCCCGAGGAGGGTGATCGTGCCGTCCTCCTCGATGCGGGCGTCGTCGCCGGGGATCGACCACCGGACGCCGTCCGCGACCGGGAAGGTCACCGCGGTCTTCTCCGGATCCTTGTAGTACCCGACCGGGATGTGGCCACGGCGCGCGAGCTTGCCGACGACACCGACCGGCGCGGGCTCGAAGTCGGCCGTGAGCACGGTCGTCTCGTCGTTCACCCGGAAGCGGGGCGCGTCACTCGGTGGCGCGCCCGCGACGGTGACCGACTGGCCCTGGCCGCCGGCTTCCGAAGACCCGTAGCCGTCGATGATCATCGAGCCGGGCAGGCGCTCGGCCAGCGCGGTCTTGATCGTCGGCGAGAGGATCGCGCCGCCCGAGAGGATCACGACGAGCTCCGAGAGGTCGACGCGACCGTCGAGCTCGTCGAGCGCATCCACGAGGGGCCGGGCGAACGCATCGCCGACGATCACGAGGAAGTTCACGTGCTCGCGGGACACGAGCTCCCACAGCCGGATCGGGTCCAGGCGGCGATCGGGCGAGATCACCACGGTCCCGCCGCTGTAGAGCGTCGTGAACGCCATCCAGTGGGCGGTGCCGTGCATGAACGGGCACGCGGGCAGGCAGCGGGTCCGGCCGGCGGTGGCCTTCTCCGCGATCTGCTCAGGGGTGCTGATCGCCCGGCCGGCGAAGTCGCCGCCACCGAACGCCCCGAAGAAGATGTCCTCGTGGCGCCACATGACCCCCTTGGGCATGCCGGTGGTCCCGCCGGTGTAGAGGATGTACTGGTCGTCGGCCGAGCGCGGCGGGAAGTCACGACCGCCCGGCGTCTGCTCGATGACGTCCTGGTAGCGCGCCGCACCGAGCGCGGCGACGTCGGTCTCGGTGCCGTCGTCCACCGCGACGAACGTGCGGAGCCCCGGCACGCGGTCGCGGATCGCGAGCAGCTTCGGGGCGAACTCGCGGTGGAAGAGCACCGCCTTCGCGTCGGCGTCGTCGAAGAGGTAGCGCAGCTCCTCCTCGACGTAGCGGTAGTTCACGTTGATCGGCACCGCGCGGATCTTGAACGCGGCGAGCATCCCTTCCAGGTACTCGACGCCGTTCTGCAGGTACAGCGCGACGTGGTCGCCGGGCCCGATCCCGGCACCGGCCAGGAAGTGGGCGAGCCGGTCGATCCGGTCGTCGGCCTGCGCGTAGGTCAGGTGGAGGTCGCCGTCGACGAGCGCCTCACGCTCGGGCACGGTGTCGACGACCCGTTCCCACAGGTCGGCGAGGTTGAACTCCATCCGACCGAACCTAGTGAGACCCCTGGCGGATGGTCGACCTGACGGCCGCGTCAGCGTCGTGAACGTCAGACGTCGAGCGCGACCAGCGCTTCGTTGACGGGGGCCCAGGCGCCCGCGACGAACTCGTCGAGCGCGGCGGGGTCGTGACGGGCGACGGCCGCGTCGGCGCGCGCCCAGAGCGCCGCCTCGACCGGTGCGAGGCGTCCCCGGATCGCGTGCAGCGCATCGGGGTCGGCCTCGACCCGGTCGCGCAGGCGCGCGAACCGCTGCCAGGTGCCGGTCCGGCCGAGCTCCGTCGGCAGGCCGAACGGAGGGAACGCAGGGATGTAGACGCTCGCGCACGGGCTGCCCAGCGCGACCCAGGCCCGGAGTGGCGCATCCGGGTCCGCGGGCAGGTCGGCGACGATCGACGCGGTGGTCGCCTGGTAGTCGTGCAGGTGCATGCAGACCGTGATGCCGTTCCAGTCCGTGTCGACCTCTGCCGGCGGCGGCGCGACCGCTCCCGACGGATCGCCCGGCGCGCCCCAGGGACCGGTCCCGTGGTCGCGCAGCGTCGCGACGAGGTCCGCGGGACCGAAGCGGTCCGGGTCCGAGGCGATGCCGGCCGTGACGCACGCGGACGTGGGGGCCAGGCGGCGGTCGGCGATGGCCGTCGGCACCGACGGGTCGCGCCAGTCCTGGAAGCTGCGCCCGCTCGCCACGTCCGCCGACGCCCGGGTCCAGTCGGCGCCGAGCGAGATCCGGTTGGAGATCGCCGCGCCGGACCCGACGGGCCTGGCGGCCCACGTCCGGCCGCTGGTCTCGACGATCCACCCGCCGGACGGGTCGGTGAGCAGGAAGGACGAGAAGTACGGCTCGGCGTGCTCCTGCTCGCCGCTGCCGCCCTGCCCGTAGCGGGTCAGCAGCGCGGTGAGCTCGTCCAGGGCCGCGTCCGCGGTGGTCGCGCGCTCGAGGGCGAGCCGCACGAGGTCCATGCCGAGCAGCGCCGGCGGTGCGCTCGCAGGGTCGTCGATCGTCCAGACCTTCTCGTTGCCGATCGCGACCCGGTGCTCGTTCACCCCGTGCTCGGCGCCCCACAGCCACGCGGGCCGGGACGCGAGCAGCGCGTGGGCGCCCGCGTCGGGCACCCGCAGGTACTGGGTCGCGAGCTCGTCACCCGCGGCGCGCCGGGCGAAGCCCTGCACGATCTGCGCCTCGCGCGGCGGCCGGTCGGAGTTCTTGGCGAAGAGGGTGCCCGACCGGCGCACCACGCAGAGCGTGTCGCACATCGCGGCGACGCCGCCTAGGCCAGCTCGGCCGCGAGGTGCCGGGCGGTGAGCGGCTCGCCCGTCACCTGCTCGATGAGCGCGTCCCACCGCACCCTGAGGCCCGGCGCGAACAGCTCGTCGACCAGGAGCGCACCGGCTTGCGGGCGGTCGACGATCCCGCCCGCCCGGGCGCGCAGCGTCGACTGGAGCTGCGAGGCGACGAGCTCCCCGTACAGGTAGTTCTGGTAGTAGACGGGCGCGAGCGCGACGTGGATCTTCGCGGCCCAGTCCGGTGCTTCACGCCCGTCCGGGCGGGTCAGGAGCTGGAACCGCTCGACGAGCTCCCACCAGCGTGCGGTGAGGTCGGCGTCCGGATCGGCGTAGAGGCTGCGCTCGAAGTGGGTCATCACCAGGACCCACCGGGCGAAGGTGAGCAACGACGCGCGCCGGGCCCGCTCGAGCTGTGGGACGAGCGCTTCGAGGTCCGGCTTGGCGACGCCCGCGACCGCGCCGAGCCACTCGGGGTCGCGGACCAGCCGTCCGAACAGCATCGCCACCCCCTCGGTGGTGAGGGGATGCATCGTCCGCAACAGCCAGGGGAGGTCGGGGTCCACCTGGATGTCGTAGAGCGCGTGGCCGAACTCGTGGAGCATCGTCCCGGTCCAGTACTCCGACGCGACGTTGTTGCTCAGGACCCGCACGTCACCCTCGTGGTCGACGTCGATGCAGAACGCATGCTGGCTCTTGCCCGCGCGCGGCACGAGGTCGCTGCGCTCCAACACCGCGCGGACGTCCAGCCCGAGACCGTCGTACGTGCGGACGGCGAGCGCCTCGAGGTCCTGGGTCTCGAGCCACTGGTCGAGGTTCACGGACCCGGCGATCGGCGGCTCCTGGAAGAACGGGTCGTCGTAATGCCACGGGCGCAGCTCGTCGACCCGGCATCCGAAGCGCGCCGCGAGGTCGGCGTCGAGATCGGCCTTCCACGCCCGGAACGGTGCGGCCGTCGCCCGCTCCACCTCGTCGAGCGTCGCGAAGAGGCGAGATTCGTCGAGCTCGCTCGTCTCCAGTGCGAGCGAGAAGTGGTCGCGCGACCCGAGGTGGCGGGCGGCGCGGTTGCGGAGGCGGGCGAGCTCACGGACCTGGTCGGCGACCTCGGCCCCGACCTGCTTGGACGCCTCCCACGCCCGTTGCCGCGCCGCGCGGTCGTCGCTGGTGCGCAGGATCGTCATGATGGCGTTGTCGTCCAGAGGCTCGCCGTCGATGCGGCCCCGGAACGCGTTGAAGGTCGCGTCGACCTCGGCCTCGAGCTCGACGAGCTGGGCGCGCAGGTCGGCGGGGACCTGCTGGGGGAGTGTCCGGTCGTGGAGGACCTCGAGCTGGCGACGGACGAGCGGGTTCGAGCCGTCGTCGACGGCGGCGAGCGCGTCGCGGATCTCTGCGAACGTCGTCACGTCGCCGAGCGCGTCACGCAGCGCGATGTCCGTGGCGACCCGGCGTCGCTCGTGCTCGTCCGACACTGCGGTGCTGGCGAGCCACCAGGCCTGGTTCGCCGCGATCTCGAGCGGCCGGAGGCGGGCCGTGACGGCCTCGACGAGGGGTTCCACCTTGGGCATCGCCGACCCGGTGCTACTGGAACCAGATGCGCTGGTAGTCGCGGCTCATCGGATGCAGGAGCAGGCCGACGAGCAGCCCGTCGAACATGAGGTTCAGGATCTGGGGGAACCCGAGCACGTTGATCCCGAAGATGAGGAGCAGGAGGGCGACCTGGATGACCGCGGCCACGACCGCGACGGTGTAGCCCCACTTCTTCTCGTTCGCGATGCCGAACCCGCCGAGTCCGAGGCCGACGGCGATCAGCACGACGATCGGGTTGAACGTGATCAGCCCGAACACCGCGTCGATGTAGCAGAGGATGGTCGCGCCGTAGAGCGTCTGGGGCTGCGACTGGTTGACCCACCGGAAATCGTTCACGGCGCCATTCTTGCCGACGATTCGCCCGAAGTGCGGACGGCGGCTCCCGTCCCGCCGATGCTGACCCGGGAGCGCAGCTGACCGCACGCCGCGTCGATGTCGGTGCCGCGGTTGCGCCGGACCGTGGCGGTCAGGCCGCCGTCACGCAGGACCGTGGCGAACGCCTGCATCCGCACCGGAACCGGGGCGCTGCCCTCGTAGCCCTCCGTCGCGTTGAGTGGGATCAGGTTCACGTGCGAGCCCCGCGGACCGAGCGGGCGCAGGAGCCGGACCAGCGCGCGGGCGTGCTCGAGCAGGTCGTTGACCCCGGCGATGCAGGCGTACTCGAACGTGACCCGGCGTCCGCGGGCCGCGGCGAGCTCGCCGGCCGCGTCGATCACCTCGGCCAGCGGGTAGCGCCGGTTGATCGGGATCATGGTGTTGCGCAGCTCGTCGTCCGGGGCGTGCAGCGAGATCGCGAGCGTCACGGGCAGGTCCTCGGTGGCCAGCCGGCGGATGCCGGGGACGAGCCCGACGGTGGAGATCGTCAGGTGTCGGGCCGAGAGGCCGCCGTCGCCGTGGAGCCGCTCGACCGCGGTCCACGTCGCGTCGTAGTTGGCGAGTGGCTCACCCATTCCCATGAACACGACGTTGCTGACCGGTTGCGGTGAGGCGTGCGCCGCCCGGAGGACCTGCTCGACGATCTCGCCCGCGTCGAGGTGGCGCACGAACCCGGCCTGGCCGGTCGCACAGAAGGTGCACCCCATCGCGCAGCCGGCCTGACTCGAGACGCAGACGGTCGCGCGCTCGGGGTAGCGCATCAGGACGGTCTCGACCTGCGCGTCACCGTGACCCTGCCAGAGCCACTTCACCGTCTGACCGTCGTCGCCGGTGGACACGACGATCGGCTCGAACGCGAGCGGGAACGCCTCGGCCAGCTCCCGGCGCAGCGCGCGCGGCAGCGGCGACGCGTCTTCCAGCGGGATCCGTTGCGCGTAGAGCGCGTCGAGGACCTGATCGACCCGGTAGCGGGGAAGCGCGTGCTGCGCGCACCACTCGGCCAGCTCCTCGCGGGTGGCTGCGTAGCGGGTGGTCATGGCGTCGATCCCGGGGCCCGGCCCAGCCGGTACGCCCGGTCCCGGTGGTGGGTGGTGAACCCGAGCGAGCGGTAGAGCCCGAGTGCCGCGGGGTTGGCGCCGTCGACGTAGAGCATCCCGGTCGGGCAGTGCCGGTCGGCCGCGAGGTGCCGGAGCCCGCCGACGGTCAGGGCGCGCCCGAGGCCGGTGCCCTGGCGACCGGGGTCGACGCCGATCACGTAGATCTCGCCGACCGGCCCCGCGTCTCCCGTCCAGGGCGCGTGGACCTTGGTCCAGCAGAACCCCGCGAGGCCGTCGCCGTCGATCGCGAGCAGGAAGTCGTCGGGGTCGAACCAGGCTTCGGCCATCCGGGCCTTCAGGGTCGACTCGACCCATCCGCCCTGGTCCGGGTGGGTGGCGAAGGCGCGGTTGTTGACCCGCAGCCAGGCGGCGTCGTCCGACCCGGGCACGAAGGTGCGGACCGTGACCCCGTCCGGCCACTTCGGCTGCTCGGCGAGCGGAAGGGGAACCCGCATCTGCAGCTGCTCGCTGAGCCGCTCGAAGCCCGCCGCCGTCACCCGCGCATCCACGTCGTCGTCGACGCCGTTGACCCAGAGCACGACGGGGGCATCCCGTCGGCGAGCTTCGGCGGTCAGCGCCTCGAGCAGCGCGGGAACGACCCCGTCGTCCGAAACCATGGGATCGCGGACGAACCCGGCCACGAGGTGCGGGTCGGCGCCGGTGTCGCTCGGAGCGAGATGGGCGTACCCGACGGGGCGCGCACCCTCGGTCGCGACGATCCCGGACGTCTCCGCGGACGGCGCCGCGAGATCGCGCCAGACGAACGATGAGAGCGACTCATGTCCGTCGTGGCGGGCCGCCGCCGCCTCGAGGGCGCGCGCGGTCTCGACGGTTTCGGGCGCGGGCGGCTGTTCGACCCGGATCGAGACCATGGTCCACGGTACCCGTGGCCGTCCCGGTCTTCGGGCGCCGCGCTCACCGGTCGGCGTCGGCGCGCCGCGGTTTAGTCTCGCCGGCATGCCGAGACCGAGGGGCGCGAAGGCGCGGGCGCAGACCACGATCGAGCGGCTCGCGCTCGAGTACCCGGGCGATGCCGAGGCCCTGTGCGCGCTCGTGCACGACTCGCCCTGGCAGCTCCTCGTCGCCACGATCATGTCCGCGCAGACGACCGACGAGATGGTCAACTCGGTCACGCCGGCGCTGTTCGCCCGGTACCCGGGGCCTGCGGAGCTCGCGCACGCGGATCCGGAGGAGGTCGAGGAGATCATCCACTCGACCGGGTTCTTCCGCCAGAAGACCAAGAGCATCATCGGCATGTCCGCCGCGGTCGAGGAGCGCTTCGGCGGCGAGGTCCCCACCGAGCTGTCGGATCTCGTGACGCTCCCGGGCGTCGGCCGCAAGACCGGCAACGTCGTCCGTTCGGTCGCGTTCGGGTTGCCCGGGCTGCCGGTCGACACCCATGTCCTGCGGGTCTCGAGCCGGCTCAGGCTGACTAACGAGACCGATCCGGTCAAGGTCGAGCTGGACCTGAACGGGATCGTCCCGCCCGAGGAGCGGGGCGCGTTGTCCCTGCGGTTGATCCTGCACGGCCGCGCGATCTGCATCGCGCGCAAGCCTCGGTGCGCGATGTGCGTGTTGCTCGACATCTGCCCCTCGGCCGCCCCGTAGCATCCGGCCCATGGACATCGAGATCCGGGTCCCGACGCGCGACGACGTCGACGCGATCTTCGGCGTCCGGGCCCAGGCCTTCGGGGTCAAGGAGGACGACCGCGAGCGGTGGACGTCGCTCGTCGACCCCGCGGAGATGCTGACCGCGTTCCTCGGGACGAAGGTCGTCGGCTCGCTGCGGATCCTGGCGATGGGCCAGTGGTTCGGCGGGCGCCCCGTCCCGATGGGCGGCGTCGCGAGCGTCGTCGTGCTCCCCGAGCACCGCGGAGAGGGCGTGGCCGGCCGTCTCCTCGAGGCGGCGCTCGAGCGCATGCGGGAGCGGGGTCTGCCGGTGAGCACGCTGCACCCCGCGACGACCCGCGTGTACCGCGCCGCGGGGTGGGAGATCGCGGGGGACCTGGCGTCGTACCGGATCCCCACCCGGTCGCTGGAGCGGCTGCCCCGGGGCCGGTCCGAGGACCTGCGCCGGCTCACCGCGGCCGACTGGCCCGCGGTGCGGGAGTGCTACGACGAGGTCGCGGCCCGGCACTCGGGCTGGGTGGACCGACCCGACTGGCTGTGGGACCTGTTCGCCAAGGAGGACTTCGTCGATCAGTCCTTCGTGTACGGCATCGACGGCGAGGACGGGCTGGACGGCTACCTGGTCTTCTCGCAGAAGCCGAACGACCGGTGGGGCTATGCGATCGACGTCGAGGAGATCACGGCGCGCGAACCCTCCGCCGCGATCACGCTCTGGCGCTTCCTCGGTGGTCACGGGATGCAGGTCGAGCGCGTCGACGTGCAGGTCGCGCCGATCGACGAGCTGCTCCTCGTCCTGCCCGAGCAGGACGTCGAAGTCGTCGGCAACAACCGCTGGATGCACCGGATCGTCGATGCACCGAGCGCGATCGCGGCCCGTGGCTACCCCACGGACGTGACGGCCGAGGTGCACCTGGGCGTGCACGACCGGCTCGCGCCCTGGAACGAGGGCAGCTGGGTGCTGCGGGTCGGCGGCGGCCGGGGCGAGCTCGTCGCGGGCGGGACCGGGCAGGTGCAGCTCACGATCAACGGGTTCAGCGCGCTGTCGACCGGCTGGGCGTCGACGACCGCTCTCCTGGCCGCCGGTGCCCTCCACCACGCGAGCGACGCCGACCGCCGCGCGCTCGACGCGATCTTCGCCGGCCCCGCGCCGATGATGGTCGACGAGTTCTGACCTCCCCGCCGTTTGTCCGAATGTGGCGCACTGTGCGCAACCTTCGGACCAACGGAGCGGGGCCGCTCTCGAGGGACCGCCGGGAGATCTTGATCGAGGCGAGTCAGGCGAGGTTGCGCTGGGCCCGCTCGACCGCGCGGCGGGCGGTGAGCAGGTTGCGCTCGGCCCCGTCGAGCTCGGTGGTGATCGCCGAGTCGGGGGTGTCCCGGTAGCGGTCCGCGACCGCGACGATCCGCTCGGTCAGCTCCTCGATCTGCGACTGCAGGGTGCTGAGCTCCGCGTGCGCGGATCCGTCGGCCATCGCGGCCAGCCTTGCGTCATCCGCCTGGAGGGGCAATTCGCATCGGGCCGAAACCGGGGCCCAGGTACGATCCCGGGGCCATGCTGACGCGTCTCGACCTGCGCGGCCCGGACGCCGACCCGCGGGTTGCGCTCGAGGTCGCGTCGACTCCCGAGGACGAACCCGTCGAGCTCGTGCGCGAGATCATCGCCGACGTCCGCCGCCGGGGCGACGTCGCGCTGCGGGAGCTGACCGCCAGGTTCGACGGGTGCGAGATCGACGAGCTCCGCGTCCCGGCCGCCGAGGCGCAGGCGGCGCTCGCGGCCACCGACCCGGAGCTCCGCGCCGCGCTCAAGGGTGCGGCGGCCAGGATCCGCGGCTACCACGAGGCGCAGGCTGCGGCCCAGGGACCGGTGCGCTTCGACGTGGACGGCGTGGCGGTCGAGGAGGTCCTCCGCCCGGTCGATCGGGCCGGGCTCTACGTTCCCGGTGGGCGCGCCGCGTACCCGTCGACGGTCCTGATGACCGCCATCCCCGCCGCTGTCGCCGGGGTGCCGCACGTCGCGCTGTGCGTCCCGCCGGACCGTGACGGAAGGGTGCCGGCGGTGACGCTCGCGGCCGCAGCGATCACGGGCGTGGACGAGGTGTACCGGGTCGGTGGGGCCCAGGCGATCGCCGCGCTCGCGTACGGCACTGAGTCGATTCCCGCCGTGGACGTCATCGTGGGGCCGGGCAACATCTTCGTGAGCGTGGCCAAGCGCGAGGTCGCCGGGGCCGGTGTCGTGGGCATCGAGTCGCCCGCCGGCCCGTCGGAGCTCGTGGTCGTGGCGGACCAGCACGCGCCGGCGGACTTCGTGGCCTCGGACCTCGCCGCGCAGGCGGAGCACGGCCCGGGCGGCACGGCGATCCTCGTGACCTGGCTCGAGCCCGTCGCCGACGCGGTGGACGCGGCCCTGGCCCGGATCGTCGCCGACGCACCCCGGCGCGACGAGATGGAGACGACGCTCGACGGTGGCGGGCGGATCGTCCTGGTCCGGGACGCGCGCCAGGCGATGGACGTCGCGAGCGTCCTCGCGCCGGAGCACCTCGAGATCGTGACCGAGGATCCGGACGCGCTCGTGCCGCTGGTCCGCAACGCGGGCGCGGTGTTCCTCGGCGCCGGCGCGCCGACCGCGCTCGGCGACTACGCGGCCGGGGCGAACCACGTGTTGCCGACCGGCCGCTCTGCGCGGTTCGCCAGCGCGCTGCGGGTCGACGACTTCCGCAAGCACATCCACGTCGTCCGCGCGACCCCGGAGGGATCCGCGAAGGTGAGCCGTGTCGCTGCGGTCATCGCTCGGGCCGAGGGCCTCGACGCGCACGCGCACTCCCTCGACCTCCGGGCGGACCGGTGACCGGACGCCACCGGATCGAGCCGCGCGACGATCTGCGCGCGCTCGAGGGCTATCACTCGCCACAGCTGGACGTCTCGGTCCGGCTCAACACCAACGAGAGCCCGTTCCCGCCCCCACCTGCGTTCGTCGACGCGTGGCTCGGCGAGCTCGCGACGGCTCCGCTCCACCGGTACCCGGACCGGGCTGCGCGCGAGCTGCGCGACGCGATCGGCGCGTCGATCGGGCAGCCTCCGGCGCGGGTGTTCTGCGCCAACGGCTCGAACGAGGTGCTCCAGACCCTGCTGCTCACCTACGGCGGCCCGGGGCGGCGGGTGCTCGTGTTCGAGCCGACGTACGCGCTCCACAGCCACATCGCCCGCCTCACCGGCACGGAGGTGGTCGTCGGCGCGCGGCGCGACGACTTCGGCGTCGACCCGGACGCGGCGCGGACGCTGATCGAGCGCCACCAGCCCGAGGTGGTCTTCCTCTGCAGCCCCAACAACCCGAGCGGCACCGTCGAGTCACGTGAGACCATCGAGGCGATCCTCGATGTCGCGCCCGGGCTCGTGGTGGTCGACGAGGCGTACGGCGAATTCGCGCGCGACTCCGCGCTCGACCTGGCCGACGACGAGCGCGCGCTCGTCGTGACCCGCACGTACTCGAAGGTCTGGTCACTCGCGGCGTTGCGCCTCGGGTTCTGCATCGCGCCGCCGTGGGTGGTGGCCGAGCTCGACAAGGTCGTCCTCCCGTACCACCTCGACGTGAGCACGCAGCTGGCGGGGATCACCGCGCTGCGCTTCCGCGCCGAGATGGAAGCGCGCGTGGCCTACCTCGTCGAGGAACGGGAGCGGCTGTTCACGGCCCTCGACGAGCTCGACGGCGTCACGGTGTTCCCGTCGGGCGCCAACTTCCTGCTGCTCCGGGTCGACCGTACGGGCGCCGGCGACGACGGGACGGGACATGCGGTGTGGCAGGACCTCGTGGAGCGGGGGATCCTCGTGCGGGACTTCTCGCGCTGGCCCGGCGTCGAGGACTGCCTGCGTGTCACCGTCGGCACCGCCCAGGAGAACACGGCGTTCCTGTCCGCCCTGAAGCGCGTCCTGCGCGAGCATGGGCCCCGATGACGACCCGCCACGACCACGAGCACCGTGTCACGAAGGAGACCGACGTCGAAGTCGATCTCGTCCTCGACGGGGTCGGCAAGGCGTCCGCGTCGACGGGCATCCCGTTCTTCGACCACATGCTCGAGCAGCTGGGCAAGCACGGTGGCTTCGACCTTCAAGTCGCCGCGAGCGGTGACCTCGACGTCGACACGCACCACACGGTCGAGGACGTCGGCATCGTCGTCGGGACTGCGTTCAAGCAGGCGGTGGGCGACAAGGCCGGCGTCCGGCGGTTCGCGTCGGGGCTGTTCCCCCTCGACGAGGCGCTGGTGCAGGTCGCGGTCGACCTCTCGGGCCGGCCGTTCCTCGTCTACGAGATCGACCCCGTCGCGGAGTGGATCGGCACGTTCGACCCCCAGCTGGCCGAGGAGTTCTGGCGCGGGTTCGCGTTCGCAGCCGGGATCACGCTGCACCTGCGCTCGCTCTCGGGCAAGAACGGCCACCACGTGATCGAGGCCTCCTTCAAGGGCGTCGCCCGCTGCCTGCGGGACGCGGTGCGCATCGAGGGAGCCGAGCTCCCGTCGACGAAGGGCACGTTGTAGACCTCTTCCCCGCGATCGACGTGCGGGGCGGGAACGCGGTGCGCCTGCTCCGTGGCGAGTTCGCGGCCGAGACCGTCTACGACGCGGATCCGGTCGGCGTCGCGCGACGGTTCGCGGCCGAGGGCGCACGCTGGATCCACGTCGTGGACCTCGACGCGGCGCGCACCGGCGAGCCGGTGAACCTGGCGACCGTCGCGGCGATCGCGGGAGCGGTGGACTGCCCGGTCCAGGTCGGCGGGGGAGTGCGCAGCGCCGACGCCGCAGGGCGGCTCCTCGACGCCGGCGTCCGCCGGGTCGTCGTCGGGACCGCGGCGGTCGAGCGGCCGGAGCTGGTCGACGAGCTCTGCGCCGCCCACCCGGACCGCGTCGCGGTCGGCCTCGACGCGCGCGGTCAGGACGTCGCGGTGCGGGGTTGGGTCGAGGGCAGCGGCACCGATCTCGTCGAGCTCGGCCGGCGCTTCGCCGCGTCGGGCGTCGCCGCGCTGATCGTCACCGAGATCGGCCGGGACGGCACCTTGGAGGGACCGGACCTGGGTCAGCTCGCCAGCGTGCTCGCCGCGGTCGAGGTCCCCGTCGTGGCGAGCGGGGGAGTGGGCACGCTCGACGACCTCCGCGCGCTCGACGGGCTCGAGGTCGGCGGGCGGAGCCTCGTCGGCGCGATCGTCGGCCGGGCGCTCTACGAGGAGCGGTTCACCGTGACCGAGGGGCTCGCCGCGCTGCGTTCGTGAGCGAAGGGGTTGCCGGGTCGGGTACGGTCGTCGCACCGATCGACGGCGCTCCCGTCGGGAGTGCCCCGGAGTACCAGGGGGTTGCGTATGGGTGCGGACGGTGTGATCGACGACGGGTTCCTGCGGCGGTATCGCGAGCTCCTCGATGCCGAAGACGCCGCATTCGACGAGTTGGAGCACGCGGTCGAAGAGGGAGACCGGGCCCACTACGACCTCGATCTCGAGTCCTGGAAGGGCTCCGTGGCCAAGCGCATGGCGTTCCTCGACCGCGAGGGGTTCAGCCCGATCACCGCGATCGCCTAGAGCTTCGGCGGCGCCCCGCCCCGCGGGTCCGCGAGCCGGTCCACCAGGGTGCGGGCGTGCACGACGAGCGGGTCGGTCCTGCCGATGAAGAAGTGTGACGCGCCGCTGACCACCACGACGGTGGTGTTGGTCCAACCTGCGATCTCGGCCTCCACGTCGGCGGGCGCCCGGATCTCGTCGCGCTCCGCGAGCGCGAGCAGCTTCGGTCGCGGATCCGACGCGATCGCGTCGACGTCGAAGACGAACCGCAGTGGCGCGGCGATCGCGAACCAGGCCGCGAGCCGGTCGTCGTGCACCGAGAGCGTCACGTCGGCACCGAACGACCAGCCGGCCAGCACCAACGGCGCACTCGGCGGCAGGCGGAGGCCGATCGACGCGATCGCGGCCCGCGCGTCGTGACGTTCGGCATCGCCGAAGTCGTGCTCCCCACCGCTCGCCTCCACCCCGCGGAAGTTGAAGCGCAGGCACGCGATGCCCGCGTCGGGCAGCGCACCGAACAGCGCCGAGATCACGATCGAGCGCATCGTCCCGCCCTGGAGCGGATGGGGATGGCACAGCACCATGCCCGCGCGCGTCGGCAGCGCGCCGTCGGGGGTGGCGAGCTCGGCCTCGATCGACACGCCGTCGCTCGTCGTGAGGGTCAGGGGCTCGATCGGCATCGGCGGGTCAGCGTACGGCACCCCGGTAGGCTCACCGCCCCGTGGACACCACCTTCGACCGCGAGACCGCGGTCACCCGGCTCGATCCCGGTCGGTACTCGGCCACCATGGCGACGAGCTGGTGGGTGGTGCGCGGCCCGAACGGCGGGTACCTGGCCGCGATCATCCTGCGCGCGCTCACCGACGCGGTCGACGATGCGGAGCGCACCCCTCGCTCGCTGACCGTCCACTACACGAGCGCGCCCACCGAAGGCGACGTCGAGCTGCACACCGTCGTCGAGCGGACCGGCCGGTCGCTCACCACGTGCACCTGCCGGATGGAGCAGGGCGGCAAGCTCGTCGCGCTCGCGGTCGCCGCGTTCTCGAAGCCACGCGACGGTCCTGAGTTCTGCGACGTCGTGATGCCACAGGTGCCGGGGCCCGAGTTCTACGTGCCGATGCGGCGTCCGCCGCCGGAAGCACCGCCGATCGCGACGCGCTACGACACGCGCTGGGCGATCGGTCATCCGCCGGTGCCCGGGGTGCCGAGCGGTGCCCGGGCGGTCGCGGGTGGGTGGATCAGGTTGCCCGAGGCTCGCGTCGTCGACCCGATCCTGGCCGCCGCGATCACCGACGGGTGGCTGCCCCCGACGTTCTCGCGCATCCAGCAGGCGGTGGTCGTGCCGACCGTCGACCTCACGATCCACTTCCGGGCCGCGCTGCCGCACCCGGGCCTCGCGCCCGACGCCTTCGTGCTCGCGGTGTTCCGCACCAACGTCGCGGCCGACGGGTTCCTCGAGGAGGACGGCGAGATCTGGGCGCCCGACGGGACGCTGTTGGCCCAGTCGCGTCAGCTCGCGACGATCCTGCCGCTCGTGTAGCGATCAGGGGTTACGGGCCGATGCGGGAACATCGGTCCATTCGCTCAGACATCGCCGGCTGAGGGGCGCCGGCGAACTCGCTCGGTGGACCGACACCCGCATCAGCCCTGGGCCCTGACCGCCCCGACGCCCGTAGTTCGGACAGTCGGTGGAGGCCGCGTTCCGTCGGGCTCGTTACGAGGGGTCGACGATCCCGCGCATGCCTTCGGGGCCGTAGAGGGGCTCGAGGAGGGAGCCGTAGTCGGGACCGGCCCGCAACGAGTGACCTCCGTCGACGCCGATCGCCTGGCCCGTGATCCACGTCGACTCCGGTCCGACCAGGAAGCGCGCGCACGACGCGATGTCGTCGACCGTGCCGACCCGCGCGATCGGCATGTTCTCGAAGTAGCTGTCGAGCACCGCGCCCCCGGCGGTCACGAAGCTGACGAGGTCGGTGTCGACGAGGCCCGGTTGGATGCTGTTGACCCGGACCCCGCTCGCGCCGAGCTCGTCCGCCGCCACCTTGCAGAGGTGGTCGATCCCGGCCTTGCCGGGGCCGTACGCGCCGAACCACCGGTGGGTCCTCGAGCTGGCGATCGACGAGATCCCGACGATCGCGCCGCGGCCCGAGCGCGCCATCGGCCGGGCCGCATGCTTGATCGTCAGCATCGTGCCGGTGACGTTCAGGTCGATGGTGCGTCGCCACGCGTCGACGTCCATCTGCGTGATGGGCCCGAGGGTCTCGGAGCCCCCCGCGCAAGCAACCGCGGCGTCGAGTCCCCCGGTCGGCTCCGTCGCGTGTGCGACGGCCGCGGCGATCGCGTCTTCGTCGGTGACGTCCGCGACCGCGTGCTGGACGGTCGCACCGTCGGCCGCGAGCGGCGCGAGCTCCTCGACCGCCGCGACCA
This sequence comes from Acidimicrobiia bacterium, assembly GCA_036502405.1. Lineage (GTDB taxonomy): Bacteria > Actinomycetota > Acidimicrobiia > IMCC26256 > JAENVU01 > Chersky-806. Next base: position 33,958 of record DASXYP010000027.1, read on the forward strand.
GGCGTTCCTCGGTCCGGCCGACGATCGTGACCGACGCGCCGTCCGCGACCAACCGGCGGGCACACCCGAGGCCGATCCCACTTCCTCCACCTGTGACGATCGCCGAGAAGCCGTCGAGCCCGGTGCCGGAACCAATCAATTCAGGTCACCTCCGAGCTGGTCGACGAGGAAGGCGATCACCTGCGCCTCGTCCCGCCAGGCGTCGTAGCGGCCGGACGGGCCGCCGTGGCCCGCGCCCATCTCCGTCTTGAGCACGAGCAGCCGGTC
>DASXYP010000028.1:0-26218 GCA_036502405.1 Acidimicrobiia bacterium
GCCCGCGCCTACGACAAGACCGGAGTTCAGATCGGTGAAGCACACATCCTTGGATGACGCTCATCGCTGGCGTCATTCATGAACGGTGGCCTGAGCCAATGTGCAGCTGCCAGGAGCGATCCGCTCGTGGCGCGCCGATCATGGCCGGCAGGCGGCGAGTGCTCGCTCGCGGATGCGGGCTGCCATCGGGATCCTGACCGCGGCCCGTCGGGAGGCCGCCCCCACTCGGCCGTGCGGTAACCGGACGGGCGCTGGCAGGCTCCTCTCTGGTGATGACGCTGATCGAGGATCGGGACCGTTGGGTGGCGTTGGTCGGCGCCGCCCAGGGCGGCGATGCCAGTGCCTGGCCGCAGCTCATCGATCGATTCGAAGACATCGCGGTCGCCTCCGCCGTGGGGCTGTGCGGCGATCTGGACGAGGCCCTGGACATCGCCCAGGAAGCGTTCGTCTTGGCCTTCCGCCACATCGCCGACCTGCGGGACCTTGCTGCGTTCCCCGCCTGGCTCTTGCGGCTGGTTCGCACCGCGACCAACCGCAGAACCCGCCGCCGTCGGCCCGCCACCGTGCCGCTCGACGCCGCACCACGCGGCGACGGACCCGGTGCGCTGGTGGACCCGGCCGCCGGACCCGAGGAGGTCGTGCTCGCCGCCGTCGAGGCGGCCGAGGTGCGGGCCGCGGTCGAGCGACTGCCCGAGGGCGAGCGATGCGTGGTCGCGCTGCATCACCTGGCTGGAATGCCCTACGCGGAGGTCGCAGCATTCCTCGGCATCACTGTGCCTGCCGCCAAGAAGCGGGCATGGTCCGCCCGCACCAGACTGAAGGAGCTGCTCCCTCTGGTCGCGGACGCCCTCGCCGCCGCCCGCCCCTCAGGTACCGAATCGTTTCGGGACACGATCCTGCTGTTCCAGGCCCTCCGCGCCCAGGACGCCGATGGGCTGGCCCGGCTGTTGGCCCGGAACCCCTCACTGGCCACCGCCACCGAGGACTGGTCGCCAGTTGAGGGCTTCGACTCGCGGCTGGGGTTCTCGGATCGGACGACCGCGCTGATCCGCGCGGCCGGCATCGGCGACCTCCGGCTGGTCCGCCTACTGGTCGAGGCCGGCGCCCCGGTCGCCGACGCGTGCCCGTGCGCGGGCCACGAGAGCGCATTGTGGGCCGCGGTCAACATCGGCGCCGCCGACGTCGTCGAGTACCTGCTCGACCATGGCGCTTCCGCCGCCGGCGGGGCGTTCGATGGTGCGGCGACCGCCCTTCACGTCGCCGTGTACCGCGAGCGGCACGATCTCGTGCGCCGCCTGCTGATGGCCGGGGCCGACCCGGCAGCGACCGACGCGCACGGTCGCACCGCCGCGGACTGGGGTGCTCTGAAAGCGGCCCGCCGGGCCGATGCGCACGACGGCGACGTCCTGTGGACCCGGATCCGGGCCATCGACTTGTTCGCGCCGTTACGGCGAGGGGCGCTGGTGCACATCCCGCCCGCCTACGGGCTCGGCGCGATAGCAACCATGCTCGGCCTGGTCGACGCTCTCACCGCGCGCTGGTGGATGATCGGGTTCGAGCACGGACCCTACGAGCCAGTGGAGTTGAAGCGGGACGCGCGCGAGCGCGGCATGACGGCGACGATCGACCTGATCGGGCCGGGCGATCCCGCCGACCGCCGCCGGCAGTTCGCCGACACCCTCGAGCGGCTGGCCGCGACGCCCGGTCCCAAGGTCGTCACATGCGTGCCCGCACCAGGGCACGAGCACGACGTCACCGTCGGCCTACCCGGCCTCGCGACTGATCCGTCGGTGCTGGCAACCGTCGTGCTGGCGACGTATACGGCTGAGCCAGCGGTGGTCCCCGAGGTGCTCCCCGAAGGTTTCGACGCCCGCATCACCTTCGACCGGGCCCGCGCCCGCGCTCGCCGCCGGCCTGCGATCGATCCGGACCGCACCAGCGTGCGGACCTACCCCGACGAGCGCCATGAGCACATCGCCCGCGTCGCTCGCGCCGCCCTCGCCGACTACGCCGCTATCGACCCCGCGTTCGCTCTGGCCGACCCGTCCGCGTTCGACGAGCCGACTGCGGCCGAGCGGGCGCAGGCGCTCGTGCGCTACCTGGCCCACTCGTTCCGCGTGGTTGAGCTGTTCTGCGCGCTGCCGGCGGTCGAAACGCCGATGGCCGAGGTCCTCGACACCGTCGAAGACCTGCTCGGCCTCTGAGGAGCAGTCCCCCTTTGAGGTCGAGGGACGCACTGCTGATGCAACCGCGTCGTAGTGGCGCACGACTCGGGCCACGGTTCGACCGAACAGTGCGGGTGTCGGGCGGCGGATCTCGACGGCGTGGCTCTCGGCCAGGTGGCCCGCGAAGAACTCCTCGGGAATGTGGGGCTTGCAGTCCGGGCGTACGACGTATGACTCGGTCGCGCCGTGTCTGTTCGAGCTCAACCGATCACGAGCAGGCGAAGACGCCGAAGGAGAACCCGAGCATCTGCCACGCCATGACGTTGTCGAAGCCCTTCCGGTCCGCAAGCTACCCGCATGTCCACCCGAAGAGCACCGCGTACACGAAGCGAGCAGGATCATCGGACCGTCTCGTCTGACGTGCGACCGGGCCGACTGATGTACCGGGCGCAGGTCTGCGGAGGCATCGCTCCCTAGGCCTCGTCCAACGCCTTCAACGCGGCGTCGGCCTTCGGGAACGTCGCCTTCGGGCTGACCTTGTAGAACGCGTCGGCGACCTTGCCCTTCTCGTCGATCACGAATGCGGAGCGGATGATGCCCTGGTACTTCCGGCCGTACATCGACTTCTCGCCCCACACGCCCCACTTCTCGGCGGTCGCGTGGTCCTCGTCTGCGAGCAGGGGGAACCCGAGCTTGTACTTCTTGTCGAACTTCGACTGCCGCTCCGGCGAGTCGGGACTGATGCCGATCACGGACGCGCCGAGCTTGGTCAGGTCCTTGCGGTGGTCGCGCAGCTCGCAGGACTGGGTGGTGCAGCCGGGTGTGTCGGCCTTCGGGTAGAAGTACACGACGACCCGCTTGCCCTTGAAGTCGGACAGCTTCACCTTCTCGCCCCGCTGGTCGAGAAGCGTGAAAGCCGGAGCCTTGTCGCCCACCGACAGCTGCGCCATGCCATCTCCTCAGGTTCGCGTGAACTCTCCGAACGCGCCGTAGCATGCCCCGGTGCGGCGCCGGGCGACAATCCACGTCGACGCGTCGTACGACGTCGTCGTTGCTGCAGCACGTCGCGAGCTGGAGCTCGACGACGACCTCACCGGCACCACGACCGGGGACGCCGCCGTCGCGGTCGTCGTCACCCCGACCGACTCGGAAGGCTGTGAGGTCGAGGTCGTCGTCACCGACGATCTCTACGTGCCGTTCTTCCAGTGGTTCTTCGGACCACCGCACCGACGATCGCTCACGCGTGCGGCCCGGCACGACGCGGCGACGATCGCCGCGGGCGCGACCGGGAGCCGGGCGCCCGAACCGTTGCGCCGCTCCCTCTTCCTCCCGCCGGTGACGTTCACGCCCAGGCAGGCGGGACTGATCGCAGCCGTCGCCCTCGCCGCGACGATCTCCGGGTTCGGCTCGGCCCTCTTCGGTCAGAACGTGGACCCGATCGCCAAGAGCTTCGGCGTGTCCAACTCCACCCTCGGGGTCTCGCTCGCGATCACCCGGGCCGGCGTCCTGTTCGCCCTGCTCGCCACCGCGCTGGCCGATCGCCGCGGCCGACGGATCGTCCTGCTGTGGTCGGTAGCCGCGGTCGGCATCGGCAACCTGGTCTCCGCGGTCTCGCCGAACATCGAGCTCTTCACCGCCGCGCAGCTGGTGGTGCGGGCGGCGGTCAACGCGGTCGTCGTCGTGGGTGGCATCGCCGTGGTCGAGGAGGCCCCGGAGGGCGCCCGGGCGTTCGCGGTCGCGATGCTCGGCCTCGCGGCCGGAGCCGGCTTCGCGATCTCCGTCGCCCTGCTCCCCGCGGCCGACCTCGGGACCGAAGCGTGGCGCGGCGCGTTCGCGGTCAGCGCGCTCAGCATCCTCATGATCCCGTTGCTCGCCCGGCACCTGACCGAGACCCATCGCTACCAGCAGGTCGCGGCGCGAGACGTGGAGCGGGGCCGGGTGCGCGAGGTCGTGGACCGCGGCTACCGGCGCCGGTTCTGGCTCCTGGCTGCGATCGGTTTCCTCACGAACATCTTCAGTGCGCCCTCGGCGCAGTTCACGAACCGGTTCCTCTCGGACGAGCGCGGGTTCTCGTCATCAGGCGTGGCCGCATTCCGCGCGGTCACCGCGGGCCTGCCCGGCCTGTTCGGCATCCTGCTCGCGGGTCGCATCACCGAAACCCGCGGCCGTCGCCCCGTCGCGGTGGCGAGCCTCCTCGTGGGCACCCTGTGCACCATGGTCTTCTTCCTCGGGAGCGGTGCGGTGCTCTGGATCTTCATGACGATCGCAATCGTCGCCGCGGCGCCGGCCGCGCTCTCGATCGGCACCATGGACGCCGAGCTCTTCCCCACCGAGGTGCGTGGCACCTCGAACTCGGGTCTGCTCGTCGCGTCGGTGCTCGGGTCCGTCGTCGGCCTCGTGGTCGCCGGCCAGCTCTCCGACGCGATCGGCGGGCTCGGCAAGATCATCGCGTTGTGCGGCATCGCGCCGATCATCGCTGCGATCTTCCTCGTCCCCGGGCTGCCCGAGACCGGCGGCCAGGCGCTCGACGATGTCAGCCCGTCCGGAGCCTGAGTACGCTCCGGCACCCATGGCCGACCACCGCGACGCGCTGACCGACTTCGACGAGACCACGTTCAGCCACGGCGGCACGACCCGCACCGTCTACCGGCGTGGGACCGGTCCGGGGATCGTGATCATCCACGAGGTGCCGGGGATCACCCCGGAGGTGGCCGACTTCGGCCGCCGGGTCGCCGACGCCGGGTTCACCGCGGCGCTGCCGGTGCTCCTCGGGGAACCGGGACGACCGTTGTCCGCGGGCTACGCGGCCCGGAGCTTCTTCTCCGGATGCGTCTCCAGGGAGTTCGCGTCCTTCGCGACCGGGACGACCAGCCCGGTGACGGTCTGGCTCCGGGCGCTCGGCGCCCAGGTCCACGAGGAGTGCGGCGGCCCGGGCATCGGCGCCGTCGGGATGTGCTTCACCGGTGGCTTCGCGCTGGCGATGATGGTCGACGACCGCCTGCTCGCCCCGGTGCTGAGCCAGCCGTCGCTCCCGTTGCCCCTCGGCAAGAAGCGCTCCGCCGATCTCGGCATCAGCCCCGAGGACCTGACGCGCGTGAAGGAACGCGTCGCCGAGGGAACCTGCGTGCTCGGGCTGCGCTTCACCGCTGACCGAGCCGTGCCGCCGGCGCGCTTCGAGACCCTGCGCCGCGAGCTGGGCGACGGCTTCCTGTCGGTGGAGATCGACTCGTCCGCGGGCAACCCATGGAAGATCAAGCGCACGGCCCACTCGGTGCTCACGAACGACCTCGTGGACGAAGCCGGTCACCCCACCCGGGACGCGCTCGACCAGGTGCTCGCCTTCTTCACCGATCGGCTGCTCCCGGGATCTTCCCCCGACTGAGCCCCGTCCGGCGCCCCGGCGCGCCGGGTCAGGTCGTCGGGAACCGTGCCGCGCAGAGGACCGCGCCACTCGGGTCCACGAGCCGCACCATCGCCAGCGCACCGCCGCCACCGGACCTGGGGAGCTCACCGGCCCAGGCACCGTGACCGCCCGAGACCGCGAGGTGCCCGAGCGCGGTCACCCGGTCCCGGGCGTCGACCGCCTCGATCCGGTACATCCCGGACTTGACCCCGAAGTCGACGTCGACGAAGACGTACCGGTCACGGCCCGACGTCGTGAAGGCGTCGCCCGCGTACCGGCCGCCGTTGCCGACCATGTTCGCCGACGCGACATCCGTGTCCGACGACGCCGAGCCGCCGCGGGCGTCGATGATGCGCACCGCGGCGACGCTCACGATCACCGCCGCGGCGACGATCGCGGCCACCGCGAGCACGCGCTGGAACCGGGGCCGGCGCGACACCCTGCCCCGATCGGCCTGCAGCCGCTCGAGCGTCCGGGCCTCGAAGCCGGCGGGCGGCTCCGCCTCGCCGAGCAGGGTCGGGAAGACGTCCACCATCGCGGCCCAGTCCGCCGACTTCTCCCGGCAGGCCCCGCACCGGTCGAGGTGCGCGAGCACGTCGGCCCGCTCCGTGCCGGACAGCGTGCCGAGCGCGAGCTCGGGAAGCAGCTCCGAGACCGCCACGCAGTCGTTGATCGGAGTCGGGTCGTTCATTCGGTTCCCTCGGTGTCGTCCACGAGCGCGGCGCGCAGGCGCAGCATCGCCGTGCGGATGCGGGTCTTGGCGGTGCCGAGCGGGATGGACTCGCTCTCGGCGATCTCGCGCGCGGTCTGGCCGAAGAACGCCGCGAGCACGAGCGCGCGGCACTGGTCGGGCGGGAGGTCGGCGAGCGCACGCTGCAGCCGCTCGGTGTCCGAGCCGAGCACCGCGAGGTCGTCCGGGCCGCGCTCCTGGTTCGGGTCTCGCCGGGCCAGGATCTCGACCGGGTCAACGATGACGACCCGGCGCAGGCGGACCGTGTCGATGGCGAGGTTGCGAGCGATCGTCAGCAACCAGGCCGTCACCGTCCCGCGACGCGGATCGAACGCGGACGAACGCTGCCACGCGCGCAGGAAGGTCTCCTGCGCGACGTCCTCGGCCAGGCGCGTGTCGTTCACGATCCTCAAGGCGACACCGAAGACCCGGCGCTGGAACCGCTCGATGAACGCTGCGGTCGCGTCAGGGTCACCGGTCGCCAGCCCGTCCAGCAGCGCATCGTCGGAGACCACCCACACGTCCGGTACTACGGGCGCCGAGCGGCGCCGGATTGCGGGCAATTCACGCCACGGACGCTAGCGGGCGGAAGGGCGCCGATCTCGGGGCAATCCAGTGGCGAGCGTCACCCGTACACGCGCCCCGAACCATCCGACCAAGGGAGATCCGCATGCGCAAGCCCCTCGCCGCTACCGCCCTGATCGCCGTCGTCGCGCTGGGGCTCTCCGCGTGCGGCAGCAGCTCGTCGACCTCCTCGGGCTCGTCCAAGAGCACGTCGACCACCAGGGCCGCGGCCACCACCCCGGTCACGCTCTCCGGCAAGGTGACCAACAAGGGCACCAAGGACGTGAGCACCAAGAGCAGCCCCGCCGACGTCGACATGGATCTGTACAGCTTCTACTTCGAGCCGACGTTCGTGAAGGCCGCTCCGGGCCAGCAGCTGACGATCTCGCTCCACAACGAGGGCAGCGTCCCGCACACGTTCACCGTGCCGTCGCTCAACATCGACAAGGAGCTCCAGCCCGAGCAGAAGATGACGGTGACGGTCACCGTGCCGATGGCCGGCAGCGTGCCCTTCTACTGCCGGTTCCACAAGGACAACGGCATGCAGGGCGCCATCTTCATGACCAGCTAGCGCCCAGAAGCTCCGGGCAGGCGCGCGCCTCGGCGGCGCGCGCCTGCCCGAGATCCCCGTCGGGTCGGCGGCCTCCTCAAGTTCCGTTCGCGCTTTCGTCGATAGCGAAAGTGCCCGAACGACCCGAGGGGGATGCTCTGCCCACTTCAGCCGCCGACGTTGCGCTCCTGCTCCGGCGAGCCGGCTTCGGCGGCACTCCCGCGCAGGTCGACGCGCTGACGCCGCTCGAGCTCCCCGCGATCGTCGACCAGCTCCTCGACTTCTCCCCCAACCCCGCCGACACCCCGCCGGCCAGCCTCGGCAGCACGACCGTGGCGGACTGGGAGCAGGTCGTGGCGCTCCAGCAGTGGTGGCTCGACCGCATGAGGACCGTCCCCCGTGCGCTGCAGGAGAAGCTCACCCTCTTCTGGCACGGCCACTTCGCGACGAGCCAGGAGAAGGTCAACAGCGCGGTCGACATGTACGCGCAGAACAAGCTGTTCCGCGCCGAGGGGCTCGGGCGGTTCGAGGATCTCGTCCAGAAGATGTCGAAGCAGGTCGCGATGCTGATCTACCTCGACAACGACCCGAACGAGAAGGGCTCGCCCAACGAGAACTTCGCCCGCGAGCTGATGGAGCTCTTCACGCTCGGAGTCAACCAGTACACGCAGGACGACGTCGTCGCGTCGGCGCGCGCGTGGACCGGTCACAACGTGAACTACGACGCCGTCCCTCGCGTCTACAAGTTCTATTCCGACCGTCACGACAACGGGAACAAGACGTTCATGGGAATGACCCAGAACTGGGACGGCCCGCAGATCATCACCCGGATCCTCACCGTCGACCCACAGCGCCAGATCGCGGCCCGCTTCATCGCGAAGAAGCTCTGGACGTTCTTCGCCTACCCGAACCCGGCCTCGTCGCTGCTCGACGATCTGACGGCCGCGTTCGCCGGATCGAACCTCGACGTCGCCACGCTGCTCCGTACGATCTTCCTGCGCCCGGAGTTCTACTCGACCGAAGCTCGGCAGGGTCTCGTCCGCAGCCCGGTCGAGTGGGTCGTGACGTGCCTCAAGGGACTCGGCTTCACCGCGGCGGCGACGAACCCGCAGTGGTGGATGGACCAGATGGGTCAGCAGCTCTTCTACCCACCCAACGTCGCCGGCTGGAAGAACAACGCGTACTGGGTCAACAGCACCGCGCTCTGGGCCCGCGCCGACTTCGCGCGCAACCTCACGTGGAAAGCCGACCAGGCGGGCTTCCTCGCCGAGATCATGCAGCGCAACGGCTCCAACCAGCACACGATGAGCACCGCCGACGCGATCGACCTCGCGTACCGCAAGTTCGGCCTGACCGCGGCGGGCGGCAACGTCTCGCCGTACGTGCGCGACGTGCTGATGACCTGGCTCGAAGGGCAGTGGGCAAGCGAGTACGCGCCCACGTACTCGTGGAACCACTGGGCCCCGATCGACCTCACCACGATGATGATGCTCACCCCCGACCTCCAGCTCGCCTAGGACCGGATCATGCTCGAAGAGGAGTTCGACGACCTCGCGCGCCAGCGCCTGTCGGTGCCCGCCCGTGCACCGGGCGGAATGTCACGCCGCCGCTTCCTGCAGCTCACCGGTGCCGGAGCCGGCCTCGCCGCGGGTGCGTCCGCGCTCGGGCCGATGCTCGACCAGATGCGCGCGTACGCGGCGCCCCCGATCGGCCCGACCGACGGCGTCCTCGTCCTCCTGATGCTCGACGGCGGCAACGACGGTCTGAACATGGTCGTCCCGCGTGGCGTCGGCCGCTACTACGACCTGCGCCCGCACATCGCGATCCCGCCCGGCCAGGTGCTGCCGCTCGACGCCGGCGCCGGGCTGCACCCCGAGCTGACGCGCATCAAGGCGCTCTACGACCAGGGCAAGGTCGCGGTCGTGCAGGGCGTCGGCTACCAGCCCCCGGACCTCAGCCACTTCACCTCGATGGGCATCTGGATGAACGGATGGGGCGGTGGCGCCCAGCCCGGAGGTCCGACCGGATGGATCGGTCGCTACCTCGACGGGCTGCCGAATGCGGCGAGCGAATCCCTGTACGGCGTCGTGATGGGCAGCTCGGTGCCGCTCCACATGGTCGGCGCCGTCGCGCGCGCATCGGGCCTGCCCCAGAACATCAGCGGCGCGTTCGGGATCGACCGCTCCCACGTCGAGGACGCTCGGATGTTCGACACCATCTCGGCCTTCGGCGGGGGCCCGAGCCAGCTCGGCCAGTGGGGCGACCTGATCGCGAAGACCGAGCGCAACACCCTCGACCTCTCCCAACGGATCCAGCCCGCGTACCAGGGCGCGCTTCCCGCCAGCGACCTGGGCCAGAAGCTGGTGCTCTGCGCCCGTCTCGTCAACGCGAACCTCGGCATCCGGGTGCTCAGCACGAACCTGGGCGGGTTCGACACCCACTCGGACCAGCCGACCACCCAGGCCGACCTCATGACCGACCTCAACGCATCGGTCGGCGCCTTCTACGACACCCTCTCGCCGACCTTCCGCTCGCGCGTCACGCTCGTGACCTTCTCGGAGTTCGGTCGCCGGCCCGAGGACAACGACACGAGCGGCACCGACCACGGCACCGCCGCGCCGCACTTCGTCATCGGCGACCAGGTGAACGGTGGGCTCTACGGCGCGCAACCTTCGCTCACCAACCTCGACCCCAACGGCAACCTCGTCAACGCGGTCGACTTCCGCCAGCTCTACGCGACGATCCTCGACCAGTGGCTCAAGGCCGACTCGCGCGAGGTGCTGGGCTACAACTTCGGCAACCTCGGCCTCTTCAAGAAGGCCGGTCCGGCGACCGGGGGTGGCTCCGGCGGCCCGGGCGTCCCGACCCGACCGGTCCGGCGCCTGCGCAAGCGACTCACGTCCGCGTAGTGGTGCGTCAGCTGGTCGTGCGCTTGAGCCCGTGGCCGAAGAAGCCGCCCTTGGGCCGGGCGTGCGCGTGGTAGTGGTCCGGGATGTTGCGCATGTTGTCGTCGACATAGTGCTCGAACTCGAAGTGCTCCGCGACGACCCCGGCGAGCTGGCCGTGCATGTGCTCGAGGTCCCCGGCCGGCGGCTCGATCCCGTGATGGCGCCACACGACCATCGGGACCGCGCAGATCTCGCACTCCGCGATCCAGCACACGTCGTCCTCGTGGTACCAGCGCGTGATGCGCGCAGCCTCGCAGAGGTCGCAGTCGTCGGCCGGCGGCAGGTGGCTCACGCGGCGCCGCCCGCGAGGTGCCGGTCCAGCCAGTCGAGGGTCCGCGGCCACGCGTCCTCGGAGACCGACGGGTTGTAGGCCGGCCGCTCGTCGCAGAAGAAGCCGTGCTCCGCGCCGGGGTACCGCACGATCTCGGTCGGCACCGGTGCGTCGACCAGAGCCGCGCGCAGGGTCTCCACGTCCTCGACCGGAATGCCGCCGTCCTCGTCACCGAACAGCCCGAGCCACGGCGTCCGGAGCGTCGCGCTCTCCCCCACCAGCGGTGGGAACTGCGGGAACCGCGCCGTCACGATGCCACCTCCGTAGAACCCGACCGCGGCCCCGAACGCGCGCCTGGCCGCGGCGAGGAACGTGACCCGACCTCCGAAGCAGAAGCCGACCACGCCGATCGACGCCATGTCGTGACCGAGCGTCGCGAGGTGGGCGAACGCCGCGTCGAGATCCATGACGATCCCGTCGTCGGTGAGGCCCTCGTAGAGGGGCATCACCTTCGAGAAGTCGTCGTACGACGCGGTCCCACCCCCGGCTCGGTGGAAGAAGGCCGGAGCGACGGCGTCGAATCCGGTCGACGCGAAGCGCTCGGTGACCCGCTCGATGTAGGGGTTCACGCCGAACGCCTCCTGGACGACGATCACCGCCCGGGTCGCCGGGGTGGACGGGCGGGCCTCGAAGGCCGCCATCAGGCCGTCGGCCGTGTCCAGCTCGACGGTGCGCGGGTTCACCGCTTCGGTCATGCGGCAGCTCCTCGTGGTTCGGTCAGGGATTCGAATCGGCGTCGAGTCCGGCGCGCAGCGTGGCGATGAACGCACCGGCCTCCTCGGGCCCGCCGCCCTCGAGGAGGCGGCGCACGAGCGCGCTCCCCACGATGACACCGTCAGCGGCGGCCGCGGCTTCGGCCGCCTGCTCCGGGTTCGAGATGCCGAGCCCGAGCAGCACCGGCTTGTCGGTGGCGGCCTTGCACCGCCGCCCCATCACCTTGGCCTGGTCCTCGAGATGCTCACGCTCGCCGGTCACGCCCATGAGCGCGACGCCGTACAGGAACCCGTGGGTGCGCTCGCCGATGCGCCGGAGGCGGTCGTCAGGGGTGGTGGGTCCCGCGAGAAGGACGGTCTCGACACCGACGGCGTCCGCGGCGTCACCCCATCCGTCGAGCTCGTCGAGCGGGAGGTCGGGCACGATGGCCGCGTCCACCCCACCGTCGACCAGCGAGGCGGCGAACCGCTCGTGGCCCATGTGCTGGACCGGGTTGTAGTACGTCATCACGACGAGTGGGACGTCGACGTCGACGCCCGCGAGCTCGGCCGCGATGCCCGCAGGGGTCGCGCCCAGGTCGAGCGCTCGCTGCGAGGCCTCCTGGATCGTCCGGCCGTCCATCACCGGGTCCGAGAAGGGAATCCCGATCTCGATCGCGTCGGCCCCCGCGAGCGCGACCGAACGAACGACGTCGAGCCACGACGCGCCGAGCCCACCGGTGACGTAGGGGACCAGGAGCTTGCGGCCCTCGTCGCGACGGGCCCGGAGCTTCGACTCCAGGTTCATTCGAGCGGCTCGCCGGTGAGTCGCTCGGCGACCTGCATCGCGTCCTTGTCGCCCCGACCCGAGAGCGTGACGAGCACGGTCGAGCCGCGGGGGACGCTCACGCCGACCTCACGGGCCAGCCAACCGATCGCGTGCGCGGGCTCGAGGGCGGGCACGATCCCCTCGGTCTTCGTCAGGAGCACGAAGCCCTCGAGCGCCTCCTCGTCGGACGCCGAGCCGTACGTGGCCCGGCCGCGCGCCGCGAGGGCCGCGTGCTCGGGCCCGACCCCGGGATAGTCGAGGCCGGCGCTGATCGAGTGCGCCTCGAGGATCTGGCCGTCCTCGTCCTGCAGGAACAGCGAGCGCGCGCCGTGCAGGACGCCGGGGACGCCGCGGCTGACGGACGCGCCGTGCCGGCCGGACTCGAGCCCCAGCCCGGCGGCTTCGACGCCGACGAGCCGAGCACCGGTGTCGACGAACCCCGCGAACGTCCCGATCGCGTTCGAGCCGCCGCCGACGCACGCAACGACGTAGTCGGGGTCGGCTCCACCGAGCATCGCCCGGCACTGCTCCCGGGCCTCGTCACCCACGACGCGCTGGAACTCCCGCACGATCCACGGGTACGGGTGCGGACCGACGACCGAGCCGATGCAGTAGTGGGTGCTCTCGACCGACGCGACCCAGTCCCGCAGCGCGTCGTTGATCGCGTCCTTCAGGGTCGCGCTTCCCGATCGGACCGGCACGACCTCCGCGCCCAGCAGCTCCATGCGAAAGACGTTCAGCGCCTGTCGCTCGACGTCCACCGCACCCATGAACACGATGCAGTCGAGCCCGAACAGCGCCGCCGCGGTGGCGGTCGCCACGCCGTGCTGGCCCGCACCCGTCTCTGCGATGACCCGCTGCTTGCCCATGCGCCGGGTCAACAGCGCCTGACCGATGACGTTGTTGATCTTGTGGGAGCCGGTATGGGTGAGGTCCTCCCGCTTGAGCAGCACTCGGACCCCGAGCTGCTCCGAGAGCCGCCGACACTCCGTGACGGGCGTCGGTCGGCCCGCGTAGCTGCCGAGCAGCTCGGCGAACTCGGCCCGGAACCCGTCATCCACCCAGGCGGCCTTGAACTCGGCCTCGAGCTCCTCGAGCGCCGGGATGAGCGTCTCGGGGACGAAGGCGCCGCCGTACTCACCGAACCGGCCGGCCTCCGTCGGCGGCGGACCGGGCGGATCGAGTCGGACCTCGTCGCCCCGAACGGGCGCGGACATGCATGCTCCTCAGCGGGGGCGGACCGGGTGTCGTCATGTTACGGGAGGCGGTGCGGGCCGCGGCCAGCTCGAAATGCGACCGCTCAGTAGTGCTCGGTCAGCTCGTCGATCTGCCAGTCGTAGGGACCGGACGGGTTGGCTGCCTGCGGGCGCTCGTCGTCCACCAGCGCGTCGCCGGCTTCGTGCGCGGCCTGGATGAAGCGTCGCAGCTTGCGCGCGTCCTTCTTCCCGGGCGAGGCCTCGACCCCGCTCGAGACGTCGACACCCCACGGGCGGACCCGTTGGATCGCCTCGGCGACGTTGTCGGGTGACAGGCCGCCCGCCAGCATCAGCCGGATCCCACCCGGGGCGCCCTCAGCCAGCTTCCAGTCGAACAGCCGGCCCGATCCCGGATCGGGCGAGTCGACGAGGATCACGTCGGCGGGACCGTTCGCCGCCGCGCTGAGCGCCGGGTCCCCGGCCGCGAACGCCTGGATCACGAACTTCACCCGCTGCCGAACCCAGCGGACCTCCGAGAGTGGTTCGCGGCCGTGGAGCTGCGCGCCCGCCAGACCGACGTGGTGCACGGTCTCGACCAGGCGCTCGGGGCGCTCGTCCCGGAACACCCCGACGGTGACGGTCTCCGGCGGCAGCCGCTTGACGATGTCCCGGACCGCGTCGGGACGGACGAGCCGCCGGCTGCCCGGCGCCATGACGAATCCGAGCGCGTCGGCACCCATGGCGACCGCGAGGAGGGCGTCCTCTTCGCTGGTGATCCCGCAGATCTTCACGAACATCGCTCCACGACGGTACCGGACGCCAAACCTCTCGCCCCGCCATTCCGGTGGTCCGGGCGAGCAACCAGATCCCGATGCAGTCGGAGACTCGACGGCTTCGACTTCGTCCGAGCGCCGCGCGCCGCGGACCTGAGCTGCGAAGTCCGCGACGGAGCTGAGCCGGGTGGATGCTTGCACCCGTTGCTCGGGCGAGGTCGATGCACCCCGAACGGGCCTTGGAGCGGGACTGCGCCGGGCCTTCAGCCGTCGATCAGGCGGTCGTGGAGGAAGTCGTCGTACGCGGCGAGGTCGAGCAGGCCGTGACCGGAGTAGTTGAACAGGATCACCTTCTCCTCGCCGGTCTCCTTCGCCGCCAGCGCCTCGTCGATCGTGGCCCGGATCGCGTGCCCGGTCTCCGGTGCAGGGATCCTCCCCTCGGTGTTCGCGAACGTCACCGCGGCCTCGAACGTCTTGCCCTGCTGGTAGGCGATCGCCTCCATCCGACCGGCCTTCACCAGGTTCGAGATGATCGGCGCGTCACCGTGGTAGCGCAGCCCACCCGCGTGGATCGTCGGCGGCATGAAGTCGTGCCCGAGCGAGAACATGGGCAGCAAAGGCGTCATGCCCGCGGTGTCCCCGAAGTCGTAGTCGAAGCGACCTTCGGTGAGCGTCGGGCAGGATGCCGGCTCGACCGCCACCAGCCGAACCTCGGAGTCGGTGAGGAACGGCAGCGCGATGCCGGCCAGGTTGGAGCCACCGCCACAGGACGCGATGACGACGTCCGGGCGCGCCTCGCCCGCGAGGGCGAGCTGCTCGCGGGCCTCGAGGCCGATGACCGTCTGGTGCAAGAGGACGTGGTTCAGCACCGAACCGAGCGAGTAGTGGCTGTCCTTCCGAGTCGCGGCGTCCCGCACCGCGTCGGAGATCGCGAGCCCGAGCGAACCGGGGCTCGACGGGTCGTCGATCGGCGACGGAACGACCTCGCCGCCCCAGGTCTCCATGATGATCTTGCGGTACGGCTTCTGCTCGTAGCTCGATCGCACCATGTAGACCTTGCAGTCGATGCCGAACTGGCGGGTCGCGAACGACAGCGCCGTCCCCCACTGGCCCGCCCCGGTCTCGGTGGTGAGCCTCGTGATGCCCTCGGCCTTGTTGTAGAAGGCCTGTGGGACGGCGGTGTTCGGCTTGTGCGATCCCGCGGGCGACACCGACTCGTCCTTGAAGTAGATGCGCGACGGTGTCCCGAGGTGCTCCTCGAGCCTCGTCGCGCGCACGAGCGGGGTCGGGCGCCACAGCCGGAGGATGTCGAGGACCTCGCCGGGGATGTCGATCCACCCGTCGGTCGAGACCTCCTGTGCGATGAGGCCCATCGGGAAGAGTGGCGTGAGGTCGTCGGGGCCGATGGGCTCCTTCGTGCCCGGGTGCAGCGGTGGCTGCATCGGCTCCGGCAGGTCGGGCAGCGCGTTGTACCACGCGGTGGGAATCTGGTCGGTGGTGAGATCGAAACGGATCAAGCGCTTCTCCCTTTGCACGGAAGGACGAACTCATGCCCGACGGCTTCTCGGCGTGGCACCGCGAGCGCCTGCGCGCTCGACGGACCGCGCGCCTGCACCGAGCACGCTACGCATGAAAGCCAGCAAGCTCAACGTGTGCTGCGGTCCTGTCCGGCAGACGCGTTGGTGGGCGCTGCCGACGCTCAGCTCGCGTTGACGCTCAGGCGGAGGCCACGTCATCGGCCGGGGTCTCGTGGCGTACTGCGAAGAGATCCAGCAGTCCGAGCGCGTCCAATACGAGACGGACGTTTCGCGGCACAGACTCGAGACGGAACGCGATGTCTCGTTGAGTCGCATCCGCGCGCGTTTGCACGAGCACGTTGACGCCCGAGCTGTCGAGGAATGACACGTACGCGAGGTCCACCGTGATGCCGGTGATGGGCAGCGCGAGCGTGGCAGACATCTGGCGATGCATCGCGGGCGCAGTGTTGAGGTCCACGGCTCCACGGGTCATGACGACCGCGTGGTCCTCGACGTAGAGCACGTCACACCGGAACGGGCTCGCCCCTTCAACACGCTCACGCACAGCCATGTGCAGCCTCCCGGACACTCCACGGACCACTACGGCTGACTGCCTAACCGCCCGCCATCTTCTCCCAGCGTGCCCGGGCTCCGCAAGGGACGAATCGGACGCGAAGCGCCGTATCACGCTGGGGAACCGCGTCCCCCTCGTTCGTCGACGGTGGTGTCCCGCAGCGCGCCGACGAGGCCCGCCGCGTCGTCGGACCGGACGAGCGCCTCGCCCACGAGCACCGCATCGAAGCCGGCCACGGCCATGCGGCGCGCGTCCTCGGGGCTCCGGATCGCGCTCTCCGCCACCGCGATCACGTCGGCCGGAATGCGCGGCGCGAGCTCCGCGACCAGGTCGAGGTGCTCGTCGAACGTCGACAGGTTCCGGGCGTTCACTCCGACGATCCGAGCGCCGACGCCCGCGGCGCGGTCGACCTCTCCGGAGTCGTGTGCCTCCACCAGCACCGCGAGCCCGAGCGACCAGGCGAGGTCCTGCAGGTCCCGCACCACCGCGTCGTCGGGCAGGGCTGACAGGATCAGCAGGATGGCGTCGGCACCGATCGCCCGGGTCTCGTAGACCTGCACGGGATCGATGGTGAAGTCCTTGCGCAGGACAGGGAGCGAGACCGCCGCCCGCACGGCCTGCAGGTCGGCGACCGTGCCGCCGAAGAACCCGTGATCGGTGAGCACGCTGATCGCCGAGGCACCGCCCCGGTCGTACTCCTTCGCGTGCAGCTCGGGGACGAGGTCGGGGGCGAGATCGCCCTTCGAGGGCGAGCGGCGCTTGATCTCGGCGATCACCGCGAGGGACCGGTCCGGGCGGCGCAGCGCCGCGGCGAAGTCCAGGGCCGGCGGCGCGTCGAGCGCGGTCCGGCGCAGGAGGTCCTGGGTCTGCGGCCGGTGCAGCACCGTGACCTCGTCGCGCTTGACCCGCAGGATCTCGTCGAGGACGCCCATCGCTCGCCGAGTCTACGAGGCGTCGCTCCGGCGCCGCCCGGGGTTCACCGCGCCCGACCGTCGCATCGACGTACGCTCCCGCCCCATGACGATCACCTTCCCTGACGGGTTCCTCTGGGGGACCGCTACCGCCGCGCACCAGGTCGAGGGCGGCAACTGGAACAACGACTGGTGGCAGTTCGAGCACACGCCCGGCACCGCGGCGAGCGAGCCGTCCGGCGACGCGTGCGACCACTTCTGGCGCTACCCGGACGACATCAAGATGCTCGCCGACCTCGGGTTCGGCGCCTACCGGTTCTCGCTGGAGTGGTCGCGGATCGAGCCCGAGGAGGGCGAGTGGTCCACGAGCGCGCTCGATCACTACCGGCGGATGATCGCCGCGTGCAGGGACAACGACCTGCTGCCGGTCGTCACGTTCCACCACTTCACGACCCCGCGGTGGGCCGCCGCGGACGGCGGATGGGACAACCCCGAGATCGTCGGGCGGTTCGGCCGCTTCTGCGAGCGGTCGGCCGCGCACCTCGGGGCGGAGATCGGGATCGGGTGCACCATCAACGAGCCGAACGTCGTCTCGCTGATCGGGTACAGACTCGGCGCGTTCCCTCCCGGTGTGAACGACCGCGCCGCGTACGACCGCGTGAACGAGAACCTGAAGGCGGCGCACCGGACCGGGTACGACGTGATCAAGGCCGGACCGGGCGACTTCCCGTTGGGGTCCTGCGTCGCGATGGGCGACTGGTGGTCGCCCGAGGGGTCCGAGAAGATGCTCGCCGACTTCCGGCACATGCACGAAGGTCAACACCTGGAGGCGGCGCGCGGCGACGACTACGTGGGGGTCCAGGCGTACTCGCGTACACGGCTCACCGCGGACGGCAAGCCGCTCGGCCCGGAAGAGGGCGTCGAGACCCTCGACATGGGCTACGAGTACTGGCCCCAGGCGCTCGAGGCGTCGATCCGCTACGCGGCCGAGGTCACGGGCAACCCGATCTACGTCACCGAGAACGGGATCGGCACGACCGACGACGAGCAGCGGGTCCGCTACGTCCGCGACGCGCTGGGCGGGGTCGGGCGCTGTCTCGACGACGGGATCGACGTGCGCAGCTACTTCTACTGGTCGCTCCTCGACAACTTCGAGTGGGCGTTCGGCTACCGCCCCCGGTTCGGGCTCGTGGGTGTGGACCGGGCGACCCAGGCGCGCGCGATCAAGCCCAGCGCCACGTGGCTCGGCGCGGTCGCCCGGGCCAACCGGCTGGATTGACCCTCACGCCCCGGGTCGGGGCGACCGACAACCTCACACTCCGATAACAACGGCATCATGGAGAGCCGCGTCTGTGATGAAACGGTGAGGGCATGGAAAAGGGAACGATCCTGGTCGTCGAGGACGAGGCCAACATCGCCGACCTCGTCGAGCTCTACCTCGCACGCGAGGGGTACCGGGTGCTCAAGCAGAGCACCGGGGCAGCCGCGCTCGACGCGGTGCGCGACCAGCGCCCGCGGCTCGTCGTGCTCGACATCGGGCTCCCGGACATCGACGGGCTCGAGGTGTGCCGCCGGATCCGAGCCTCCGGGAACCTCCCGGTGATCTTCCTCACCGCGCGCGGCGACGAGGTCGACCGCGTGCTCGGGTTGGAGCTGGGGGCCGACGACTACCTGACCAAGCCCTTCTCCCCCGCCGAGCTCGTCGCCCGGGTGAAGGCCGTCCTCCGCCGGGTGGACGGCGTCGCGCCGGTCGAGATCGTCCAGGCCGGTGAGGTGGCCATCGACACCGGCCGGCGCGAGATCCGGGTCCACGACACGCCGGTGGACTTCACGACGAAGGAGTTCGATCTGCTGCGGTTCCTCGCCGAGCGCCCCGGCCTCGCGCTCAGCCGCCAGCAGATCCTCGATGGGGTGTGGGGCTACGACTGGTTCGGTGACGTGCGGACCGTCGACGTCCACATCGCGCAGGTGCGCAAGAAGCTCGGCGACGCGTGCACGATCACGACGGTGCGCGGCGTGGGCTACCGCATGGACAGCACCGCCCCCGCGCGATCGACGTGAGCTCGTCGCGCCGGACGCTGCGCACCCGGCTCGTCCTCGCGATGGCGGGGATCGCGATCGGCGTGCTCGTCATCACGGCGGTCACCACGATCAGCCTCGCCCGGCGCAGCTCGGTCAGGACCGCGCAGCACCAGCTCGAGGACAAGGCACCGCGGGTCGCGGGCCAGCTCGAGGCTCTGGGGGCACGGCTGCGCAACCGCGAGCAGAAGGGCACCAACGGCCGCACGCTGAGCCGGCTCGTCGTGTCGACATTGCGCATCGCGAACGGCGGGCTCGTGACGGTGACACCGAACGGCGAGGTCACCGACGGCGTGCTCGGTCTGAGCAATCTCGTCTTCACCCAGCCGCGGAACGCGCCGCTGCTCCAGCTGCCCGACGGGCTCAGCGTCAGCGATCTCGACAGCCGGGCCCTCCTTGCGGGCAGGGAGCAGGTCGGCACGGCGGGTGGCATCGTCTTCGTGGCACAGCCCCTGACCGCCGGGGCCCGCGGGACGCCGGTCCTCCTGCTCACCCAGGAGGTCGACCAGGCCACCCGGCAGGCCCGCGGGTTCTTCCTGATCGCCGCGCTCATCTCCGTCGGGCTCGCGATCGTGCTCGCCGTGTTCCTCGCCCGGCGCCTCACCCGCCCGCTCAAGGCGATGCGCGACACCGCGCAGTCCATCGCCTCAGGTGACCTCGCGGCGCGCGTCGACCTCGGCAACCACCCCCAGGACGAGCTCGCCGACCTCGCCCGGACGCTCAACGCGATGGCCGCGCAGCTCGAGCACGCGCGCGGGCTCGAGCGTGCGTTCATCCTCGGCGTCTCGCACGACCTTCGGACGCCGCTCACGTCCATCCGTGGCTACGCGGAGGCGATGACCGATGGAGCGATCAGCACCGCCGACGAGCACGCGCACGCCGCGCGCGTCATCACCGCCGAGGCCCGACGGCTCGAACGCCTGGTGTCCGACCTCCTCGACCTCGCCCGACTCGACGCCCGGCAGTTCTCGCTCGCGTCGCGTCCCATCGACGCGGCCGACACGGTGCGGACCGCGGTCGACGCGTTCCGACCCGCGGGGACCGACCTCGGCATCACGCTGCAGGTCGACGGACCGGAGACCCTCGCCGCCGACGCGGACCCCGACCGGCTGGCACAGATCGTCGCGAACCTGGTCGAGAACGCACTGAAGTACTCCGCGGCCCGCATCGTCGTGGAGCTCGCGCCCTACGGCACGGGTGACCTGGACGTGCGGGTCCGGGACGACGGGCCCGGGATCGACCCTGCCGACCTCCCGCAGGTCTTCGACCGGCTCTACGTCTCGCGCACGACCCCGGGGCGCAGCGTCGGCACCGGCATCGGGCTCGCCATCGTCCGCGAGCTCGCGGGGGCGATGGGCGGCCAGGCCTGGGTCGACCCGACCGAGCACACGGGTGCGACCTTCGTCGTCCGCCTCCCGATCCTCCGTCCCGCCGCCGTCCCCGCCCCCTGACCCACGCCTCAGACGGTCGGAAGGAGCTCGATCGTGACCGGGGTGCCGGCAACGGTCGCAGGGGCGGGCGGTGCGATCTCGCGGCGGACATAGCCGAGCGCGACGCCGGGGACGGCGCTCGTGACCGCGCCGACCGCCGTGTCGTCGACCGTGATCTCCGCGCCCGGTGCGAGGACCGCCGTACCGTCGCCGGGTCGGAGCCGGCGCAGCAGACGGTTCACGTGGCCGCGGGAGTCGATCCGGGCTACGAGCTCCTGACCGAGGAAGCAGCCCTTCGTGAACGAGACCGCGTCGCGCTCGAGCCCCGCTTCCTGCGGGATGACACTGTCGTCCAGGTCCCGCCCGAGCCGAGGAACCCCGGCCTCGATGCGCAGCCGCTCGTACGCGTCGGCCTCGAGCCCGTCGGGCGCGACGGGCAGGTCGTCGAGCAGCTCACGCGGGCCGATCACGTCGACGCCCGCCCCGGTCGACCACGCAACCGGCAGCACCGCGCACGAGTCGGGTGCGGCCGGAACCACGCGCACGCCGGTCTCGCCGCGCAGTGCCACCATCCCCCACGGCACGTCGGGAGCGCTGATCTCGACCTTCACCCGGAGCTTGAACCGCTCCAGCGCGCCGCGCAGCGCGTCGCCGAACCCCGCCTCCACGTCGAGCCACGCGTCGTCGCCCACGCGCACGACCCGGAAGAACGAGTCCACCTTGCCCTTCGGGGTCAGGAGCAGCGACGCGACGACAGCTCCGTCGGCCAGGCCGTCGACGTCCTGGGAGACGAGGCTCTGCAGGAACGAGAACGTATCCGGCCCGCCCACGACCACGACGTCCCGTTCCAGGATCATGCTTCCCGCTCTCGGCTCCGCGAGCCCTGCCGCTCGGGCGCCGCTCCGCCGGGCCCAAAATTCCTCGCCGGACGGTTTCCCGCTTCGTTCATGACCGTGGCTCCAGGGTGGCGAGCTTCCGCGACGCGGCTGCCGCGGTGAGCAACGCCTTCGCCTTGTTCCGGCATTCCAGGTCCTCGAGCTCCGGATCAGAGTCGGCCACGATCCCCGCCCCGGCCTGCACGCTCGCCCGGTCACCGCGCCAGACCATCGTGCGGATCGTGATCGCGGTGTCGAGGTTGCCCGAGAAGTCCAGGTAGCCGACGACCCCCGCGTACGGCCCCCGCTTCACCGGCTCCAGCTCGTCGATGATCTCCATCGCACGCACCTTGGGCGCGCCGCTGACCGTCCCCGCCGGGAAGGTGGCCCGCAGCACGTCGACCGCGGTCCGGCCGTCCGCCAGCTCGCCGGACACCTGGCTCGTGAGGTGCATGACGTGCGAGTAGCGCTCGAGGGTCATCAGCTCGTCGACCTGCTCGGTGCCGAAGCGCACCACGCGCCCGACGTCGTTGCGCGCGAGGTCCACCAGCATCACGTGCTCGGCCCGCTCCTTCGGATCCTCGCTCAGCTCCGCGGCCATGAGCCGGTCGTGCTCCTCGGAGCGGCCGCGGTAGCGGGTCCCGGCGATCGGGCGGCTGATGACGCGCCCGCCGAGGACCTGGACCATCGGCTCGGGGGATGATCCGACGAGCGTCGCTTCCTCGTGACGGAGGAAGTACATGTACGGCGACGGGTTCACCTGGCGCAGCACCCGGTAGACATCGAAGGGCTCGTAGTACCCGTCGAGGTCGAAGCGCTTCGCCAGCACGACCTGGAAGACGTCCCCCGCGAAGATGTGCTCGCGCGCGACCTCGACCGCACGCATGTACTCCGCCGAGCTCAACGAGGTCGTGAAGGGCGGGAGCTCGTCGAGCTCCGAGGCCGGGGGCGGCGACGGGACGTACGGAAGCGGCCGGGCGAGCTCGTCCACCAGCCCGTCGAGCCGGGTCACCGCCCGGGCGTACGCGGCGTCGACCGTGTCAGCGTCCGCATCCCCGTCGAGGAACACGTTCTCGATGAGGTAGAGCCGCTGCCGGTAGTGGTCGAACGCGGTGACGTGGCCGGTGAGCGAGACCACCGCGTCGGGCCAGCCGAGCGGGTCCGGAGGGGTGTCGGGGAGATGCTCGACCTCGCGCACGACGTCGTAGCCGAGGTACCCGACGACACCGCCGTGGAACGGGGGCAGCTCGGGCAGGCTCGGCGCGCGGTGCCGGGTCAGGAGCGCCTCGATCGCGGCGAGCGCACCGCGGTCGAGCGGTACGCCTGCCGGGACCGCGCCGACCGCCTCGACCGTGGTCCCGCGCACCACCAGGCTCAAGGCCGGGTCCCGCCCGATGAACGAGAAGCGGCCCCAGTGCTCGCCGTGCTCAACCGACTCGAGCAGGAAGCCGTCACGGTCACCGACGAGCTTGACGAAGACCGAGACCGGCGTCTCGAGGTCGGCGAGCACCTCGCGCCACACCGGGACGACGGTGTGCTCGCGCGCGAGCGCTCGGAACTCGTCGAGCGACGGCTTGACGGTCGGACCGCTCACCCTGCCCGCTCTCGGCCTCGCCGGGGTGCGCGGCGCGATTGATGCTCGCTCACGCGGGGCCGGGCTCGGCCCCGCCGCCGAAGGCGCGGAAGAAGCAGCTGCGCTCCCCGGTGTGGCAGGCGCCCCGGCCCTCCTGCTCGACGACGAAGAGCAGGACGTCCATGTCGCAGTCGTAGAAGGCGGCGCGCACGTACTGGCGGTCGCCCGAGGTCTCACCCTTGCACCAGTACTCCTGGCGGCTCCGGCTCCAGAACCAGGTGCGGCCGGTCTCGAGCGACCGGCGGAGCGCATCCTCGTTCATCCAGGCCAGCATCAGCACCTGGCCGGTGGCCTCCTCCTGGACGATCGCCGGCACCAGGCCGTCGTCGTTGTAGGCGACCGCGGCGATCTCGGCGTCGGTGGCGGTGATCGGCGTGACCGACGGCGAACCGGGTGACGGTGCGGTGGGGGGAGCGGCCGACATCGGGGAGCAGCGTACCCGTCGCACCCCCGGATCCCCGGCCGTTTCCGCACCCGGACGCAGGCGCGATGGCAGACTGCGCCTCCATGCCCGACGCCCCCACTCCTCCCGTCGCGCCCCGCCGCCCGGTCGAGCTGACCGCACACGGCGACACCCGCGTCGACCCCTGGTACTGGCTCCGCGACCGCGACGACCCCGACGTGACCGCGCTGCTCGAGGCCGAGAACCGCTACACGGCCGCGGCCCTCGACCACACCCGGGCGTTCCAGGACCGTCTCTTCGAGGAGATCCGCGGGCGCATCCAGGAGACCGACGTCTCCGCGCCGGTCCGGTACGGCGCGTGGGACTACTTCGCCCGGACGTTCGAGGGCCGGCAGTACGCCGAGCACGGCCGCCGTCCCGCCGGTGCCGCGCCCGGTGCGCACGAGACGGTCCTGCTCGACGAGAACACGCTCGCCGGAGACTCGCCCTACTTCTCGCTCGGCGGACTCGCGATCGCGCCGTCCCACGACCTGATCGCGTACTCCACCGACTACTCCGGCGGTGAGCGCTACACGCTGCGCTTCCGCGACCTGCGAACGGGCGAGGACCTGCCCGACACCGTCGAGGACGTCTACTACGGGCTCGCCTGGGCGGACGACAGCCGCACGATCTTCTACGTCCGGCCCGACGACGCGGTGCGCCCGTACCAAGTGTGGCGCCACGAGCTCGGCACCGGTTCGGACGAGGACGTCCTCGTGTTCGAGGAGGCGGACGAACGCTTCTTCGTCGGAGTCGGACGGACGCGCAGCGGGCGCTACGTGGTCATCGCGTCGGACTCGAAGACGACCAGCGAGGTGCACTTCGTGCCGACCGCGGCGCCGGCCGAGCCACCCCGGGTCGTCGAGGCGCGCACGGCGAACCTCGAGTACTCGGTCGAGCACCACGTCGACGACGAGCACGGCGACCGGTTCTTCGTGCTCACCAATGCGGACGGCGCGGAGGACTTCAAGGTCATGGTCACCGCGGTCGCGGACCCGGGACGACGCGCGTGGACCGAGGTCCTGCCCCATCGCCCGGGCGTGCGGGTCGGCGACGTCGAGGCGTTCGCCCGGCACCTGCTGGTCTCCGAGCGCGAAGGCGGCCTCGAGCAGCTCCGGGTCCGTCGGATCGCCGACGACGACGAGCACCTGGTCGCGGTGCCGGACCCGGTGTACTCGGTGTGGGCCGGCGAGAACGCCGAGTACGAGACGACGACGATCCGCTACGGCTACAGCTCGCTCGTGCGACCGACCTCCGCGTTCGACTACGACCTCGAAGCGCGGACCTCCACGCTGGTGAAGCAGGCGCCGGTGCTCGGCGGCTACGACGCCGCGCACTACACGTCGGCGAGGCTCTGGGCGACCGCCGCCGACGGCACCCGGGTCCCGATGTCCGTCGTGCACCGCACCGACGTCGCGCTCGACGGCACCGCGCCCGCGCTCCTGTACGGCTACGGGTCCTACGAGCTGTCGATCGACCCGACGTTCTCGTCGGTCCGGCTGAGCCTCCTCGACCGCGGCTTCGTGTTCGCGATCGCGCACATCCGGGGCGGCGGTGAGCTGGGGCGCGGGTGGTACGAGGACGGGAAGCTCATGCACAAGCGCAACACCTTCACGGACTTCATCGCCTGCGCCGAGCACCTGATCGCCTCCGGCTACACCGCCCCGGAGCACCTCGCCGCCCGCGGCGGGAGCGCGGGCGGACTGCTGATGGGTGCGGCGACCGAGCTGCGGCCGGACCTCTTCCGGGCGGTCGTGGCCGAGGTGCCCTTCGTCGACGTCGTCACGACGATGGCCGACCCCTCGATCCCGCTCACCGTCACCGAGTGGGAGGAGTGGGGCAACCCGATCGAGGACGCTGCCGCGTACGAGTACATGAAGTCGTACTCGCCGTACGACAACGTCATCGCGACCGACTACCCCGCGATCTTCGTGTCCGCCGGCCTGAACGACCCGCGCGTCGCGTACTGGGAGCCGGCGAAGTGGGTGGCGAAGCTGCGGGCGACGAAGACCGACGACCGGCTGCTCGTGCTCAAGACGGAGATGGGCGCGGGCCACGGCGGCCCGTCCGGCCGCTACGACGCCTGGCGGGACGAGGCGCAGGTGATCGCCTTCCTCGTCGACCAGCTCGGAGGTGACCTGACATGAGCGGTTCCGGCACCGGGCTCGACGGCTTCTCGGCGATCGTCACGGGTGGAGGAAGTGGGATCGGCCTCGGGTGTGCCCGCCGGTTGGTCGCCGACGGCGCGTCGGTCACGATCGTCGGCCGGACCGAAGAGCGCCTGGTCAGCGCGGTCGAAGAGCTCGTCCCGCTCGCGGCCGAGGGCGCGACCGTCCAGCACGCCGTCGCGGACGTCACCGACGAGGACGCGATCGCCGCGGCTGTTGCACACGCGACCGAGCCGACCGGGGGACTCGACGCCGCGGTTGCTTGCGCGGGGGGCTCCGAGACCCTCGGGCCCATCACGCAGATGGACGTCGAGGCGTGGCGACGCACCATCGACCTGAACGTCACCGGCACGATGCTGACGATCAAGCATGCGGCCCGGCCGATGGCGCGCGCGGGCCACGGCGCGA
>DASXYP010000029.1:0-33268 GCA_036502405.1 Acidimicrobiia bacterium
TCGACCGGCGCCGGTTCCGGGCCGGTGCCCTGGCGCCTCGCGGGTGCGACCGTGAATCCCGCCGTCGTTACGATCCGTCGTGAGATGAGCGAGCTGCACGACGTCCGCGTGGTGGTCACCGGCGCCAGCAGCGGCCTGGGCGCGGCCATGGCTGCCGCGCTCGCCGAGGCCGGCGCGCGGGTGATGGTCACGAGCCGCGACGAGGGCCGCGCGCGGGAGACTGCCGCGGCGCTCGGTTCCTCGGCGATCCCGTGCCCGCTCGACGTGCGTGACGAGACCTCCGTCGCCGCGTGCGTCGATCGCGCTCGCGACGCGTGGGGCGGCATCGACGTGCTCGTCAACAACGCCGGCATCGGCATGCGGACGGTGAATCCGCGCTTCATGTCGGAGCCCCAGCCGTTCTGGGACGTCGACCCGGACGGGTTCCGCGACGTCGTGGACACCAAGGTCGTCGGCTGCTTCCTCATGGCGCGCGCGGTGGTGCCGCTGATGCTCCGGGACGGTGCCGGTCGGGTCGTCAACATCTCGATGAACGAGCAGACGATGGTCCGGCGTGGCTTCGTGCCGTACGGACCGGCAGGTGCCGGGGTCGAGGCGTTGTCGCGAGTGATGGCCGCGGACCTGGCCGGCAGCGTCGTGACCGTCAACCTCCTGCTGCCCGGCGGCGGCACCCGGACCGGGATGGTCCCCGACGAGGTTCCCGCCGAGGTCCGGGCCGGACTGCTCGACGCGGCCGTGATGGGCCCGCCGATCGTGTGGCTCGCCTCCGACCGCGCCACCGGGGTGCACGACCGCCGCATCGTCGCGACGGAGTTCGACACCAGCTCGCCGCCTGTCTGACCGGCGACCCTCGTGTGTCCGAAGGCTCCGAGCTCGTCCCGGGTCGCGTCGGAGAACGCGACCTGCACGAGCGTGAGCACCGCGTCGTGGTCGGCGGGCATCGTCGGTCGCACGATCACCGGCTCGGTCAGCGCAGCCGCACGTCGAGGGCGGCGTCCCGCACGCGGCTCGCAAGCTCGGGCGCGCGTCGCTTCGGGCCGCTCGCGTCCATGAGCGCGGATCGTACGGGTGCCGGGTACTGTGCGCCCATGGCCGAGATCCGGGCGGAGATCACCGCGAACGTGTGGCAAGTCATCGCCGAGGAGGGCCAGATGGTCGCCGAGGGCGACGAGATCTGCATCCTCGAGTCGATGAAGATGGAGATCCCGGTGATCACCGAGGTGCCCGGCGTCGTGCGCGAGCTCCACGTCGAGCCGGAGCAGGTGGTCCAGGAGGGCGACCTGATCGCCCTGATCGACGAGAGCTGACCGACCGGCGCTCGTGGCCCTGCACCCGTGATCCGCTGGTCGGTCCCCGCAGAGCACGTCGGTGTCGCGACCATCGACCGCCCCGACCGGCGCAACGCGTTGAACGCCGAGCTCTGCGACGAGCTGCGCGGCCATCTCGAGGCGTCGCACGCACTTCGCGCCGTGGTGCTCACCGGCGAGGGTGCCGCGTTCTGCGCCGGGGCCGACATCCTCCGTCGCGCGCAGGACACCGGCGGGCTCGAGCACGGCGGGGGCGACACGTTCCGGCCGGCGTTCGAGCGGGTGCTCGACGCGATCGTCGACCACCCGGCACCGGTCATCGCCGCGGTCAACGGGGCGGCGCTCGGCGCGGGCATGCAGCTCGCGGTCGCCTGCGACCTCCGGGTGGTTGCTCCCACCGCGAAGGTCGGGATCCCGGCCGCGAAGCTCGGTGTGCTGCTGAGCGCGGCCAACATCCGGCGGCTCGCGGTGCTGGTCGGCCAGGGCGCGGCGCGCGACGTGCTGCTCTCGGCCCGGGTGATGACCGGGAACGACCTGGTGCACATCGGCTTCACGCAGCGCGTCGCGCCGGATGCGTTGGCGTCCGCGCTCGAGCTCGCCAACGAGGTGGCCGAGCTCGCGCCGTTGAGCGTGCAGGGGCACAAGCGGGCGCTGAACGTCGTCGCCGACGCGACCGCGCTCGACGACGGCGCGCTCGCCGCGATCCGTGCGCTGGAGGAGGGCGCCTTCGCGAGCGACGACCTCCAGGAGGGGCTCGCGGCGTTCGCCGAGAAGCGCGCGGCACGCTTCACGGGCCGGTAGCGCGCGCCCGCCCGCGCCCGAAGGGACCGCGGCCGGGTGCGCGTCAGTAGTTGGCGGGCAGCAGCCGTTCGAGGTGGTAGTAGAAGACGAACAGGACGATGGCGAACGGGATCCCGCCCATGAGCCAGGTCGTCCAGCGGTGGTACCGGTGGAAGAGCAGCCACCACCCGGCGCCGACGAGCAGGGTGAGCAGCCCGAACCACAGCGTCGGCAGCCGGGTCTCGCCGCGACCCGAGAGCGCGTCGTCGAGCGAGGACCGGCTGGCCACCGGTTGCGGCGGTGCCTTCTGCGGCTTGGGGCTCGCGCCCTTGTCGAGCACCGCCTTCACCACCAGGCGCTGCGAGGCGGAGTACTTCGGGTTGCAGGTCGTCAGCGTGAGCGTGGCGTTCGCGGTCGGGTCGAGGACGAAGACCTCCTTGGGGCTCACGATGAGCTGCTGGGTCATCGTGTAGTGGAAGGTGCCGGCGAGCGTCGTGATGGTGATCGGGTCGCCCGCGACCAGCTCGTCGATCCGGTTGAACGGCGCGCCGTAGGTCGTCCGGTGCCCGGCGATGGCCGCGTTCCCGAGCTGGCCGGGGAGCGGCGTCGCGGGGTAGTGGCCCGGGCCCTTGCGGAGGTCCTCCACCCCGATGCCCTGGACGATCGCCCGCTCCAGGCCGATCTTCGGGATCTGGATGATCCCGATCGGGCTCCCGACGGCCGGGGGCACCTGGGCGACCGTCGTCGTGGTGGTCGACGCCGCGGCGGCCCGGCGGGCCGCGGCCTTCTGCCTGGCGAGCTGGGCGTGGAACTGCGACTGGAGCTTGTCCTGCTGGCGCGACTCGTAGATGCCGGTGCCCCAGAGCTGGTACGCGACGAACAGCAGGATGAGGATCCCGACCGTGACCAGGCCGCGCCCGACGCCGCCGATGATCCGTCGCATCGTCGGATCGTAGGCGGGGCCACCCTCCGGTTCGGGGCACGTCGCCCCGCCGCGGAGCCGACGCCGAACCGGGCGCGAGCTCGGCGCGAGCCCGGCCCGAACCCGGCGCGAGCCCGGCCCGAACCCGGCGCCGCCGTCGCCGGTTCGACCACTTCGGAGAGGGATCCGTACACTCATCGGCGCTGGTCGCGCCCCACCCGGGGCCCCGGAGGCTCGCGTGCCGCTCGTCGTCAGACTCCGCTCCGCCGTGTGCCTCCTCGGACGCTTCCCGGCCCTGGCCGGCGTCGACCTCGACGTCGAGCCGGGGGAGGTCGTGCTCCTCGCGGGGCCGAACGGCGCGGGCAAGACGACGTTGCTGCGGCTGATCGCGGGTCTGGTGCCGCTCTACTCCGGCGAGGCCGCGGTCTTCGGCGTCGACCTGGCCGTCGACCGGCGCGGCGCGCGGCGCGGCCTCGCGCTCGTCGGTCACGAGACGTTCTGCTACGACGACCTGACCGTGCGTGAGAACCTGCGGTTCATGGCCCGGGCGGGAGGTGGCCAGGCTGCCGACGCCGATCCGGTGATCGCGCGGCTCGGGCTCGGCGCGGTCGCCGACCTGACCCACGCCAAGCTCTCCGCCGGCCAGCGGCGGCGGCTCGCGCTCGGTGCCGCCCTGGTACGGGACCCCCGTCTGCTGCTGCTCGACGAGCCCCACGCCGGGCTCGACGCCGACGGGCGCGAGGTGCTCCACGAGATCGTCGCCGCCGCGCCCGCCGAGGGCCGGACGGTGCTGATGGCCTCGCACGAGCTGGAGCTCGCCCGGGAGCTGGCCACCCGCGAGGTCCGGGTCGACTCGGGCCGCGCGACTGCGGTCTCACCGCGCGGGGCCCTCACCTGATGGGGGTCTGGCGGGAAGCGGCGCTGGTGGTCGGCAAGGACCTCCGGATCGAGTCGCGGTCACGGGTCGCGATCTCGCAGATCGTGCCGTTCGGCCTGATCGTGATCCTGCTCTTCGCGTTCGCGCTGGACCCCGACCGCGGGATCCTCGCCCGCGTCGCGCCGGGTCTGTTCTGGATCGCGGTCCTGCTCGCGGCCCTGCTCGCCATCGGGCGGGCGTTCGCGACCGAGGAGCAGCACCGCGCCCGGGACGGGCTGCGGCTCGCCGGGCTCGACGGCGGGGCCATCTTCCTCGGCAAGGCGGCCGCGATCGCGGTGGAGCTCCTCGTCCTGGAGGTGATCCTCGGTGCGGGCGTGGTGCTCCTCTACGACGTGAACGTCCACGGCATCGGCATCCTGATCCTGACCGCGCTGGCCGCGACCATCGGCCTGGCCGCCACCGGTACCCTCTACGGCGTGCTCGCAGCCGGGCTCCGGCTGCGCGAGACGCTGCTGCCGCTGCTCCTGCTGCCGGTGCTCGCCCCGGTGATGCTCGGGGCGACCCGGGCCTTCGAGGACGGCCTCGAGGGTGCTCCGGGGGACGCGTGGCCGTGGGTCGCGCTGCTGGGCATCTTCGCGGTGCTCTACACGGCGATCGGCGTGCTGGCCTTCGGACCACTGTGGGAGGAGACATGAGCGGAGCGGGAGCCACCCACACCGTCGGCCGGGACCGGCTCCTCGATCCGAGGGTGTCGCGCGCCTTCGGGTGGGCGTCGCTGGTGTCGCTCGTGGCCCTCGGCCTGTTCGGGCTCTGGGGCGCGCCGGAGGACGCGACCCAGAAGGAGGCGCAGCGGCTGATGTACCTCCACGTCCCGTCGGCCTGGCTCGCCTACCTCGCCTTCGGTGTCACCGCGCTCGCGTCGCTGCTCTTCCTCTGGCCGCGCACCCGCTCGATGGTCTGGGACCGCCTGGCCGGCGCGTCGGCCGAGCTCGGCGTCCTGTTCACGGCGCTCACGCTCATCCTCGGCTCGCTCTGGGGCCGGCCGGTGTGGGGCATCTGGTGGGCGTGGGACGCCCGGCTCGTCACGACCGCCGTGCTCTTCTTCCTCTACCTCGGGTACCTGGCCCTGCGCCGCATCCC
The DNA here is from genome assembly GCA_036502405.1 of Acidimicrobiia bacterium. Taxonomy (GTDB): domain Bacteria; phylum Actinomycetota; class Acidimicrobiia; order IMCC26256; family JAENVU01; genus Chersky-806. The sequence continues at coordinate 5,027 of DASXYP010000029.1, forward strand.
GACCGGTGATCCCGTCGGGGCCGGGAAGCGCAACGCCATCGCGGCGTTGATCGCCTTCGTCGACGTGCCGATCGTCCACTTCTCGGTCGAGTGGTGGCGGACGCTGCACCAGAAGGCCACCGTGTTCAACCCGCAGCTGTCCGCGCACATCCACGGCGTGATGGCGCTGACGCTCTGGATCGGCGTCATCGCCTTCACGATCCTCTACGTGTACCTGCTCGACCGCCGCTACCGGCTGGCCGCGCTGGAGGACGAGATGGAGCAGCGCGAGGTCGATCTCGCGATCGCAGCCCGCGTCGGCACGCCGCGCGACGGCGGCACGGCGCCGGACCCCGTGGAGGTCGGACGATGACGCTCGCGGTGCACCTCGCCGATGCCGACTACGGATGGGTCTACGTCGTGGTCGGCTGGTCGCTGACCGGCGCCGTCCTCGCCGCGTACTTCGGCCGGATGGCCCTGCGCATCCGCCGGGCCGAGAAGTCGCTGCCGCCCGAGCCCGAACGGTGACGACCGCTCCTCCCCGCCCGACCGGCCAGCTCCCGCCGCTCCCACCCCGCGCGCGGAAGTCGAAGCGGACGCGCTACATCGTCGCCGCGAGCGGATGCGCCCTCGCGGTGGTCGCGGTGATCGTCCTCACGTTCGTGCTCTCCGAGAACGTCGTGTACTTCCGGACGGTCTCCGAGGCGGTCAAGGACCAGAAGAGCCAGGGAACGGGCCGCTTCCGGTTGGCCGGTGCCGTCGTCCCGGGCTCGATCCACGAGCGGGGGACCGGCGTCGACTTCGCGCTCACCGACGGCAAGCACACCGTCAAGGTGATCCACCACGGCGACCCGCCCGAGCTGTTCAAGAGCAAGGCGCCGGTCGTCTGCGAGGGCCACTGGGCCGCGGTGCGCGCGGGCTCGTCCTTCGACAGCGACCGGATCCTGATCAAGCACGGCAGCGACTACGCGCCGCCCAAGGTCGACACCAAGAAGGCGCCCAAGGCTGCGTCGGGCGGCGCATGAGAGCAGGTCTCGGGATCCTCGGCATCGCGCTCGGCGTGGGCGCGTCGGCCGTCGGGGTCTTCCTCCTCGCGCTGGGCCTCAAGCGCAGGAACGTCGAGCTGATCCGGGCCGGCCGGCGCTGCGTCTTCGTCGTGCTCGCGGCCGCGCTGCTCTCCGTCTTCGCGATGGAGTGGGCGCTCATCAGCCACGACTTCTCGATCAAGTACGTCGCGGACAACAACGCCCGCGGCACGCCGCTGCTCTTCACCATCACCGGGCTCTGGGCCGCGCTCGAGGGCTCGATCCTGCTCTGGGTGCTGATCCTCGCCGGCTACATCACGGTGATGGCGCGCCGGTTCCGGTCCCGGCTCGAGGACCCGATGGTCGCGTGGGCACTGCTCGTCGCGCTCTCGGTCGCGCTGTTCTTCTTCGTGTTCATGGCCGCGGCGGCGAACCCGTTCAAGCTGGTCGACGGCACGATCCCGCTCGACGGGCGGGGGCCGAACCCGCTGCTGCAGAACCACCCGCTGATGGCGTTCCACCCGCCGATGCTGTACCTCGGCTACGTCGGGTTCACCGTGCCGTTCGCGTTCGCGATGGCGGCCCTGATCACCGGGCGCTTCGGCGAGGGCTGGCTCGCCGACACCCGCCGGACCACGCTCGTCGCCTGGGGGTTCCTCACCGTCGGCATCATCCTCGGGGCGTGGTGGAGCTACGAGGTGCTCGGCTGGGGCGGCTACTGGGGCTGGGACCCGGTGGAGAACGCGTCGCTGCTGCCGTGGCTGACGGGGACTGCGTTCATCCACTCGGTCATCGTCCAGGAGCGGCGCGGCATGCTCCGGGTCTGGAACCTGTCGCTCGTGCTCGCGACGTTCTGCCTGACGATCCTCGGCACCTTCCTCACCCGGTCGGGCGTCGTGAACTCCGTGCACGCGTTCACGCAGTCGTCGATCGGGCCGTGGCTGCTCACGTTCCTCGGTGTGTGCGTCGTCACGTGCCTCGCGCTGATCGCCTGGCGCGCCGACAAGCTCCACGCGCCGGGTCGCATCGACTCGCCGGTCTCGCGCGAGTCGGCCTTCCTCGCCAACAACCTGCTCTTCACCGGGCTCGCGTTCGTGGTGCTGCTCGGGACGGTCTTCCCGCTCGTCGCCGAGGCCGTTCGTGGCAACCAGCTCTCGGTCGGCGAGCCCTACTTCGCGCGCATGACCACGCCGATCGGGCTCGCACTGCTGTTCCTGATGGCAGTCGCGCCCGCGCTGCCGTGGCGCGCCGCGGGGGGCGAGGTCCTCCGCCGGCGGCTGCTGATCCCGGCGTACGCCGGGGCTGCGGTGATGCTGCTCACGCTGCTCTTCCTCACCAGCACGCTGGCGACCGTCCTCGCGTTCGGGCTCGCCACGTTCGCCGTCGTCGCGATCTTCCGGGAGACCGCGCTCGCGGTGCGGAGCCGCCGGTCAGGAGACCACGCCGGGTGGGTCCGCTCCACCATCGGCACCGTCCGGGGCAACCCACGGCGCTACGGCGGGTTCATCGTGCACCTCGGCGTGATCTGCATCGCCGTCGCGCTCGCGGCTTCCGGGTCCTTCGGGGCGAAGCGCGAGGTGCGGCTCCATCGGGGGGAGTCCGCGACGGTCTCGGGCTACACAGTCACGTTCACCGGGACCCACACGTCGAAGACCGCGCAGAAGACGTCCGTCTCCGCCGACCTGAAGCTCGCACGCGGCGGCGACGTCCTCGGGACGTACGCGCCCGCGGTGTCGACGTTCCCGAACAGCGACTCGGCGATCGGCACGCCGTCGGTGCGCACCGGGATCCTCGAGGACGTCTACCTCACGGTCGTCTCGTCGCCCAACGACAAGGGCCGGGTGACGATCAGCATCGCGATCAACTCGATGACGCTCTGGGTGTGGATCGGCGGCGCCCTGATGGCAGTCGGGACGATCGTCGCGCTCGGCCCGACCGTGCGCCGCCGCATCCGCGTGCGCGCCGGGGATGTGGCACGACCCGCGGCCGAGCCGGTCCGCGAGGATCTCCCGCCGCTCGGTGAAGAGGTGGGGGTGTGAAGCACCCGTTCCGCTGGATCGCGCTTGCCGTGGGCGCCGGGGTGTGCGTGCTCGCGGTCGTGCTGGCCCTGACCGTCAGCAGCGATCCCCACCAGGACTCGAACACGAGCCGTTTGGTGGGGAAGACGGCACCCGCGTTCTCCGTGCAGTCGCTCGACGGCAAGCCCATCACGTCGGGGAGCTTCGCGGGCAAGACCGTGCTCGTGAACTTCTGGAACTCGTGGTGCATCCCGTGCCGCCAGGAGCACGACGCGCTCTCGTCCTGGTACGCCGAGCACCGCAACGACCCGAGCGTCGCGCTCGTCGGCATCGTGCGCGAGGACACGAAGCAGGCGGTGCGCAGCTACGTCAAGGACGAGAAGGTCACGTGGCCCGTGGGCTTCGATCCCGGGGCGAAGGCCGCGCTCGACTTCGGGACGCGCGGGCAGCCCGAGACCTACGCGATCGGTCCCGACGGTCTCGTGGTCGCATCGAAGTTCGGACCGGTGACACCCCAGGTGCTCGACCAGATGGTGGCGTTCGCGCAGGGGACGAGCTAGTGGCGCAGTCGGCGAGGACCCGCTGGTTGCCGTGGATCGTGCTCGGCGCCGTCGTGGTCGGGGTGCTCGTCTTCACCGCGTGGCCACGCGGGGTCGACGAGTCCACCGCGGCGCGCACCCACCGGATCGCGTCGGAGCTGCGCTGCGTCGACTGCGAGAGCCTGTCGGTCGCGGACAGTGCGACGTCGACGGCCGCGGCCACCCGGGCCGACATCGCGACCCGCATCCGCCACGGTGAGAGCGATGCCGAGATCCGCCAGGTCTACGTCGACCGTTACGGCGAGTCGGTGCTCCTGAAGCCGTCGAGCAGCGGGCTCGGCGTGCTGGTCTGGGCGCTGCCGATCGCGGCGCTGGTGATCGGCGCGGGTGGCATCGCGCTCGCGCTCCGGCGATGGTCGCGCCAGCCCCGGCTGGTGGCCTCCGAAGCCGACGAGGAGCTCGTGGCGACCGAGCGGACCCGGCGGTGAGCGACCGGGGGACGGGCAAGGCGGCGGTCGACGATCCGCGCACCGTGCAGGAGGAGGAGCGGGACTTCCTGCTCCGGTCGCTCGACGACCTCGAGGCGGAGCGCGACGCCGGCAACATCGACGACGAGACCTACCGGCGGCTCCACGACGACTACACCGCGCGAGCCGCGATCGCGTTGCGCGCCATGGAGGACGGCAAGGACACCGACGCGCTCACCGACGATCTCCCGTCCACGTCGCGCCGGCACCGGATCCTCGTCATCGGCGGGCTCGTGCTGTTCGCGGTGGTCGCCGCGACCACGATGGCCTTCGCGCTCGGCGCACGCCTGCCCGGCGACACGATCACCGGGCGCTCACGCGGGCAGGTCGAGACCACCACGAAGGATCGGCTCGCCGCGCTGCAAGCGGTGGCGGCGAAGAACCCGACCAACGGGGAGGCGCGGCTCGCGGTGGCCCGGTTCCGGCTCGGCCAGCGCGACCTCGCGGGCGCGCTGAAGGACTACCAGGCGGCCGCCACGCTGGCGCCGACGAACGCCGAGCCGTACGCCTACAGCGGATGGATCATCCGGCTCCAGGGTTACCCCGACCAGGCGATGGAGGTGCTCGACAAGGCGGTCACGGTCGATCCGTCGTACCCGGACGCGCACTTCTTCCGCGGCTTCATCCTGCTGCGCGACCAGAAGAACCCCGAGGCGGCAATTCCGGAGCTCCAGCAGTACCTTGTGGCCGCGCCGGACACCGCGCTCGCGGACCAGGTCCGGGCCCTGCTCGCCGAAGCGGTCAAGGCCGCGAAGCGCGCGAAGAAGTAACCCCCGCCAGCCGAACCATTCCGCCCCCGCCCCTCCTGGAGGATCGTCGTGGCCGACCAGCCCGAGTACCAGATCGACGGCAGCAAGATCTACCGCACGACGATCGTGACCGACCGCGGCACCATCGTCGCCGACCTCGACCCGCAGCTCGCACCGAACACCGTGAACAACTTCGTCGGCCTCGCCCGGCAGGGCTTCTACGACGGCCTGACCTTCCACCGCGTCGTCCCCGACTTCGTGATCCAGGGCGGCTGCCCGCAGGGGACCGGCACCGGCGGCCCGGGCTACAAGTTCCGCGACGAGCCGGTGAAGGGGGAGTACACGCTCGGCGCGCTCGCGATGGCGAACTCGGGCCCGAACACCAACGGCTCGCAGTTCTTCATCACGATCGACGACTGCCAGCGCAAGCTGTCGAAGGACTACAGCCTGTTCGGCTACGTCGTCGAGGGCATGGACGTCGCCCAGGGCACGCAGGTCGGCGACGTGATGAAGACCGTGACCGTCGAGGAGCGCGACCGCTAGACCCCCTCGGGGAGACCTGTCGCAGGCGCTCAGTCGGCGGCGGCGGCGTCGATCAGGCCGTAGCGCTTGCGAATGGCGCGCTCGGCCTTGCCGAAGACGAGCGAGTCGACGAGGACACCGATCACGAAGATCACGACCATCGTCGCGTACATCGCCGGGAAGTCGGGGAGCTGGCGCGCGGTGTCGAGGTCGCGCCCGAGCGAGCTCTTGCCCGCGATCTGCACGAGGAGCTCACCGGCGAGCAGGCTGCGCCACGCGAACGCCCACCCCTGCTTGAGGCCGCCGATGTAGGTCGGCAGGGCCGCCGGGAGCACGACGTGACGGAAGTTGGTCCAACCCTTGGCGCCGAGCATGTGGGCGGCGCGGATGAGAACGGGTGGCGTGTTGTCGACGCCGGCGATGAACCCGTTCGCGACCGACGGCGCGGCGCCGATCACGATGACGAAGAGGATCGCGCTCTCCTTGAGCCCGAAGAGCACGATCGCCATCGGGAACCAGGCGATGGACGGCATCGTCATGAGGCCGGTGACCATCGAGCCGACCGCGGAGCGCAGGACCCGGCTCCTGGTGACGACCGCACCGATGAACGTCCCGATGACGACGGCGATCGCGAAGCCGATCACCGCCCGTTGCAGCGTGGTGGCCGAGGCGGAGACGTAGTCCCCGAGGTTCGTGAACAGCGCCTTGAAGACCGTCGCCGGCGCGGGAAGCAGGAACTCCGGCTTCCATCCGCTCCAGACCACGATCTGCCAGAAGAGGAGCGCGATCGCGGCGGCTCCGAGCTTCGGCCACGTCGCGGACCAGATGCGCGACGCTCGGCTACGCCGCGGCGGGACTGCGAGCTCGAGCGCGTCGAGCCCGGCGAGCTCAGCTTCGAGGGTCGCCATGGCGCCGCACCTCCTCGCGCAGCCGGTCGGTGATCGTCGCCGCGAGCTCGGCGACCTGGCTCGAGTCGATGCGACGCGGCCGGCCCGAGTCCACCGGGTACTCCTCGGCGATGCGGCCGGGCCGGCTCGTGAGCAGCACGACACGATTGCCGAGGCGCACGGCCTCGCGGACGTTGTGCGTGACGAACAGGACCGTGAGCCCGGTCCGGGTCCAGAGCGCTTCGAGCTCGTCGTGCAGCAGGTCGCGCGTCATGGCGTCGAGCGCGCCGAACGGCTCGTCCATCAGGAGGACGTCGGACTCCTGCGCCAGCGCGCGGGCGAGTGCGGTGCGCTGGCGCATGCCGCCGGACAGCTCGTGGGGCCGCTTGTCGGCGAAGTCCTCGAGGTGCACGAGCTCGAGCAGCTCGTGCACCCGGCCGCGGCGCTGCGACTTCGGCACGCCGTCGAGCCGGAGCGCGAGCTCGACGTTGCCGCGCACGGTGAGCCAGGGGAACAGGGCCGACTCCTGGAACATCAGGGACGTCCGATTGGCCCGCACCATCACCGTGCCCGACGTCGGCTGGTCGAGCCCGGCCACGAGGTTGAGCAGGGTGCTCTTGCCGCAGCCCGACGCCCCGATGAGACAGACGAACTCGCCGCGCGCGACGTCGAGCGTGACCCGGTCGAGGGCGTGGGTGGCGTCACCGGCGTGGCCGAACACCTTGGAGACGGCGTCGAGGGAGACGGCCTGCGGCGGGCCGTCTTCCTCGATCGCCTGGTCGGGCGGGTGCGTCTGCATCTGCGTCACGCCGCATTCTCCAGTATCTAGGTCGAGATAGTCAAGGCAGTGGGTCAGGTGGACTACGCCTTGATGGCCGCCTGCCCACTCGCCTTCAGGACCTGGTTGAGGATCTTCAGGTCGTAGATGCCCTTGACGTCGGCGGAGTCGATGAGCCCGACCGTGGCGGCGTCCTTGGCGTCTTTGAGCAGCGAGGACGGGATGGGGTCGAGGGTGAAGGTCTGGTTCTCGAACGACGCCGCCACCAGGTTCGGGGCGATCGGCTTCCCGGTGACCTTCTCGATCGCCTGGCCGGCGAGGTCCTGGGCCTTGGCCGGATTCGTCCGGATGTAGCTGATGGACGCCTGCTCACCCTCGATGAGCTGCTTCACGACGTCCGGGTGCTGGTCCAGGAACGAGGTGCTGACGATCACGTCGGCGGTGACGTACCTGCCGTTCGGCCACAGGTCCTTCTCGTCCACGAGGACCTTGCCGTGACCCTCCTTGATCATGCGGGTCGCCCACGGCTCGGGGACCCACGCGCCGTCGATGTCACCGGATTCGAAGGTCGTCAGGGTCAGCGAGTTGTCCTGCGGGAGGATGTGCACGTCGCCCCCGCCGGAGGTGTCGGTCTTCAGGCTCTTCGACTTCAGCCAGGCCCGCAGCGCGACGTCCTGCGTGTTGCCGAGCTGCGGGGTCGCGATCGTCTTGCCCTTGAGGTCGGCCGCACTCTTGATGCCGTCCTTGACCACGAGGTACGCGCCGCCCGACGTCGAGCCGGCGACGATCCGGAGGGCCTTGCCGTCAGACTTCTGGAACCCGCTGATCGAAGGGCCCGGACCGATGAACGACGCGTCGAGCGAGCCGCTGAACATGGCGGTGATGACGTCGCCACCGGCGTTGAACGAGGACGTCTCCAGCGTGACGTTCTTGCCGAGGTGCTGCTTGAAGATCCCGCCCTGGATACCGACGAGCGCGGGTGCGTGGGTCAGGTTCGGGAAGTAGCCGAGCCGGATGGTGACCGGGCTCGTGGACGCGCCGCCCCCGGACCTCGTGTCGGACGAGGGCGAGGAGCTCGAGTCGCTGCTGCACGCGGTGACCGCGGCGGTGCCCACCACGACGGCGAGCAGGACGGCGGCGCTTCGGAGTGCACGGTGGGTTCTCATGGGCCGGGAAAGTATGGGAAGTATCTCTATGTGTCAAATAGAGATACTGGAAATGGTCGGGCGGCACGCGCGGCAGCCGGGCTGGCCACGGCACATGCGCTTCGGCGGCTTGTCTTGAAGAGAAGAGACAGGTAACATACAAGTCGTGCGCTACGTGGAGCTGGCCGACACCCTGCGGGACCGGATCGTCTCGGGGGCGCGCGGGGCCCTGGCCAGCGAGGCCGAGCTGGGCCGCGAGTACGGGGTGAGCCGCGTGACGGTGCGGCGGGCGCTCGAGCTGCTGCGCGACGAGGGCCTGGTGTCCGCCCGCCGGGGCGTCGGCTGGTTCGTCGCGGTCGACCCGGTCCGGCAGTCGCTCGGGCGGGTGACGACCGTCGAGGCCGCGCTCGAGGCCGCCGGGGCCGAGTCCGGGCGCCAGGTGCTCGAGTTCACCTTCGAACGGGCGCCGGTCGACGTGGCCAAGACCCTCGGGCTCGCCGCGGATGCCGAGGTGCTGCGGGTCACCCGTCTCAACCTCGCCGACGGCGAGCCCTTCGCGCTCGTGACCGTCTGGGTGCCCGCGACGCTCGGCGCGCACCTCAGCCGCGCGGACGTCGAGCGCTCGACGTTCTACGACCTGCTGCCGCTCCAGGGGGTCGAACCCGGCCGCGTCGTGCAGACGATCACGGCGATCGAGGCCGGGCCCGAGCAGTCCGAGCAGCTCGGCGTGCCGCTCGGCTCGCCGCTCTTGGCCTGCCGGAGGGTCACCTACGATCGCCACGGCGACGCGGTCATCGTCGCGGAGCACCGGTACGCGGCCCACCTCACCGCGCTCGAAGTCGAATTCCCCGCCACCCAGAACCCTGGAGCCCGTCATGGCTGACGCCGTCGAACCGTTCACCCCGCTCTCGCTCGTGCGCGACGCCTACGCCCGGTACCCCGAGCGTCTGGCCATCGTCCGCGAGCGGCTCGGCCGCCCGCTCACGTACGCCGAGAAGGTCGTGTTCGCCCACGCGGACGACCCGGCGTCGATCGGGCTCGAGCGTGGGGTCGACTACGGCGACTACCGGCCCGACCGCGTCGCGATGCAGGATGCGACTGCGCAGATGGCGCTGCTGCAGTTCACGCTCGCCCGGCTGCCGACCGTCGCGGTGCCGACCACCGTGCACTGCGACCACCTCATCCAGGCGCGCGTCGGCGCCGAGATCGACCTCAAGTCCGCGCTCGACACCAACTCCGAGGTCTACGAGTTCCTCCGCTCGGTCAGCGCGAAGTACGGCATCGGCTTCTGGAAGCCCGGCTCCGGCATCATCCACCAGGTCGTCCTCGAGCAGTACGCGTTCCCCGGCGGGATGATGATCGGCACCGACAGCCACACGCCCAACGCGGGCGGCCTGGGCATGGTCGCGATCGGTGTCGGCGGTGCGGACGCGGTCGACGTCATGGCCGGCTGGCCGTTCAACACGCGTGTGCCGAATGTCATCGGCGTGCGCCTGACCGGGACGCTCTCCGGCTGGGCCGCGGCCAAGGACGTCATCCTGAAGGTCGCCGGCATCCTGACGGTCAAGGGCGGCACCGGCGCGATCGTCGAGTACTTCGGCCCCGGCACCGAGTCGATCTCCGCGACCGGCAAGGCGACGATCTGCAACATGGGCGCGGAGATCGGTGCGACCTGCTCGCTGTTCCCGTACGACGCGCGGATGGCCGCGTACCTCAAGGCGACCCAGCGCGAGGAGCTCGCGGATCTCGCCGACGAGTACGCCGAGCACCTGCGCATCGACCCCGAGATCGCCGACGACCCCGAGCGGTTCTACGACCGGGTGATCGACATCAACCTCTCCGAGCTCGAGCCGCACCTGGTCGGCCCGCACACCCCCGATCTCGACCGTCCGATCTCGGACGTGCGCGAGGCCGTGAAGACCGAGGGCTACCCGGCGGACATCTCCTACGCGCTCGTCGGCTCCTGCACGAACTCCAGCTACGAGGACATCGGCCGGGCCGCGCACGTCGCGCGCCAGGCCTCCGCGCACGGCCTGCGGGTCAAGACCCCGCTGCTGATCACCCCCGGGTCGGAGCAGGTGCGTGCGACCATCGAGCGCGACGGCCTCCTCGCGGACCTCGAGGCGATCGGCGCGACCGTGCTCGCGAACGCGTGCGGTCCGTGCATCGGCCAGTGGCAGCGTGACGACATCGTCAAGGGCGAGACCAACACGATCGTTTCGTCGTTCAACCGGAACTTCCCGGCCCGCAACGACGGCAACGCGGCGACGCTCTCGTTCATCGGCTCACCCGAGACGGTGACCGCGATGGCGCTGACCGGCCGGCTCGACGTCGACTTCGTGCGCGAGCCGCTCGGTGGTGCGGACGGCGAGGACGTCCAGCTCCAGGCACCGGAGGCCGACGAGCTGCCGGCGCGCGGGTTCGACCCGGGGGAGTCGGGCTTCGCCGCCCCGTCGTCGGATCCCGACTCGGTGCAGATCGTCGTCAGCGCGACCTCGGAGCGGCTGCAGCTGCTCGAGCCGTTCCCGGCGTGGGACGGCAAGGACCTGACCGGGCTGCAGGTGCTGCTCAAGGCGGCGGGCAAGTGCACGACCGACCACATCTCACCCGCCGGCCCGTGGCTGCGGTACCGCGGCCACCTCGAGAACATCTCGGGCAACCTCTTCATCGGCGCCAACAACGCGTTCGCGCTCGACGATCCGGGGCTCGGCGTGGACGCGCGCGACGGCTCGGTGGCCAAGCTCCCCGACCTCGCGAAGGCCTACAAGCAGGCCGGCATCGAGTGGGTGGCGATCGGCGACGAGAACTACGGCGAGGGCTCCTCGCGCGAGCACGCGGCGATGGAGCCGCGGTTCATGGGGGGTCGCGCGGTTATCGTGCGCTCGTTCGCCCGGATCCACGAGGCGAACCTCAAGAAGCAGGGCGTGCTGGCACTCACCTTCGTCAACGGGCTGGACTACGAGCGGGTGCTCGTAGCCGACAAAGTGGACATCCTGGGGCTCGACGAGCTCGCGCCGGGCAAGCGGGTCAAGGTCGTCCTCCACCACGTCGATGGCGGAAGCGACGAGATCGAGACCACGCACACGATGTCGGAGGAGCACATCGCTTGGTTCACGGCGGGGTCGGCACTCAACCTGCTGGCGGCGCAACCGCGCCCGTAGACGCTCCGCCGCGCCCGCGCGGCCTCGAACGGCTGGGCCGGTTCTCGGCCCGGCGCAAGTGGTGGGTGCTCGGCACCTGGTTGCTCATCGCGATCGCGCTGGTGGTCAGCGCGGCTCCCGCGGGCAAGCCGTTCCGCGACGTGTTCACGATCCCGGGGAGTGACTCGCAGGCGGCGATCGACGTCCTGAACCAGCGCTTCCCGGCCGAGAACCTGCCGACCGCGCAGGTCGTGTTCCACGACTCGAAGGCAGCGGTCCCCACCGCGACGGTGAGTGCCGCGGCCGCGGCGATCGAGAAGCTGCCGCAGGTCAAGAGCGCGTCGCCGCCGCGGGTCTCGGCGGACGGCAAGACCGTCCTGCTGACCGTCACCTACAGCGTCGCCAACCCGGACATCTCCCTCGACTCGATCGACCGCCTCGACACTGCGACGGCCGCGGCGCGCTCGGCCGGGATCACCGTCGCCTACGGCGGTCCGGTGATCGACTTCGTCCAGCAGCAGACTGCCCCGCAGAACCACGCGGACGAGATCGGTCTGCTCGCGGCGGTCATCATCCTGATCTTCGTGTTCGGCACGATCGTCGCCGCGTTCCTCCCGCTCATCGTCGCCCTCACCGGGGTCACGATCGCGACGTTGATCCTGACGATCATCGCCACGGGAGCCACCGTCGGCACGGTCGCACCGATCCTCGGGTCGATGATCGGCCTCGGCGTCGGGATCGACTACTCCCTCCTCATCGTCAGCCGGTTCCGGCAGGAGCGGGGCGAAGGGATCGCGGTGCACGACGCGATCGGTCGCTCGATCGGCACCGCGGGATCCGCGTCGCTCTTCGCGGGCATGTGCGTCGCCATCGCCCTCTGCGGCTTGTGGTTCGCAGGTGTTCCCTACGTCTCCACGCTCGGATTCTCCGCGGCGATGTTCGTCGCGGTGATGGTCCTCGCGGCGCTCACGCTGCTGCCCGCACTGCTCGGCATCCTCGGCCCGCGCATCGACAAGCTGCGCGTGCTGCCGAAGCCCAGGCACGTGAAGGCCGAGGGCACCGGCTTCTGGTACCGCTGGGGCCACGAGGTCGCCCGACGTGCGTGGTGGTTCGTCGTGGCGAGCCTCGTCATCCTCCTGCTGCTCGCGGCACCGGCGTTGAGCATGCGGCTCGGCTTCACCACCGACGCCGATGCTCCGGTCGGCTCGACCCAGCGTGAGGCCTACGACCTCGTGACCCGGGGGTTCGGTGCCGGCGAGAACGGCCCGCTGCTCGTGACGGTGGCGCTCCCGACCACGACGGCCGCCAACGAGGGCGCCGACATCACCGATGCCGAGAAGCTGCTCGCCGCGATCAAGGCCACGAAGGGCGTCGAATCGGTGACGCCTCCGCTGCCGAACTCCGCGGGCAATGCCGCGGTCGCGCTGGCGACACCGACGTCCGCGCCCAACGCCGTGAGCACGCAGACGCTGGTACGCACCCTGCGCGATGACGTCATCCCCGCCGCGACCAAGGGCACGCCGCTGGCCGGCCAGGTCCACGTCGGCGGCGTGACCGCGGAGCTGATCGACCTGACCGACCGGATGAACTCGCGGTTGATCCTCGTCATCGGTGCGGTGGTGCTCGGCGCATTCATCCTCCTGATGATGGTGTTCCGCTCCATCCTCGTGCCGCTCAAGGCTGCGGTCATGAACCTGCTGTCGATCGGCGCCGCCTACGGCGTGATCGTCGCCGTCTTCCAGTGGGGTTGGGGCAAGAACCTGATCGGTCTCCGGGAGACCATCCCGATCGTCGCGTTCGTGCCGGTGATGATGTTCGCGATCCTGTTCGGGCTCTCGATGGACTACGAGGTGTTCCTGCTCTCCCGCATCCGCGAGGAGTTCGACAAGTCCGGCAACAACCGCGAAGCCGTCGCGATCGGCCTGGCGAAGACCGCGCGCGTCATCACGTCCGCCGCGCTCATCATGATCGCGGTGTTCCTCTCGTTCGTGACGAGCGACAACGCGACGGTGAAGATGATCGGGCTGGGGCTCGCGGTCGCCGTCGCGGTCGACGCGACGATCGTCCGGCTCATGCTCGTCCCCGCGACGATGGAGCTGCTCGGCAACGCGAACTGGTGGTTGCCGGAGCCGCTCGAGCGCCTCCTGCCGCACATCAACGTCGAGGGCGCCCCGACGCCGGTGCCGGCGACCACCGCGCCGCCCGAACCCCCGCAGGCGCCCGAGTCCGAACCCGAGCCCGCACCCGTCTGAGCCGAACCCCGACGGATCTCGCCAAAACGGGGGAGGATGGGTCAGAGGGCGCGGAGCTGCAGCTCGGTGGGCTCGGCGCAGCAGAACCAGGGCTCGTCGAGGTGGGGCGACGCCGCCACGTCGGTGAGCCCGAGCGGCGCGAGCCCCGCGTCGACGCGAAGCGCGTCGTAGACGTCGCTGACCGGCGTGTCGCCCGCGGCCTCCACCCGGGCCGCGAAGCGCGCCTGGAGCGGGTCGAGTGGCGACGTCCACGGGTACGAGAGCCGGGTCGGGTCCCAGGGGCCGAGCCCGTCGAGGTGACCGAGCAGCAGCGAGCCTTCGGGCACGAGCAGCCGGATCGTGTACTGGACCGGGTCCACGTTGCCGACGAGGCCGTGCGTCGCGACGAACTCGAGGATCGCGCGCACGTCGTCCTGCGTGGCCCACGGGGTGAACGGCAACCACGAAGGGCGGATCTCGATGCCGTGCGCGCGCAGCAGCTCCACCGCGCGGGACGCGTCGGCCGCGGTGTGGCCCTTGTCGAGCAGCTCGAGGGTCGCGTCGTTGACCGACTCGAACGCGGACACCACGAAGATGCACCCCGACGCCGCGAGCTCGGGCCAGACGTCGGCATGGCGGAGGATGTGCTCGACCTTGACGGTGCAGTCGAACGTCAGCTCCGGGAACCTCGCGTGCACCGCGCGCACGACCCGGAGCCCGTGGTGCACGCCGTTGAAGAAGTCGGGGTCGCCGTAGGAGACGTGGCGCGCCCCCATGCCGACCTGCTGCGCGACGTCGGCGACGACCGCGTCGACGGGGTTCACCTGGATGCGGCCGTCGTAGACCACCGGCACCGGGCAGTGGCGGCACCGGTGCACGCATCCGCGCGACGCCTCCGTGCTCGCGACCAGCTGCTCCTGGCCGGCGTGGACGAGGCGCGCGTAGCGCTCCAGAGGTGGGAGCAGATCTCGCGCGGGCACGGCAGTGTCGGCCGCGAGCGCGGGGTCGTCCTCGACCCAGCCCACGAGCTCGGTGTCGGGGTCCCGGCTCACCAGAGCGGTCGCGACGTCGCGGCACATCGCCGCGTAGAGCCCGTAGCAGGCGACCGGGCGGTCGATCGTCGGCGCGATCTCGCGGGCGAGGCGCGCCGCGGTGTGCATCGGCACCGCGATCCCGACCTTGTCCGCCCACGCGCCGAGCGCCGGGTCCCACGGCTCGACCGAGATGTCCAGGGCCCGCACGTCGTGCCCACGGGCCCGGAGCCGGGCCGCGGGTGCCGCTACCGCGAGCGGCTGGTGACCGAGCTCGTAGGTCGAGACCAGCAGCACCTTCACGTGACGACCATATCGATGTGCGACGCGGCTTCCCGCAGCGCGGCTTCGACTGCGGCCGGCGTCGCGGCCCGGGCGAACAGGAACCCGAGGTAGCGATCGCCCTCGGGCAGGGGCGTGAGCACGCGGCCGACCGGGACGGTGATCTCCAGCCCGACGATGCCGTCGACCGCGAGCGCTTCGTCGCGGCCCCGCACCGCGGCCAAGGTCCCGCCTTCCTCGATCGGCAGCATCATCACTCCCGCGGCGGACGGCTCCCGAGCGAGCCCGTCCAGCGACATCCCGAGCGCGTGCCGCAGGATCACCTCTTCGAGGCTGATGCCGGCGCCGAAGCGCAGCGTCCGGGCGCAGAGCCCGCCGATCGAACGGGCCGCGACCTCGATCACCCACGCCTGCACGCGTCCGAACGCGTCGTCGTGGATGCGGACCTCGGCGTGCACGGGACCTTCGGTCAGGCCGATCGCCCGCGCGGCCCGCTCGGCCGCGTTGGTCACGAGCGCGAGCGTGCCCGCGGGGAGCCGCGACGGTGTGACGTAGATCGTCTCCTCGAAGTAGGGGCCCTCGAGTGCGTCGGGCTTGTCGAACACTGCGAGCACCTCGAGCACCCCGTCGCGCAGCAGCCCCTCGAGGGCGACCTCGGCGCCGGGCACGTACTCCTCGACGAGCAGCGGGCCGGACCAGAACGCCCGGATCCGGGCGCGCGCCGCCTCGAGCTCCTCCGGCGAGTCGCAGCGGATCACGCCCTGGCTCCCCGACAGCCCGGTCGGCTTCACCACGCACGGGAAGCCGACCTCCTCGCCGGTGGTGCCGAACCGGGGTTGCGGCACCTCCGCGGCCGCGAGCCGCCGCCGCATCTCCGCCTTGTCCCGGGTCGCCGCGACCGCGTCGGGCGGGCTGTGGGGGAACCCGAGCCGCGCGCCGGCCTCGGCCGCGACCACCACGCCGCCGTCGTCGACCGCGACCACGGCGTCCACGCCCCGTCTCCGGTCCAGGGCCTCGATCCGGTCGAGCGCCGCGGGGACGTCCTCGAGCGGGATCGCCACCACCCGGTCGTGGGTCCCCACGACCGGGGCGTCGTCGGCGCCGACGACGAGCTCGATGCCCAGCCGGCGGGCGGCGGCCACGAAGTCGGGGGCCCGGTAGGTGCTGGTGGGCACGAGGAGAAGCACCCGGCTCATGCGACGTATCATGGTGCACATGGCCGAGCTCACCGCCCTGCTCACGATCACCCCCGCGGCCCTGGAGCGCATCCTCGAGGTCCGCGGCGGAGAGCCGGAGCCCGACACCCTCGCGCTCTGGCTCGAGGTCAGTGGCGTCCAGGGCAACGCGTTCACCTACGACATGTACTTCCGCCGGCTCGACGAGGCGGGCGAGCAGGACGTGGTGCAGCACGGTGACGACCTGTCGATCGTCGTGCCCGAGGAGCACACCGACAACATCCGCGGCTCGACGCTCGACGTGTCGGGCGGGGGCCTCGTGCTCCAGAACCCGAACACGCCGCAGCTGCGTCCGAGCATGCCGGCCACGGACCTCGACCTGTCGGACCCGATCGTGGCCAAGGTCGTCGAGGTCCTCGACACGCAGATCAACCCGCAGATCGCGGCCCACGGTGGCTTTGCCGAGCTGGTCGCGATCGAGGCGCCCGTCGCCTACCTGCGGATGGGCGGTGGCTGCCAGGGGTGCGGCATGGCCGCGGTCACGCTGTCACAGGGGATCGAGGTCGCACTGCTCGACTCGGTCCCCGAGATCACCGAGGTCGTCGACGTGACCGACCACGCCTCGGGCACGAACCCGTACTACGAGGCCGCCAAGAAGTAGCCGCCAGCCCGACCGCGGTCGGAGCGGAGCGGACGGCACAATCCCTCGTCGCCGTTGATCCAGCGGAGTGGCCCGAGCGGCCCGGGCCGAAGGTCCGAGAGCGGGAATCAGGCGAACCGGACGGCGTCGTCCGCGGCGTAGTGCGCGACCGCGGCGTCGGCCACGGAGTTGCGCTCGATCGCGGTCACGACCTCGTCGACCTTCGCGGCGGGGATCGCGCAGGTCATCTCGGTCGCGGCCATTCCGGTCCGCACCCGGCTCAGCGCGCATCCGACGCTCGCCGCGATCTCACCCTGCTCCTTGGCGATCGCCACGATGTGGCACTGCGGCTTGCCCTCGATGCGCAGGCCCGGCACCGCGTCGGAGACGACCATCAGCTGCTTGGCGTTCAGGCGCAGGAGCACCACGTCCGGGTCGATGGGGGTCTCGGCGAGCGGGCCGTAGACCACGGTGCCGGGCTTCTCGGTGACGACCGGGATCTGCGGGACGACGTCCATCGTGACCCAGCCGGTCTCCAGCAGCGCGGCGACGTCGCTGTTGCCGGCGACCTCGTCGAGCGTCTTGAACCCGTGCGTGAGGCTGCCGACGCTGCAGTTGCCGTGGTCCTCGGCGACCGTGGCGAAGGTGGACTCGGCGGCCCGCATCCAGAACACGCACCCCGCCGGGACGCGGCCGGTGCGGCCGTCCGGAAGCGGGCCGGGCATGGGGGCGTCGAACGGCGCAACGCCGTCCACCGGCCCGGCGCGGAAGCTGATCGCGATCGGCGCCGCGGTGAGCGCGAGGGAGCCTTGCAGACGTCCGGCGAGGTCGTTCCAGTCCTGGCTCATCGTTGCCTTTCGAGGGGGTGGTCGGGGGTCACGGCGCCCGCAGCGCGCGAAGCGAGCCGACGATACCCGGCAGCGCACCGAGCAGCTTCGTGACGTCGCCCTCGGTGGACGACCAGCCGACGCTCACGCGCATGGAGCGGTCCGCGTCGGCTCCCATCGCCTCGAGGACGGGGGACGGTTCGAGGGCCTCGCTCGAGCACGCGGAGCCGGAGTGCACTGCGATCCCGTGCTGGTCGAGCGCGAGCAGGATCGGCTCCGCCTCGACACCTTCGATGCCCAGGCAGACCAGGTGCGGGACCCGGAGCTCGGGGTCGCCGTACTGCACGGTGCCGGGGACCGCGGTGAGCGCGCCGCGCGCGACCTCCTCGGTGAGGCGGCGCGCGGCGCGCGCCTCGGTGCAGAGCCGGTCGTCGCCGGTCAGCTCGGCTGCAGCCGCGCCGAACCCCACGATCGCCGGCACGTTCTCGAGCCCGCCGCGCCGCTCGCGCTCCTGGGCGCCGCCGATGATCAGCGGCGGGATGCGGAGCCCGCGCCGTACGAGCAGCGCGCCCACGCCCTTCGGGCCGCCGAGCTTGTGGGCCGAGACGCTGACGAGGTCCGCGCCGAGCGCGGCGAAGTCGAGCGGGACGTGGCCGGCCGCGGTGCACGCGTCGACGTGGACGAGCAGCCCGCGTTCGCGCGCGTGCTCGCAGACCGCCGCCGCCGGCTGGACCGTCCCGACCTCGTGGTTCGCGAGCTGGACCGAGACGAGGACGGTGTCGTCGTCGATCGCGGCGGCGATCTCGTCGGGGTCGAACCGGCCGACGCCGTCGACGCCGACGATCGTGAGCGTCCCCGGCTCGCGCCGGCATGCGTCGAGCACGCTCGAGTGCTCGACCGCGGTCGTGATGATCCCGCCCCCGAGGCCGGCCCGTCGTGCGCCACCCCAGATCGCGTGGTTGACCGCCTCGGTGCCGCTCGAGGTGAAGACGACCTCGCGCGGGCGCGCACCGAGCAGCGCGGCGACGTGCTCGCGGGCGTCCTCCACCGCGACGCGCGTGACGCGACCCTCCGCGTGAAGGCGGGCGGGGTCACCCGCGTGCTCGGCGAGGAACGGGAGCATCGCCTCGAGCGCGGCCGGGCGGAGTGGCGTCGACGACGCGTGGTCGAGGTACGCGCGGGTCACGAGGCTCAGACGCGGGTGACGCAGTGGGCGTCGCCGTCGGGGCGCGTCGCTTCGAAGATCGGCTGGGTGTCGCCGTAGAGGCCCGACATCAGCCCACGGATGAGCCCGCGGTCCACCGCGCACACGACGTGCGGGTACGCCTGCGCGGCCGCACCGAACGGGCACTGCTCCGAGACGATCGTCAGCGACGCGCCGCTCGCCTCCGCGTGCGCAGAGAAGCCGTGGGCGGTGAGTGCCTCGGCGACGGTCGCGAGCGCGGCCTTCACCGACCGGTGACCTTCGCTCGGCGCCATGCGCGCCGCGAGGGTGCGGCCGTAGTCGAACCCCACCTCTTCGGCCATGGCCTCGGCCTGGTCCGGCGGCAGCACGTCGAGTGCGCGGGCGAGGAGGTTGGCGAGGAGGTCGTCACGGCGCGGTGGGAAGACGAGCTCGGTGTCCTGCTCGGCGACGCGGTACCGCTTCGACGGGCGGCCCGCGGCGCGCGCGCCGTCCGCCCGGTGCACGTCGACGACCACGTACCCGCCGGCCGAGAGCTTCTCGAGGTGGTGGCGGGCGACGTTGGGATGGAGGTCGAATCGCTCGGCGATCTCCGCGGCGGTGACGCCGTCCGAGGCCTCGCGGATCACCAGGTAGATGTCCCGCCGGGTCGGATCGCCGAAGGCGCTCGTGACCGCGCTGACCGCAGCGCTGAAGTCGTCGGCGTCGAGCGCGGGTTCTGCGGGCATGGTCCGGTATTCTACCTACGTCCGTAGTGGAAATCCTCCAGGGCCGGCGGGACCGGCCCGGTGGGACCCAGGAGCGCCGATGCCCGGAGACAACCCGTTCTCGAACGCGGCGACCCGCGTGCTGGCGATCGCCTCCGGCAAGGGGGGCGTGGGCAAGTCGTCGGTGACGACGAACCTCGCCATCGCGCTCGCCCAGCGGGGCAAGGACGTCGCGGCGCTCGACGCCGACGTCTGGGGCTTCTCGATGCCCCGGATGCTCGGGATCGCGGCTCCGCCCGAGCTCGACGAGGACAAGGCGATCATCCCGCCCGAATCGCACGGGGTCCGGCTGATCTCGATGGGCTTCTTCGTCCCGGAGAACCAGGCGGTGATCTGGCGGGGCCCGATGCTGCACAAGGCGCTCGAGCAGTTCATCACCGACGTGCGCTGGGGCGAGCCCGACTACCTGCTGATCGACATGCCCCCCGGCACCGGGGACGTGTCGATCTCGATGTCGCAGTTCCTGCCCCGGGCCGAGGTCATCGTCGTGACGACGCCGCAGATCGCAGCACAGTCCGTCGCGCAGCGGGCCGCCGCCATGTCCGAGAAGGTGGAGCTCGACCTCATCGGCGTGATCGAGAACATGAGCTGGTTCCGGGGCGACGACGGCACCGCGTACGAGATCTTCGGCTCCGGCGGCGGCCAGGAGCTGGCCGACCACCTCGGGGTCCCGCTGCTCGGCCAGGTGCCGCTCGTCACCGCGCTCCGCAAGGGCGGAGACATCGGGGCGCCGATCGTCGTGACCGAGCCCGAGTCCGAGGCGGCCGGGGTCTTCCGCGCCATCGCCGAGCAGGTCGAGGACATCACGCCCCGCAAGATCTACAAGAAGGAGCTGCGCCTCACCTGAGGCGTCGACGGACGCAGCCCGAGGCCGGACGCCCCCGCCGCCCCGGGTACGATGCGCTACCCGCGACCCGAAGGAACCGCACGCATGGAAGTCAGGATCGGCGTCGTCTACTCGCCCAAGGAGCTGACGGTCGAGATCGACAGCTCGCCCGAGCAGATCGTGGCCCACGTCGAGAAGGCGCTGGCCGAGTCCGCGCACATGCTCTGGATGCACGACGACCGCGGCCGTCGGATCGGTGTCCCCCTCGACAAGATCGCGTACGTCGAGATCGCGCACGATGACGACGCCCGCCGAGTGGGCTTCGGACGGTAGGGACACCCACTCCCGTGCCCTCGCCCGATCTCCTCGGGCGGCGCCTCCTCTTCTTCACCGGCAAGGGGGGCGTCGGGAAGAGCACGGTCACCGCGGCGATGGCACTGCTCGCCGCCGACCAGGGCAAGCGGGTCCTGGTCATCGAGGTCGACGCGAAGGGCAACATCACCGACCGGTTCGAGTCGCGGCCCGTCGACTTCACGCCCCGCGAGGTCTATCCGGGCGTCTTCGCCCTCTCGATGGACACCGAGGCGAGCCTGCGCGAATACCTCAAGCTCAACCTGCGGGTCCCGGTGGTCGGCCGCATCGGCCCGCTCGCGCGCGTCCTCGACTTCGTCGCCACCGCGGCACCGGGTGTGAAGGAGGTCCTCACGATCGGCAAGGTGTGCTGGGAGGTGCGCGAGGCGCTCGAGGGCCGCGCCGACTGGGATCTCGTCGTGGTCGACGCGGCCGCGACCGGTCACGTCATCTCGCAGCTCGGCGCGCCGGAGGCGATCCGTGAGCTCGTCGCCGTCGGTCCCGTGCGGTCCCAGACCGAGTGGATGACCGAGATCCTGGACGACGCCGCGCTGACCGCGTTGAACATCGTCGCCACGCCCGAGGAGATGCCGGTCGAGGAGACGATCGAGCTCGTGGGTCGGGCACGCGAGGAGCTCGACGTGGCGCTCGGCGCGGTGATCGTGAACCGGGTCCTGCCCGAGCTGTTCACCCATGCCGACGAGGAGGCCTACGAGGCGCTGCGGGAGCCGCCCGCGGCCGAGCTCCTGGGCGACCGGGCCGGCGCGGGCACGACCGCGGTGCTGAACGGCGCGCGCCTGGCGGTCTCGCTGCGGCGGACCCGGGCCGCGCACCTCACCCGGCTGCGCCAGGAGGTCGACCTGCCGCTGCTCTACGTCCCGTACCTCTTCTCGCGCACGCACGGCCTGCGGGAGACGCGGATGGTGGCCGAGGCGCTGAGCCAGGAGCTCGGGTTGTGAGCTCGACCAGCCTGGAGTCACTGCTCGCGGCGAAGGAGATCGTCGTGTGCTGCGGCTCGGGTGGGGTCGGCAAGACGACCGTCGCGGCGTCGGCCGCGCTCGGTGCGGCGAGCCGGCTCGGCGGCAAGGTGCTCGTGCTCACGATCGACCCCGCCAAGCGCCTCGCCGACGCGCTCGGGCTCGAGGGGATCGGCAACGTCGAGAAGCGCGTGCCCGACGAGGCGTTCAAGGCCGCGGGGCTCGAGATCCGCGGTGAGCTCTGGGCCGCCATGCTCGACACCAAGCAGTCGTGGGACGCGCTGGTGCTGCGCCACGCGCCCGACGAGGAGACCGCCTACCGGATCCTCGACAACCGCATGTACGAGAACATCACCGCGCGCTTCGTGCAGAGCCACGACTACATCGCGATGGAGCGGCTGTTCGAGATCCACGAGACCGGGCGCTTCGACCTGATCATTGTCGACACCCCGCCGACGAGGAACGCGCTCGACTTCCTCGACGCGCCCAAGCGCATGGCCGAGTTCTTCGGCGGCCGTCTGCTGCGCTGGCTCACGATGCCGTACCGAGTCGGCGGGAAGCGCGGCGCGCGCATGATCAACGTCGCGAGCCGGCCGTTCTACCAGATGGCCGATCGGTTGCTCGGCAGCCAGTTCCTCCAGGACATCGCCGAGTTCTTCCTGAACTTCCAGTCGATGTACGGCGGCTTCGTGGACCGCGCCAACGCGGTCGAGCGGCTGCTGCACGACCGCCGCACGACGTTCGCGGTGGTCACGACGCTGGAGTCCGCGCCGCTCCACGAAGCCGAGTTCTTCTGCGACCAGCTCATCCGCCGCGACTACCACCTGGGCGCGCTGATCCTGAACCGCACGCTGCCCCGATACCTGCTGTCGGCCGACGGTGACCATGCGGCCGAGACGTTCTGCGCGGATTCGGGACCGCTCGGTGCCGCGCTGGCCGAGACGGGCGCCCCCGCGCTCGCCGACCAGGCCCGCGACGCGCGGGTGCTCACGACGATCGGCCGTTCGTTCCAGAACTTCGCGGTCGTGGCCAAGCGCGAGGCCGAGCTGCGGGCCGAGCTCTCGCGGGTGCCCGAGGTGCTCGCCGACGTGCCCGCGCTCGACTCCGACGTCGGCGACCTCGCGGGCCTGTCGCTGATCGCGGAGTCGCTCTTCCCGAAGTCCTGACCTCGACCGATACGAGCCGAGGCCGTCTCCTGTCGCGTTGCTGACGGATCGCGTCCGCGTGGTCACGCAACGCGTTGCGTGGTCGTAGCCTTGTGGCCGTGGGCGAGCCGACGAGCTACCAGGGTGGCAGCGCGTTCCTGCGCTGGTGGCCGGCCGCAATGCTCGGGTTCGCCGCGGCGCTGTTCATGATCGCCGGCGTGCACCGCATCCAGTGGATCACCGCGTTCGTGGTCCTCGCGTTCGTCCACTCGCGCTGGATGCCGTGGCAGTTCACGATTCGCAAGGACGGGCTGGTGCTCGCGTTCCCGTTCGGGCGCCACGTGTTCCTGCCCAAGGCGTCGCTGACGGTGCGCATCGAGACGGTGGGCGCGACCGCCCTTGTCGGGCGGCACCGCTGGTTCGGCTACCTGCTGATGGACCGCATCCTCTACGAGCCGGGCCGTTCGTCGCTGCTGCGCACCGCGTTCTCCGGGCTCGGCTACGACATGAAGTCCTAGGCGGACCACCCACGCGCGCCGGCCGGCCCACGTGAGGCCGGCCGGAGCGGAGCGACGAGCGCGCGGCGTGCGTCACATCGGCAGTGCTTCGTACACCTCCACGGTGCCACCCGAGCCGAGCACCGGGCACCCTCCGGCGAGCTTGGCCGCAAGCTCGAGGCTGTCCGCCTCGAGGATCGAATAGCCGGTGAGCCCGGCCGACGCCTTGCCGGTCGATCCGTCGGACTGCACCGCGGTCGCGGGGCCGAACGGGTTGCCCCCGTCGACGACCGCCGAGCCGAGGCTCCCGAACCAGCTCATCCAGGCCTGCATGGCCGCTTCCTGTGCCTCGGGCGTCTCGGCCATCTTGCCGCCCTTGTAGGCGAGCACGTACTTGCCCATGTGGGTTCTTCTCCTGTGGTCGCGCCGGTCGGACCGGCTGTGTGGCTGTGCACCGGGCGCCTTCGACGCCGTCGCCCCCACGACGAACGGCGGGCGGTGATTCGACATCGGCCCGGTGCGGCCGGCCGAGAGCAGAATCCCGTCAGGCGCCCGACCCGGCATCGCAACGTCCGCCGAGGGGCGCACTTGGGAGCATTTGGGTAGGGTCGCGCCCGCGATCCGGCTTTTCGGGCTTCCGGACGCATCGACAGGGAGGTTGGGCAGTGCGCTCTTCGAAGGCGATTCTCGCCGCGTGTGCGGCCGCGGTCCTCGGGCTCTCGACGGTCGTGGTCGCGGGCGCCGCGATCTCGGGCTCCAGCGGGCAGGTCATCAAGCTGGCGACACCTCCGGTGTCGGTGGCGCTGAACAAGCTGGAGAACGCGACGTCGACGTACGCGTTCGACGAGAAGCAGAACGTGACGCTCACCTCCGCGATCCCCGTCGACGCGGTCAACCCGGGTACGTACACCTCCTTCCCCGCCGGCTCCGCGAAGGTCGCGGTCGGAACCGTCGTGGACAGCCACCTGATCCACAGCGACATCCCGTCGAGGAGCTTCACGGCGCACCGCTCGGGCACGGTGACGTTCGCCAACGACATCGTCGGAGTCGTGGGTTCGACTTCGAAGCTCGCCGGAAGCGACAGCCTCGGCGCCACCGGCACCACGTACGCCGGCAGCACGCAGTGGCGTGGGCTCGAGGGCGGCGAGAACGGGTGGGCGAGCGGTGACAAGTTCACGATCTCGGCCGACCACCGGTCGCTGACCTTCGACATCAACACGTACGTGATGGACGAGATCCGGGTCATCACGAAGCACGCGAACACGCTCGTCACATCGATCTCCGACAGCCCCGACCCCGTCCAGGCCGGCGCGAACGTCACCTACACCGTCACCGTGACCAACGGCGGCGCGTCGACCGCGGCCGGCGTCTCGGTTCAGGACGTGTTCCCGGGAGCGACGCTCGTGTCCGCGACGTCTTCGGGCGGCTGCACCGGCACGACCACCGTCACCTGCGCGCTGGGCTCGATCACTCCGGGCGGGTCCGCGGCGGCGACGATCATCGTCACCAGCCCGAGCACGGTCCCGGCCGGCGGGACGATCACGAACACCGCGACCTCGCCCCCGGGCCTGGCGCCGGCCGGCACCGCGACGACGACGGTGGTGTCGCCGTCGCTCACGACCTCGATTGCCGACGCGCCGGACCCGGTGACCGCAGGCAACGACGTCCAGTACATCCTCACCGTCACCAACAACGGCATCGCCCCGGTGGCGAACGCCCACGTCGTGGACACGCTCCCGAGCGGCTCATCGCTCAAGACCGCGACCTCCTCCGGCGGCTGCTCGGGCTCCGGACCGGTCGACTGCGCGCTGGGCGCGCTGGCGGTCGGCGCCTCGGCGCAGGCGCAGCTCGTCGTGACGAGCCCGGCCACGGTCCCGGCCGGCGGCACGATGACCAACAGTGCCGTCGCCACACCCGGGACCAACACCGCGGGAACCCAGGACACCGCGGTCGAGGCACCCCAGGACGGGGTCTCCAAGGGCTTCGTCTCCCCGGGTGGGTCGCTCACCATCCCCGGCGACGACCCGGCCACGCTGAGCCTGCCGAACACCGGCAACGGTGCCCCGGTCGAGATCACCCAGGGCGACGGCTCGTTCTGCAGCGGCTCGTGCGAGGGCCCGGCCACGACGATCTCCGAGTTCGCCGGCTACAGCGATCCGAACCAGCCGATCAGCCTCCTGCTGACCTACCAGTTCCCGGACGCGCCGGACAGCCTCACGAACGCGGCGGCCGCCTACGGCTCGACGATCTACAAGAACGACGACCCCGGCAACCCGACCGTGGGGACCGTGGTGCCGTTCTGCAGCACCTTCGGTGCCGGTGTCGCGGTTCCGCACCCGTGCGTGGACGCTCGCACGATCACCCAGCCGACGCCGAACTCGTTCGTGGTGACGTTCACCATCAAGTACGTCTCGGGCGACCCGAAGTTCGCCCGGCGGTAGCGCGCGGATCCGCGTCCGGGGAGCCGGTGCGGTAGAACGACGTCCATGTTCGACGACCTGCTCGCCGCGAATCGGCGGTACCGGTCGGAGTTTCGGGACTCCGGCCTGCAGGGCGTCGCGGCCAAGGGTCTCGCGGTGCTCACCTGCATCGACTCGCGGATCGACCCGCTCGCGATGCTCGGGCTCGGTCCGGGCGACGCCAAGATCATCCGCAACGCCGGCGCCCGCGTCACCGACGATGCGCTGCGGTCACTCGTGCTCGCGGTCAACCTCCTCGGTGTCGAGCGGGTGTGCGTCGTCCAGCACACCTCGTGCGCCATGGCCGGCACGACCGACGAGCAGCTGCGAGCGCGCATCGAGGAGCAACGCGGGGTCGATGCGTCCGGGTGGGCGTTCCTTCCGATGGACGACCAGCTCCGCGCGCTGCACGACGACCTCGAGCGCATCGAGGCGTGCCCACTGCTGCCGTCCGATCTCGTCGTCGGTGGGTTCATCTACGACGTCCACACGGGTGAGCTCGCGCCGGTGCCCCGCGACTCGCCGCGCGGAGCCGACCGGTAGCCTCCGATCGTGTTCATCCGCTGGTTCGGGCTCGTGTTCATACTCCTGATCGGCGTCGCGCCACTGGCGCTCGGGATCATCGCCCTCGTCGACTCGACCCGGCGCCCCGACGACGAGTGGGCGCGGGCGCGCCAGAACAAGACCCTGTGGGTCGTCCTCATCGCAGTCGGCTTCGTGCTCTGCGCCGTCGGGCTCGTGATCGACCTCGTGTACCTCTTGAGCATCCGTCCCCAGCTCGACCGCGTCGCGGCGCGCCCGGGCGTCGCGGTGGCGCAGGTCGCGGCGGTCGCGCCGGTGGCACCACAGCCCGGCTGGTACCCCGACCCGCACGCGCGCCACGAGCTGCGCTGGTTCGACGGTCTCCGGTGGACGGAGCACGTCTCGGACGGCGGCGTGACCGCGACCGAGCCGGTCGCGTGACCCCGGTGAGGTGACGGTGACCGAGGCCGGCACAGACCGCGCCGAGGGCGCGGCCGAGCGCGCCGAGCACGAGGCGTTCGCCCGCCAGGCGAACCGTGAGACCTGGGACTGGCTGGCCCGCGACGACCGCACCGCCGTCGACGACGAGCGGATGATCCACGCTGCGCACGCGTCCGCCTTCCACTGGGCCGCGGTCGGCGGGGCCCAGGCGTCGACCCGGGCGGACTGGCTCCTCTCGCACGTCTATGCGGTCCTGGGTCACGCGGAGCCCGCGCTGCGGTACGCGCGCCACTGCCTGGCGACGTGCGAGCGGGAGGGCATGGGCGGCGTCGACCTCGCGTATGCCTACGAGGCGATGGCGCGTGCCTCGGCCGCCGACCACGACGGCCCGGCGGCGAGCGGTTGGCGGGCGAAGGCGGCCGCCGAAGGCGCCGCGATCGCCGACGACGACGACCGTCAGCTGTTCCTCGCGGACCTGGCCGCAGGGCCCTGGTTCGGCGTCAGCCCGTAGCGGCGGCAGCTCGCGCCGCGCCGACCTTCCGGTTGTTCACCCACGGGATCATCCCGATCCCGACCAGGACACAGAGGACGCCGCCGACGATGAACGGCGCACGCAGGCCGAAGGTCCGCGCGAGCACGCCCCCGAGGAGCGCGCCGATCGGCATCGTGCCCAGTCCCACGAGCCGGTAGGCGCCGTTCACCCGACCGAGCAGCTCGTCGGGGACGATCGCCTGCCGGAGCGAGACGGTGACGACGCTCCAGCCGACGCCGAGCGCACCGAACCGCGCGAGCGACACGCCGACCGCGATCGGGTCGGCCCAGAGCCCGGGCACGAGGGTGGCGATGCCGAACGCGAACGTCCGCCCCGGTCGTCCGGTCCGGGCGGAAGGAGCCGCGCAGGCCGAGCACGACGAGGGCGACGATCCCGAACGACCCGGCGTCGAGCAGGAACGGTGCAGCCGCCGCCGTCGCGAAGAGGAACGCTCCGAGCGGCGGCCCGACGAATTGGTTGGTGACGACCTCCGCCGCGTACAGCCGGCTGTTCGCGAGCTCGAGCGCGTCCCGGTCGACGGCGTTCGGGAGGATCGACTGGGCCGAGTTGTCGAAGAGGGTCTCGGCGGACCCGAGGACGAACGCGATCAGCGCGAGCGCGACGAGCGAGTCGGCCCCCGTGATCACCAGCACCGCCAGCACGCACACCACCAGCATCCGGAACCCGTCGACCAGGACCATGGTCCGCCGCCGGTCGAGCCGGTCGGCGAGCGCGCCGGTGACGAGCGCGAAGAAGAGCCAGGGCAGGGTCCCGGCGAACGAGATGGCCGCGATGCTCGTGGGAGCGCGGCCGCGAGGCCGCGAGCAGCGGCCCTGCGGCGAGCGTCACACCGCCGCCGAGGTTCGAGACCGTCGACGCGCTCCAGAGGCGCACGTAGTTCGCGCCGAGCCGTGCCTTCGCCATCGACGGCCGAGCGTACGAGCGCACCCCCGGTACCCTGGGCGAAATGGCAACCCTCGAGGAGCTGGCGCTCGTCCACACCCCGGTGGCCGGCGATGCCCTCGCTCACCTGCAGCGCCTCGCGCT
>DASXYP010000030.1:0-4501 GCA_036502405.1 Acidimicrobiia bacterium
GTAGTGCGTGATGAGGAGGATGCCGAGGTCGGGTCGGGAGGCGCGCACCTCGGCGATGCCCTCGGCCACGACCCGCAACGCGTCGATGTCGAGGCCGGAGTCGGTCTCGTCGAGCACCGCGAAGTCGGGCTCCATGAGCGCCATCTGCAGGATCTCGTTGCGCTTCTTCTCGCCGCCGGAGAAGCCCTCGTTCAGGTAGCGCTCGGTGAAGCGCTGGTCCATGCCGAGCCGCTTCGTCCACTCGATCACCGCCAGCCGGACCTCGAGCACGGAGAGGTCGTTGATCCCCTTGCGGATGGCCATGGCCTGGCGCAGGAAATTGAAGACGCTGACCCCGGGGATCTCCTCCGGGTGCTGGAACCCCAGGAAGAGGCCGCGTGCGGCCCGCTCCTCGGTCGAGAGGGACGTGACGTCCTCGCCCTTCAACACGATCCGACCGCGGATCACCTCGTACGCGGGGTTCGCGAGCAGGGTGTTGGCGAGCGTGGACTTTCCCGAGCCGTTCGGGCCCATGAGCGCGTGGACCTCGCCCGGGTGGGCGACGAGCGACAGCCCGTTCAAGATCGGGTTGCCGTCGGCGGCGACCGCGAGGTCGTCGATCTCGAGCAGGGCGGGGGCGTCGTTCACGAGCCCCATGATAATTGCACTATGCCCGTAGGGGAAACTCAACGATCGGCCGATCCGGCCCCGTTCCGCCGGTTTCGGTGCGACTTGCACCCCCTCCGGGGGGTCCCACCCGCACCGAAACGAGCCCTGGGGCTCAGACGGGGGTGGAGAGGCTCAGGGCGAAGTCGCCCGCGGGGTCGGTCCACCAGTGGGTCAGGGCGAGGCCGGCGGCCGCGAGCTCGGCCTCGATGCCGGCACGGCGGAACTTGGCCGAGATCTCCGTGCGCATCTCCTCGCCGTCGCCGAGCTCGACGACCAGATCGAGCTCGGGGACCTTCACCGCCTGGGCCGCGGTCGAGCGGAGCCACATCTCGATCCACTCGGACTCGGCGTTCCACCGGGCGACGTGCGCGAACGCCTCGGGGTCGAAGTCGGCGCCGAGCTCGCGGTTCAGCACCAGGAGCACGTTGCGGTTGAACGCCGCGGTGACCCCGGCGGCGTCGTCGTAGGCCGCGACCAGCCGGCCGACGTCCTTGACCAGGTCCGTGCCCAGGAGGAACGAGTCGCCGGGTTCGAGGCCCGCGGCGACGGAGGCGAGGAACGCAGCGCGGGTCGCGGGGGGCAGGTTGCCGATCGTCCCACCGAGGAACGCAACCAGGCGGCGACCGCCGCGCGGCAGCCGGTCCAGGTGCCGCTCGAAGTCGCCGACGACCGCGTGCACCTCGACGCCGGGATGCTCCTCGTCGATCGCGCGGGCCGCGTCGCGCAAGGTCTGCTCGCTGACGTCGAACGGTACGAAGCGACGCAGCCGACCGGCGCGCTCGAGGGCGTCGAGGAGCAGCCGGGTCTTCTCGGAGGTCCCGGAGCCGAGCTCGACGAGCGTGTCGGCGCCGCTGACCGCCGCGATCTCGTCCGCGCGCTCGACGAGGATCGCCCGTTCGGCGCGGGTCGGGTAGTACTCCTCGAGCCGGGTGATCTGGTCGAACAGCTGCGAGCCGCGGTCGTCGTAGAACCACTTCGGCGGGAGGTCCTTGGGCGTCGCGGTCAACCCCCGGCGCGCGTCAGCGGCCAGCGCTTCGTGGAGGTCGGTCGGGCCGAGGTGCACGTCGACTCGTACGGTCATGGAGGATCCTTCCGGGAGTCAGAGCCCGAGGCCGCTGACGCAATCGTTCTCGACGAGTGAGCCGGTGTCGATCTCGACCCAGCCCGCGGCGTCGTCGAGCGGCTCCGAGGCCAGGGTCAGCCCCGGCTCGGTGCGCAGGTAGAGCGAGTTGCCGATCACGGTGGCGGTCACGTCGCGGCCGTCGGTGAGCAGCAGGTTCAGGGCGCCGGTGCTCTCGGTGCGCACGAGCCGTGCGACGTCCGTGAGCGCCTCACCGGCCGATGCTCCTGCGTCGAGGCGGTCGAGGACGAGCGCGAACACCACCTCCGAGTCCGTGTCGCCCTCGATGCCCGCCGTTCGTGCCGGCGTGATCGAGGCGCGCAGCCGCGCACCGAACTCCTCGCGGAAGTCGGACACGAAGCCGTTGAGCGAGAACAGCCAGCGCCCGGACGCGAACGGTGCCGCGTTGCTGATGCGGAGCTCGGATCCCGGGGAGGCGTAGCGCGCCGCGGCGAGCACGGTCGTGGCCTGCTCGTCGCCGGTGAAGCTCGTGTCGTCCCACATCTTCGTCGCGGCGCGATAGCGCTGGTGCTCCGCGCGCGAGTCGCCCGCGAAGCTCCAGCCGACGCCCCACCCGTCCGGGTTGTCGCGACCGTTGTGCTGGAAGCGCGGCGTGCGGGCCTGCTGCACGAGGGCGTGGGGCGCGTCGAACAGCAGCGTTCGGAGCGCGATGGGGGGACCGAGGTACGCGAGGTGGCGGCACACGGGTCGGCGGGCTCAGACGTCGGTGGCGCAGCGGAAGCCGGCGAAGATCTGGCGGCGGATCGGCAGGTCCCAGTTCCGGAACGTGGTGCTGACCGCGATCGGGTCCGTCGCCCACGAGCCACCGCGGAGCACCTTGTAGCTCGGGCCGTGCTCCGACCGTCCGGCGCCGAAGAACACCTCGGAGTACTCGCGGTACGGGAACGAGACGAACCCGGGGTAAGCCTCGAAGTCGCTCGCGGTCCACTCCCACACCCCACCGAGCAGGTCGAGGCAGCCGGCGTCGCTCGCGCCCTCGGGATGGGCACCGACCTCGTCGGGTCCGAACCGCCCGCCGGGCCGGAAGAGCCCACCGGCATCGGTCGCGCCGCGCGCCGCCTTCTCCCACTCGGCCTCGGTGGGCAGCCGGGCGCCGCGCCAACGCGCGTACGCGTCGGCCTCGTACCAGCACACGTGCTGCACCGGCTCGCGGGCGGGGAGCGATTCGATCCGTCCGAAGCGCCGTCGGGTCCACGTGCCGTCGGCCGCGGGGATCCAGAACTGCGGATGGACGAGACCGGTGTCGTGCCGCCAGGCCCAGCCGCCCTCGGCCCACCAGCGCTCGTCGTCGTAGCCACCGTCCGCCACGAAGGCTGCGTACGCGCCGTTGGTGACCGGCGTGGTGTCCATGCGGAACGTCGGTACGTCGACGACGTGCGCGGGGCGCTCGTTGTCGTAGGCCCACGGGTCCGAGGACGTGCCCATGACGAACTCGCCCCCCTCGACGACGACGTCGAGCGGGAGGTCGGCCGGATCGGGCCCGGGCGCTCCGTCACCATCGCCCGCGTCGCGGTGAGGTTCCTCCATGAGCTGGATCGTCGCGAGCATGGTCTCGACGTGCTGATGCTCGTGGTGCACCACCAGCCCGTACACGAACCCGCCCCCGACGAGCGGGTCGTCGGACCCGAGGTCCGATCCTGCGAGCACGTCGAGCGCTCGCTTGCGCACATCGGCCACGAAGTCGCGGGCTTCGGCCGGGCCGAGGATGTCGAGCGTCGGCCGCTCCGCGCGCGGATGGCGGAACGCGTCGTAGACGTCGTCGAAGCGCGGGTCCGTCGGCTCGCCGGCGCCGAGCTCGCGCAGCAGCCACAGCTCCTCGTAGTGGCCGATGTGCGCCAGGTCCCACACGAGCGGCGACATCAGCTCCGAGTGCTGCGCGAGGAGCCCCGCGTCGGCGACGGGCTCGAGGAGGGCGAGCGTTCGTGCCCGCGCGGCGTCGAGCTCGCGGGCGACGTCGGTGTTCTGCTCCGGGGTTCCGGAGATCTCCGGCGGGCTCGCACCGGACCGAGGTTCATCGGGCGCCGGCTGGCGGCCCCGCGTGGGCTCCATCGCTACCAGCCCCGGGCGATCCACTCGTCGAGATGGGGGCGCTCGGTCCCGATGGTGGTGTCGAGGCCGTGGCCGGGCAGGACCAGGTCGTCCTCGGGGAGGGTGAAGAGCCGGCGGTCGATCGACTCGATGATCTGATCGAAGCTGGCGTTCTCGAACTTCGTGTTGCCGGGGCCGCCGGGGAAGAGGGTGTCGCCGCTGAACACCACCGGGTGGCCCTCGAGGAGGAAGCAGGTCGAGCCGGGCGTGTGGCCGGGGGTGTGGATCGTCCGGAGCCGCAGGTCGCCGACCTCGATGACGTCCTCGTCGGGGATGACGAAGTCGTAGGCGGGGAGCATCGCGGCGTCCTCCGGCGCGATGCCCACGTCGATCCCGGCGTCCCGGACCGCGGTGACCGCGCCGATGTGGTCGAAGTGGCCGTGGGTCGTCAGCACCCGGCGCACCCCGGTCGCGCGGCAGACCTCGAGGAGCAGCTCGTGCTCGTTGGCCGCGTCGACGAGGACCGCGTCGCCGGTGCCCTTGGAACGCAGGATGAACACGTTGTTCTCGTACGGGCCGACGACGATCTTGTCGATGCGGGCGTCCGCAGTCTCGTAGTGCGCGGGTCGCGACGTGGTCGTGGGCACAGGATCAGGGTAACGGCCGGGGCCACGTGACCGTTCG
>DASXYP010000031.1:0-96303 GCA_036502405.1 Acidimicrobiia bacterium
CTCGTGGCTCACGGCGGCGAGACTACACGGGGCCCCACGCGACGCTTCCGCATCGGCGCGGAGCGCGAATCGGGCGGTGCGATCGGCCGCACCCGGCGCAGGGACGAAGTGCCGTCGCGTCCCTTCGCCGACCACGCGCAGGTTGTGGGCGAGCTTGTGGTCGTGCCGATCCCGTGGCCCCGGGCCGGCGCGCTCCTTTCGGTGATGGATCGCGTTGGCATGACGACGCGATCGCGTACCGAAAGGACTCCGACTCCGTGGGCTTCGGACCGTCCCTGCCGCTTCGTCTGTCAGAGTGGCGGCGTGGCTGAGCAGCAGCTCGATGGAGGGCTCGCGAACGCCGGCCAGGTCGTCCGCGTCGGTCCGCACGTTCTTCGCCCCTCGGGTCCGCACACAGATTCGATCCATGCGTTCCTCCGGGCGCTGAGACACGCCGGCTTCGAGGGTGCGTCGTTGCCGGTCGGCATCGACGATGACGGACGCGAGCGGCTCGTGTTCATCGACGGTGACGTTCCCGTTGCGCCCTATCCGGACTGGAGCCAGTCCGACGCTGCGCTGGCGTCCATCGCGAGACTCCTGCGTGGGTTGCACGACGCCGCCCGCGGTTTCGACCCTCAGGGCCTCACCTGGGACGACGCGCTGGCTGACCCCGCCGGCGGGACGCTGGTGTGCCACAACGACGTCGAGCCTTCGAACGTCGTGTTCCGTGACGGCATCGCGGTTGCGCTGCTCGACTTCGAGTTCGCGGCCCCTGGCCGCCCCGTCTACGACGTGGCCCACCTGGCTCGCCTCTGCGTGCCGATCGACGACGACTTCGACCAGGCCCGGCTCGGCTGGCGACCCGCCGATCGGCCCGCACGGCTACGGCTTGTCGCCGATGCGTACGGACTGGACCGGGACGGGCGGGTGGAGCTGCTCACTGCGATGGACGACGCCATGGATCGGGTCGAAGCAGCGGTCCGGCGTCGGGTCGACGGCGGCGACGCGAGCTACATCGCACTGTGGAAGCGGACCGGTGGCCGCGAGCGCTATGACCGTCGGCGCCGCTGGTGGACCGACCACCGCGACCAGTTCGCTGCCGCCCTCCGCTGACTTTGCTTCACTCGCTCGTGTGCAGCAAAGTCAGCGGATCAGATGGAGGCGGGACCACCAGCGGATGCGCCGCTGCAATCGGCGCAGCGCGCGCTCCTGGTGGGCCGCGGCGAGGACGTTGTCGGGGATGCGCCCGTAGCCGGCCCCGGCCCGCAGGACCTCCGAGTGCGCCATCGCGCCGTGGAGCGGTCCGGACCCGGAGCCGGTGTGCATCAGACGCCGGCGTCCCGTCGAGGGGTGCTCACTCGCCGCCCTTCTGGACGTACGAGCGCACGAAGTCCTCGGCGTTGGACTCGAGCACGCTGTCGATCTCGTCGAGGAGGTCGTCGAGCTCCTCCTTCAACGCCTCGGCCTGCTTGGAGGGTGCGGCGTCGACTTCGACGTCCTCGGCTTCGCGCGCCCGCTCCTTGCCCGTTGACTTCTTCTTCTGCTCCCGTTCCGGCATGTTCCGATACCTCCCTGACGCCCGCTCGAGACGGGGCGCCTACGACGCCAGCCGCTCGACCAGCTCGGCCGGAGTCGCGCATTCCTCGAACAACCGCTCGACAAACATCCGACTTCCCTTGAGGGGTTCCATCATCGGGATGCGGCGCAACGGGTCGCTGCCGACATCGAGGATGATGCTGTCCCAGTTCGCCGCGACCACGGCGTCGGGCCATCGGCTCAGGCAATTCCCGCGGAAGTAGGCCCGCGTCCGCTCCGGGGGCTCGGTCATCGCCGTGGTCACGTCGGTTTCTTCCACCAGGCGTTCGACCTTACCCGCCCGTACGAGCCGCTCGTACAACGATCGCTGGGGCCGCACGTCGTGGTACTGCAGGTCCAGGAGCGCGAGCTTCGGGTCGTCCCACGCGAGCCCGTCGCGGGCCTGGTACGCCTCGAGCAGCGAGAGCTTCGTGACCCAGTCGAGCTGGCCGTCGAGGCCCATCGGGTCGCGCTCGAGCTGGGTGAGCACCGCCTCCCAGCGTCGCAGCACGTCGCCGCCGACCTCTTCGCCACCGCAGTCCTCGAGCCCGGTCTCGTCCGCGTACTTCTGCGCGAGCCGGAGGAATTCCCACTGCAGCTCCACCGCGGTGCACGAGCCACCGTCGACGAGCTCGAGGGTCGCCCGGCACGTCGGGTCGTGGGAGACGGTGCGCACCGCGTGGACCGGCCCGACGACCGAGAGGTCCTTGTCGATGAAGTCGTCCTCGATCATCGCCAGGACGACCGCGGTCGTCCCCACCTTGAGGTACGTCGCGACCTCGCACAGGTTCGCGTCGCCGACGATGACGTGGAGCCGCCGGTACTTCTGCGGATCGGCGTGGGGCTCGTCGCGCGTGTTGACGAGCGGCCGCTTGAGCGTCGTCTCCAGGCCGACCTCCTCCTCGAAGAAGTCGGCGCGGGCGCTGATCTGGTAGTCGACGGACGCGGCACCGTTCTCCGCGCCGACCTTGCCGGCCCCGGTGAAGACCTGCCGGCTCACGAACCACGGCAGCAGGTTGCGCACGAGCGAGACGAACGGCACCTGGCGGCTCACGAGGTAGTTCTCGTGGCAGCCGTACGAGTTGCCCTTCCCGTCCGAGTTGTTCTTGTAGACGACGATCTCCTCGCCCGGGCCGAGGAGATGCCGGGAGGCCTGCATCGAACGGGCGAGGATCCGCTCCCCCGCCTTGTCCGCGCCCACGAGCTCGAGCGCGTCGGCGCACTCGGGAGTGGAGTACTCGGGGTGCGCGTGGTCGACGTAGTAGCGCGCGCCGTTGGTCAGCACGGTGTTGACGAGGTGCGTCTCGATCTCGGGGGGCTGCGAGCCGTCGCGGCCGAAGCCGCGCGCGTCGCGTCCGGGTGACTCGTCGTCGAAGTCCCAGCCGACCTTGCGGTGCTCCACGTACGCGTTGATCAGCATCGAGGAGGCGAGCACCGGGTTGGCGTCCGCGGTGCCGCGCAGCAGCACCGCGTACTCCGTCTCGATGCCGCACACCTTCGGAACTGCCATCAGGATCAGCCTACCCGCCACCTTGGCGGGTCAGACGCGACTACCGGAGCTGATTCACCAGGAATCTCGGCCGCTCGACGTTCGCGACCGTGGTCGCGTGAGGAGCCGCGTCGGCTACAGGTACTGACCGGTCGTCACGCGCTCGATCTGACGGCCACCCGACTCCTGGTCGCCCTCGGCGAGGAGCGTGCGCACGAAGACGATGCGCTCGCCCTTCTTCCCTGAGATCTTCGCCCAGTCGTCCGGGTTCGTGGTGTTTGGCAGGTCCTCGTGCTCTCGGTACTCCTGCTTGATCGAGTCGAGGAGGTCCTGGGTCGAGATCCCGAGCGAGCCGCCGGCGATCTTGCGCTTGATCGCGAGCTTCTTGCTGCGCCGCACGATGTTCTCGATCATGGCTCCGGACGAGAAGTCCTTGAAGTACAGGATCTCCTTGTCGCCGTTCTGGTACGTGACCTCGAGGAACTTGTTCGGCTCGTCGGTCGCGTACATGGCGGACACTGCGGCGTCGATCATCGCGTTGACGGCAGCCACGGGATCGCCGTCGTGGAGCTTCGTCTCGTCCTCGGCGATCGGCAGCGTCGGCACGAGGTAGCGGGCGAAGATCTGCTTGGAGCTCTCCTCGTCCGGGCGCTCGATCTTGATCTTCACGTCGAGGCGGCCCGGACGCAGGATCGCGGGGTCGATGAGGTCCTCTCGGTTCGACGCGCCGATGACGATCACGTTCTTCAACGTCTCGACCCCGTCGATCTCGGCGAGCAGCTGCGGCACGATCGTGCTCTCGATGTCCGACGAGATCCCGGTGCCACGCGTGCGGAACAGCGAGTCCATCTCGTCGAAGAACACGATGACCGGCACGCCCTCCTCGGACTTCTCGCGCGCCCGCTCGAAGATCAGACGGATCTGGCGCTCGGTCTCCCCGACGTACTTGTTGAGGAGCTCCGGGCCCTTGATGTTCAGGAAGTACGAGCGCGTCTTCTGGTTGCCGGTCTTCTCGGCCACGCGCGACGCGAGCGAGTTCGCGACCGCCTTGGCGATCAGCGTCTTGCCGCAGCCCGGCGGGCCGTAGAGCAGGATGCCCTTGGGCGGCTGGAGCTCGAGCTCGTGGAACAGGTCGGCGTAGAGGTACGGCAGCTCGACCGCGTCGTGGATCTGCTCGATCTGGTCGTCGAGGCCGCCGACGTCCGCGTACGTGATGTCCGGGACCTCTTCGAGGACGAGCTCCTCGACCTCGGGACGCGGGATCCGCTCCACGAGCAGCCCCGAGCGACTGTCCATGAGCACGTGCTCGCCGGAGCGGAGGCGAACGCCGAGCAGCTCGTCGCCGAGCTCGCAGACGCGCTCCTCGTCCGCTCGGCCGACGATCAGCGCGCGGGCGCCGTCCTCGAGCAGCTCCTTGAAGATGACGACCTCGCCCTGCACCTCGGGGCCGCGCGCGAGCACGACGTTGAGCGACTCGTTGAGCACGACCTCCTGGCCGCGCCTCATGTCGTCGATCTCGAGCTCGGGGTGCGCGGCGACGCGCATCTTGCGCCCGGCGCTGAACACGTCGACGGTCCCGTCGTCGTTCGCGCCGAGGAAGGTGCCGTACGCGGACGGCGGCATCGTGAGCTTCTCGACCTCCTCGCGCAGCGCCGCGATGTGCTCGCGGGCTTCACGGAGCGTGGCCGAGAGGCGCTCGTTCTGCGAGACGGCCTGCGCGAGCTGGCCCTTGGTCTCGAGCAGGCGCTCCTCGAGGGTGCGGACGCGCTTGGGGGCGTCCTGCAGCCGGCGGCGGAGGACGACGACCTCCTCCTCGAGCGACTTCAGCTGGTCCTGGAGGTCGCCGACCTGGTGCTCGTACTCGGCGAGGCGTCGCTCGTGCTCGGAAGCCACGAAGACCCTCCTTGTTCGTGAGACCGCGGTCTCGGCCGGAGATCGAACCTACACCTGGGCACCCTAATCACCGAGATACCTCCCGATGCGCTTTTTCCACGCGCGCACTTGATAAATTGCACGAGACGGGAACGCGGCTCTACGCTCCGAAGGAGCTGGCCGCGGATCTCGGTTCGTGCTCCGAGAACATCCCACGAAGAGGTGAGACACCATGCCCATGAAGGTCTGGATCGACCAGGACCTCTGCACCGGTGACGGGCTCTGCGAGGAGATCGCGCCCAGCGTGTTCACCCTCCTCGACGACGGCCTCGCCTACGTGAAGGAAGGCGACAAGGTCTTCAGCAGCCCGGGTGGGCCCGAGGGCCTCGCGAACATCCCGGACGACATGCTCGAGGCCACCATCGAGTCCGCCGAGGAGTGCCCCGGCGAGTGCATCTTCATCGAGGCCGAGTAGCCCGGGAACACTGAGGTTTCGCCCCGCCCCGGCCGCGGTGGCCGGGGCGCCGTCGCGCCCGCGGGGCTAAACTGGTCGGGCTTTCGGGTCGATCCCCCGCGAACGGCGCTCGGGATCGGCGCCCCCGGACGGGTGAGGAGGTGAGGCGCGATGCGTACGGACGAACCTCCGAGTACCGACGGTCGCGCCTGCCGCCTGCTCCGCCGCGTCTGATCCCGGACGCCCCCGAGCCCGACGGCGAGCCGACCCCGCCCAATCGTCGACTCCCCGTCCGCCACCGCCTTCCGGGAGGTGCGCCATGGCTCGCCGTCCACCCCTGCCCACGCCGTCGGCACTGCGCCGCCGGCGTGAGCACCGCACCCAACGCCTGCTCGCCAACCGCGCCGTCGCGGACGCGCTCGTCTCGACGGCCGGGCTCGTCGGTCGACCGGTGCGCGACCGCACCGGTGCCGAGGTCGGCCGGGTCATCGACGTGGTCGTCCGTTGGCGCGGCGAGCCCTATCCGCCGGTCACCGGGCTCGTGGTCCGGGTCGGGCGGCGGCGCGCGTTCGTCCCCATCGACCACGTGCAGGAGATCAGCACCGAGCGCGTAACCCTCAGCTCGGTGCGCCTCGACCTGCGTGACTTCGAGCGGCGCCCCGGCGAGGTCGTGCTCAACGGCGACGTCGTCGACCACCAGCTCGTCGACGTCGACGGTGTGCGTGTGATCCGCGCCGCCGACCTCTACCTGGCGCGCGTCGGGGAGGTCTACGAGCTCGTCGGGGTCGACGTCGGCTTCCAGACCCTCTTGCGCCGGCTCGGGCCGCCCCGGTGGCGGCGCCGCCCGACGCCCGACCGCGTCATCGACTGGGCCGCGATCCAGCCGTTCGGCACCGGCGGACCGGGCGGCGCGGGCACCGGTCCCCCGGGCCTCATGCGCCTGCACACCCCGAACCAGGCCCTGCGCCGGCTCCGCCCGGCCGAGCTCGCCGACCTGCTCGAGGAGCTCGGCCGCGACGAGCGCCAGGAGCTCCTCGCCCAGCTGGAGACCGAGACTGCGGCCGACGCGCTCGAGGAGATGGAGGCCGGCGAGATCCTCGCGCTGCTGCGGGAGTCGTCGACCGAGGACGCGGCGAAGCTCCTCGCGGAGATGGAGCCGGACGAGGCCGTCGACGCCCTGCGCGACCTGGAGCGCGACGAGACCGACGAGCTCCTCGCGGCGATGCCACCCGAGAAGGCGGCGCGCCTGCAGGCGCTCCTGCTCTACCGCGAGGGCTCGGCCGGTGGCCTGATGACGACGAACCTGGTGCTGGTCCGGCCGGAGCAGAAGGTGGGCCAGGTGCGCCGCATCCTGCGCAGCCAGGCCGAGCACCAGGCCGACGTCGACGGCGTGATCATCGTGGACGAGACCGGCCGCCTGGTCCACGACCTCGGGCTGTTCGAGCTGCTCGTCGCGTCGAAGGACGATGCGGTGATCGACGTCGCCGGACCGCCCGAGCCGGTGACGGTCTCCCCCGAGGCCCCGCTCGACGACGTCGTGCGCGTCTTCATCGACTCCCGCGGCTCGTCGGTGCTCGTGATCGACGACGACGACCGACCCGTCGGCCGCATCCTCGCCGACGACCTGATCGACGCGCTCGTGCCCGACCGCGGCAAGGTCCGCCTCCTCCGCCTCCGGGGCTGATGGGATAGCGGGCCATGAGGGCAGCTGGGATCACGCGCGGCTGCGGCCGGGAGCGGACATCGTGAGCTCGGTCCCGGTTCCCCCGCCTCCCGCGCCGCGGCGCCGCCGGTTCGTGCGTCCGCTCGCGATCTTCGCGGTCCTGGGGCCGGGCGTCATCGCCGCGAGCGCGGGCAACGACGCGGGTGGGATCACCACCTACGCGTCGGCCGGCTCGGAATTCATCTACTCGATGCTCTTCGTCATGGTGCTCGTCACCGTGGCGCTCGTGGTCGTGCAGGAGATGTCGGCCCGGCTCGGTGCGTACACCGGCGAAGGCCTCATCTCGCTCGTGCGCGAGCAGTTCTCGTTGCGGATGGGCGCGTTCGCGGTGCTCGCGTTGCTCGTCGCGAACCTCGGACTCGTCGTATCCGAGTTCGCGGGCATCGGCGCGGCGATGGAGATCTTCGGGGTGTCGCGCTACATCTCGGTGCCGATCGCGGCGGCCGTGATCTTCAGCGTCGTCGTGCTCGGGTCGTACCGGCGGGCGGAGAAGATCTTCCTGCTCCTGTCGCTCGTGTTCCTCGCGTACCCGGTCTCGATGGTGCTGGCCGACCCCAACTGGGGCGAGGTGGCGAAGAACACCCTCTGGCCGCACTTCGTCAACAGCCAGAGCTTCCTGTTCCTCGCGGTCGCGATCATCGGGACGACGATCACGCCGTACATGCAGCTGTACCAGGCGGCCGCGGTGGCGGACCGCGGCATCGGCCCCGACGAGTACCCGCAGGAGCGCATCGACACGATCGCGGGGTCGGTGTTCGCCAACCTGATCGCGATGTCGATCATCATCGCCACCGCGGCGACGATCGGCGGGAGCGGCGCGCTCCAGTCCGCGGACCAGGCCGCCAAGGCGTTGCAGCCCGTCGCCGGCGCGAGCGCGGAGACCCTGTTCGCGCTCGGACTGCTCGGCGCGTCGTTGCTCGCGGCCGCGATCGTCCCGCTGTCGACGGCCTACGGCGTCGCGGAAGCCGTCGGCGCGGAGCGCTCCGTGTCGCGGCGGTTCCGGGAAGCCCCGTTGTTCCTCGGGCTGTTCACCGCGCAGATCGTCATCGGCGCGGCCGTCGCCCTGATCCCCGGGAACCTCATCGACCTGCTGATCACGATGCAGATCCTGAACGGGATCATCACGCCGGTCATCCTCACGTTCATCCTGATCCTGGCCAACCGGCGCTCGGTCCTGGGCGACGCGGTGAACCGCCCGCGCTTCAAGGCCGTGGCGACCGTGTGCGTCGTGGTCGTCTCGGTCCTCGCCTCGGTCGTCCTCGCCCTCACCGTCCTCGGCTGGTTCGGCCTCGCCTGAGCCACCGAGGCGCCGCGGCGACCTCCCTCCGGGTTTTGGCGTCGCTTACCCCCCTCCTTGGTGGGTAGACGACGCCAAAGCGTGGGGTGGGGTCAGCCGACGAGGCAGGAGCCGGTCTCGGCCGAGCGGGTCGGTACGGCCGCGAGGACCGGTCGGAGCTCGTCGTCGGTGAGCGCGTACGCGGTCGTGCTCGTGCCCGGGTCGATCGCGAACGCGACGCCCACCACCGTCCCGCTCGGGTCCACGAGCGGCGCGCCCGAGTCGCCAGGTGCGAGCTGCGACGCGAGGACGAAGACCGAGCGGCTCGTCGGTGTGGTCCGGTAGATGTCCGTGCCGCGGGCGTCGATCTCCTCCGCGATCCGGGCCGGCGTCGGTCGCAGCGGCCCGCCCCCGGGGTGGCCGTAGACCGCGCCGACCATCCCGGAGCCGGCGTGGCCGAGCGCGAGCGGCGCGAGCCCGAGATCGGGGACCTGGAGGAGGGCGAGGTCCCGGCGGGGGTCGAAGCGCACGACCCGGGCCGGCCGGCGATCGCCGTCGGGCAGGAACACGGACGTCTGGCGCTCCCCCGCCACCACGTGCGCGTTGGTCACGATCAGGTCGCGGGCCACTGCGAACCCGGTGCCGTCCTGGATCTGGTCGCAGGCCTCGCCCTCGACCCGCACGACCGCGTTCCGCACGCGCTCGTCGGACGCGGGCGAGAGGACGAGCTGCGGAGGCGCGCCGACGTCGCCCGGCCGGTCCGACGGGTTGAACACCTCGGGGAACGGTGCCTCGGCGACCATGCGGCCGAGCTCGCGCAGCGACGGGGGCGGTTGGGGCGCGACCCGCTCGATCGTCGACGCGATCGTCGAACCCTGCGCCGCCCGCGCCGGCCAACCCGGCGCACTGGCGAGTGCGGGGAGCAACAGCCAGAGGAAGACGATCGCGCCGCACGCACCCACGGCGGCACCGGCGATCCGGTCGCTGCGTTGCACGACGGTCGCGCTGGACAGGCGCGCGTGCGCGAGCGCACCGACCGCGAGGCCGAGCGCCTGGCCCAACAGGCCGAGTCCGATCACGAACGCGAGGACCGCGAGGAGCCGCCCTCGGGGGGTTGCGCTCGCGAGCGCGGTCATGAGGTCCGGGATCAGCCGGATCGCGAGGACCAGCGCGGCCGCGAGCCCCGCCCACGACAGCGCTCGCGCGACGAAGCCGAGGCGGTAGCCGCCCACCGCGGCGATGACGACACCGGCCAGGATCAGCGCGTCGAGCGCGTTCATCCCCGGCCTTGCGTCACGAGGCGGGGACGAGCAGCCGGGCGTGGGTGAGGAAGCCCGTGTGCGCGACCATCCGGTGGTCCGGCCGCACCGACTGGCCGTCCACGTGCCAGCCGCGCTGCATGACCTCGAGCGTCTCGGCCATCCCGAACGCGGAGCCGTCGAGCTGCTCGCGCAGGCGCATCACCTGTCCGATGGTCGGCAGGTACGAGAGCAGGATCCCGCCGGGGCGCAACGACGCCTCGGCGTGCTTGACGACGCGCCACGGCTCCGGGAGGTCGAGCACCACGCGGTCCAGGTCGTCGACGTCGATGCCGTCGTACACGTCGCGGGTCTCCACGCTCAGGGGCAGGTCGGGCCCGAGAAAGCTCTCGACGTTGCGTTGCGCGCGGTCGGCGAAGTCGGCCCGGAGCTCGTAGCCGAAGACGTGGCCGGTCGGGCCGATCGCGCGCAGCAGCGTCATCGTGAGTGCGCCCGAGCCGACCCCGGACTCGAGGACGCGCGCGCCGGGGAAGACGTCGGCGAGCATCAGGATCGGTCCGAGGTCCTTTGGATAGATGACCTGCGCGCCGCGCGGCATCTTGAGGATGTACTCGCTGAGGGTCGGGCGCACCGCGATCAGGCGCGAGCCCATCGTGGTGCGGACGGTGACCCCTTCGTCCTGGCCGATGAGCAGTGCATGGTCGAGCACCCCGGTGTGGCTGTGGAACGCCTCGCCGTCGGCCAGCGTGATCAGGTGACGGCGTTGCTTGGCGTCGATGAGCAGGACGCGGTCCCCCGCGACGAACGGTCGCGGCACGGCGCTACCCGCCGACCCGGAGCTCGACCGGGACCTCGCCGGCGGCGCGGTCCCGCAACGAGCAGAACGCGCACAGGCCACCGGTCGTGGTCGGCGCTCCGCAGCCGGCGCACGGGGCCAGCTCGAGGTCGGCCTCTTCGGCACCGAAGCGCTCGTGGCCCCGGGCGAAGAACCCGAACAGGAACGCGGCCTTGGCGCCGGGCGACCGGTCCTCGAGCGCGTTCAGGACCTCCTTGAACCCGAGGTGTCGGTTGCCCTCCGCCATCGGGCACTCCTCGACCTGGTAGTCGATGCCGCGCAGCACGCAGTAGGCGGCCATCTCCCGCTCGCCCAGCCGCACCAGCGGCTTGACCTTGCGCGCGAAGCCCTCGCTCGCCGGCAGCACCGGGTACTGG
Source organism: Acidimicrobiia bacterium (assembly GCA_036502405.1). GTDB lineage: Bacteria > Actinomycetota > Acidimicrobiia > IMCC26256 > JAENVU01 > Chersky-806. Next base: position 10,840 of record DASXYP010000031.1, read on the forward strand.
CGCCCGAGATAGCCGGTCTCCCAGCGCAGCACGTTGCCGAGCAGCACCGCGGCCTCGTCGTCCAGGTTGTGGCCGGTCGCGACCACGTCGTAGCCGTGCTCGAGGGCAGTGGCGTTGAACAGGTGGCGCTTCGAGAGACCGCACGCGCCGCACGGCGCGCGCCGGGTCACCTGCGCGGCGACGGGGATGTCGAAGCCGTGGTCCTCGCGCAGGTCGACCTCGTGGAGCCGCAGCCCGCGATCGTGCGCGTACGCCCGGGCGTAGCGGCCGGACTCGTCGGAGTACTCGCCGATGCCGAGGCCGAGGTAGAGACCGTCCGCGGCGTACCCGAGCTCGACGAGGAGGTCCCAGAGCGCGAGCGAGTCCTTCCCGCCCGAGACCGCGACGAGGACCCGGTCACCCGGCTCGAGCATCTCGTGCTCGTGGATGGCCCGCCGCACCTGCTCCTGGCAGTGGTGGACGAAGCACGGTCCGCAGAACGCCGCGTTGTGACGCCGGATGTCGATGACGGCGGGCGCCTTGCACCGCCGGCACTTCACTGCGTCCCCGCTCTCGGGCCTGCGGCCCGGGGCGCTCGGCCCACGCTCCGCGGTTCGAGCGGCTGCACGCCGGCAGTGCCCCGGCGCCGCTCCGGCGCGCTCGTGAAGTCGGTCACGAGTCGCCGCCCGAGATGACCGGGCGGATCTCGATGACGTCCGAGTCGGCGAGGCGGGCGTCGCGCGGGATCAGGGTGTCGCCCTGGATCACCAGGACGGACTCCGGGTTCAGCTCGAGCTGGGCCAGGAGCTTCATCACCGTCGTCGGGCCCGGCAGCTCCAGCTCGCGCCGGGGGTTGCGGAGCAGGACCTTCATCGGTCCCAGGCTACCGGCCGCGCCGCACTCCACGGATCTCGAACAGCTCGCCGGGCTTGACCTCGAACTGCAGGAGGGTCCGCTCCCGGCTGTTCATCACGCGCCGGAAGATCTTCAGCCCGGTCGTCGCCATCGTGGCGTACATCGCGAGCCGCCCGGGCCTGCGCGCCTGGCCGCCCAGCGCGCGGACGATCATCTGCACGGGGTTCATACGCGCCGGATCTCGACGATCGTGGCGAGCCGCCGGCCCCGGCGCCGACCGAGCGCGAAGGTCGCGAGGACCACGATCACCGCGACGGTCACCCCGACCCCGATCACGATCCCGCGGACGTTCGCGATCTCGGTGTCGACCCCGCCCTTCAAGGTCGCGAGCTTCGCTTCGATGTCGGCCTTGGTGATCGGCTCGCTCGGAGGCACGGAGGTCATACCGGGTGGATCTCCTGGCGTGGCTTCTTGCGCGTCCCGATCTTCCAGGTGAGCACGCCGCCGAGGATCAGCACGACGGTCATGATCGCGTAGGGCGCCCAGGACCAGTTCCCGGTGAACGTCGACCCGGTCTCCTCCTGGAGCAGCCGCAGCCCACCGACGGTGACGCACACGACGCCGAAGCCGAGGAGCAGCGCACCGGCCAGACCGAGCGCGACGACCCGGACGAGCTGCTGGAGCGGGGCCAGCGTCTCCTGCTTGAAGTAGGCGACGACGAGCTCCCACAGCTCGGCGATGACCTGCGGCAGCGGGGGCGGACGGTCGGGCACCTTCGGATTCAAGCCGCGACCACACGGGGTCGGCAAGCGCACGTCACGGACCGGTGGCAGCCGATCCGGGTGCGACGGGCGCAGGGACGAGCACGTCCGCGGTCGGTGCATCGGGGTACTGCGCGATGACTTGTGCCATCTGCTCCCGCTTCCCGACGCCGGTGCTCTCGGCGAAGCTGCCGTTGAGGAGCAACGAGAACTCGAGCGGCACCTTCACGTCGACGAACCCGGCCAGTCCGCTCACGCCGTTCAGCGACCCGGTCTTCGCGACGAGCTTCCCCTGCAGCGGCGTGCCCCGCAGGCTGTTCGCGAGCGTGCCGTGCTCCCCCGCCACCGACATGCCCTTGCGGATCCACGCGAAGCGCGGCTTGCTCATCAGCTCGAGCGTCGCCAGCTCGAGTGAGCACGGCGCACGGTTGTCGCGCGAGAGCCCGGAGCCGTCGACCATGTGCAGGCCGGCGGTGGGCAACGCGAGCTTCGTGAGCGTGGAGCGGATCTCGGCGAGCCCGTTCGCGGTCGTCCCCACCTTGCCCGCATGCGTCGCGAGCTCGCGGGTGAGGAGCTCGCCGGTGAGGTTGTCGCTCGACGCGAGGAAGCCGGCGATGATGTCCGTGAGCGGCGGCGACTCCAGCGTGGCGACCGTCGTCGCCCCCTTCGGGGCGTTGCCCTGCCCCACCGGCCCGACGTCGACGCCGCGAGCTTCGAGCAGTCGCGCGAGCTGGGTGGCGGCGTTGACCGCGGGCGAGCCCGCCGCGGGTCCGGACCCGTCCGGGCCCGTGAAGCCGTCGTTGACCGTCAGGGCGCCGAGCGGCCCGATCTCTCGGTCGGCGCGGTAGCTCGCCGGCCAGACCGGCAGGTAGCGCTGCGTGTCGTAGTGGGAGTCGTCGCCGTCGATCCCACCGGGGATCGACCGCACGCCGGCGTGCACGATCGCGTCCGCCAGCGTCTCGAGCGACGTGACCTTGTCCCCCTTGGTGAGCGGCGCCGCGGCGAGGCGGGCCGCGGCCTCGGCGGTGGTGATGCCCGGGTCGCCGGCGCCGACCAGCCACAGGTGCTGGACCGCTCCGTTCTTCGGTGCGGCCGGGGCGACGGCCCTGGTCTCGTAGTGGAACTCGGGTCCCAGCGCCTCCAACGCCGCGGTGGCGGTGAACAGCTTCTGGGTCGAGGCCGGGATGTGGGGCGCGTCGGCCTGGTGCGACGCGACGAGCCCGGACGGGGCCGAGACCACGAAGCACGCGTCGAGCCCCTGCACGGACTGGTCGAGCCCGGCCTGGAGCTGCTGGGTCCCGACGTCGTAGACGATCGTCTGCGGGATCCGGCGGGTCGACCACAGCGGGGTCGCGAGCTGCGGCCCGGTGTCGGACGCCGTCGCCGCGCTCGGTCCGCGCAGTGCAAAGGCCACGAGCACGATCGCGACGACGCCGAGCACTCCCGCGAGGATCCGGCGGCGCGTGCGGACGCGGTGCTCGCGCGTGGCACCGTGTGCGCGCCGAGGCCCGGGTTCGCGATCGGCCAACCTAGATCCCTCGGCGTTCGCGCCAGCGCGCGTAGCGACGGAGGTGGCCGAGCGCGGTCACCGCGCGGTTCGAGGAGGAGTAGCAGAGCCGGCCGGTCTCACGGACCGTCCGCGGGCCGGGGTTGTCGGGTGCCGCGACCGCCAGCTCCGTCGCGGTCAGGATCGGCTTGCCCGTCGCGTCCGAGATCTCGGCCGCGGCCCGGGCGAAGCGCTCGTCCTGGCGCTCGTGGTAGGCCACGATCCGCTCGAGGCCGTCGCCCGGGTAGAAGGGGCCGTCCTTCATCATCCGGGCCTGGTTCGACTGGATCCCGAGTCCCAGGTAGACGATCGCGTCGACGCCGGGGTGGCGCGCGACGAGCCCGAGGATGTCGGGGATCGTGTCGCGGGTCTCGCCCCCGGCGAGGTCGATGGGGTTGTTGCGGCTCCACCGGGGCGGGAGGCGGCTGTCGATCTCCGCGCGCAGGTCGTCGGGCATCGGCGCCAGCGTGAGGTCGGGCGAGCGGGTGATGGCGTCGGCGGTGACGACGCCCCAGCCGCCGGCGGTGGTGACCACCGCGACGTTGGGCCCCCGGGGCAGCGGCTGCGTCGCGAACGTCGCGGCCGCCTCGAACGCCTCCTCGACCGTCGCCGCGCGGGTGAGGCCCGCCTGGTGGCACATCCCGTCGAAGACCGCGTCGTCACTCGCCAGCGCGCCGGTGTGCGAGGCCGCCGCCCGTTGCCCACCCGCGGTCGCTCCTCCCTTGAGGACCACGTACGGCTGCCGGGGCGTGATCGCGCGGATCCGGTCGAAGAACGCCCGGCCGTCGCGGATGCCCTCGACGTACGCGAGCCCGACCGCGGTCTCCGGGTCGTCGGCGAAGTACTCGAGGTAGTCCGGGACGCCGACCATCGCCGCGTTGCCCGCGCTCACGCCGCGGCTGATCCCGATGCCCGTCTGGACCGCGTAGTTCTGGAACGACGACACGAAGTTGCCGGACTGGCTCGCGACGCCGATCCGGCCCCGGGGTGGCGCGGGGGCGACGATCTGCGCGCAGAGCTTCGAAGGCGTCGAGATCACGCCCTGCCCGTTCGGGCCCGCGACCAGCACATCGAGTCGTTCCGCGAGCTCGATCAGCTCGCGTTCGGCCCGCCGGCCTTCCTCGCCGGCCTCGCCGTATCCCGCCGAGGTGACGAAGGCCGCCGCGATCCCGCGCCGCGCGCACGCGGCGAGCAGCTCCGGGTTCACGGCGGCGGGCGTGCACACGAAGGCGAGGTCGATCGGCGCGTCGGCCGGGAGGTCGTCGATCGACGCGACCGTCTCGATCCCCAGGATCGTGCCGCCGTCCCGGTTGGTGGCGAAGACCCCGCCGTCGTAGCCCTGGCTGAGGATGTTGTGGAGCGCGACGAAGCCGAACTTGCCCGGGTGGCTCGACGCCCCGGCCACGACCACGCCGCGGGGGTCGAACAGCGCACGCATCTTGTCGGGTGCGGTCATCGCGAGCCGCCGCCGACCTCGACCAGGGCGTCGACCGCGACCGGGCGACCGTCGACGACGATCAGCGGGTTGACGTCGACCGACACCACGTCCGGGTCGGCCACCGCGAGCGCGCTCAGCCCCAGGAGGGTTGCGGCGAGCGCATCCCGGTCGACCGCGGGCTCACCCCGGAACGGCCCGAGCAGCGCCTGGGTCCCCAGCTCCTCGATCATCTCGTCGGCGTCGATCCGGTCCAGCGGGACGAGACGGAACGCGACGTCCGCGACCGCCTCGGCCAGGATCCCGCCGAATCCCACCATCACGCACCGCCCGAACTGTGCATCCGTGTGCAGCCCGGCGATCAGCTCGCGGGCGCCGCGGACCATCGGTGCGACCAGGACGTGAACCTCGCCGTCCTCGGGCCTCGCCGACCGGACGAGGTCCTCGGCCGCGTCCCGGACCGCGACCTCGTCGCCGAGGTTCAGGCGCACCAGCCCGCGCTCGGTCTTGTGGGCGATCGCGTCGCCGCCCAGCTTGACCACGACCGGGAAGCCGAGCTCCACGGCCGCGCCGACGGCGTCGTCGGGCGAGCCCACACGGCGGTCGGGCAGCACCGGGACGCCGTACTCGGCGAGCCGGCGCTTCGAGTCGGCCTCGGAGAGCGTGGAGCCGAGCGAGGGAGGTCCTGACGTGGAGCCGCTCTCGCCCGCCTGCCGATCGCGGCCGCGACGATCGGGCGAGGGAGGTCCTGACGTGGGTGGCGTCTGAGGGCTCATCGGCCACGCGACGCTAGTGGCCGCGAGCTACACCGCCTGGGAACGGTCCTTCCAGTACTCGTCGCGCAGGACGCGCTTGAGCAGCTTGCCCGCGTCGGTGCGCGGCAGCTCGTCGCGCAGCTCGTAGCCGCGCGGCCGCTTGTACCCGGCGACCCGGGAGCTGACGAACGCCTCGAGGTCGTCGAGGTCGAGCGACCCCGGCGCCTTGGCCTGGACGATGCAGTAGACGCTCTCGCCCCACTCGTCGTCGGGGACGCCGAAGATCGCGACGTCGAGCACCTGCGGGTGCTGGTACACGATCGCCTCGATCTCCGCGGGGTAGATGTTCACTCCGCCCGAGATGATCATGTCCTTCTTGCGGTCGCAGATGTAGAGGTAGCCCTCCTCGTCCGCGTACGCGATGTCGCCGACCGACTTCCAACGTCCTTCCTCGTATTCGCTGAGCTGCTCGTCGGTGCGGTGGTAGCCGTCCATCGCCAGACCGGTGGACATGAAGAGCTCACCGTTCTCGCGCGGCGCCGCGACGGTTCCGTCGTCCTTGACGATGCGGAACGCGATGCCGCCGTACGGCTTGCCGCACGACCCGGGCTTGCGCAGCTGGTCCTCGGGGCGCAGCACGGTGATGATCCCGAGCTCGGTCGAGCCGTACACCTCGAAGAGGAAGCCGTCGCCGAGCTTCTCGATGATCTCCTGCTTGAGCGCGTAGGGGACCGGCGCCGCGTTCGCGATCAGGCAGCGCATGGTGGAGAGGTCCGCGTGCGCGAGCTCCTCGGGAGGCAGGCTCACGACCCGCTTGAGCTGGGTCGGCGCCGAGAACGTGTTCGTCGCGCCGTGCAGCTTCACCGCGGCGAGCCACGCGGTCGGCTCGAAGCGGCGCAGCACGACGATCGGCGCGCCGAGCGTGTGGTTCACCGAGACGAACGCCAGCGGCCCCGAGTGGTACATCGGTCCGGTCGTGACGTGGACCTCGTTGCCGAGCTGCAGCCCGAGCTCCGCGAGCAGCGCGAGCACGATGTCCCGGTTGCTGGTGGTCCGCAGCGCACCCTTCGGCTTGCCCGTGGTGCCCGACGTGTACAGCATCTGGGCGCCGACGGTCGACGCGTCGGGCGCGGCCGGCTCCTCGTCGGGTTGGCCGTCGATCACCTCGTTCCAGGAGAGCCAACCATCAGGGAGCTCGGGCGCGGCCTCGGTGGCGGCGTAGCCGACGCAGGCGCGGACCTTGGGCAGGCGGTCGCGTGCGGCATCGACGAGCGGTGCGTACTCGGCGTCGGCGATGACGAGGGTCGCATCGGAGTTGTCGATCACGTACTGCATCTCGTCCGAGTTGAACCGGTACGACAGCGGGACCGCGACCAGCCCGGCCTTGCGAGCCGCATGGATGACCGCGATGACCTCGAGCGAGTTCGGCCCGCACCAGACGAGCCGGTCCCCCTGCTCGACCCCGGCGGCACGGAGCCCGTGGGCGAGCCGGTTCACCAGCTCGTTGAGCTCGGCGAAGGTCGTGACCGAGGGCCGGGCGCCGTGGCTCGCGTCGACGATCACCGCGTGCTTGTCGGGTGTCCCGTCAGCGTGGAGCTTGAGGACGTCGGGCATGTCGGGCATCGGTGTGGGCTCCCCCCGGAAGACGGCGGCAGCCTACCGCCGGGGTCCTTGCCGCCGGCCCGGTGGGCGCCCGGAGGCGGCCCGGCACCAGCTTGACCTCCCGCGCGCGCCACGATGGTGGATTCGTGTCACCGTCCGGCCCGGAGGACCCTGTGATCTCGATCGTCATGCCCGCCCACAACGAGGCCTCGATGCTCGAGGCGAGCGTGCAGCACGTGGTCGAAGGGATGCGCGGGTTCGGGCAGCCGTTCGAGGTGAACATCGTCGAGAACGGCTCGACGGACGGCACCGAGGCCATCGCGGGCCGTCTCGCGGGCCAGATCGCCGAGGTCACCGCGTCGACCATGCGCGCGGCCGACTACGGCGAGGCGCTCCGCATGGGTCTGCTCGAGGCGAGCGGCGACATCGGCGTCGTGTTCGACGTCGACTACTACGACCTGGAGTTCCTCAAGGAGGCGCTCGAGCTGCTCGACCCGTCCGACGCGCCGACCGGCCCGGCGATCGTCGTCGGCTCGAAGCGGGCGCCGGGCGCGCGTGACGAGCGGAGCCCGGTGCGCCGGGCCGCGACCTCGGTCTTCAGCGGGATCCTCCGCATCGGGTTCGGGCTCAGCCTGTCCGACACCCACGGGATGAAGGTGCTGAACCTGCTCGCGCTGCGCAACGCGATCCGAGCCTGCCGCTCCGGTGAGGACCTGTTCGACACCGAGCTCATCATCCGGGCCGAGCACAGCGGCCTGGTCACCGCCGAGGTGCCGGTGACCGTCAGCGAGCTCCGGCCGTCGCGCACCTCGATCGCCCGCCGCGTGCCCCGCACGCTGCTCGGGCTCGCCAAGCTGCGGTGGCGGCTCGGCGGCCCGCCCCGTGGGTAGCACCGTCGTCGCGGGCGCCGGGGGCGCCTGGCTCGCGTTCGAGGACGGGCTCGTGGCCGCAATCGGCCGCGACGACGCTCCGGGCGGCGCGCGCGTGGTCGGCGACGTGATCTTCGCTCCCGGCTTCGTGGACATCCAGGTCAACGGGATCGGCGCCGTCGACTTCGGACGCGCGGGCCCCGACGAATGGCGCGACACCGGCCGTCGCCTGCTCGCGTCGGGCGTGACGTCGTACCTCCCGACGCTGGTGAGCTCGCCGCGCGACGGGTACCGCGATGCGCTCGCTCGCGTCGCGGCGGCGCAGGCCGACGCGGTGAGCGCGGGACTGCCGCGGATCGAGGGCGTCCACCTCGAAGGCCCGTTCCTCGGCGACGCGCCGGGCGCGCACCCACCCGAGCTGCTCGGCCCCGTCGACCTCGAGTGGCTGCTCGCGCTGCTCGACGCCCAACCCGGCCTCGTGCGCCTCGTGACGCTCGCCCCCGAGGCCGACCCCGACCTCGCCGGTACCCGTGCCCTCGTCGAGCGCGGCGTGGTCGTCTCGCTCGGGCATTCGCGCTGCACCTACGAGCAGGCGCTCGCGGCCGCCGACGCCGGCGCGACCCTCGTGACCCACCTGTTCAACGGCATGGGCCCCCTCGCGCACCGCGCGCCGGGACTGCCGGGTGCGGCGCTCGACGACGACCGGCTGACCCCGAGCGTGATCGCGGACTTCGTCCACGTGCACCCCGCGATGATCCGACTCGCCGCGCTGCGCACGCCGTGCATCCTCGTGACCGATGCGGTCGCGGTCGGGATCGACTACTTCGGGCAGGCGGTCACGGACCGGGACGGCGCGGCCTTCCTCCGCAACGGGACCCTCGCGGGCTCGACGCTCACGATGGACCGCGCGGTCCGGAACGCCGGCACGCTGGTCGGGGCCGGGCGCGCGGTCGAGATGGCCACGTCGACGCCCGCCCGGGCCATGGGCATCGAGACGTTCGCGACCGAGGGTGTCGGCGGCCGCGCCGACGTCGTCGCGCTCGACCGGGCCACCCTCGAGGTGCGGGCCGTGTGGCTCGCGGGAGAAGCCGCATACGCTCCGGCCTGATGCCGGCCGTCGCCCTGTTCGTCACCTGCGTCGTCGACCAGCTCGCCCCCGAGGTCGGCGTCGGCGCGGTGCGCCTGCTCGAGGCCGCGGGCGCGACCGTCGAGTTCCCGCGCGCTCAGACCTGCTGTGGCCAGCCGGCCTGCAACGCGGGTGAGCCCGAGGCCGCGACCCGTCTCGCCCGCCACTTCCTCGACGTGTTCGAGCCCTTCGATGCCGTCGTCGCCCCGTCCGGATCCTGCGTCGCGATGGTCCACCACTGGTACCCACGGCTGGTGCCGGATCGGGACGCTTCCCGGGCCCGCGCCCTCGCAGCCAAGACGTTCGAGCTCACCGACTACCTCGTTGCACAGCTCGGCGTCGAGGACGTCGGTGCCCGCGTCGACGGGACCGTCACGGTGCACGACGCCTGCCACGGACTCCGGTTCCTCGGCGTGCGCGACGCCCCACGCCGGCTGCTGACCGCGGCCGGGGCCCAGATCGTGGAGATGGAGGAGCCCGAGACCTGCTGCGGGTTCGGGGGCACGTTCTCGGTCGGGCACGGGGAGATCGCGGGACCCCTGGCGGACGACAAGCTCGGCCACGCGGCTGCCAGCGGCGCGGATTGGCTGGTCAGCGGGGACGCTGCGTGCCTCCTGCACCTCGAGGGTCGTCGCCGCCGCACCGGGATCGGCCCCACGCCCGTGCACGTCGCCGACCTGCTGGCCGGCGGGCTCGCGTCATGAGGCGCTGAGCCGGTGAGCCACGAGGTGATCACGCCCGGCGACACCCTGGCCGCACGAGCGGCGAGCGCGGTCGCGGACGTCGAGCTGCAGCACGCGCTGCGGAACCTCGACCGCCGCCTCTTCACCGCACGCACGGTGGAGGAGTCGTTCCCGCACCTCAAAGCGCGCGCGGCCGCGCTCCGGCGCGAGACCCTCGCGGACCTCCCGGCGTGGATCGACCGCACGGAACGCGTCCTCGACGGCCTCGGGGTCCACGTCCACCGGGCCGCGACCCCCGAAGCCGCGCGGCGGATCATCGTGGAGATCGCGCGGACCGAGGGCCTGACGCGTGCGGTGAAGTCGAAGTCGATGGCCACCGAGGAGATCGACCTCGCCGACGCGCTGACCGCTGCCGGCATCGAGACGGTGGAGACCGACCTCGGCGAGTACATCGTGCAGGTCGCGGGCGAGCGCCCGTCGCACATGATCGTCCCGGCGATCCACAAGACGCTCGCGCAGGTCGCCGAGGTCCTGCAGACGCGCGCCGACGGGCCGCTGCCGGTGGAGCACGAGGCGATCACCGCGTGGGCCCGTGACCACCTCCGGGCGCGGTTCCTCGCCGCGGACCTCGGCATCACGGGAGGCAACTTCGTCGCCGCGGACACGGGCACGCTCGTGCTGGTCACGAACGAGGGCAACGGCGACCTCTGCACGATCATCCCGCGCGTGCAGGTCGCGGTGGTGCCGGTCGAGAAGGTGATCTCCCGGTTCTCGGACCTCGCCACGCTCCTGCCACTGCTCACGATGAGTGCGACGGGGCAGCGCATCTCGAACTACGTGACGATGATCAACGGGCCGCGCCGGGCGGGCGAGATCGACGGTCCGGAGGTCCTCCACGTCGTGCTGCTCGACCACGGCCGCCTCCGCCTGGTCGGCACGGCCTACGAGGACATGCTCGCCTGCATCCGCTGTGGCGCCTGCCTCAACGTGTGCCCGGTGTTCCGCCGGATCTCCGGGCACGCGTACGACGCGGTCTACAGCGGCCCCATGGGCAAGGTCCTCACTCCCCTGCTCTCGCTCGACGGGACCGAGGGTCGCGACCTGCCGGGGGCGTCGACCCTCTGCGGCGCGTGCACCGAGGCCTGCCCGGTCGAGATCCCCCTCGCCGACCTCCTGGTCCGGCTCCGAACCGACCTCCGCTCCCCGGGGCCGGTCGACCCGCTCGCCGCGGAGGTCGGCGCGGAGCCGCCCGCGGGCCACGACCGGCAGCCCGGCGAGGGGTTCGGCTCGCGCGTCCTCGACTCGCCGCTCGTGTCGCGACGTCCGGCGCGCCACGTGCGCAGCACCGCGTTCGACACCTGGGCCCGCCTGTGGGCGACGCCGTCCGGCTACGCACGCTCGACCCGGCTCGCGCGCCTCGGCGCCCGGGTCGGTGCGCGGCGTGGGACGAAGCACTGGATCCGGGCGCGCGTTCCCGGGCTCGGCGGGTGGACCGCGACCCGGGACGCACCGGCGCCGGCGGCGCGGTCCTTCCGCGACCGCTGGGACGCGCGCGCCGACGGTCGGGAGCACTGGTGAACGAGTCGGTGGTCGAGCGGTTCCTCGCGGCTGCGACCGAGAACGGCATCACGGTGCACGGACCTCTGGACGCCGACGCCGCGACGCGGGTCGCGGCCGAACGCTCGGTCACCCTGGCCGGCGGTCGTCGGGTCGCGGTGCCGGTCGGCGACCCGAACGTCGAGGAGCTCGGGCTCCGTGATGCGCTCGCGTGGGCCGGCGCCGAGCTGCTCCCCGCGAGCGACGTCGCCTGGCGGGCCGAGATCGGCGATGCGGGCGCCGGGGTCACCGGCGCGCGGGCGGGGATCGCCGCGACCGGGACGCTCCTCCTGCCGTGTGGACCCGGCCGGCCGCGTGGCACGCACATCATCCCGCCCGCGCACGTCTGCGTCGTGCGCGCCGCGGATCTGGTGGCGACGATCGAGGACGCGATCGCGCTGCAGTCGCGCGAGCCGCACCCGAGCACGATGAGCTGGGTCAGCGGCCCGAGCCGTACCGCCGACCTCGAGATGCACCTGACCATCGGCGTCCACGGCCCCCGTTCGGTCGACGTGGTGGTCGTGGCCGACGCGACCGGGGCCGGTGACGGGACGGCGCCCGCGTAGCCTGCGGCGGGTGAACCGGTACGCCGCCGCGCTCTCCCAGCACCCGATCGCCGCCCACGCCGTGGGCGAGGTCGCGGGCAGCATCCTCGAGCAGCTCGACGGCGAGCCGCCGGACCTCGTGGTCGTCTTCGCGTCGCCCCACTTCGCCGGCGCCCTCGACGACATGACCGCGGCACTCCGGCGGCTGCTCGAGCCGGCGGCCCTGGTCGGCATGACTGCGCTCGCGGTCATCGGCGGCGCGGTCGAGGCCGAGCGGGTGCCCGCGGTCTCGATCTGGGCCGCACGCCTCGACGGCCCGGTGACCCCGGTGAGCCTCGAGATGGTCTCCACGCCCGACGGGGCCGCGGTGCGGGGCTGGCCCGCGGGCAGCGCCGAGGACGATCCGGCCGCGGAGGCGCACACCTTGTTGCTGCTCGCGGACCCGTTCACCTTCCCCACCGAGTCGTTCCTCGCCCGTCTGGCCGACGACCGCCCCGCGCTGCAGGTGATCGGCGGCCTCGCCTCGGCCGCGCCCGGCCCGGGCGGGAACCGGTTCGCGGTGGACGGGGACATCCGGTCCGAAGGTGCGGTCGGCGTGCTGCTCGGCGGCGCGACGCGCGTGCGCGCGGTCGTGTCGCAGGGTTGCCGACCGGTCGGCAGTGCCTACATCGTCACCGAGGCGCACGACAACGTCATCGGTGCGCTCGGCGGCACGCCGACGCTCGAGCGGCTGGCCGAGATCGCGGCCGCGCTGCCCGAGGAGGACCGCGCGCTCCTGTCGCACGGCCTGCAGATCGGGATCGTGGTCGACGAGCATCAGGCCGAGTTCGGGCCCGGCGACTTCCTGGTGCGCAGCGTCCTCGGCGCGAACCGGGCGGACGGGTCGATCACCGTCGGAACCGACGTCGAGGTCGGGCGGACCGTCCAGTTCCAGGTGCGCGACGCCGACGCGGCCGACGAGGACCTCGGCGAGATGCTCGCCGGAGCACACGCGGCCGGCGCACTGCTCTTCGCGTGCACCGGACGGGGTGAGCAGCTGTTCGACACCCCGAACCACGACGCCGAGATGGTGGAGGACCTGCTCGGGCCGCTGCCGGTCGCCGGCGCGTTCTGCGCGGGCGAGATCGGGCCCGTCGGCGGTCGCAACGAGGTCCATGCCTTCACGGCGAGCCTGGCGCTGTTCGAAGCCTGACCAGAGCCTCGGCGTAGCGGTTCGCGCCCGTGGGTATGTGGTCCACCGCCGCGAAAGAACACCACCTAGGCTCGCCCGAGAACCGCAACGCCGGATCGCAAAGGAGCGCCCGTGGCGGCCGTAGCGACAGGGTCCATGTCGGCGGACATCGAGACCCGAGGAATCAACGTGATCCGTGGCCTCGCCATGGACGCCGTGCAGAAGGCCGACTCCGGCCACCCGGGGACGCCGATGGCGCTGGCCCCGCTCGCCCACGTGCTGTGGACACGGGTCATGACCTACGACGCCGGCGACGCGCACTGGCCCGACCGGGACCGCTTCGTGCTCTCGAACGGCCACGCGTCGATGCTCCTCTACTCGCTGCTGTACCTGACCGGGTTCGGGCTCGAGCTCAGCGACATCGAGCAGTTCCGGCAGTTCGGATCGCGCACGCCCGGCCACCCGGAGTACGGCCACGTTCCCGGTGTCGAGGTGACGACCGGCCCGCTCGGTCAGGGCATCGCGAACGCGGTGGGCCTGGCGCTGGCGGAGGCGAACCTGCGCGAGCGGTTCGGCCCCGGACTCACCAACCATCACGTGTTCGCGATCATGGGCGACGGGGATCTCGAGGAGGGCGTGAGCCACGAGGCGTGCTCGCTCGCCGGCCACCTCGGTCTCGGAAGGCTCGTCGCGGTCTACGACGACAACCACATCACGATCGACGGGCCGACGGAGCTGTCGCTCACCGACGACCCGGTGCTCCGGTTCAAGGGCTACGGCTGGCAGGTCATCGAGCTCGGTGAGGCGGCCAACGACCTCGACGCGCTCGAGCGCGCGATCCGCGAAGGCATGGCCGAGGCCGATCGCCCGAGCATGATCGTGCTCCGCAGCCACATCGGATTCCCGTCGCCGCGCTTCACCGACACGTCGAAGGCGCACGGTGAGGCGCTCGGCGAGGACGAGGTGCGCGCGGTCAAGGAGATCCTCGGCATGGCGCCGGACGAGCACTTCGTCGTCCCGGACGACGTGCTCGAGGCCTACCGCGCGGTCGGGACCCGCGGTCGCCGCGCCCGCGAGGAGTGGGAAGCGCGCCGCGCCGCGCTGAGCGACGCGGAGCCCGCCCTCGCCGAGGACTACGCCGCGTGCATCGACGGGCGGGGCGTCGACGGTTGGGAGAGCAAGCTCCCGAGCTTCAACGCGGGCGACTCGATCGCGACCCGTCAGGCGTGCTCGGCCACGCTCGACGCGATCAGCGACGTCGTGCCCGGGCTGGTCGGCGGCGGCGCCGACCTGACCGGCAACACCGGCACCAAGCTGCTCGAGGGCGCCGGCGTCATCGGCACCCACGACTTCCGGGGCCGCCAGATCCACTTCGGCATCCGCGAGCACGGCATGGGCGCGGTGATGAACGGCATGTACGCGGGTGGTCTCCTCCCGTTCGGCGGCACGTTCTTCGTCTTCAGCGACTACATGCGCGGTGCGGTGCGCGTCGCCTCGCTCTCGGGCTACAAGGTCGCGTTCGTCTGGTCGCACGACTCGATCGGGCTCGGCGAGGACGGCCCCACGCACCAGCCGATCGAGCAGCTCGCCGCGATGCGGGCGATGCCGGGCATCCGTGTGATCCGGCCGGCCGACGCGAACGAGACGGCCGAGGCGTGGCGCATCCACGTGAACAGCCACGGTCCCACTGCGATGATCCTCAGCCGTCAGAAGCTGCCCGTGCTCGAGGCCACCGGCTCGCGGGCCCAGCAGGGCGTCGCGGGCGGCGCGTACGTGCTCGTCGACGAGGACGGTGACGACCCGGACATCGTGCTCGTCGGCACCGGCTCCGAGGTGCAGCTGTGCGTGGAGGCGCGCGAGGTGCTCGTCGGCAAGGGGATCTCGGTGCGGGTGGTCTCGATGCCGTGCTGGGAGCTCTTCGCCGACCGGACCGACGAGGAGCAGGCCGAGGTGTTCCCGCCCGGCGTGCTCACGCTCTCGGTCGAAGCTGCGACGACGTTCGGCTGGGAGCGCTACGCCGACGACGCGATCGGGATCGACCACTTCGGCGCCTCCGCCCCCGGGGACGTCGTGATGCGCGAGATGGGGTTCACCGTGGACAACGTGGTTGCCCGCGCCGAAGCTCTGCTCGCCCTCGAGGAGGACGAATGACCAGCGCGATCGCACACCTCAACGACTTCGGGCAGAGTCCCTGGTACGACAACGTCACACGCGTGATGGTGCGCGAGGGCGGGCTGCAGCAGCTCATCGACGAGGACGGGATCCGCGGGGTGACCTCGAACCCGACGATCTTCGACAAGGCGATCGGCGGCGGCGAGGGCTACGACGAGCAGCTGAAGGAGCTGCACGGTCAGGGCGTCGGCGCCGAGGACGCGTTCTGGGCCCTCGCCGTCGACGACATCGGTGGTGGTGCGGACCTGCTCCGCCCGATCTACGACCGCCTCGACCGCGGCGACGGCTTCATCTCGATCGAGGTGTCGCCGCTGCTCGCGCACGACACGAAGGCGACCATCGCGCAGGCGGCGGCGCTGTTCGCGCGGCTCGCCCGTCCGAACATCCTGATCAAGATCCCGGCGACGCTCGAGGGCATCCCCGCGATCGAGGAGACCATCGCGGCCGGCATCAACGTCAACGTGACGTTGATCTTCAGCCTTGCCCGTCACGATGCGGTCATCGAGGCGTACCTGAAGGGCCTCGAGCGCTTCGTCGCCGGGGGCGGTGATCCCTCGGGCGTGAGCTCGGTCGCTTCGTTCTTCGTGAGCCGGGTCGACACCGAGACGGACCCGCGGCTGCCCGACGACTCGCCGCTGCGTGGCAAGGCCGCGGTCGCGAACGCCAAGCTCGCGTACGAGCTGTTCCGGAAGCGGTTCTCCGGCGCCCGCTGGGACGCGCTGGCAGCCAAGGGCGCCAAGCTGCAACGGCCGCTGTGGGCATCGACGTCGACGAAGAACAAGGCCTACTCCCCCACCCTCTACATCGACTCGCTCGTCGGTCCGGACACGGTCAACACGCTCGCCCCCGCCTCGATCGACGCGCTCCACCAGGGCGACGCGAACCTGCGGGCGAACACGGTGGCGGAGGACGTCGAGGGGGCACGGCAGGTGATGGCCGATCTCAAGGCGGCAGGCGTGGACTTCGACGACGTGACCGACACGCTCGAGCGCGAGGGCGTCGACTCGTTCGCGCAGTCCTACAAGGACCTGATCGCCACGCTCGAGAAGCGCACCGCGGAGATCGCGGCCTAGCGCGCGTCCCTCGAGGCGTTGGCCCGGGACCCGAGCTCGAACGCGGCGCCGAGGTGAGCGGCGAGCTCCGCTCGGGGCGTGCGCGCGTTGAGGCCGCTGGTGCTCGGCATCACGTAGGCAGGCGCGCCGCCGAAGGCCTCGGGCTGCACCCCCGGCTGCGCGGCGCGATCGACCGCGGCGCGCCAGCCGGCGAGCCCGACGAAGCAGACTGCGCCGGGCTCGAGCCAGCGGACGAGGCGCTCGACCCGTGCCGCGCCGTCGCGGTACTCGGCGGTCCGCAGCTCCCCCGCCCCCACCGTCGCCCGCTTCACCAGGTCGGTCATCCCGATGCGGTGGTGCCGAAGGAGGTGCCACGGGTCGCGCGCGACGGTGGCGAGGCCGGCGTCGATCGCGGCGGCCCAGAACCGGTTGCTCCGCCCCGCGTACCCGACGCCGAGGTCGGCGGACCGGAGGCTCGGGTTCAGGCCGCAGACGAGCAGGCGCAGACCCGGCCCCACGAAGTCCGGAAGGGTGCGGGCCCGGGTCGCCCGGACCTGGATCCACGCGTCGGTGGCCTCGATGCCGTCGATGGTGAAGCCGGCACCCTCGACCACCGCGACCAGCGGCTCGGGCTCCCAGAGGGCGAAGAGCCGGCCGGGGAAGTCGTCGCCCGGGAGGGCGTGACCTTCGAAATCACCCCGCTTCATCCCGAGCACGAGGGGCGCGCCCTCACGGGCCGCGTGGTGGAGCTCGGCGAGCGCCGCCGGGAGGCGCGCCTTGGGGACGTGCAGGTAGCTGCACTGCGCCCAGGCGCCGCCGAGGCCCTGCAAGCGCACCGGGAGCGCCTCGAGGTCCGCCTGCACGCCGAGCGCGTCGGTGGTGGCGTCGCGGGCCAGCGCCACCATGGCGAATGCCGCGTCGAGGGCGAGGACGGGCGCGCCGAGGTCGCCGGTGTACCGGCCCGGGCCACAGCCGGCGTCGATCCGTACCGCGCCGGCGCCGACCCCGGCCCGGAAGGCAGAGGTGTCGATCCGCGCGCGATCGGAGCGACGCGCGAGCCACGTGGCCGCGTCGTCCTCGTAGATCCGGACCGTCTGCTCGTCCATCGTCCGTATGATCCCGCGCGAGCGGGGGAAGGACCGTGGTAATGACGACGACGACGAACGAGCCCCGGGTGGCACCCTCGGCAGCATTGGTGGTCTTCGGCGCGACCGGGGACCTCGCGACGCGCAAGCTCTACCCCGCGCTGTCGCAGCTCGCCGAGCGAGGGCAGCTGCCGAAGCGGTTCGCGGTGGTGGGCGTCGCCCGCACCGAGATGTCCGACGAGGACTACGCGCAGCGAGCGCCCGCGCTGGCGGAGCGGGGCGTCGACTTCCGGTACGTCGCCGGATCCTTCGACGAGCCCGAGACGTTCAGCCGGCTCAAGGACACGCTCGACTCCTGCGACGTCGACAACGACACGGGCGGGAACCGGCTCTACTACCTCGCGACGGTGCCGACCGCGTTCGCGAAGGTCGCGTGCGCGCTCGGCGCCGCGGGTCTGGCCGAGGAGCCGCCGGACACGTTCCGGCGCCTGGTCATCGAGAAGCCGTTCGGCCGCGACCTCGAGAGCGCGCGCGAGCTCGACGCGGATCTGCACTCGGTGTTCCACGAGCACCAGATCTTCCGGATCGACCACTACCTGGCCAAGGAGACGGTGCAGAACATCCTTGCGTTGCGGTTCGCGAACGCGATCTTCGAGCCGTTGTGGAACCGGCGCTACGTCGACCACGTCGAGCTCACCGTCGCCGAGTCGCTCGGCGTGGGCCACCGCGGGACGTTCTACGAGCAGGCGGGCGCCCTGCGCGACATCGTGCAGAACCACTTGCTGCAGGTGCTCGCGATCACCGCGATGGAGCCGCCCGCGAGCTTCATGGCGGACGCAGTACGCGACGAGAAGGTCAAGCTGCTCCGCTCGGTGCGTCCGCTGCTGGCCTGGGACCTCCCGAAGCTCGTCGTGCGCGGGCAGTACCAAGCGGGCATCGTCGACGGCGAGTCGGTCGTCGGATACCGCGAGGAGGAAGGCGTCGCGCCCGACAGCACCACGGAGACCTACCTGGCGCTCCGGCTCGAGATCGACAACTGGCGCTGGGCCGGCGTGCCGTTCTTCGTGCGGACGGGCAAGCGGCTGAGCCACCGGGTGACCGAGGTCGCGATCCGCTACAAGCAGGTGCCGTTCCTGCCGTTGCCGCCGAGCGCGGTGGACTCCATCGAGCCCAACACGACGGTGATCCGCATCCAGCCCGACGAGGGCATCGAGGTCTCGTTCGGGGCCAAGGTCCCGGGCTCGCCGTTCCGGGTGAAGAACGTCGACCTGGACTTCTCGTACCAGGAGTCGTTCGGCGAGGACCCACCGGACGCGTACGAGCGCGTGCTCTTCGACGCGCTGCAGGGTGACGCGACGCTCTTCATCCGCAGCGACGAGGTCGAGCAGTCGTGGCGGATCGTGATGCCGCTCGTCGACGCGTTCCGGCACAATGCGCTGCCCCTGTACTTCTACGAGGCGGGCAGCTGGGGTCCGATCGAGGCCGACGCGCTGCTCAGCCACGACCAGCACGTCGAGCACTGGAGAACGCCATGAGCCTCACCGGTGAGCTGCGCGAGGTGGGGGACGTCGCGGCCGCGTTCGCGGATCTCGTGGCCGAGCGCGCGCCACGCTCGATCGCCCTGTCCGGTGGAGGCACCGCCGAGGCGGCCTACGCCGCGCTCGCGACCCGGAAGGTCGACTGGTCGTCCACCGACGTCTACATCGGCGACGAGCGCTTCGTGCCGGTCAGCGACCCGGACTCGAACGAAGGGATGATCCGGCGGGTGCTCTTCGCCGATGCCCAGCCGCGGGCGTTGCACTCCATGGCCGAGGCGGGGCCGACGGTCGAGGCCGCGGCGGACGCGTACGACGCGCTGATCCGCGAGGCCGACCCGATCGGCCTGGTGCACCTCGGCCTCGGGCCGGACGGCCACACCGCCTCGTTGTTCCCCGGCGCGGCGACGCTCGACGTCACCGACCGGATGGTCGTCAGCGCGGGCGACGAGCTCCACCCGCACCCGCGGCTGACGTTCACGTTCCCCGCGATCGCCCGCAGCCGGCTCGTGGTGTTCACCGTCGCGGGCGAGGAGAAGCGCGACGCGTTCGCCCGGGTCCGCGCCGGCGACGCCGCGATGCCCGCGGCCCGGGTCCGGGCCGACGAGGTCATCTGGCTCGTCGACCCCCCCGCCCTCGCCTGACCGTCCCCCCACCACCACTGGTTTCGGGGCGTCTCACCGTCGCTATCACGACGTCCAGGCGCCCCGAAAACGAGCCGGCGCGCCGGGAGATCTCCGGAACGGGGTTCAGTCGCCCCAGCGGGGTTGCGCGTCGGGAGGGATCCCGAGGCGCGCCCGGCCCATGCCCTCGAGCGCGAGGTCGTTGGTCGGCGGGTGCAGCGGCCCGGCCTGGACGTCCCGGAACATCCGCTCGATCGGGAGCCGCCGGTACAGGCCGCTGCCGCCGACCATCCGGAAGCACCGGTCGACCGCGGCGACCGCGGCGTTCGTGACGCAGTACTTGACCGCGACCACCTCGTGCGCGGGCAGGAGCCGGGTCTCGCGGCGCCGGATCGTGTCGTCGAGCATCGCCCGGGCCGGGCGGATCAGGGCGTCGACGTCACCGGCGCCGAAGACGATCCCGGGTTGGCGGGACAGCGGGTGCTGCATCCCACCGAGCGTCCGGTCGCCGAGGTACGACGCGGTGAAGGCCGCCGCGGCCTCGGCGATGCCGAGGTACACCGACGCGACCGTGCAGGTGAACCACGACAGCATCCGCTCACTGCGCCGGTCCCACTCGTCCCACGGCGTCCCGACCTGGGCCATGAACTCCGGCACGAACACGTCGTCGAACACGACGTCCCACGAACCGGTCCCGCGCATGGCCATCGTGTCCCAGGTGTCGACGAACGACAGCCCCGGCGCATCGCGGCCGATCGCGAACAGGAGGAGCCCGCTCCCGTCGGTGAGCCCGGCGGTGCCGTAGAAGACGTCGAGCGCCGGCGCCAGTGAGCAGAACGCCTTGCGGCCGTGGATCTTGTAGCCGCCCTCGACCCGCTCCGCCGGCGTCGACGAGGCCCGCACGTTGAGGCCGGTCGCCGCGTCGGTGAACGAGCCGCCGATCAGCACCCCGCTCGCCGCGAGCCGCAGGACCATGCGGGCCTCCTGCTGGCCGTCCTCGAGCGATTCGGCGGCGGCGCCGAGCCCGAAGAGGTGCATGTTCGTGGCCAGCGCGGTCGACGCGCAGCCGCCGGCCAGGATCGACTGGGCCCGGCACACGGCCGCGAGGTCTGCGCCCGCGCCGCCCAGCTCCTCCGGGATCGGCAGCGCGAGGTACCCGGACTCCTTGAGGCGGGCGAAGTTCTCGTACGGGAACCGGCCGGTCCGGTCCACCTCGCCGGCGCGGGCACCGAATTCCGCGGCCAGCTCCTCGGCGAGCCCGATCACGTCCGGGCCGGTCCCGGTCACCACGCGCTCCTGATCTGGCCCGACATGAACGTTGGAATCTAGTGCTACGGGCGGCGCATAGGCTGCGGAACGTGATCCCCCCCGAAGACGCGCGGTCGCTGCTCGACGCGCCCCTGGCCGACGTGGTCGCGGCCGCCGGCCGTCTGCGCGACGAGCACCACGGCAACCGCATCACCTACTCCCCCAAGGTCTTCATCCCGCTCACCATGCTCTGCCGCGACCGCTGCGGCTACTGCACGTTCGCCAAGCCGCCGGCCCGCCTCGACCACGCGTACCTGCCCCTCGACGAGGTCCTCGCGATCGCGCGCGCAGGCGCGGCGATGGGGTGTCACGAGGCGCTGTTCACGCTGGGTGAGGCGCCGGAGGACCGGTACCCGGTCGCGGCCGAGTGGCTGGCCGCCCACGGGTACCAGAGCACGATCGACTACCTGGAGGCCGCGTGCCGCGCGGTGCTCGAGGAGACCGGGCTGCTGCCCCACGCGAACGCGGGTGCGCTCAGCCAGGCCGATCTCGAGCGGTTGCGCGCGGTCAGCCCGTCGCAGGGGATGATGCTCGAGTCGCTCGCGGACCGGCTCCACGAGCCCGGTGGGCCGCACCACGGCGCGCCGGACAAGACCGCGAGCCGGCGGCTCGCGACCCTGGAGGCCGCGGGAAGGGCGAGGATCCCGTTCACGACCGGGATCCTGGTCGGGTTCGGCGAGACCGCGGCAGAGCGGCTCGACGCCCTGCTGGCGATCCGCGCGTCGCACGAACGGCACGGCCACGTCCAGGAGGTGATCGTGCAGAACTTCCTGCCCAAGCCGGGCACGAAGATGCACGACGCGCCGCCCTGCGCGCCCGAGGAGCTGGTGCGCACCATCGCGATCGCCCGCCTGGTGCTCGGTGGCGCGATGCACGTGCAGGCGCCGCCGAACCTCACCGACGCGGCCGAGCTCGGAGATCTCGTCGCCGCCGGGATCGACGACTGGGGCGGTGTGTCGCCGCTGACCGCCGACCACGTGAACCCCGAGCGTCCCTGGCCCGCGCTCGAGCTGCTCCGCGGCGCGACCGAGGCGGCCGGCAAGACGCTCGCTCCCCGCCTCACCGTCTACCCGGAGTACGTGCGCGACCCGGATCGGTGGCTCGACCCGGCGGTGCGATTCCCGGTCCTGTGTGCGAACGACCTCGAGGGCCTGGCCCGCGACGACGACTGGGCGAGCGGCGGCGACACCGCGCCCCGTACGCTCCTCCCCCCGCCCACCCCGGCGCGGGCGGGTGGACCGGTGGGTGAGGTGCTCGAGGGTGTCCGTCGCGGCGACGTGGTCGGCGAGGCGGAGATCGTCACGCTGCTCGGCGCCCGCGGCCCCGAGCTCGCGGCGGTCTGCGAGGTGGCCGACGACCTGCGGCGCGAGCTCGTCGGTGACACGGTCACGTTCGTCCGCAACCGCAACATCAACTACACGAACATCTGCACGTTCAAGTGCCGGTTCTGCGCCTTCTCCAAGGGGCCCTTGTCGCTCAACCTCCGCGGCGACCCGTACCTCCTCGGGGTCGAGGAGATCCAGGCCCGCGTGGTCGAGGCCGTCGAGTGCGGCGCCACCGAGGTCTGCCTGCAGGGCGGGATCCACCCCGACTTCGACGGCGAGTACTACCTCGACGTCGCCCGCGCGGTGAAGGCGGTCGCGCCGGACATCCACGTGCACGGGTTCACCGCGCTCGAGGTGACCGAGGGCGCACGGCGCCTCGGGATGGACCTGGGTGAGTACCTCACGCTCGCGAAGGAGGCCGGGCTCTCCACGCTCCCCGGCACCGCGGCCGAGATCCTCGACGACGAGGTCCGGGCGATCATCTGCCCCGACAAGATCGACACCGAGGAGTGGCTCGAAGCGCACCGGATCGCGCACGGCGTCGGCCTCCGCTCGAACGTCACGATCATGTTCGGCCACGTCGAGCGACCCGAGCACGTGGCCCGGCACCTGGTCCGCACCCGCGCGCTGCAGCTCGAGACCGGCGGGTTCACCGAGTTCGTCCCGCTGCCGTTCGTGCACATGGCGACCCCGATCTTCCTGCAGAAGAAGGCGCGGAAGGGCCCGACGTTCCGCGAGCTGCTGCTCATGCAAGCGGTGGGTCGCATCGCGTACCGGGGGGCGATCGACAACATCCAGGTCTCGTGGGTGAAGACCGGCATCGCCGGCGCCCGCCAGGCGCTGCAGGCCGGGTGCAACGACCTCGGCGGCACGCTGATGGACGAGAACATCTCGCGCGCCGCCGGTGCGAGCCACGGGCAGGAGGCCGACGAGCACGACTTCCACGCGATGGTGGACCCGCTCGGCCGGCCGCTCGAGCAGCGCACCACGCTGTACGGCCGGATCCGGACCGAGGGGCGCCGGCTGCGCCCCGCGCCCGAGGCACACGATCACGGCGACGCGGTCCCGGTGGTCCTCCGGCCGTCGGCTCCGGTCGAGGCCTGACCGCTGCAGGATTCCGAGCAAGGAGCACCGTTGACGGAGAGTGGAGCGGGGACACGCCCTGCGTGGAGCCGATCGATGAGCGGAGCGTGGCCCCAGCGGCGCGGCCCCGAGGTCGGAGAGCGGGAATGACGGACGTGGTGGGGATCGGCAACGCGCTCGTGGACGTGCTGAGCCACGAGACCGACGAGTTCGTCGAGGCGCAGGGCATGGTCAAGGGCACGATGGCCCTGATCGACACCGAGCGGGCCGAGGCGCTGTACGCCGCGATGAACCCGGCGGTCGAGATCTCCGGCGGTTCCTGCGCGAACACGATGGTGGGTCTCGCATCCTTCGGCAGTGCTGCCGCGTTCATCGGACGGGTGCGCACGGATCAGCTGGGCGCGGTCTACGCGCACGACCTGCGCGCCGCGGGCGTGCAGTTCGACACCCCGCCGGCCACGGACGGGCTTCCGTCGGGGCGCTGCCTGATCGTGGTGACGCCGGACGCGGAGCGCACGCTCAACACCTACCTCGGCGCATCGGCGGAGCTCGGTGAGTCCGACGTGGACCCCAGCTTGATCGCGTCGGCGTCGATCACGTACCTCGAGGGCTACCTGTGGGACTCCCCCGGCGCCCAGCTCGCGTACCGCGCCGCGGCCGCTCGAGCTCACGAGGCCGGGCAGCGCGTCGCGCTCACCTTGTCCGATCTCTTCGCCGTCGAGCGGCACCGCGAGACGTTCCTCGAGCTCGTGGCCGAGTCCGTCGACATCCTCTTTGCCAACGAGGCCGAGATCTGCGGGCTCTACGAGACGGACGACTTCGACACCGCGGTCGGCCGGGTCACGGGCCACTGCGAGGTCGCGGCGCTCACCCGCAGCGAGCAGGGCGCGGTGATCCTGCGCGGCGACGAGGTGCACGTCGTGCCCGCGCATCCCATCCCCGGGGGCAAGCTCGTCGACACCACCGGGGCCGGTGACCTCTACGCGGCCGGCTTCCTCCACGGCTTCACCCAGGGCTACGACCTCGACCTCTGCGGCCGCCTCGGCGCGCTCGCCGCGTCCGAGATCATCTCCCACCTCGGCGCGCGGCCGGAGACGAACCTCGCCGAGCTCGCGCGCCCGCTGCTCGCCGGTCGCTGATGCACAAGCTCCCGCGCTACCGGACCGGCGATCCGGAGCTCGACCGGGCGGTGGCAGAGCTCGTCGACGAGGTCCACCCGGGGCGCAACGAAGACCTCGTGTTCGAGCTGGTCACGTCCGCGCTCCGGCTCGCACGCGACGGCGCGTCGCGCGGTGACCTGAAGGTCGCGAACGCCGCCCTGAAGGAGCTGCGCTACGCGTTCCAGGTGTTCTCGCCGTACCGCGCGGCGCGGAAGGCCTCGATCTTCGGGTCGGCGCGCACCCGGCCCGACGACCCGCTCTATGACCAGGCGCGCCGGCTCGCGACCGCGCTGGCCGCCCACGACTGGATGGTCATCACCGGCGCGGGTCCCGGGATCATGACCGCCGGCATCGAGGGCGCGGGCGTCGAGAACGCGTTCGGGGTGACGATCCGGTTGCCGTTCGAGGCGACGACGAGCGAGTTCCTCGCCGGCGACCCGAAGCTCGTGAACTTCCGCTACTTCTTCACCCGCAAGCTCACGTTCGTCAAGGAGTCGGACGGGTTCGCGCTCCTTCCCGGCGGGTACGGGACGCTCGACGAGGCGTTCGAGACGCTGACGCTCATCCAGACCGGCAAGGCGCAACCGGCGCCGATCGTGCTGCTCGACGTCCCTGGAGGGACCTACTGGCACCGGTGGCTCGAGTTCGTCGAGGCGGAGCTCGCCGACCGCAACTACATCGCGACCGAGGATCTCAACCTCGTGCTCGTCACCGATGACGTCGCGACCGCGGTCGAGGAGCTCACCGGCTTCTACGCCAACTACCACTCGATGCGCTTCGTCGAGGGCAATTTGGTGCTCCGGGTGCAGCACGCGCCCGACGACGAGCAGCTCCAGGCGATCAACGAGGTCTTCGCGGAGATCGTCGTGAAAGGCCGCATCGAGCGGAGCGGCCCGACCAAGGTCGAGGTCGCCGACCGGGACTTCGCCGAGCTCGATCGGGTGACGTTCCGCTTCGACCGGCGCAACTGGTCCCGGCTCCGCGACCTCATCGACGCGCTCAACCGCCCGTACCGCGAGGTCTGAGCGCTTTGGCGTCGCTTACCCACCGTATGGGTGGGTAGACGACGCCAAAGCGTTCGGGGGGTGTGGTCAGGGGCCGTCGGCGGCGGTCAGGTCGGTGGTGTCGAGGGCGCGGATCGCCTTCTCGATCGCCCTCCGGGCCTGCAGCAGCTTGCGCTCGTCGGCCTTGGCCGCTTCGCTCCCCGCGGCGGCCTCGCGCAGGCGGTCGTACGCGAGGTCGCGCAGCTGCTCCTCGATCGACCGCAGCTGGTCGACGAGCTCCTCGGCGCCGGTCATCACAGGGCCTCCTCGACCAGCTCGGCCGGATGACGGACGTCGAGTCCCGCCGCCGCGAGGTGCATCGTGCATCCGGGATTCGCGGACGCGACGACGAAGGGGCGACCGCGCGCGGCGGCGCGGATCGCCGCGACCTTGCGTTCCCGCACCGCGCCCGAGAGCGCGGGCTCGGTGACGCTGTACGCCCCGCCCGCACCGCAGCACAGCCCGTCGTCGTCCAGCTCGACGAGCTCGTAGCCGTCGCGCAGCACCGTCCGAACCGCGCGTTCGACGTGCTGGACGTGACGGAGGTGGCACGGGTCCTGGACGACCACGGTCCGCCCGGTCGGGAGCAGCGGTGGCGTCTCGCGCCCGGCGAGCCATTCGGAGAAGTCCACGACCCGGGCCGAGAAGGTGCGAGCCGCGTCGGTGTCGAGCAGGCGTCCGTAGTCCTTCATCGCCGCGCCGCACCCCGCGCTGTCCACGACCACAGGGCCCTCGCCGGGGAGCGACGCGATGACTCGACGGGCGAGGTGCTTCGCCTCGTCGTCGCGACCGGCATGAAGGTGCAGCGCGCCACAGCAGTCCCCGCCGGGCCCCGAGAGGCCGGGCCGGGTTCGGGCCGCGCGCATGACGGTGAGCGCGGCACGGTGGACGTCGCGCTGCCACGCGTCCATCACGCATCCGGTGAAGAGGAACGCATCGGGGTCGGGATCACCGTGCAGGGGTGCGCGCAGCGACCGCAGCGAGATCGGGGGGAGCCCCAACCGCGAGGGAACGAGATGGAGCTGCTGCGCGACGGCCAGCACCCAGCTGAGCGCGAGCAGCACCGCGTGCCGTGGGAGGACCAGGTGGTACGCGAGCCACTCCACCGCTCGCCGGGGCGGCGACCGATGCGGCCGGATCGCCGCGCGCGCCCCCTCCATGAGGTGGCCGAACGGCACGGATGACGGGCACGCGACCTCGCAGCCCCGGCACACGAGGCAGGCGTCCATCGCCTCGGTGAACGGCGCGTCGATCGGTGCCCCGCGCAGCTGCACGGCCTGCATCGCCGCGATGCGCCCACGCGGCGAGGCGACCTCGAGGCCGGTGACCCGGTACGTCGGGCACGCGGGGAGGCACAGCCCGCAGGCCACGCAGGCGACCAGCTCGTCCTCGGGCAGCTGGAGGGTCACGCGGCGCTCCCGACGACGGGCAGGCGACCCGGGTTCAGCTTGCCGGCCGGGTCGAACGCGTCCTTGATCCGGGCCGACAGCGCGGCGTTCGGCAGGGCGGAGCCGAACGGGTCGAGCCCCGGCGCCCCGGCCTCCCGCAGCAGCCAGCCTCCCTCGGCCTCGACCGCGGCGCGGGCCGCACCGAGCGCGGCCTCGGTGGCCGCGCCGATGTGCACGGTGCCGACGCCGCCCTCGGCGAGCCAGCTCACGCGGAGGGCGTCGAGCCGGGGCCCGAGTGACGCAACGCGGCCGGGTGCGACCGAGCCGCGCCCGCGGTGCTTCTCTGCCGGCCAGGCCGGCGGGTCGTCGACCGCGGTGATGTCGCCACGCGCCTGCTCGCTCGCGACGTCGTCGGGATGGCCCTCCAGGAGGACGGAGGTCCGGTGGCCGTCCCACGCCAGGCAGGACGGCTTGAACAGGAGCGCCCTGAGCTCCCCGGGCGGGTGAGCGCTGGTGCCCCACCGGGCGACCATCGGGCGGGGCACCGTGCGCAACGTCACCTGGACGACGACCCCGAGCGTGCCCAGCGAGCCGACGACCATTCGCGGCAGGTCGTAGCCGGTGACGTTCTTCACCGTGGGTCCCCCACCGCGCACGAGCCGGCCGTCGCCCGTGACCATTCGCACCTCGAGCACGCGGTCGCGCACCGGCCCGGCGCGGAGCCGCCGGCGCCCGGAGAGCCCACACGCGAGGACGCCGCCGACGGTCGCCCGGTCGTCGCGCGGGTCGAGCGGGCACTCCTGGCCGTGCTCGGCCAGCGCGGCCGACAGCTCGTGCACCGGGGTGCCGGCGCGCACGGTCACGGTCATGTCCCCGGGCTCGTAGCTCACGATCCCGCCGGGGACCACGAGCTCGACCGCGCCGGGCGCGGTAGCGCCACCGACGTCGCGGTGCGTCCCGGCGCCGCGCACGACGACCGCGTCGGCGCGGTCGATCGTGTCGACGATCTCGTCGACCGGGTTCACACCCACGCGCCTTCCGGCACGCGCATGGTCTCGCCGCACCGGCTCCCCCTGGGCAACACCTTCTGCGGGTTCGACCGGCCGTCGGGGTCGAACGCGTCGCGCAGGCGCGCTTGCGCGTCGAGGTCGTCGGCGGTGAACACCAGGGGCATGAAGTCGCGCTTCTCGAGCCCGATGCCGTGCTCACCGCTCAGGACGCCGCCGGCCGCGATGCACGCCCGGACGATCGCATCACCCGCGGCGTGCACGCGCGGCCAGATCCCCGGCTCGCGCGCGTCGAACACGAGCAGCGGGTGGAGGTTCCCGTCGCCGGCGTGGAAGACGTTCATCACGAGCAGGTCCTGCTCGGCCGCGATCGCGTACACCTCGCGCAGCACGTCGAGGAGCCGGGTGCGCGGGACGACCGCGTCATGGAGGTAGTAGTCGGGTGCGATCCGGGCGATCGCGCCGAACGCGGACTTGCGGCCCTTCCACAGGAGCGCGCGCTCGGCCTCGTCGGCGGCGACCCGCACGTCACGGGCTCCGTGTGCGCGCGCCACCTCGTCGACGACGGCCACCGCCGCGTCCACCCCCGCGGGCAACCCGTCCAGCTCGGCGAGCAGCACCGCCTCGGCGTCACGCGGGTAGCCCGCGTGGACGAAGTCCTCGACCGCCCGGGTGATCCGGGCGTCCATCATCTCGAGCGCGGACGGCACGATCCCGGCGGCGATGATCGCGCTGACGGTCGCGGCGGCGTCGTCGATCGACGTGAAGTCCAGGAGGAGGGTGCGCACGCACGGCGGGTCGGGCTGGAGCCGGACCGCGATCCGGGTGGCGATGCCCATCGTCCCTTCGCTGCCGACGAAGCACCCGCGCAGGTCGAGGCCGGGCGTGTCCGGCTCGAGGCCACCGAGCCGGGTGACCGTGCCGTCGGGGAGAACGACGTCGAGCGCCAGGACGTGCGCGGAGGTGACCCCTGCCGCGAGGCAGTGGGGCCCACCCGCGTTGGTGGCGACGTTGCCGCCGATCGTGCAGGCCTGCTGGGACGACGGGTCCGGTGCGTAGTGGAGACCGAGGTGCGCGACCGCGCGGCTGAGGTCGAGGTTGAGGATCCCCGGCTCGACCCAGGCGACCCGCGCCTCGACGTCGACCTCCAGCAGACGGTTCATCTGGGTGGTCACGATGACCAGCGGGTCGTCGACGGGCGTCGCGCCGCCGGCCAACCCGGTCCCACTCCCCCGGGCCACGAACGACCGGCCGTGCCGGATCGCACACCGCACGGCGTACGCGACGTCCTCGGTCGAGCGCGGGAAGCACACGGCGACGGCTCGGCCCCGATCGGTCCCCGCGTCGCGGGCGTAGAGCGCGAGCTCCAGCGGCTCCGCGCGCGCCTGCCCGGCGCCGAGTCCACGTACGAGGTCGGCGACGAGCGCCTCAGAGCTGGTGATCCACCGATGCTACTGACGGTTGCCGCTACATTTCGCGGCGTGGCGAAGACGACAGGACCGGTACGGGAGTGGGTCACGTTCCAGGACCCGAAGCGCAAGCGGCACGTGTGGCACGTGGACATCACGTTCATGACGTCGCACTGGAGCTGCATCTTCGGCCAGGGCTGCCAGGGCGTGCTGACCGAGGAGGCGCCCGAGCTGGTCCAGGGCTGCTGCTCCTACGGCGCCCACGCATCGGGTGCGAAGGACCGCGCGCTGGTGAACCGGGCATCCAAGCTGCTCGACGACGACACGTGGCAGTTCCGCAAGCGGGCGAAGAAGCGGGGGATCTGGGTCAAGGTCGCCAAGGACGACTACCGGACGCGCCTGCACAAGGGCGCGTGCATCTTCCTCAACCGTCCCGGGTTCGCGACCGGTCCCGGGTGCGCGCTGCACCAGCTCGCCGACCGCACCGGCCAGCACCACAGCGACCTCAAGCCCGAGGTGTGCTGGCAGCTCCCGTTGCGCAACATCGAGGAGTACGACGAGGACGCGGACGACGGCATCGTCTACCACCGCCTGACCGAGTTCGCGCGCCACGGCTGGGGCGAGGGCGGCGACGAGTTCGCGTGGTGGTGCACCGAGGAGCCGGCCGCATTCGTCGGGGGCGAGATGGTGTATCGCAGCCTCGAGCCGGAGCTGCGCAAGATGTGCGGCGACGATCTATTCGAGCGCATCGCCGCGTACCTCGACGAGCGGGTCGCGACCGGCCCCGCGCCGGTGCGTCACCCTTCGGAGCGACCCGTCGTCCTCGGGCCGACCCGCACGGCGCGCAGCGCCTGACCGCAGTCCCCTCGATGGCCGACGACACGACCGCCGAGCTGGTCGCCGATCTCGCCGCGGAGCAGGACGCGCTCGTCGGGCTGCTCGAGGCGATCGCCGCGGACGACTGGTTCCGGCCGACGCCCTCGTGGAGCTGGGACGTGCGTGACACCGTCGCCCACCTCGCCGACACCGACGAGCTCGCGGCCGACACCTGCACCGACGGGCCGCGGGCGTTGGCCACGGTCGCGGCGGCGTGCCCGTCCTCCGAAGACCTGACCCTGCTCGGGGTGCTGCGGGGCCGGCGGCGACCCGGCGTCGAGGTGCTCGAGTGGTGGAAGCGCGCGCAGCGGGCCGAGCGCGCGGTGCTGCTCGATCTGGATCCCGCGACGCGCGTTCCCTGGGGTCTCGGCATGCGCCCACCGTCGTTCGTCACCGCGCGGCTCATGGAGACCTGGGCCCACTCGCTCGACGTCCACGCCGCACTCGGCATCACGCCGGTCGACACCGACCGCCTCCGCCACGTCGCGTGGATCGGGATCCGGGCGCTTCCCTACGCCGCCTCGGTCGCGGGCGTCGCCCCGCCCGCCGGGCCGATCCGGGTCGATCTGACGCTGCCATCGGGTGCGACCTGGTCCTCGGGGCCGGACGATGCGCCGGCACGCATCGCGGGGCCCGCGTCAGAGTTCTGCCGCGTGTTCGTGCAGCGCATCCGGCTCCGCGATGCGTCGAAGCTCGCCGCCACGGGGGCCGACGCCGACCTCGCGCTGCGCGTGGCACGCTCGTACCTCTGACAACGTCCGATCCCGAATCCGGAGCCATCCGCCATGCCGCGGTACTCGTTCGAAGGCCTCACCCCCAGCGTCCACGAGACGGCGTTCATCGCCCCGACCGCGACCCTCGTGGGCGACGTCGTCATCGAGGAGGGGGCGTCGGTCTGGTACGGCGCGGTGCTCCGGGCCGACTACGCCCCGGTCGTCGTGCGGCGCGGCGCCAACATCCAGGACGGCGCCGTGCTCCACGGACCGCCCGGCCTCACGACCGAGATCGGACCGGGCGCGACGGTGGCGCACAACTGCGTGGTGCACGGCGCGATGGTCGGTGAGGAGGCCTTGATCGCCAACGGCACGATCGTGCTCGACGGTGCGACCGTCGGGGATCGGGCGCTCGTCGCGGCCGGATCCGTCGTCGCGGCGGGGGCGTCGATCCCCGCCGGGATGCTCGCGGCCGGTGCGCCCGCGGTCGTCAAGCGAGTCGTGAGCGGCTCGTCGGCCGAGTTCTGGGTCGTGGCCAACCCGCCCGCCTACGCGGAGCTCGCCCAGCGCCACCGCGCCGGGATCGAGTGGGTCGGCGACTGACGACGGTCATCGACCGGAACCGCCGCGGTTTGTCCGATTGCCGCGCATAGTGAGCTGTTGTCGGACAAACAGAGGAACGCGCGGCGTCACCCGTGGACGAGTGCGCCTCCGTCGACGACCAGCGTCGCGCCGGTGATCCACGACGCCGCGTCCGAGCACAGGAACGCGGCCGCGCGGCCGATGTCCTCCGGCTCGCCGAGCCGGCGGAGCGGCATCGTCCGGGCCATCGCTTCCTCGTTCGCCTCCCACAGCGCGCGGGCCATGTCGGTCTTCACCAGCCCCGGAGCGATCGCGTTCACCCGGACCCCCGGCGCGAGCTCGGCGGCGAGCGTGCGGGTGAGGTGCAGCAGCGCAGCCTTGGTCGCGTTGTAGGCACCGATCGTCGGCTCGACCGACAGCCCGCCGACCGACGCGACGTTGAGGATCACCCCGCCGTGCTCCGCCATCGCGCGTTGCCACGCGAGCTGCGACCAGTACAGCGGGGCGCGCCAGTTGACCGCGACCGTCTTGTCGAGGCGGGGCAGGTCGATCTCGATCGTGGGACCCAGGTACGGGTTCGTCGCCGCGTTGTTCACCAGGATGTCCAGCCCACCGAACCGGTCCAACGTGGCGGCGACGCACGCCTCGGCCTGCTCCGGCTCCCCGGCGTTCGCCACCGTCCAGGCGACCTCACCTTCGAGTCCCTTCGCGGCGGCGTCGAGGGCGTCCGCCTTCCGAGACGACAGCATCACCCGGGCACCCCCGGCCGCGAGCTCGGCCGCGATCGCGAGGCCGATGCCACGCGACGACCCGGTGACGAGCGCGACCTTTCCTTCGAAGCGGATTTCCACGATGCGTTAGAGGTAGAGCCCGGTCTGACCGGTGGCCCGCTCCGACGCGATCGCGTGCACGTCGCGCTCGCGCAGGATCAGGTACTCGTCGGCCCGGATCTCCACCTCGAACCCGGCATCGGGCGCGAAGAGCACGTGGTCCCCCGGTTCGACGTTGCGAACGGTCGGGCCGACCTGCACGACCTCGGCCCAGACGAGCCGGCGGTGGACGTCGGCGGTGGCGGGGATGAGGATCCCCGCGCGGGACTTGCGCTCGCCGAGCTCGTCGGACGGTTGCACGAGCAGGCGGTCGGCGGCCATGCGGATCGACTGCTTGGTCTCGTCGTCCCGGATCGAAGCGCGTGCAGCAGCCCGGATCGGTGTCGGATCGGCCATGCCGGGCAGGTTACCGCCCACCTGAGAACTCCCTGGATGCTTCGTGAGGCGCCGGACCCCCCTGCTACCGTCGCCCCCGTGGCGGCACTCCCGGACGACTTCTCGCCTCGCGCGACGTCGAAGCCGGGTCCCGTCGAACCCGAACCGGCCGGCGACGCGCCCGTCGTGCGGACCCGCTCGACCGTCCGGGCGTACTTCCTCCTCACCAAGCCGCGGGTCATCGAGCTGCTGCTGGTCACCACGGTCCCGGCGATGATCCTGGGCGAGGAGGGCCTGCCCGCCCTGTGGCTGATCGCGGTCGTCCTCCTGGGCGGCGCGATGGCCGCCGGTGGCGCCAACACCATCAACTGCTGGATCGAGCGAGACCGGGACAGCATCATGCGGCGGACTCACGGCCGCCCCCTTCCCGCGGGTGACGTGAACCCGACGGGCGCGCTCGTCTTCGGGCTCGTGCTCGAAGCCGCCGCGTTCGCGCTGCTCTGGTCCACGGTGAACCTGCTCTCGGCCTGTCTCGCGGTCAGCGCCACGCTCTTCTACGTGTTCGTGTACACGCTCTGGCTCAAGCCCCGCAGCACCCAGAACATCGTCATCGGGGGTGCGGCCGGCGCGGTGCCGGTGCTGGTCGGCTGGGCCGCGGTCACCGGCTCGCTCGCCGCACCGGCGTGGCTGATGTTCGCGATCATCTTCTTCTGGACCCCGCCGCACTTCTGGGCGCTCTCGATCCGGTACCGGGACGACTACGCCGCGGCGGGCATCCCGATGCTCCCCGTCGTGCGGGGCATCCCCGCCGCGGCGCGCCAGATCATCGTGTACTCCTTCGTGGTGACCGCGGTCTCGTTGCTGCTCGCGGCCGACTCGACGCTCACGTGGGGCTACGTCGCCGCAGCCGCGGTGCTCGGGCTCGCGTTCATCGTCCAGGCGATCCGGCTGGGACGGGATCCCACCCCCCAGCGCGCGATCAAGCTGTTCACGTTCTCGAACCTGTACCTCGCGCTCCTGTTCGCGGCCATTGCCATCGACACCCTCGTCCACTTCGCCTGACGCTCCTGGGCGGAGGCGCTTCGGGACCGGCGCTCTCGTGCTCGTCGGCGTCGTCGTCCTCGCGGTGATCGCGGTGGTGGCGACCATCAGCGCGAGCAGCGGTGACTCGAATGGCGCCGATCCGAAGCCGGTGAAGACGTCGACCGCCGGTGTCGCGCCGAAGGGGTCGCAGGCCCCGGACTTCGACCTGCCTCAGCTGCGCGACCCGGGCCGCGTCCGGCTCGCAGACCTCCACGGCCGGCCCGTGATCGTCAACTTCTGGGCGTCGTGGTGCATCCCGTGCCGCAAGGAGTTCCCGCTGTTCCGCACCACCCAGGCCAAGTACCGCGCTCAGGGCCTGCAGATCGTCGGCATCACGTTCAAGGACCTGTCCGGCGACGCCCGGGCGTTCGCGAAGCGGCAGCGGGCCAACTGGACGCTCGCCCCCGGCGGCGACGGCGACCCGGTCGGCAAGGCCTACGGCATCCGTGCGCTGCCCCAGACGATCTTCATCGACCGCCGGGGCACGATCACGAGCCGGTTCTTCGGCGCTCCGAACGGTGCCGACCTCGACCATGAGGTCCGCAAGATCATCGACTCACGCGCCTGACCCGCGCTCTGGTCACTCCTCCCAGCGGAACGCGCGGATCGCGACGAGGGGCGCACCGACCGCCCAGGCCAGGAGCACGAGCAGCTCGCCGACCGGGATGTGCGACGGGCTCGCGAGCGCGCCGCGCACGCACTCCGAGAGCGCAGCCGCCGGCAGGGCCTTGGCGACGAGCTCGAGCGCATCGGGGAGCTTGTCGAGCGGGTAGGCCATGCCGCCGAGGAAGAGCAGCACGAGGAACAGTCCGTTCGCGGCGGCCAGGTTGGCCTCGGCCCGCAAGGTGCCGGCCATGAGCATCCCGATGCCCGCGAACGCGACCGTCCCGATCAGCAGGAGTCCCAGCGCCGGCAGGATGCCCGCCGTCGCGTGCCACCCCAGCGCGACGCCGGTGCCGAGGATGAGGACGGCCTGCAGGACCTCGATCGCGAGGACGTTGGCGGTCTTCGCGGTGAGGAGGCCGGCGCGGGACAGCGGCGTCACGCCGAGGCGCTTGAGCACGCCGTACCGCCGCTCGAACCCGGTCGCGATCCCGAGGCTCACCATCGCGGTCGACATCACCGCGAGGGCGAGGACGCCGGGAACGAGGAAGTCGATGCTGCTGCCCGTGACCTTCACCGCGTCGACCTTGGAGAAGAACACGAGGATGCCGAGGGGGATGACGAGCGTGACGAGCAGGCTCTCGCCCCGTCGCATCGTCATCATCAGCTCGATGCGGGTCTGGGCCGCGACCGCGGGACGGTTCACCGCCCGTCCTCCCGGGTCAGCTGGAGGAAGACCTCTTCGAGGGTCGCGCGCTCGGTGCGCAGCTCGGTGAGCCCGTAGCCCTTGTCCCGCAGCCAGACCGCGAGGTCGGCGACGAGCTCCGGGGTCATCGCGGCGCGGATCGTGTACTCCCCGGGGCGCTCCTCGAGCACCTCGGCCGCCGGGAGGCTCATGGCCGCGGCCAGTGCGGGCAGGTCCAGGCCGGCGGTCGTCGAGAAGTGGAGGTCGCGGCCGCCGATGTCGGTGATGTCCGCAGGCGTGCCCTCGAGGACGATCCGCCCGTGGTCGATGATCGCGAGCTGGTCGCAGAGGTGCTCGGCCTCGTCCATGTGGTGGGTCGTGAGCACGACCGTGGTGCCGGCGTCGCGCAGCTCGCGCACCAGCTGCCAGGTCGTCGCCCGGGCGCGAGGGTCCATGCCCGCAGTCGGTTCGTCGAGGAACACGAGCTCCGGGCGACCGACGAGCGCGAGGGCGAGCGAGAGGCGCTGGCACTCACCCCCGGAGAGCCGGCGGACGTACGTGCCGGCCACCTCGCGCAGGCCCACGAGGTCGAGGAGCCGTTCGGGGTCGTCGGGATCCGGGTAGAACGCGGCGAAGAGGTGCAGTGCCTCGAGCGGGCGCACGCCCGGGTACAGGCCACCCTCCTGGAGCATGACCCCGATGCGGCCGCGCAGCGCGGGCCCGTCGTGCTGCGGGTCGAGCCCGAGCACGCGCACGGTCCCGCCGTCCGGCTTGCGGTAGCCCTCGAGCGTCTCGACCGTCGACGTCTTGCCCGCACCATTGGGCCCGAGCAGGCCGAACACCGCACCGGTCGGGATGCGCAGGTCGATGCCGTCGACGGCGCGGCGATCGCCGTAGCGCTTCTCGAGCCCGGCGACCTCGATCGCCCACTGGGCTCCGCCATCCATCGTCGGATCAGCCTATCGGCGGGTGCCCGGCCGCCCAGGTTCGCGTCAGGCCTCGCCCCGACGGACCCGTCAGCGGTCGCGCCAGGCGACGAAGCGGCCCAGATCGGCCAGCGCGGCCTTGGCGGCGTCCGTGATCGGGATCGGGTCGAGCGCCGCGAGGGCCTCGTCCACGAGCCGCCGGATGGACGCCTCGATCTCGGCGACCGCGCCGCTCGCGACCAGCACGTCAGAGATGCCCGCGATCTCGTCGGCCGAGAGCTCGCCGGCACCGACGCGCTCGAGCAGGCGACGATCCTCGCCGGAGGTGCGGACGGACGCGGCGGCGAGCAGGGGCGTGAGCTTGCCTTCCCGCAGGTCGTCGCCGACCGGCTTGCCGATGACCGCCTCGCTGCCGAAGAGGCCGAGGAGGTCGTCGCGCAGCTGGAACGCCTCGCCCAGCGGGAGGCCGAACGCGCTGAGCGGGGCCTGCAGCTCGTCGAGCCGGCCCGCGAGGGCCGCGCCGAGGTGGAGCGGACGCTCGACGGTGTACTTCCCCGACTTGTACCACTCGATGGTCCGGGCCAGGCCGGCGTCGCGACCCCCGGCCGCGGTCGCGCTGAGGTCGAGGTACTGCCCGACGCACAGCTCGATCCGGAGCTCGTCGAAGATCGTGCGCGCGTCGGCCGGGATGTCGCGCATGAGCACGTCGGCGTACACGAACGCGAAGTCACCCACGAGGATCGCCGCGCCTTCGCCGAACCGGCGTGACGGGCCCCGCCACCCCTCGGCCCGGTGCTGCTGGATGAACGCCTGGTGCACCGCGGGCTCGCCGCGACGCCGGTCGGAGCCGTCCATGATGTCGTCGTGCACGAGCGCGAAGCTGTGCAGCAGCTCGAGCGCCGCCCCGGCGTCGACCGCGATCGCCGCGTCCTCGTCGCCACCTGCGCCGACGTACGCCCAGTGGCAGAACGCCGGCCGGAGGCGCTTGCCACCCGACACGACGAGCGTGCGCAGCGCGTCGAGCGCGCGGACGAGCGACGGGTCCACGTCACGCCAGCGCTCGGTCTCCGCGTCGAGCAGCACGCGGATGCGGCGCTCGGCCCGCGCGCCGACCGCCGCGAGGCTCGCAGGAGCGTCGGCCCCCACGGTGTCGCGATCGGCACTGCTCATCGCGGGCACCCTAGGTCCGGCCCCGAACCATCCGGACATCGGGCGGAGGCCCGATCCTCGCTACGATTCGCCCTCCGCGGGACGAGGAGACGTCGCATGACCGAGGCCAGCACGCTCGAAGACTTCGCCGCGGAGGCGAAGCACTTCCTCGACGCCAACGCCGCGGTGCGGGGCGAGGAGAAGTTCGTCTGGGGCGAGGGCTCGGACTCGGTCGGCGTGCTCGACGAGAAGACCGCCGACGAGGAGCTCGAGGAGATCGCCGAGGCCAAGACGTGGAAGGCCAAGGAGTTCGACGCCGGGTTCGGGTGGATCACCGGGCCCGAGGAGTACGGCGGGCGGGCGTTGCCGGTCGACTACGAGCGCCGGTACCGCGAGGTGTCGGGCGGCTACCGGACGCCGAGCACGACCGCGTTCGGCATCGGGCTCGGAATGGTCGCGCCGACGATCCTCGCTCATGCGATCCCCGAGGTGCGCGAGCGCTACCTGCGCTCGATGTACCGCGGCGACATCGTCGGCTGCCAGCTGTTCTCCGAGCCGGTTGCCGGGTCGGATCTCGCCGGCATCCAGACCCGCGCCGAGCGCGACGGCGACGAGTGGATCGTCAGCGGCCAGAAGGTGTGGACCTCGGGGGCGCAGTACTCCGACATCGGCGAGATCATCACCCGCACCGATCCTGACAAGCCCAAGCACAAGGGCCTCACGATGCTGCTGGTGGACATGCACGCGCCGGGCATCGAGGTCCGGCCGCTGCGCCAGATGACCGGCGGCGCGACGTTCAACGAGGTGTTCTTCGACGAGGTGCGGGTCCCGGACTCCCACCGGCTCGGCGACGTCGACGAAGGCTGGACGGTCGCGCTCACGACCCTGATGAACGAGCGCGCCGCGATCGGTGGCGGCGGCGCCGGCGTCGGCACGATGAACTTCACCCGCTTCGTGGAGCTCGCCCACCACCTCGGCGTCGATCGCGACCCGCTGGTGCGCCAGGGGCTCGCGGACGTGTACATCCGGACGACGGTCGCGAAGTACACGAACCTGCGGGGCATGGCGAAGATCCGCGCCGGCCAGCTGCCGGGCCCGGAGATGTCGATCGGCAAGCTCGCGCTCACCCAGAACATGACCCGCCTCGGCGAGGTGCTCTCCGAGATGCTCGGCCCGCGCCTCGCCGCGGACTCGGGCGAGTGGGGCACCTACGCCTGGCACGAGTTCCTGCTCGGCGTCCCCGGCATGCGCGTCGCGGGCGGCACCGACGAGATCATGCGCAACATCGTCGGCGAGCGCGTCCTCGGCCTGCCCAAGGAGCCCAGGCCCGCGTAGCGGGTTCCCGTCCGGGGTCAGAGCGCGGGGGTGGGGTGCGGTCGCGTGCCGTGTCCTAACGCAGGGCTTCGTAGATGAGCAGCACGCCGAACCCGACGAAGGCGAGGCTTGCTCCGATCCGTATGGCCCGCTCGGGGAGATGCGCACCGAGCTGCTTGCCGACGACGATCGCAAGTGCATCGGCCACGATCATGCCGAGCGTCGAACCCAGCCACGTGCCGAACAGCCCGTTCGTGGTCGCGAGCGTGATGGTCGCAAGCATCGTCTTGTCGCCGAGCTCCGCGAGGAAGAACGCGACCGATGCGGCCACGACCGCAGAGCGCGTCGTCCGCTCGGCCCTGCCCGCCTCGTCCTCGTCCAATGTGTCGCCCCGGAACGTCCACGCCGCGAAGGCCAAGAACGCGACGCCGGCCACGAGCTTGATGACCTGGGTGGGGATGGATGCGCCGACCAAGGCGCCGACGACGACCGAGAACGCGTGCACCACCGCGGTGGCGATCGCGATGCCGATGAGCACCGGGAGCGCCTTGTACCGGGCCGAGAAGGTGAGCGCCATGAGCTGGCTCTTGTCGCCCAGCTCCGCGACGAAGATCACGCCGAAGCTGACCAGGAACGCTTCCACGCGGGCTGTGTCCTCTCCGCCCGGAAGGAGAACACCGACCCCGGGGAGCCCGCGACCTCGACCGGGCAACCGTCAACGGATGCCGGGCCGAAGGTCTCGTCCATCCGCTGACGCGGACCTGGGGGCCGGGGCTCATCGCCCAGCGTGTCGACCACCCAGCGTTGGGACTACTCCCCTTCGCCGCCCGCAGCGTACCGCCGGCTCGCGATGTGGTGGCAGCCCGGCAGCCCCTCACGCGTCTCTCATCGGTCGGGGCGCAGGGTCCACGGGAGTCGCCTGTCCGCCAGGCCCCCCAGCCTCTCCTCGGCAGGTCGACCGCGTGAGACCCTGGCCCGCCCCGAGCCGGGGTCTCATCGCGCCACTGCTGGTCAGTGATGTCGGCGAGTGGGCGCGCCACCCGCAGCCGAAGCCCGACGTCCAATTGCCCGCGCCGTAGCTGCAGGGCCATCCGTCCTGCTCGGGAGCGGGCCTACGCTGTCCGGATGGGACAGGAAGGGCACGGACCGGTCCAGGTGCCGCAGGTTCCGGCCGCGCCGGAGCCGACGGTCGCCGAGCAGGGGGAGACCGCCACGGACGGCGAGCACGCGCAGGTCGACGACGCACGCGGCCAGGAGCGGCACTTCCCGGGCAAGGACTTCGACCTGACCCAGACCCTCAACGCGAGCGGCGAGATGGAGTGGTCGGTGCTGCTCTACCGGCACCCGGCCGAGAAGCCCGAGCCGGTGCGGGACGAGAGCGGCCAGGCTCCCTGAACGGGTACGCGGGTGGCCTTCGCGCTCCTCGCGGCCGGCGCGGTCGCCGGCGTCTCGCGGTCGTGATGCGCTGAGCCCGACCGGTGCACGCTCGCGCCGCGCGCGCTCGCGAGGCGCGCGGTCGGCAAACGTCGCGGCCGGGGGTAGCCTCCACGGATGCAACCCTTCGAGCGTCTGCGGTACCTGGCGCGATGGTCGGAGGACGACGGACCCGAGCTGCTGAGCGAGGCGGCCGACTGCCTCGCCGCGTTCGGTGGTGATCCCGCGGGGCTCGTCGTGGCGTGCCGTCGCCTGCTGGCGCACCACCCGTCGTCGGCATCGCTGTGGTGGCTCTGCTCCCAGGTCCTCGCGGCACCGGACGCGGTCGACGCGTCGTGGTCGGCGTGGCAGACGTACACCGACGACGCGACGCCGGGTCGCCTCGTCTCCGCGCTCCCCTTTCCCCACGACGATCCCGTCGCGGTGCTGGGGTGGCCGGATGTGATCGCGAGCGGGCTGGCGGAGCGCCCCGACCTCGACGTGGTCGCGGTGCGCCTGCGCGGCCGGGGCGACGAGCTCTCCCGCCGGCTGCGCCGCGCCGAGCAACCGGTCCGCGTCGTCGCGGAGCCGGAGCTCCTCACCCTCGAGCCCTCGCACCTGCTCATCGAGACGTCGGCGGCAGGCGGCGGCTCGGCGATCGTCCCGTTCGGCGCGATCGACCTCGCGGCGGCGGCCCGCGCCCACGACACGAAGGTCTGGCTCGTCGCGCCAATGGGGCGGGTCCTGCCCGAGCGGCTCTTCCAGTCCCTGCTCCGCTCGATCGGCGACGACGACGACACCGAGCTGATCGAGGCCGACGCGGTCGACCTCGTGGTCGGTCCGACCGGTCTGGACCCGGCCGGCGCGTTCACCCGTCGGATGGACTGCGCGGTCGCGCCGGAGCTGCTCCGACTCGCGGGATGATCCGCGCCGCGCGCGCTGCGGCTCGATAGCGTGCACGGTGACATGTACTTCTCGTCGGTGACCCAGCCCGGCCAGGATCCGATCCCGGCGCCCGAGCCCACCTGCGACCTGTCGACCGTCTGCCTCGCGTGCGGAGCGCAGATGCGCGAGGAGCACGCGCACTACCGGTGCCCGGCGTGCGGCTGGCGCGACTCCTGCTGCGACGGCCCTTACTGATCGACCGGCCCGCCTGGACCGCCCGGCGACGAGGGCGGCAGTGGGCGGCGCACGGGGGGCAGGACCTCGGGTGCGTCGGTCGGAACGGCGGCCCCGCCCTGGCCGCGCGTGTTCACGACCTTCACGACGCGGTTCGCGACCCGCACCGAGAAGCGACGCCGAACCAGCGCCCGCACGAAGGCGCGCACCGGCGGTAGCAGGAGGAGCAGCCCGATGATGCTGCTGATGAACCCGGGGAGGATCAGCAGCACTCCGGCGACGAGGATCACGAGGCCGTCGACGAGCTCGGCCGCGGGCACGACCCCGGCGCGCAGCTGGGCGCGCACCTTCCGGTACACGCCGATGCCCTGGTACCGGACGATCAGCACACCACCGGCCGAGATGAGCAGGAGGAGCAGGATCGAGTCCGGGTAGCCGATCCAGTGGGCCACCTGTACGAACACCGCGAGCTCCACGAGCGGCGCCACCACGAACAGGAGGATGAGCACGAGACCCACGTGGCCATGGTACCGGGGCGGGCTCCCGGTCAGGCCTCGAGGTAGAGCCTCCGCTCGGGGTCGTTGACGGCCAGGGCCTGGTCCGTGCGCAGGTCCTCGATGCGGTCGAGCTGGCGTTCCAGCTGGCGGCGACGGGTGCCCGAGAGCTGGTCGAACGCGGCCGACGTGCTCTCGAGGCGCTTGCCGAGCGTGTCCATCTGCCCGACGAACCCCTCCCACTGCTTGCCGAACGATGCGAGCACCTCGAGGATCTCGTTGGTGGTGCGCTCGAGCCGGAAGCTGTCGACCGCCTGGCGGACGACCGCGAGGACCGCGAACAGGGTCAGCGGCGAGCACATGACGATCTTGTGGCCGAGCGCGTGCTCCAGGACCGCGGCGTCGTGCTCCTGGATGAACCCGTAGAGCTGCTCGTTCGGGATGAACAGCAGGACGCAGTCGACGGTCTCCGCGTCCGACGCGTTGTAGTCGCGCCCGGCGAGCTCCTTGACCTTCGCCCGCACGTCGCGCAGGAAGTCGTCCCGGTGGCGCCGCTGGTCGAGCTCGGACTCGGCGTCGAGGAACTTCAGGTAGCTGTCGAGCGGGAACTTCACGTCCATGTAGAGCACGACGCCGCGCGGGAGCAGGAACGTGAAGTCGGGGATGCCGCGACCGCCCTCGACCGAGACCTGCTTGCGATACTGGATGCCCTCGACGAAGCCCGCGAGTTCCAGGACGTCCTCGGCCATGCGCTCGCCCCACTGGCCCCGGGCCTTGCTGCTCGACAGCGCCTCGCGCAGGCCCTGGGTGGTCCGGGTGAGCTCGGCGACGCCGTCGCGCTGCTGACGCAGGACCCCGGTCAGCACGTCGATCTTCGCCCCGCGCTGGGCCTCGAACTCGGCCAGCAGGTCGGTGACCCTCCCCAGCTCCTGGTTCATCGCCTCGAGTCGCGCGTCGATCAGGACGCGCTTGCCGTCGAGCTCCGTCGTCGAACGCTCGCGCTCGGTCTCCATGAGCGCCTTGTTCGCGTCGAGCAGCTGCGCGAGCACGGCGCCGCTCTGCTCGGCGGCGGCCAGTCCGGCCTCGCGGGCGATCGTGGCACCGTCGGGCCCGGACACCGCGGCACGACGGGACGCGGGCCCCGCGACCGCGACCGCCGCGGCGATCCCGACGATGAGGACGAACAGGACGATGAGCACGGTGACTGCATCCATGCCCACAGCGTGGCGGCAGGGTGGGACAGCTACGCAGGAACGCGGCCCGGCGGGCGGTTCAGGCCAGCCGGGTGAGCTCCACCGTCACGTCCAGGGCGTCGGCGCCACTGCCGTGGTAGAGGCCCTTGAGCGGCGGCACGTCGCCGTAGTCGCGCCCGTGCGCGACGACCACGTGGCGCGGACCGACGTCACTGCCGCTGGTCGGGTCGAACGGAACCCACTCCCCCAGCCACGCCTCGATCCACGCGTGGCTCTCCCCCGCGATGACCGTCCCGACCGCCGCATCCGCATCCGCCGGGTGCAGGTACCCGGACGTGTAGCGGGCCGGGACGCCGAGGCTGCGCACGAGGGTGAGCGCAAGGTGAGCGAAGTCCTGGCACACGCCCCGTCGCGCGCGGAGCGCCTCGCGCGCGGTGGTGGTCACGGTGGTCGAACCCGGCTCGTACTCCATGTGCTCGTGGATCCATCCGCACACGCGCTCCACCGAGTCGCGCGGGGTCGCGCCGGGGCCGAGCTCGGCCCCGACGGCGAGCACGGGCTCGGCCGGCGCGGTGTAGGTGGTCGACGAGAGGAACTCGCACCATTGGTCCTGCACGTCCTCCGAGCGCAGGTCGGCCCAGGTGATCGCCGGCGGCGGCCGGTCTCCGTCCAATCCGGTCTCCACCACCGACGAGCCGGACACTGACAGCTCGCGGTGCACGCGGTTGAGGTCGAAGGAGTGGACCCAGGTGCCCCAGTAGTCGCGGTACCGGGTCAACGCCGCGCCCGGTCGCACGTCGATGCGGTGCTCGGTCACCCGCTGTGACGCGGTGTCCGCCGGCGTGAGCCGCGCTTCGTTGTACGACGCGTGCACGTCGCCGCGGTAGCGGTACCCGGTGTGGTGCACGACGCGGAGTCGCCAGCCCGTCATGCGGTCCACTTGATGGCGCGGGAGTCGAGGAAGTACCGGTTCGTCACCGAGTCGTGGACGTCGCCGGTCGCGGCCTGCAGCGACTCCAGGAGCTCCGGCAGGTCCGCGGCCGCGTCGCTCACCCGTAGGAAGCTGAGCTCGGCGTGGCAGCGGCCGACGATCCGGCGGGCGTCGTCGTCCAACCCGGTCCGTCCGGCCCGCGGGTCGAGCTCGCCGAGCGCGCGTTGCGCCGCGGTGAGCGCATGGAGCACCGACCGGGGAAACAGCCGGTCGAGCAGGAGGAACTCGAGAGCCGATGAAGCGTCGACGCCGTGGCGGTACGTGCGGAGGTACGCCTCGTACGCGGAGCAGCACCGCAGGGTGGTGGCCCAGACCGTGGGGCCCCAGGTCTCGGTGTAGCGCGCGGACAGGAGCCGGGCAGTCATGTCGACCCGCTCGAGGTTGCGCCCGAGCACGAGGAACGACCAGCCCTCGTCGCGGCTGAGGGTCGAGTCGGCCAGCCCGGCGAGCATCGCCGCCCGCTCCTTCACCCACCGGAAGAAGTCGTGCGGGGTGCGCCCGGCGACGAGCCGCGCCTGGTTCGCCAGCTGGTGGTGGGTCGTGTTCAGCGACTCCCACATCTCCGACGAGATCGCCTCGCGGGCGCCGCGCGCGTTCTCCCACGCCGCGGTCAGTGACGACGTGATCGACGCGGGGTTCCGCGGGTCGAAGGAAAGGAACTCCGCGACGCCGTCCGCGTTCGTCGCGGCGATCAGCGCGTCCGGGTCGTCGCCCATCGCCCGGAGGAGCCCTGCGCAGGCCGACGCCTCGTCGGCCCACCGGTCCTCGAGCAGGTGGTGGTAGTGCACGTCGAGCAGCCGCGCGGTGTCCTCGGCGCGCTCCGTGTACCGGCCGATCCAGTACAGCGACTCCGCGATCCGGCTCAGCACGAGGTCACCACCGCGGTCACTGCTGCTGCCCCTGGGCCTGCACGGGTCCCCGGTCTGGTGCGCGCAGCGGCGCGTCCGCCACCGGCGCCGCCGGAGTCGCGGGATCCGGCACCGGCTCCGGACCATCGGACGAGCCGGCCAGCACCCAGGTGTCCTTCGAACCGCCACCCTGGCTCGAGTTCACCACGAGGCTCCCCTCGGGCAGCGCGACGCGCGTCAGGCCCCCGGGCGCAACCCACACCCGCTCCCCGTCGTTGATCGCGAAGGGCCGGAGGTCGAGGTGGCGCGGTCCCATCGCGTCGTCGACGTAGGTCGGTGCAGTGGACAGCGCGACCGGCTCCTGCGCGATCCAGCCGCGGGGGTTGCGGCGGATGCTTCGGGCGAGCTCGGTCAGCGTCTCGTCGTCCGCCTGCGGCCCGATGACGAGCCCGTGCCCGCCCGAGCCGTCGACGGGCTTCACCACGAGTCGGTCGAGCCGCTCGAGCGCCCACGCGCATACGTCGGGCGACTCCAGGCGGAACGTCTCGACGTTCGCGAGGACGGGCTCCTCGCCCAGGTAGTAGCGCACCATCTCCGGGACGTACGGGAACAGCGCCTTGTCGTCGCCCACGCCGTTGCCCACGGCGTTCGCGATCGTCACCGTCCCCGCGCGTGCCGCGTTCACGATGC
Source organism: Acidimicrobiia bacterium (assembly GCA_036502405.1). Lineage (GTDB taxonomy): Bacteria > Actinomycetota > Acidimicrobiia > IMCC26256 > JAENVU01 > Chersky-806. The sequence goes on from DASXYP010000031.1 coordinate 55,837, forward strand.
CCGGGCAACCGAGAACGGAGTCGCCGCGGAAGTGCAGCGGGTCCAGGTAGTCGTCGTCGATGCGGCGGTACACGACGTCCACCCGCTGCATGCCCTCGGTGGTCCGCATGGCGACGAGATTGTCGTGGCAGACGAGGTCGCTGCCCTCGACCAGCTCGACGCCCATCTGGCGGGCCAGGAACGAGTGCTCGAAGTACGCGGCGTTGTGGACGCCGGGCGTCAGCACCACGACGACAGGGTTGTCGACCGGTGCGGTCGCCCGCAGCGCCTCGAGCAGGTGGGTCGGGTAGTCGGCCACCCGTCGGACCCGGTGGCTCGCGAACAGCTCGGGGAAGACACGGGTCATCGCCCGGCGGTTCTCGATCACGTACGAGATCCCCGACGGGGTCCGCAGGTTGTCCTCCAGGACCCGGAACCGGCCCTCGCCGTCGCGCACGAGGTCGATGCCGGCGACGTGGACCCGCACTCCTCGCGGCGGCTCGATCCCCGCGGCGGCCCGCTCGAAGTTGGTCGAGGTGACGACCAGCCGCCGCGGGATGACGCCGTCGCGAAGGATCCGTCCCGGTCCGTACACGTCGGCCAGGAACGCCTCGAGCGCAAGCACCCGCTGGCGGACACCCTGCTCGATGGTGGCCCACTCGTCGGCGGGCAGGATGCGGGGCACCAGGTCGAGCGGGAACGGCCGCTCCTCCCCTGAGAGCTGGAACGTGATGCCCGCGTCCCGGAACGCCCGGTCCCGCGCGTCGCAGCGCTCCTCGAAGTCCCGCCGGGACAGGGTCTGGAGGACGCCGCTCAGGGACGCGTAGTGCTCACGGGGCCGCACGTCCGCCGTGAACATCTCGTCGTAGGCGCCCGCGGTGCGATAAGCGTCGAGCAGGTCCCCCATCGCCCCCCGACGCTACGGACGCGACGTTTCGGCACTGTTTCGGGGGCGTGGCCGCCGGAGGGCGCGGCGCAGTCACGATCCGGCAGCTGCCCGCCGGGGACCTTCGCCTAGAAGGTTCCGCCGTCCACCGCGACGCGCACGCCCGTCACGTACCGGCCGCCCGAGCCGACCAGGAACCGCACGACGTCGGCGACCTCCTCGGGCGTGCACACGTGACCGAACGGCGACCGCGCGTCGAGCGTGCCGATGTCCTCGACCCCCATCGCACCCTTCACGAGTCGGCGCCCCATCTCCGTCGCGACGAGACCCGGCGCCACCACGTTGACGTGGATCCCGTTGCGCCGCTCCTCCTTGGCGAGCGTCATCGCGAGCGCCTCGAGCGCGGCCTTCGCCATGTTGTAGGGCGACGAGTTCGCGGCCAGGTGGGTGGTGGCGGCGCTGGAGATCATCACGACGTCGCCCCGATCGCGCTCTCGCATCGGCGGCACGAGCTCCTGGCAGAGGACGAACGCGCCGAGCGCGTGGGTGCGGAACAGCCGCTCGATCTCGGCGGGGTCCGTGTGGGCGACGTCCTGGCCACGCGACGCGATGCCCGCGCTGTGCACGAGGACGTCGATCGGGCCGAGCTGGTCGAGCGCCGTGCGGGCGAGGTTCCGGGCCTGGTCGACGTCGTCCACCGACGCACCGATGGCCAGGGCCCGCCGGCCGAGGGCCTCGATCTCGGCGACGGTCGCGATCGCCGACTCCTCGTCCTTGCGGTAGCTGATCGCGACGTCGGCGCCGTCCCGGGCGAGGCCGAGCGCGACCTCGCGCCCGATGCCCCGACCGCCGCCGGTGACCAGCGCCGTACGACCCTTCGCGTCCATCACTTCACCTCACCGACGTCGAAGCGGGGCGGTCGCTTCTCCAGGAACGCCGCCATCGCCTCCTGCATGTCACCGGCGAAGCTCGAGAGCAGCTGCGTGCGGTTCTCGAGGTCGATGCCGGCCTGCAGGCTCCCGATCTCCAGCTGGCTCCACATGACCTCCTTGGTCATGCGGACCCCGAACGGCCCGTTGCCCAGGATCACCGCGGCCTTCGCGAGTGCCGTTTCGAGGAGCGCGTCGTCCGGGACGACGTCGGTCACGAGCCCGATCCGTTCGGCCTCGGCCGCGTCGGCGAACCGCCCGGTGAGCATCAGCTCGTAGGCGCGCGACGCGCCAACGAGCCGGGGCAGGATCCAGCTGGTGCCGATGTCGCACGCGGACAACCCGACCTTGATGAACGCGACGTTGAAGCGCGCGGACGACGCGGCGATGCGGATGTCGCTGCCGAGCGCGAGCGCGAGCCCGCCGCCCGAAGCCGCGCCGTTGACCGCGGCGATGATCGGCTGGGGCTGGCTGCGGAACGTCGGGATGAGGCCGGCGATGTACTGCTGCACCCGCAGCCCCGCGTGGACGGTCCCGGTGCGGGCCGGGCCGGGGATGTCGACGCCCTCGGCCAGGTCGAGCCCGGCGCAGAAGCCCGGGCCGGCGCCGGTGAGCACGATCACGCGGCACGTGGGATCTGCGCGCAGGTCGGCCAGCGCGGCGTACAGCCCGTCGAGCAGCGCGTAGTTCATCGCGTTGCGCCGCTCGGGCCGGTTCAGGGTGACGATCGCGACCTCGTCGGTCGACCGGTCGACGAGGACGGCGTCCTCGGTGGGACTCATCGGTGGTTCATCTCCTCGACTCGGCGAGCTGATGGGCGCGACGGGCGATCCCGTCCGCGCCGAGGCGGGTGCACCAGTCGTCGAAGGTCGAGTCGGGGCCGATCCACTCCCAGTCGTCGACGGTCCCGACCTCAGAATTCTCGCGGAGCGTCGCGAGCACCTTGAACAGGTCGGCGTCCTCACGCTGGGCCGCGAGGTTCGTGGCGAGCTTGACCGCCCCCCGGACGTCGACGGCCCAGTCCTTGGCCAGCGGCGGGATCTCCTCGAGGTGCCCGTAGTGCGCGAGCACGATGGCCGTGGACTTCGCGCCCCAGCCGGGGATGCCCGGGAACCCGTCGGCGGTGTCGCCCACGAGCGCGAGGTAGTCCGGGATCGACTCCGGGAGCACCCCGAACTTGGCCTGCACGCCGGCCTCGTCGCGGATCGTGTTCGCCCGGCGGTCGAGCTGGACCACCCGGGCGCCGACGACGCACTGGCCGAGGTCCTTGTCCGGCGTGCAGATCACGACGCGCTCGACCCGGGCGTCCGCCGCCGCGACCCTCGCCGCGCTCGCGAGCCCGTCGTCCGCCTCGACGTCGACCATCGCCCACACGGCCACCCCGAGCGCCCGCAGCGCGTCCTCGACGACGGGGAACTGCTCGAGCAGCACCGGATCCATGCCCGCGCTCGTCTTGTAGCCGTCGTAGAGGTCGTTGCGGAACGACTCGACGATGTGATCGGTCGCGACCCCGACGTGCGTCGCGCCGCCCTCGAGCATCGCGAGCACGGAGCCGACGACACCGCGCGTGGCCGCCACCTCCATGCCGTCCGGGTCCAGGTGCGACGGGACCGCGAAGTGGTGGCGGAACAGCTCATAGGTCCCGTCGACGAGGTGGACGTGCATGCGGCGTCAGCCTGTCACACCACTCGCCTGCGCCAGATCTCCCCTCGTCGATCGGGACACGGTGCGCAAGGCAGGCGACGACGGGCGGCTCCGTCGGGTGGCGGCATGACAGGATCACGGCCGTGCCCGACGAGTCGTTCCGCCAGCGACATCAGCGCAGCTTCATGCAGCGGTTCGCCGAGGGCGACACCTACGGGTCGCTGCTGGCCCTGATCCTGGTCGCCTACACGTTGATGGCGCTGGTCGAGAACACGAAGTGGTCGCGGACCATCGTGAGCGCGAGCTTCGGCGCGACGCTCCTGTTGGCGCTCCACACGTCGCACGTCCGCGGACGGGTCATCCGCGTCATGACCGTCGTCGTCGGTCTGTTCATCGTCTGGCAGGGCATCCTCGCGGCCGCCGACCACGAGCCGTTCGTCGGGGCCAGCTACGCCTTCGTCCTCCTGATCGTGGCGTCGCCGGCGGTGATCCTCGTCCGCATCTTCCGCCATCCGGTGATCAACGTGGAGACGATCCTCGGCGCAATCGACGCCTACCTGCTCCTCGGGATCTCGTTCGCCGCGGTCTACGGCGCGCTGGACGACATCGATCCCCACTTCTTCCGGCAGGGCTTCGCGACCGGGGTCCAGTACCTGTACTTCAGCTTCGTCGTGATCACGACGTTGGGCTTCGGCGACTTCACCCCGCGAACGGACCTGGGCCGGGTCGTGGTGAGCCTGGAGGCGCTGTTCGGTCAGCTCTTCCTCGTGACGGTCGTGGCGGTGCTCGTCGCCAACCTCGGTCGGGCGGCCCGGCCCACGCGGGCCGCGCCGGCGGGAGAAGACGACGCGGCGGAGCCGGACGGGCAGTAGCGGGCGTCGCGGACCGGCCGATCAGCCGGGGCGGACGCCGAACTGGAACGTCTCGCGCCACGCGGGCGAGATCTTCACGACGTCACCGGTCTGCGGCGCGTGGATCATCATGCCGCCGCCGATGTAGAGACCGACGTGGTGGTAGTCCGAGTAGAAGACGACGATGTCGCCGGGCTGCAGCTGGCTCCATCCCACCTTCGGGAACGCGGCGGCCTGCGAGCCGGAGTAGTGGGCCATGCCGACCCCGGCGGCGCGCCACGCCGCCATCGTGAGCCCGGAGCAGTCGAACGTGTTCGGGCCGGCGGTCGCGAAGACGTACGGCTTCCCCAGCTGCGCCCGTGCGTACGCGACTGCGACCGCGGCCCGCGACGACGGCGATGGTGGGTTCGGGTTCTGCGGAGCTGGCGGCGGCGGGGGCGAGGAGGGCGGGTGCGGTGTCGTGACCGGAGCGGCGTGCGGCGGTGCGGCCGGCACCGGACCCGCACCGGTGCGCGCGGTCGAGCCCGTCGCGGAGCTGGCGACGAGCAGCGCACGGGGTGTGCCGACCGGACCCGCGCCGTCACCGTGCGGCGTCACCTTCGCGGCGGCCGCCGCGGCCGCCTCCGCCATCAGCTTGCGCCGAGCCGCGGCCGCCGCCTCGGTCTCGGCGCGGAGCCGGTCGCGCGCGGCGGTGGCGGTCTGCTCCTGCCGGGTGAGCCGCCCGAGCGTGCTGCTCAACCCGCGCAGCAGTGCCTGATCCGGCTTCGCCGCGGCCGCGACGTACTGGGTCCGGCGCCCGAGGTCGTCGACGCTGTCCGTCTGGAGGACCGACGCGAGCCCGTCGCCCGAGGCGCCCTCGTAGAGCGAGGCGGAGCGGGCCCGCACGAGGGTCCGGACCTGCTCGACCCGGGTGCGCGTCGCCGCGAGGCGCTGCTCGGTGGCGTTGAGCACCGCCGAGGCCCGATCGAGCCGGAGCCGGCTGAGGTTGTACTGCTCGTTCAGGACGCCCAGGTCGCGGCCGGGGGCCGCCGTCTCCGTCGCCGGCGCCGCACCCGCCGGGCCGGCGAGCCCGACGCCGAGCGCGCCGAGCAGGGCGGCAGCCGCGACGGCGCGAGCAGCTCGGGTGGAACGGGAGGGCACGCCCCTTTGTCGGCCGTACCACCCGCGGAGTTGAACGCGAATGCGGCTATTGCGGGGGAACGGCCGCGCCGGCGACGTGCGCCGGGTCGACCACCGGTGAAGGCGCGACCGGGTGCGCCAGGTCGGGCACCGGACCGGGCGGGTCGAGTCCGCGCCGGCGCGGCACCGCCTCGTACATCCCGAGCAGCACGGCGATCGTGGCGCTGAACACCGCGGTGGCTCCGGCGACGTGGAAGCCGACGAGGATCGCCGGCACACCGTTGAAGTACTGGGTGTACCCGAGCGCCGCCTGGGCCACCAGGAGCACGAGCAGCAGGCCGACGCGCGACATCACCCGGCGCGCGCCGGGATCCCGGCTCACCACCCAGAGGGTGACGAGCGTCAGACCGAGGAACACCATCACGCTCGTCCCGTGGATCCGCGCGACCTCGGGGACGCGGAAGTCGAGCCGCGTCGCCTTCAGCCGCGCATTGCTCCCCGCGTCGCCCGAGTGCGGGCCCGACCCGGTCACGACGGTGCCGGTCACCAGCACGACCGATGCGCTGAGCACCAGCAGGCGGCCGAGCCACAGCGTCCCCCACCGCACCGACGGGCGGCTGCGGGCGTCGTCGGGGATCCCGGCGCGGTGGTACAGGACGATCGCGTTCGCAAGCAGCACCGCGGAGAGGAGGAAGTGCCCCATCACGAACGGCGGGTCGAGGAGCTCCTCGACCACCAGCGCGCCGAGCACGATCTGGCCGATGAGGCCGACGACCAGGCCGAGCGAGAGCCACACCAGGTCGCCGCGGCGGGGCCGGCGCACGAGCGAGCCGAGGACGGCCACGATCACCGCGAGAGACACCAGGCCGGTGACGACGCGGTTCGCGAACTCGATGTTCGCGTGGACCGAGTGCGACGCGCCCGAGGTCAGGTGCCCGTTCGTGCAGTTCGGCCAGTCCGGGCACCCGAGCCCCGAACCGGTCAGCCGGACGGCGGCGCCCGTGACGATGATCGCGGCGAGGAGGATCGCCGCCACCAGCGTGATCTGGCGGTAGGCGCGCGGCGAGATCCCGAGCCGTCCCATTCGAGCGCCATCGTAGGTGTGGGTGCCCCGCGTCCGCTGATCAGCCGCGCGCTCGGAGCGCCAGACGAGCGGTCAGGTGGTCGCGGCGGGTGGGAAGGGGATCGCCGGGTCGTCGATGCCGTCGTCGCGCTCCACCCCGAACGCGTTGAGCGCGAACGACACGAGGTGGTATTGCCCGATCGCGAACACGAGGTCCATGCACTGCTGCTGGTCGTAGGTCTCGGTGAGCGTGGCCCAGGTCCCGTCGGAGATCGTCGAGTGGTCGTGCAGCTCGTCCACCGCGCGCAGGATCGCCGCGTCGTGAGCACTCCAGCCGGGTGCATCCGGGCCTGCCGCGATCCGGGCGACCTCCTCGTCGGTGATCCCCTCCCGCCGGCCGATCGCGACGTGCTGGCCCCACTCGTAGGGCGCGTCGCAACGCCACCCCGTCCGGAGGATGGCGAGCTCGCGGTCACGGCCCGAGAGCGTCGACTTCGTGAGCACGTGGTTGGCGAAGACGAGCCAGCGCTTCATGAGCTTCGGGTGCTGGGCCGTCGTCATGAAGACGTTGAGGACCTCGGCGTCGTCGCCCCGGAGCGTGGACAGCGCTCCGAGGAGCTCCCGGGTCTCGGGGTCCGCGTCGTCGAGGGACACCGGCTGGATGCGAGGGGTCATCACGACAGCCTACGGTGACGCCGTGGCGCAGATCCGGTACGACGAGTTCAGCTTCTTCCACGAGAACGCGGAGGAGGTGGGCCTGCAGTTCGTCCCACCGACCGTCGTGCGCGTGAGCGTCGACGTCGGCCCGAACCAGCGGGTCAGCGCGCTGCGCTGGGGCACCGGCGAGCCCGAGCTCGTGCTGCTGCACGGTGGTGCGCAGAACGCCCACACGTGGGACACCGTGGCCCTCGCGCTCGGGCGGCCGCTCCTCGCGATCGACCTGCCCGGCCACGGCCACTCGGACTGGCGCGCCGACCACTCGTACTTCCCCGCCGAGAACGCACGCGCTGCGGCGACCGTGATCCGCGAGCTGGCGCCGAAAGCGCTGGCGGTCGTCGGCATGTCCCTCGGCGGGCTGACGGCGCTCGCATTGTCCCTGGACGCCCCCGAGCTCGTGCGGCGGTTGATCCTCGTCGACGTCACTCCCGGCGTCGACAAGGACAAGGCATCGGCGGTGATCTCGTTCATCGCCGGCCCGGAGTCGTTCGCCAGCTTCGACGAGATCCTCGAGCGGACCGTCGCGTTCAACCCGACACGGTCGGTCTCGTCACTGCGGCGCGGCATCCTGCACAACGCCGAGGAGCGCGCCGACGGGACCTGGGTCTGGCGCTACGAGCGCTTCGTGCTCCCGGACGACGCGGAGCTGCCCGAGTTCGGCGACATGTGGGAGGCGGTCGACGCGGTGCACGTCCCGCTGCTGCTCGTGCGCGGCGCGGACTCGCCGGTCGTCAGCGACGAGGACGTCGACGAGCTGCTCCGCCGACAGCCCGACGCGCGCGTCGCCGTCGTCGAAGGCGCGGGGCACAGCGTGCAGGGCGACCAACCGCTGGAGCTGGCCCGCCTCATCGAGGAGGACCTTCGCGGCACGTGAGCCGGAACATCTGCCCCGTGTGTCCGTGCTGCCACGGAGCGTGTTCAGCGTCGCGCAGACAGTGCGAAAGGGCGCCGGATTTGCGCCGATCGCCGGGTTCGCGTTGCCACGGCTGAGCGTGGCGGGTAGACCCGATCATCATCTTCGATCCGGGCCCGCGCGCCCTCGTACCCCGCATCCGGCAGACCGCAGCCGTGCCGGCGCGCTCCGTCCGGGCGACCGCGGTCCTCTTCGCCGTCGGCTCGCTGCTGACCCTCGTCGACGCGCTGATGACGCACGCGCTGCTGCGCCAGGACGGCTTCGGCGAGCGGTGGGCGCCGGTGCGGGCACTGATGGACGCGGTCGGGGTCGACATCGCGCTCGCCATCTGCGCGGTCCTCGCGGTCGGGGCCATGGCGGCCGTCGCGTGGGCGTCCGTCCGGGCGCGCCCGGCCATCGCGTCACTGTCCTTCGTCGTGCTGTGCGCGGTCGTGGCGGTACGGGTCTGCGGTTGCGTGAACAACTTCGGGGTCATGCTGGGCTGACCGCTCACCGGGCGCCGGAGTCCCGGCGCCCATGAACGCCGACCTCGAGGCGCGGTACCGGAGCCGGAGCTTCTGGCTCGACTCGCTCGACGGGCCGCTGCATCCCCGCCCGGCGCTCGATCGCGACGTCGACGTCGATGTCGCGATCATCGGTGCGGGCTACACCGGGCTCTGGACCGCGTACGAGCTCGCCCGGCGCGACCCGACGCTGCGGATCGCGGTGCTCGAGGCGGAGATCGCCGGCTTCGGCGCGTCGGGACGCAACGGCGGCTGGTGCTCGGCGCTCTTCGCAGGCAGCCGTGAGGTGACCGCGAAGGCACACGGGCGCGATGCGGTCGTCGCGCTCCAGCGCGCGCTCTTCACGACCGTCGACGAGGTCGGTGCGGTCGCCGCGGCCGAGCAGATCGACGCGGACTTCTGCAAGGGCGGAACCCTGGAGCTCGCAACCGCGGCCGTGCACGTCCCACGCCTGCGCGCCCGCGTCGAGCACGAGCGGGAGTGGGGCTTCGGCCCGGGCGACGTGCGCTGGCTCCCGCCCGCGGAGGCATCGGCACGACTCGACGTCGCCGAGCTCCACGGTGCGGTCTTCACCCCGCACTGCGCACGGGTCCATCCGGCCCGCCTCGCACGCGGCCTCGCGGACGCGGTCGAGCGTCGCGGCGTGACGATCCACGAGCAGACCCGCGTCGTCGAGATCTCGCCCCGGCGACTGCAGACCGAGGGTGCCCGGGTGAAGGCGGACGTGGTCGTGCGTGCGACGGAGGGCTACACCGCGAGGATCCCGGGCCACCGGCGAGACCTCGCCCCCCTCTACTCGCTGATGATCGCAACCGAGCCCCTTCCCGTGTCGTTCTGGGATGCCGTCGGCTGGGCCGGTCGCGAGACGTTCAGCGACGGCCGGCACCTCATCATCTACGGGCAACGCACCGCGGACGACCGGATCGCGTTCGGTGGGCGCGGCGCGCCGTACCACTTCGGCAGCCGCGTGCGGGACGGCTTCGACCGCGACCCGGCGACGTTCGCCGAGCTCGCGCGTGTCCTGCGCTCGCTCTTCCCCGCACTGGACGGCGTACGGATCACCCACGAGTGGGGTGGACCGCTCGGCGTCCCGCGCGACTGGTACAGCTCGGTCGGGTTCGAGCCCACGACCGGGCTCGCGTGGGCCGGCGGCTACGTCGGCGACGGCGTGGGCACGAGCAACCTCGCCGGGCGGACGCTCGCCGACCTGATCCTGCGGGAGGACACCGAGCGCACGAGGCTCGCCTGGGTCGGCCACCGGTCGCCGCCCTGGGAGCCCGAGCCGTTGCGATGGCTCGGGGTCAACGCGGGCCTCGCGCTCACCGCCGGGCTCGACCGCACCGAGGCCCGCACGGGGCGCCGGGCCCGATGGCGCGAACGGCTGCTCGCCCGCATCACGAGCTGATCGTCGGGCGGCCGGCGGGGTCGAGCGAGATCGGCGAGAAGTAGAGCAGCCGGCTGTTGGGGTATCCGACGAGCGGCTCCTGGTAGGCGTGGTACGCCAGCCACCAATTCCCCGCGGTGTCGGTGAAGACCTCTCCCCCGCCGGGTCCGGCCGCTCCGGCGCGCGAGGCGAGGATCGGGTTGTGCGAGTCCGCGGTGCACGGCCCGGCCGGACTCGAGCACCGCGCGACCCCTTCGGCGTAGTGCTCACCGTTCCAGTCGTTCCCCGAGTAGAAGAGCCAGTAGGTCGAGCCGTTGCGCAACATGCTCGGCGCCTCGACGTTGCCGTTCTCCCAGCGCTGCGTCGATGCGAGCAGCAGCGAGGAGGGGCCGGAGAAGGTGCGGCCGTCGGGAGCCAGCGGGCGGCTCCACAGGCGCGCGGGCCGTTCGGTCTTGTAGAGCAGGTGGGCATTGCCGTTGGCGTCGACGAACGGGCTGGGATCGATCGCTCCGCTGTCGCCGCATTCGAGCGGGCCCGACGACCCGTCGAGGAAGGGCCCGCCCGGCCCCGAGCCGACCGCCACCGTGAGGCACTGCCTCCCGGTCGAGGCCTGGCGCACGGTGTAGAAGAGCAGCGCACCGTCGGCGCGCGGCAGGACGGCGGGAGACCACACGCTTCCCGGGAGTGCCCACGACGGGATGTTCGCGAGCGCGTTCCCATCCAGCTCCCAGTGGTCCAGGGCGGTGCCGCGCGCCTCCTGCACCGCGCCACCGGCCGCGTTGGTCGCGTAGGCGAAGTACTGGTTCCCGGCCCGGACCACGAACGGGTCCGCGAAGTCGAACGCCAGCACCGGCGGGCGCTCTCCGGCCGGCGTGAGCGCGCTCTGGCACGCCGGCGCGACCGCGCGCAGGAACGCGGTCGCCGCGATGGTGTTCAGGGTGCGGGTGGCGTCGAGCGCCTGCCGCACCCCCCTGAGGCACGTCTCGACGGTCGCACGCCGAGCCGTCTGCGAACCCAGCGTCTCCCGCGAGTGCGCGAGCACCTCCCTCGCCTTCACCAGGAATGCGTCGGTGAGGGTGACGTCCGCGTTCGCGTCCACGAGGTCACGTGCGAGGGCCTTGCCGTAGACCCCCGCCGCGGAGAGCTTGCGCCGCTGGTCGGTGACGCCGGCGCGGGTCACGGCCAGCGTGGTCCGCTGGGCCTGCTCGACCTGCTGGGCCTGGTGCAGCCGGTGCTGCTCGCGGATCCCGGACGTCACCCCGACGACGAGCGCCCCGACGAGGAGCACCGCGCCGGCGACGAGCAGGGCGCGCCGCCGACCGGGGCTCACGAGATCCCCGCGGCTCGGCACGGGCCGTCGACCGCCTGCAGGCTCCCGAGCGCGCCGGTGTCCCCGACCGCGAGCTGGTTGAGGGCCCGTGACACCCCGGTGAGGCAGGTGCCGAGGTTGTTGGCCTGCGCGCCGGAGGTGAACGCGCCGACGTCGGCTGCGGTCGTGTCGGCGCGCGCCCGGTCGAGCTCGGTGTGCATGGCCGCGGCGAGCGCCCGCACGCCGTCGCGCTGACCCTGGAGCACCGCGTTGTGCTCGTCGGCGCCGGCGCGCCGGTCCGTGACCCGGTGCAGCAGGGCCAGTGCGTCACCGGTCTCGCGGGTCAGCACCAGCACCGAGTGCTCCGCGTCCCGGCGGTCGTGACGGAGCCAGAGCCACCGTCCGGTCACGACGACGAGCGCGAGCACGCAGAGCGCACTCGCGACCATCCACCGGGTCCGACTCCTGCCCACCGAGACCAACGTGGTCAGCCTACCGAGGCCGCGCGCTTCCGAACGCGCGCGCGTAGCCGGATACCGACGCGGGCACCGGGACGTTTGCCGGCACCGCGGCGTCGACGATCGGCGGGCCGGGCACGGTGGCGAGCGGGATCTGCCCGGCCCAGATCGGTAAGCCGACATCGTCGGCCTCGTCGTCGGGCGGGCCGACGCGCACCTTGGCCGACACCTCGTCGAGCCCGACGGCGGTGACGAGGGTCTGGCGCAGCTCGCCGTCGTTGGGGGGCCGCACCGTCTCCCAGTGGCCCGGGACGACGTGGTCCATGATCGCCCGGAACGCGGTCATCCGCTCCTGCGCCTCCGTCACCGGACGGGCATGACCCTGGATCACGACCGACCGGTAGTTCATCGACATGTTGAACGCGGAGCGGGCGAGCACGATCCCGTCGACGATCGTGACGGTGACGCAGACCGGGTCGCCGGTCTTGAGTGCCCGCATCATCCGGCTGGCGGTGGAGCCGTGCACGTAGAGGGTGTCGCCGACCCGGGCGTACGCCATCGGGATCACGACCGGAGCGCCCCGGTGCACGATGCCGACGTGGGCCACGACCCCGGCGTCGAGCACGGCCGCGACCGTCTCCGCGTCGTACCGGGCCTGCTCCGGAAGGCGACGAACGGTGCTGCGAGGGCTGAACGGCATCGGGGGAGTCTCGCAGGACGCAACTCCGATTGAAGTGCAGGCCCCGTCCATGCCGATACCCGGAGGGAGCGCACCGCCTGCGCCACGACCGCCCGAAGGACCGACTGGGAATGACCGACGACCGCCTGACGGAACGGGCTGCGGGCCTGAGCGCCCGCGGTCGCGCCGACGCGGCGGGTCGGCACCGTCATCCCGCGTCGTCAGCCCGGGCGATCAGCGGCATCGCCGCGGCCGCGGCGACGATCGGTCTCGTCGCGGTGATCTTCGCGGGTGCCCCGGTCGCGGCCGACCCGACGGCCGTGCCCGCGACCGTGCCCGCCGGATCCGCGCTCGCGGCCGGATCGGGATCGACCCGGCCGCCCTCGGGCGCCCCTCCGGCGCCGGATCCGAACGGAGCGCTCCCGGCGACGACCGCGGGGTCGGCGACCGCTGGTGCCACCCCGGCCGCCGGAGCGCTCGCGGCGGTGGGCACCGCCGGCGAAGGCGCAGCCCCGACCGGCGACGCGGCGGCCGCTCCCCGATCGGCACCCCCACCGGCATCGGCCGCGGCGGCACCACGCCCGAGCGCGCCGGTCAGTCCGCCGCCCGTGACCGCCGCTCCCCCGGCCCCGGCCGCTCCCCCCGTGACGACGCCACCGGCGACGTCACCGCCTCCTCCGCCGCCGCCACCCCCACCGGTGACCGGGGGCAGCTGATGACGACCGCGACCGCGCCGACCTGGTCCGACGTCCGCTTCCCCGCGATGGGGAGCACCGCGCGGCTGCTCGTGCTCGGCGGTCCGCCCGACCTTCCCGAGCGGGCGCGGGCCCGCCTCGCCTGGCTGGAAGCCCGATGGTCCCGCTTCGAGCCGACGAGCGACGTCTCGCGCGTGAACGCGGCCGGCGGCCGACCCGTCGTGGTCTCACCGGAGACGTTCGAGGTCGTCGCGCTCGCGATCGACTGCTGGCGCGCGACCGCCGGCGCCTTCGACCCGACGGTCCTCGACGCGCTCGAACGCGTGGGATACGACCGGGACTTCGCGGCGGTCGGGTCGTCGACCGTGGACCGGGAGGTCCCGGCTCCGGCCCGTCCGGCGCCCGGCTGCGCCGGGATCGAGCTGCTCCCGCGGCTTCCCGCGGTCCGGCTGCCGCCCGGCGTCCGGATCGATCTCGGCGGCATCGGGAAGGGCCGCGCCGCCGACCTGCTCGCGGGCGAGCTGCGCGCGGCCGGGGCCGATGGGGTCTGCGTGGACCTCGGCGGCGACGTCCGGGTCACCGGCACCGCCCCGGAGCCGGCCGGTTGGCGGGTCCTGCTCGACCGTGCAGTCGCTCCACACCCGGGGTTCCTCCTCGCCGAGGGCGGCGTGGCGACGAGCACCCGCCTGCGCCGGCGCTGGACCCGCGGTGGCACCGAGCAGCACCACCTCGTCGACCCGGCGTCGGGCGACCCCGCCCGGACCGGGCTGGCCGCGGTCACGGTCGTCGCCGCACACACGGCCGGCGCCGAGGTGCTCGCCAAGGCCGCGTTCGTCGCCGGTCCGGAGGCCGGCCCCGAGCTGCTCCGCACCCATGGCGTCACCGGCCTCCTCGTCGCCGACGACGGCTCGGTGCGGGAGCTGGCCGGTCTCGGGTCCTTCCGCGCGTGACCCAGCAGCTCTGGTGGTACACGGCGCGGGCCAGTGGTCTGGTCGCCTGGGTGCTGGTGACGGCTTCGGTGATCTGGGGGCTCCTGCTGTCGGTGCGGCGAATCAGCCGGCCCCGACCGGCCTGGATGCTCGACCTCCACCGCTTCCTCGGTGCTGCGGCGTTGGGGCTGGTCGCGCTCCACCTCGGGGCGCTCTCGTTCGATTCGTTCGTCGGGTTCGGCTGGCGCGACCTCTTCGTGCCGTACGCGTCGCAGTGGCGGCCCGGCGCCGTCGCGTGGGGCATCGTCGCGCTGTACCTGGTGGTCGCGGTCGAGGTCACGTCGCTCATGATGCGATCGCTGGGGCGCCGGCTGTGGCACGCGATCCACCTGCTGAGCCTGGTGGTCTTCGTGTCGATCACGGTGCACGCGCTCGTTGCCGGTGCCGACGCGCAGGAGCCGGCACTGCGGGCGTTCGCGATCGCGTCGAGCACCGCGGTCGCCGGTTTGTGCGCGGTCCGGGTGGCGGCCCGGCGGGCGCCGCGGCAATCGGCGCCGGCGGCGGTCACGCGCTGATCGCGACCCCCGCGGCCCGCTTCAGCTCGTTGATGTCGCGGCAGCGGAGCGCGGCGGCGTCCATCGTGATCTGACCCTCGCGCACGAGCGCCCCGAGGTGCTCGTCCATCGTGTTCATGCCGAACTTCCGGCCGGCCTGGAGCATCGGGAAGACCTGATGGATCTTGCCGTCGCGGATGAGGTTCCGGATCGCCGGGGTGGCGATGAGCACCTCGGCCGCCACCGCACGTGCGGTGCCGTCGCTGGTCGGGATCAGCTGCTGGGTCACGATCCCCTGCAGGGTCGACGCGACCTGGATCCGCACCTGGCCCTGCTGCTCGGCAGGGAACGCGTCGACGATGCGGTCGATGGTCTGGGCTGCGTCCTGGGTGTGCAGCGTCGCGAACACGAGGTGCCCCGTCTCGGCCGCGGTGACCGCGGTGGAGATCGTCTCGAGGTCACGCATCTCACCGACCAGGATGACATCGGGGTCCTGGCGCAGTGCCTGACGGAGGGCGGTCGCGAACGACGCGGTGTCGGTGCCGACGTCGCGCTGGCTCACGAGCGCCATCTTCGACTCGTGCACGAACTCGATCGGCTCTTCGATCGTGATGATGTGGCACGCCCGGTGCTGGTTGACCAGGTCGATGATCGACGCGAGCGTCGTCGACTTGCCGGAGCCGGTCGGGCCCGTGACGAGGACGAGCCCTCGCGGGAGCTCCGAGAACAGGCGGACCGCTTCGGGGAGCCCGAGCTCCTCGAACGGCAGCACGGTGTACGGGATCTGGCGGAACGAAGCAGCCACCCCGTTGCGCTTGAGGTAGATGTTCACGCGGTAGCGCGCGATGCCGGGAACCGTGTAGTTCGTGTCGAGCTCGTGGGTGGTCTCGAACTGCTCCTGCTGGCGCTTGCTGATGATCGAGTAGACGAGCTCGCGGATCCGCGACGCGGTGAGGGCCTCGAAGTCGGTGAGCCGGTGGAGGTCGCCGAGGATGCGCACGAGCGGCGGCTGGCCCGCGGCGAGGTGGAGGTCGGAGGCGTCGATCTCCTGCACCCGCTGGAACATCCGGTGCAGCTCGGGATCGATGCCGGACCCGACCAGGTGTGCGTCGACCTCGGCGTTCTCCGGGCCGTACGCGCTCTCGATGGCCGCGAGCAGCTGCTGGCGTTCCGCGCCGGCCGGCCGGACCGTCAAGCCGGACTCGGCCTTGACGGCCGCGCTCACCTCGCCGAGCGCGGTGTGGTCGGCCGGATCCGCGAACGCGATGACGACCACGTCGTCGTACGTCTCGACACCGATCGCCGAGAACTTCCGCGCCAGTGCCTCGGGGACCGCGTGCGCCGCCGCGGGCTGGACCGCGATCTCGTCGAAGTCGACGAAGTCCATGCCGAGCGCGAAGCACAGCGCCGCGGCCAGGTCCTTCGGGCCGACCAGGCCGCGCTGGAGCAGGATCGTCGGGAGGGGCAGGTTGGCCCGCGCCGACTCGTCGATCGCATCCTCCAGCACGTCCGGGGACAGGACGTGGCGCTCGACGAGCGACTCTCCGAACTGGCGGGCCTGGCTCTTCAGCATTGCGGTCGTGCTCCTCTGGACCGGGGGGTGCGCAGAGGTTTCTTCGGCACGTGATGGGGCCACCAGAAGCCCTAAATCGGGCCGGTTGCAGGGGAATTGGGGTCTCGTGACCCGGGCCGGGGCCTACCGGTCGTGCGCGGGCACCAGCCCCCGCCAGACGAGGGCCCCGATCAGGCCCCCGATGACGGGGAAGACGATGAACACCCACAGCTCGTCGAGCGCCCACGAGCCCTGGAACACCGCGGTG
This sequence comes from Acidimicrobiia bacterium, assembly GCA_036502405.1. Classification (GTDB taxonomy): domain Bacteria; phylum Actinomycetota; class Acidimicrobiia; order IMCC26256; family JAENVU01; genus Chersky-806. Next base: position 72,269 of record DASXYP010000031.1, read on the forward strand.
GCGATGCTCCGGGCCGGGTTGACCGACGTGTTGTCGATCGGGATGGAGATCAGGTGGATGAGCGTGAGCATGAGCCCGACCGTGAGGCCGGTGAAGCCGACGGTCATCGAGCCCCGGCTGGTGCTGGCGATCACGAAGACGAAGATCGCGGTGAAGAAGATCTCGGCCGCGATCACGGCCCCGAGCCCGAACCCACCCGGGATGTGACCTCCGCTCAGGATCGAGCTCGGCGAGTGCGACCCGTAGCCGTTCGACGCGAACCCGGACGCCTTGGCGCTGAAGCCGTTGATGCTGTCCGCGATCAGGAAGATGACCGCGGCGCCGACGATCCCGCCGATGATCTGGCCCAGCAGGTAGAACGGCACGAGCGCGCCCTCGGTCTTCTTGATGGCCCAGAGACCGATCGTCACCGCGGGGTTGATGTGGCATCCCGAGATCGAGCCGATCGCGTAGGCCGCGCACAGGAGGCTGAGCCCGAACGCGAGCGCGACCCCGAGCACGCCGACCGTGCTGTGCGGGCCGGCGAACGAGCCGGTGGCCAGGATCGCGGTCCCGGGACCTCCGACGACCAGGATCATCGTGCCGATTCCCTCGGCCAGCGCGATACGAACGCGATCTTGCATCGTGCACCTCCCCCGCTTGGGTGTCGGTGCAAATGCTAGAGACCGGTCGCTCCCCGCCGTCGGATGCTCGCCGGCAGCGCGACCGCGCTCAGTGCGGCGCCGCGCCGGAGCAGCGCGCGCAGCGCACGGTGACGCCGTGGGCCGCGGGCTCTGACACGTCGCGGTCGCACTCGGGACAAAACGTATCGGCGAGCACCGAGCCCAAGGAGCGCAGCGAACAGGGCCGGACCGCGACGTCGACGACGCCGGACGGAGGCACGATCGTCGTATCCACCGGACCCAGGGTCCCGCGCGGCGGGTTGCGGGACGTTCGCAGTTCCGTGAACGGCGCGCGAACTAGCGGCGGCCGAGCCGGCTCGCGTCGGCAGCCGAGGCGTGGTGCCGCCGCACCCACTCCATGAGCTCCGCCGCGGGCATCGGAAGGGCGTAGAAGTAGCCCTGTGCGACATCGCAGCCGAGCGCCGCGAGCGCATCCCGCGCGATCTCGGTCTCGACTCCCTCGGCCACCGCCGTCAGGTGCAGGTTGTGCGCGAGCTCGATCGCGGAGCGCACGATCGTCGCATCGGCCGGGTCGTCGACCATCCCGAACACGAAGGACTTGTCGATCTTGATCTCGCTCACGGGCAGGTGACGCAGGTGCGCGAGCGACGAGTAGCCCGTTCCGAAGTCGTCGATCGACACGGCCAGGCCTTCGGCCCGGAGTCGTCGCACGACCTCGGTCACCGCGACCGGGTCCGCCATGATCGTGCTCTCGGTGATCTCGAGCACCAGCGCCGACGGAGGCAGGTCGTGACGGACGAGGAGCCCCCGCACGCGCTCGAGCAGGTCGGTCTCGATCAGGTTGCGCGCCGAGAGGTTGACCGCGACGCTCAGCTCCACGCCGCGGGAGCGCCAGACCCGGCAGTCCGTGCAGGCCCGCTCGAGCACGTGCTCCGTGAGCGGGTGGATCAGGCCGGACCGCTCGGCCAGGGGGATGAACTCGTCCGGTGGGAGCAACCCGTGCTCGGGGTGGTTCCAGCGCAGGAGTGCCTCGACCCCGGTCGCCCGACCGGTCTCGAGCGACACCTGGGGCTGGTAGTGCAGGACCAGCTCGTCGCCGTCCAGCGCCCGCCGGAGGTCGGCCACGAGTCCGAGCCGCCTGCGGCTGTACGTGTCGTGCTCGATCGCGTACAGCTCGACGGCGACGTGGGACTCCTTGGCCCACTGCATCGCGACGTCAGCACGGCGCAGCAGGGTCTCCGCGTCCGTCCCGTGCTCGGGGAAGATGCTGACCCCGATCGTGGCCTCGACCTCGACCGAGAGGTCGTCGACGGTGAACGGTGTCTCGAGCGCGGTCACGAGATCGCGGGCGACGGCCAGCGCCCTCGCTGGATGGGCCATCGCGGGGACCACCACCGCGAACTCGTCGCTCCCGAGCCGGGCGACGGTGGCCCGCGCGGGCAGCGTCGCGACGACCCGGTCGCCGATCGCGCGCAGGAGCAGGTCACCGTTCTGGTAGCCGAGCGTGTCGTTGACCTCCTTGAACCGGTCGACGTCGAGGACGAGCACACCCACGCCGGTCGACGCCGACGTGGCGGCCTCGATCGCGGTCACCAGCTGCGCGCGCAGCATCGTGCGGTTCGGCAGGTCGGTCAGCGCGTCGTGCATCGCCTGGTGGTGGTTGGCGGCCGAGGTTCGCCGCAGCCGGCGAGACGCCTGCCAGACGACGGGGAGGAGCACGAGCCAGAGCAGGGCGAGGCCACCCGCGAAGAGGAGGTTGCGCTGGCGGTTGTCCTTCGTGATCTCCCGACCGATCGGCGCGTAGGGCAGGTAGAGCTCGAACGCGCCCGCAGGCCGGGACGCCCCCGCGAAGGTGATCGGCACGTAGACCTCGAACAGCTTCCCGAAGTGGCGTTCGCTCGCATTCTCGGCGCGGCCGAGGGTGCTGATCTCGGACTCGACGTGGCCGTCGAGTGCCGCGAGGAGCTGGTCGTCCGCCTCGAAGCGCCGCCCGATGAGCGACGTGTCATCCGAGTACACGACGTGGTCGGATCGATTCCAGATCTTGATCCGGGCGATGCTCGCGCTGCCCTCGTCGCTGCGGAGCACGCGGTCCAGGTTCGCCACCTCGGCCGGGCCGAGCCCGTGGGCGAGTCCGCTCGGCGTCAGCTGCGGCTGGATCCCCAGACGCGACACGAGGACCACGCTGTCCCGGGCCGAGTCGAGGCTGCGGCGTGCGGTCGCGCGCGCGGACGACTCGGTGAGCACGACGCCCAAGGCAATGGTCACGGCGAGGCTCAGCAGGGCGAACCTCAGCACCAGGCTCATTCGGCGCATACACGGATCTCCGGATTCGCTCGCTCAGAGATCGGCCGCAAGCCCCCGAACTTGAGCGGAGACGGGCTGACCGGGGTCCCGGGCGGCCCGGCCCCGCGGGAGGGGACCCGGCCGGCGGCTACTCCTCCCGGGCGTAGGTCGCGGTGAGCTCCTCGCCGATCCGGGCCAACCAGTCACGGAGCGATGGGGGCTCCAGCACCTCGAGGCCGGCGCCGAAGCCCGCGAGCTCGCCTGCGAGCGCACGGTCGCTCCCCCCGCCGATCTCGACGTCGACGCGACCGTCGGGGCGCGTGGGCCCGATGCGGACGCGCGTCCCGAGCACCATTCGAAGCACCGGCACCGTCTCCGGGGTCGCCGCGCCGCGAGCTTCGATCGCCGCGTGCCGGCGGGCGTCGACCGTGTCGGTGATCAGCTTCCAGGCCGCGGCCAGGTCGAAGCCATCCGGGCGGACGACCGCCTCCCCCGTCGGCTCCACCGCGCTCACCCGGTCCACCTTGAACGTGCGCAACCCGGCGTCCGTGTCCGCGACGAGATACCACGCGGGCCCCTTGCTCGCGAGACCGAGCGGGTGGACGATGCGTGTGCTCGCGGCCTTGTTCGGCGTCCGGTAGCCGAGCGTGACCTGCAATCCGTCGACCACCGCACGTTGGAGCGCGTCCAGGTGCGGCGGGTTGAGCTGGGGGCGCCCGCCGCGGCCCCAGGCCGTGGGATCGACGACGACCGCGTTCGCTGCGGCCTCGGCGTCGTTGCGGAAGGTCTCGGGCAGCGCCCGCACGAGCTTGCGCAACGCGGCCTTCACCTCGGGCGTGCTCGACGCGGTGCCCGCGACCAGGAAGAGCGCGCGCGCTTCGGCCGCGGTGAGACCGCTCAGGTCGGTCTTCGCCCCGCCGACGAGCTGCCAGCCTCCGTTGCGCCCCTGGCGCGAGTAGACGGGCACGCCCGCCATCGCGAGTGCGTCCAGGTCGCGCCGGGCGGTCCGCTCCGAGACCTCGAGCTCCTCCGCGACCTCCGCCGCGGTCACCTGGGTGCGGGCCTGGAGCAGGAGCAGGATGGCCACGAGGCGGTCGGCGCGCACGCTCCGATTCTGACAAAGAACCCGGTCAGGCAGTGACCGGTTCGCACAACACGCGCCCGGAGCTCCCGGCCTGACCGCATCTCCGGGCCGCCCTAGCCTCGGACCATGGTCGACGCTCCCCTGCCGCAGGTCCTGTCCGCCGACCAGGTGGCCTGCTACCAGGACCAGGGGTGGCTGACGGTGCCCGGGCTGGTCGGCGACGAGTGGCTGGAGCGGCTCCGGGCCGTCACCGATGACTTCCTCGACCAGAGCCGGGCGCTGACCGAGTCGAACGTCGTGTTCGACCTCGACGACGGGCACTGCGCCGCCGAGCCGCGGCTGCGCCGGCTCAGCTCGCCGACCGACCTGCACGACACCTACTGGGAGTTCGCGTCGCAGTCCGTGATCGTGGACGTCGTCGCCGACCTGCTCGGGCCCGACCTGAAGTTCCACCACTCGAAGCTCAACTTCAAGGCGGCCCGCGGCGGAGAAGAGGTGAAGTGGCACCAGGACATCCAATTCTGGCCGCACACCAACTACGACCTGCTGACCGTCGGCGTCTTCCTCGACGCGGTGGAGCCGGGGATGGGTGAGGTCGGGTTCGTCCCGGGCAGCCACGCGGGGCCGCTCTACGACCTCTACGACGACGACGTGTGGGTCGGCGCGCTCTCCGACGCGGACGCCGTCGCCGCCGGCGTCGATCGCGCCGAGTACCCCGTCGGCCCGGCGGGCACGATCACCGTGCACAGCTGCCGGACGGTGCACGGCTCCGCGCCGAACCGGTCGGACCGCGCCCGCCACCTGCTGCTGCAGACCTACGCCGCCGCGGACGCGTTCTCCTACACCGACCTGGTGCGCCCGTCGCCGCACGGCGAGACGCTCATCCGCGGCGAGCCCGCGCGCTGGGCGCGGCACGACCCGCGGCCGTGCCTCATGCCGCCGACCGGGCCCTACCGACCCATCTTCGCCGTCCAGCAGCGCGAGGCTCCGCCTTCGTGAGGACCGCGCGGGCCACCGCCGTGGTGTTCGGCACCTCGGCGGCGGTCCTCGTGCTCGAGATCATCGCGGGCCGGCTGATGGCGCCCTACGTCGGCGTCTCGCTGCAGACGTTCACCGGGATCATCGGCACCGTGCTCGCGGGGATCGCCGCGGGTGCCGCGGTCGGGGGCATCGTGGCCGACCGCCGGGACCCGCGCACGATGATCGGCCCCGCGCTCGTGATCGGCGGCGCGCTCACGTGGTTGTCGGTCCCGATCGTCACCGGTCTCGGCCCCAAGATGGACAGCGAGCCGGTCGCGATCGTGCTGCTGACCGCCGCTGCCTTCTTCCTGCCGGTCGCGGTCCTCAGTGCGGTGAGCCCGATGGTCGCCAAGCTGCGGCTCGCCGACCTCGACGAGACCGGCACCGTCGTCGGTGGGCTCTCGGCCGCGGGGACGTTCGGGGCGCTGGCCGGCACGTTCCTGACCGGCTTCGTGCTCGTGGCGGCGCTGCCCTCCAAGACGATCGTGGTCGTCATCGGTGCCGTCCTGGTCGCGGCCGGGATCGTGGCGTCCTGGCGCCTTCGCGGTCGTCCTCCGGCGCTCCCCGGCATCGGACTCGCGCTGCTCGTGCTCTGGAGCGGCCTGAACGTCGCGACCGTCCGGTCGACCTGCGAGCACGAGACCGCGTACTCGTGCGTGCGCGTCGAGGCCGTGCCCGGTCACCCGTCGGCCCGCAACCTCTACCTGGACCGGCTCCGGCACGCGTACGTCGACCCGAAGCACCCGACCGAACTCGACGTCCGCTACGTGCGCCTCTTCGCGGACGTCGTCCGGGCGATGCCCGGGGGTCCGCTCGACGCGCTCCACATCGGGGGCGGTGGGTTCAGCTTCCCCGAGTACCTCGACGCGGTGCGGACCGGATCGCACAACCGCGTGCTCGAGATCGACGCCGACCTCGTGAAGATCGCGAAGCGCGAGCTCGGACTGGTCGAGTCGAAGCACCTCGTCGTGGACGTCGGTGACGCGCGCCTCGCGCTGGCACACCTCCGACCCGACTCGTACGACCTCGTGGTCGGGGACGCGTTCTCCGGCGAGTCCGTCCCGTGGCACCTCACGACGGCCGAGGTCATGCAGGAGATCGACCGCGGCCTACGGCCCGGCGGCGTCCTGGTGATGAACGTCATCGACGGCGGGCGCAACCGGTTCGCCCGGGCCGAGGTGGCGACGTTGTCCTCACAGTTCCGCCACGTCGCGGTGATCGTGCCCGCCGGCGGCGTGCCGGCGAGCGAGCCGGCGAACCAGGTGCTGGTCGCTTCCCGGGCCCCGATCCCGAGCTTCGCGGTGGCGCCCGCTGACGGCGAGGTCCTCCGCGGCGCGGCGGTGACGCGCTACGTCGACGGCGCGCGCCGGCTCACCGACGACTACGCCCCGGTCGACCAGCTCGTCATGCCCTTCTGATCCCCCGGATCGGTCGCGCCGCCGCATCCGCGTCGCAGCCTCGGGCGGTGAGAGGAGAGCCGCGTCGGGCGGCGGCGACGGTCTGGGCGACAATGGCCCGAGCATGAGCCCCCCGCTGCAGCTCGAGTTCCTGCTCTCGGCCCCGCGCCTGGACCTGTTGCCCGACTCGCGGGCCGAGGTCACGTTCGTCGGCCGGTCCAACGTCGGGAAGTCGTCGCTGCTCAACGCGCTGGCTGGTCGCAGGCAGCTCGCCCTCGTGTCCAAGACCCCGGGACGAACGCAGCTGCTCAACTGCTTCGACCTCGTGGGTGCCGACGCGACCGTCGTGGACTGCCCCGGCTACGGCTACGCGAAGGTGGCGAAGTCCACCCGGGCGACGTGGCAGCCGATGGTCGAGCGGTATCTGCTCGACCGGGACCAGCTCGAGATGATCCTGCTCCTCGTCGACGGGGAGATCGGACCCACGCAGTCCGACTTGCAGATGCTCGACTGGCTGCGCGCCCACGCCCGCCCGCACTCCGTCGTCGCGACGAAGCACGACAAGGTGAAGTCGTCCCAGCGCGAGCGACGCAAGCGCGAGCTCGCGGCGAAGTGCATGCTCGAGCCCGGAGACGTGGTCTGGGTCAGCGCCACGAAGGCGACCGGGATCGAGCGTCTGCGGGACCTGGTCCGGCTCTGGCTGTCCTGACGTGCTGCTCGTCGACGGCAACAACGTGATCGGCTCGGTGCCCGACGGCTGGTGGCGTGACCGGCCGGGCGCGGTGCGCCGGCTCCTGGCCCGGCTGCAGTGCCTCGCCGCGACGCGCCCGGAGGCGGTGCACGTCGTCTTCGACGTGCCCCAGTCCGACCTGCCCGAGGGCGAGCACGACGGCGTCCACGTCCACTACGCCACGAGGAAGGGACGTGACGCAGCCGACGACCGGATCGTGGCCCTGCTCGACGCGGGCGTCGAGGAGCCGGTGCAGGTGGTGACCTCGGACCGCGCCCTCGCTGAAGCCGTCCGGCTGCGGGGGGCCGACGTGACGGGCGCCGGCGCCCTGCTTCGGGACCTGGACCGGGCGGGATGCTGAGCCGCCGGGGCGGCGCCGACCTGTCCTTGGATAGCCTTGGGCGGTTGAACGCACGGGCAGGAACGGCAGCAACGGACGGCGCGGCGGCGGACGTCGAGGCCGACGCACGGACCCGGCTGCGCGAAGCGGCGCTGCAGCGCTTCGGCCGGCAGGGCATCCGGGGGACGTCGACGCGGGAGATCATCGCCGACGCCGGGCTCCGCAACCCTTCGGCGATCACGTACTACTTCGGCTCGAAGGCGCAGCTGGTGGAGCATCTCGTCCGCGAGGTCAACCTCGAGCAGTCGGCGATCATCCAGCAGCAGGTCGCGCTCGCGGCCTCGGTGGGGACGCCGACTCCCGAAGCCTGGGCCGCGACCGCCGTCGATGCTGCGAACGGGATGCTCGCGACCGAGCGCAGCTGCCTCCTCGTGCGCGTCTGGGCCGAGCGCGACGAGAGCAACCCTGACGCGGTCGAGACCTTCCTCGTGAGCGACCATCCACTCGCGTCCCGCTGGAGGAGCTGCGTCGCAACCACGTTCTCGACGCTCCCGCCGGGGGTGGCCGTCGCGCGCAACGTCGTCGTGCTGCGGACGTTGCAGTGGCTGACCGTCCGCCGCGCCCGCCGCTCCCTTGGCACCGAACGACCACCGTGGCACCTCGAGCCGGCCGCGACGCGAGCGTTCGTCCTCGAGCTGGTGCTGAACATCCTCACGCCGCCCACGTCGATCGCCGACACGGACCTCGTCGGCTGAACCCACCCTGCCGTGGTATCCACCCCTCCGTCCGAAATCCGCTAGCCAGGACGAGCCGGCTCGGCCATCCTCGGACCATGTTCGAGGATCACGAGCGGTGCTACCGGGCGGTGCAGAGCCGCGACCCCCGCTTCGACGGGTGGTTCTTCGGCGCGGTGACGAGCACGGGCATCTACTGCCGGCCGAGCTGCCCCGCCCGGACCCCGAAGCGCCAGAACATGCGCTTCTACGCGACCGCCGCCGCGGCGCAGCTCGCGGGCTTCCGGGCCTGCAAGCGTTGCCGTCCCGACGCGACCCCGGGGTCACCCGAGTGGAACCAGCGGGCCGACCTCGTCGGGCGGGCGATGCGGCTCATCGCGGACGGTGTGGTCGACCGCGAAGGGGTGTCGGGCTTGGCCCGCCGGCTCAGCTACAGCGAGCGCCACCTCCACCGGCAGCTGGTCGCCGAGGTCGGTGCGGGCCCGATCGCGCTCGCGCGAGCCCAGCGGGCGCAGACCGCTCGCGTCCTCATCGAGACGACGGACGTCGGCCTCGCGCACGTCGCGTTCGCGAGCGGCTTCGCGAGCATCCGCCAGTTCAACGACACGATCCGCGCGGTCTTCGCAATGACGCCGACGGAGCTCCGGGCCCGCGCTGCGTCGCGGTCTCGCGGGACCCGCCCACCGGTCACAGCACCCGGGCAGATCTCGTTGCGCCTCCCGTTCCGGGCGCCGTACGACGGCGGCCCGATGTTGGACCTGCTCCGCTCCCGGGCCGTGCCCGGCGTCGAGGCGGTGGACGCCACCACCTACCGCCGGACGTTGATGCTCCCGTTCGGCGCGGCGACGGTCGCGCTCACGCCGCAGCCCGAGCACATCGCGTGCATCCTCGCGCTCGACGACCTCCGCGACCTGCCCGCGGCGGTCCAACGGTGCCGTCGCCTCCTGGACCTCGATGCCGACCCGGTCGCGGTGAGCGCGCAGCTCGGACGCGACGCCCTCCTCGGCCCGCTCGTGCGGAAGCACCCCGGGTTGCGCGTCCCCGGCCACGGTGACGGGTTCGAGCTGCTCGTCCGCGCGATCGTCGGGCAGCAGGTCTCGGTCGCGGGTGCCCGCACCGTCCTGGGGCGGATGACGGCCACGATGGGCACGCCGCTCGCCAGTCCCGACGGCCGCCTCACCGGGCACTTCCCGGACGCGGGCACGCTCGCGGCCGCCGAACCGACGACGTTGCCGATGCCGCGCGCGCGGGCGGAGACCATCATTCGGATCGCGAGGGAGGTCGCGGCGGGTGACCTCCACGTCGATCCCGGCGTCGACCGGGAGGAGCTCCGGCACCAGCTGCTCGGGATCCCCGGCATCGGACCCTGGACGGTCGCGTACGTGAGCCTTCGTGCCCTCGGCGACCCCGACGTCTTCATGCCGACGGACCTCGGGGTCCGCCGCGCGCTCGAGCAGCTCGGGGTGCCCGGCGACGCGAAGCACGCGGCGGCCCGGGCCGAGGCCTGGCGGCCATGGCGCTCGTACGGCCTGATGCACCTGTGGACGGCCCTCGTGCGCTGAGGGAACGAGAGGTGAATTGGCGGCGGCGCGCCATGTCGCCCGCCGAGGGCCGGGGCTACCGTTCCGCCATGGTTGATGACCTCGCTCGCCGTACCTTCCTCCTGGGCCTGGGCGCCGCGGCCGGCGTGGCCCTGACTGCATGCCACCCGTGGCGCGGCCGTCCGGGCTTCCCCGGTCGCCGGATCCGCCAGCCGGGCGACCGACCCAACCCGTTTCGGGCCGAGGGCAGCGACCTGATCCCCCAGGTCGAGCACATCGTCATCTACATGCAGGAGAACCACTCGTACGACTCGTACTACGGGATGTTCCACCGCGGCGACGGCTACTCCGTCCGCAACGGCGTCCCGACGAACAGCAACGTGGACCAGGAGGGCCGGACGGTCCGGGTGTCGCATGCGCCGTCCACGTGCCAGCCCGGCCAGGGCGTGTCGCAGAGCTGGTCATCGAGCCACCTCCAGATCGACGGCGGGAAGATGGACGGCTTCCTGTTCGACGACAACGTGAACGCGATGCACTTCTGGGACGGGACCGACCTCCCGTTCTACTGGTCGCTTGCGAGCACCTTCCCGCTGTGCGACCGCTGGTTCGCGTCCGCGCCCGCGCAGACCTACCCGAACCGGCTCTACCTGCAGGCCGCGACCTGCCAGGACCTGATCGCGACCGACACGACCAAGGTGCTGGCGCTGCCGCACCCCGCCGGCGGGACGATCTGGGACAAGCTCGACGCGCACGGCATCTCCTGGGCCGACTACTGCTGGGACCTGCCCGACATCGCGCTCTTCCCGAAGACGTTCGGTGCCAACCGCGACAAGGTCCACCTGTTCCAGCAGTTCCTGGACGACTGCAGCACCGGGTCCCTCCCGTCGGTCTCGATCGTCAGCCCCGGCGTGACCGCGTACTCGGAGGAGAACCCGGCGGACGTCCAGCTCGGTGAGGCGTACACCGCCTCGATCGTGAACGCGGTCATGGACAGCCCCGCATGGCCCAAGACCGTGCTGTTGTTCATGTACGACGAGCACGGCGGCTACTACGACCACGTCGCGCCGCCGGCCGCGATCCCGCCGGACGACATCGCCCCCGCGGTGGCCGCGGCACCGAACGCGCCGGCCGCGTGGAACCAGTACGGCCTCCGCGTGCCCGCGTTCGTGATCTCCCCGTTCGCCAGGCGCAACTACGTCTCGCACGTCGTCCACGACCACACGTCGGTCCTCCGGTTCATCGAGACGAAGTTCAACCTCGGAGCGCTGACCCGCCGCGACGCGAACGCCGACAACCTCCTCGACTGCCTGGACTTCCATCGGCCCGCGTTCCTGGAGCCGCCCCGGCTCGCGGCGCCCGGCCTCCCCGCGACGGGGAGCAGCTGCCAGCCCCAGACTCCGCCCCCGCCGACGGCCGCGGTCGCGACCAACGGCGTGAAGACCACCGCGCTCGTGCGCGGATCGGACCGCCGGCTGCCGAAGCCGATGACGGTCTCCCAGCAGGAGCGGGTCAAGCTGCTCGCTCAGGTGCAGGAGTCCGGCTTCAGCCTGGTCTGACGGCGGATCGGAGCCGGCCGCGCCCCGGGCGCACGAGACGGAGAGGCTCGAGGGCCCGTCACCCCGGTGAGATCGAACCCGCGCACGCCGTACGGCCGCTGCGGACCGTCGGTCGAGCACGGCAGCGCGAAGTCCGCCACCGTCCGGTCACCGACGAAGGCCACGTGCACATCCCCGCCCGGGAACGCGCCGGTTCACGGGACCCGTCGCGCGCGGCTGCCACACTGTTCGGCGTGCCCGAAGCCTCCCCGTCGACACCGAGTGACGCGCCCTTCGATGCGCGCGCGCTCGAGCCGTACGGCTGGGACGAGCACTGGGCCGCCCGCCTCGCCGGGTACCCGGACGCGAAACCGGGGCGCGTGACCCGTCACGACGGCTCCGCGCTTCACCTCGCCACCCCGTCGGGCGTCGTCGTGGCGCCACTGGCTCGGCGCCTCGACCCGGCTCCGGCGGTCGGGGACTGGATCGCGTGCGAAGGCGGCGAGCCCATCGCGGTCCTGCCCCGCGACTCGGTGCTGCGCCGGCGCGCCGCAGACCGCGACACGGACCAGGTGCTCGCGACCAACGTCGACGTCGTCTTCCTCGTGTGCGGGCTCGACCGGGTCGTGAAGACCGGCCGGATCGACCGGGGCGCCACGCTCGCACGGGACGCGGGAGCGACGCCGATCGTCGTCCTGACCAAGGCCGCCCTCGCGTCCGAACCGGAGGTCACTGCGGCGGAGATCGCCGCCGCGAGCCCCGGCATCGAGGTGATCGTCACGTCGGCGCGCGAGGGCGTCGGGCTCGACGAGCTCCGCGACCGTGCGCGCGGGCAGACGGTCACGATGCTCGGCGAGTCCGGTGCGGGGAAGTCCAGCTTGGTGAACGCGCTGCTCGGTGAGGACGTGGCCGCGGTCGGCGAGGTCCGCGCCGGCGACTCCAAGGGCCGGCACACGACCACGGCCCGGGACCTGCACGTGCTCCCGGGCGGCGGTGTGCTCATCGACACCCCCGGCATCCGCGGCGTGGGGCTGTGGGTCGAGCCCGACGCAGTCGCGGAGACGTTCGCGGACGTCGACGATCTCGCGGTGGACTGCCGCTTCACGGACTGCTTGCACGACACCGAGCCCGGGTGCGCCGTCACCGCGGCGATCGAGGACGGGCGCCTGGCCCCGGAGCGGCTCGCGGGGTGGCGGGCCCTGCACGACGAGGCGATCACCTCGCCGAACGTCGCGATGACCTACGAGGAAGCCCGGCGCGTCAAGGAGCTGGCCCGAAGCACCAGGAGCGCCGAGCGACGCAAGGGTCGCTGACCCGTCACGGGGCGTCGCCGGGTCGCAGGTGCTGGACCCGGCGGATGCGCTCGTCGTCGGGTCCGAGGTATCGGGACAGCGTGCCGACGACCCGGTCGACGTCGAGCGTCCCGGCGGCCGCCATCTCCTCGAGGTCGGCCCAATCCTGCGTGCGATCGAAGAACGCCTTGAACACCGCGAGGTCCGAACAGGCGAGAAACGGGATGTCCGCCCCTTCGAATCGCTCCGCCCGGGCCCGGCTCGCGACCTCCACGTGGAAGTCGGTCGTGTTCACGAACACGTCGACCGGGGTCGTGTCCCACCACAGGCGGGATTGGCCGTCGCGTTCGATCACGGCGCGGTCGTCCGCGCTCCACGTGACGCCGGCCGGCAGAGCCGCGAGGACCTCGCCGGTTCGCGACGTCGCCACGAAGACGTTGAGGTCGATGTCGATCGTGCCGCGCGCCCGTTGGGTGCACCAGGCGAGCGCGAGCGCGCCACCGAACGCATGCGGGATCCGATCCGCGTCGAGTGCGCCGTGGATCGCGACGATCTTGTCGGCCAGTGAGGTCATCGCCGGCCGAACCGGGGGAACTCCAGGGTCTGCGCGTGCCGGGCGGGGAACCTCGATGCGAGGTCGAGCACCTCGGCCAGCTCGCGGCCCCGCGCCGTGGGATCGGGACCGCCGACCGCCGGGGTCAGCTCGAGCGCGAGGTCGAAGCCCGCGGCCCGGACGATGCGCTCGAGGGTGTCCACCGTCGGGACCTTCCGGCCCGCCTCGTACGCGGCCAGGGTCGAGTGCGACGTGCGGGCCCGGGCAGCGAGAGCCCGGAGGGTGAGGCCGGCGCGGCGCCGGGCCATGCGCAGGGTGCGGGCGGCGTCCATGCCAGATGGTATCCGATCGGATACCAGGGGTCAACGGGTGGAATCACCGCCCGGGAGGTCGGCCTCGATCCCGTCGAGCAGGCGGCGCAGGTTGCGCGCGAACCGGTCCGGGTCCCGGCGGTGCTCCTCGATCTGCTCCCATGCGGCGTCGAGCCCGTACTCGGCGGCCAGGGCCGCGAGCTGGGGGTACTCCCCCGTGGCGACCAGCGACTCGACGTACTCGATCATCCCCGTGTCGGCGTCGTCGGCGTGGCGCCCGTCCCGCGCCGAGAGGCAGAAGCCGAACACGTACTCGTCGACCGCGCTCACGATGTCGATCTTCTCGGCGAGGCTGATCGGCAGCGACGCGACGGCTTCGAGGGACTGGTCGAAGTGCCGGACGGCGTTCGGCCCGAGGGCCGGCTCGTCGGCGATGTCCAGGATCCACGCGTGACGCTGGACGGACGCGCGGCTCCGCTCGGCGATTGTCGTCATCGCCTCGCGCCAGCTCGCCGGCATCGGCTCGTCGGGTCCGAGCACGACCTCGGCCATCACGGCGTCGAGCAGCAACGTGAGCACCTCGTCCTTGGTGCGAACGTAGTGGTAGAGGGTCATCGTGCCTGCGTCGAGCTCGACCGCGAGCCGGCGCATCGAGAGCGCGTCGAAGCCCTCCGTGTCCGCGATCCGCATCGCCGCCTGCGCGATGTCGTCGCGCGTGAACCGCGGTCGGCGCGCGCCCGGCTCATCGCGGGTCCAGAGCTCGAGCGCGCCGAGCCCGGAGCTGATGCGCTCGAGCATCTCGGCCTTCATCGCCGCCTTTGCGGCCACGCGCTCGTGACGTGCGGCGTGATCCGACACCTTGCCGGCCGCGCGCTCGAGCGATGCCGCCTTGCGCGCGGCGCGTTGCGCGATGCGCTCCTGCTTGCTCGCCTTCTCGGCCGCCTTGTCCGCGACCTTCTCGACGACGAGGTCCCGCAACGCCGCCTTCGCGGCGCCGGAGTCGGCTCTCGTACGCCCGTGCCGTGAGTCACTTGCCATTCGTACAGTGTACCGCTAATCTTCGTACCATGTACGAATCCGCCGTACGGCATACCAAGAACCCGGGCGCCGGCGGGGGCGTGACCACCCGGCGCCTGGGCAAGCGCTTCGGCGAGCTCTGGGCACTGCGGGACCTGGATCTGGACGTGGCCCCGGGCACCATCCTGGGGCTGCTCGGCCACAACGGGGCGGGCAAGACGACCGCGATCCGGATCCTGACCACCCTCTCCGCCCCGACCGAGGGCTCCGCGACGGTCGCCGGGCTGGACGTGGTCGCGGACCCGCTCGGCGTGCGCGAGCGCATCGGCGTGGCGGCGCAGCAGGCGACGGTCGACGGGTTGATGAGCGCCCACAAGAACCTGGTCATGGTGGGGCGGCTCCATCACCTCTCGAAGCCGGAGTCGAAGCGCCGGGCCGACGAGCTTCTTGCCCGCCTCGACCTCGCCGACAACGCGTCCCAGCTCGTCAAGACCTTCTCGGGCGGCATGCGCCGGCGTCTCGACCTCGCGGCCAGCCTGGTCGCCGCGCCGCCGGTGCTCTTCCTCGACGAGCCGACCACCGGCCTGGACCCGCGCAGTCGCAACGACCTCTGGGAGCTGTTGCGTGACCTCGTGCGCAGCGGCACCACGGTGATCCTCACCACCCAGTACCTCGAGGAGGCCGACCAGCTGGCCGACGACATCGTGGTGCTCGACCACGGCAAGACCGTGGCGCACGGCACGCCCGACGTCCTGAAGGCACGCATCGGCACCGACCGGATCGACATCACCGTCGGGTCGCCGGCTGAGCTCACCGCCGTCGCACAGGTGACCGAGCGCTTCGCGTCGAACGCGCCGAGCCTCGACGTGGACACCCTGGTCGCGACCATTCCCGTGCGCGAGGGCACCCGGCTCATGGAGATGATGCGGGCCCTCGACGTGGCCGGGATCGACGCGGTCGACCTCAACCGGCGCCAGGCCTCGTTGGACGACGTCTTCCTCACCCTGACCGACTCGACCACCGCCGCGGAAGAGGTTCCCGCATGACCACGACGGCCCAGGCTCCCGAGACGACGGCGCTCCCAGCTCCCCAGGCCCGGCCCGAGGTGAACGGGAGCCCTCTCGCGCACTGGTGGAGCGACACCGTCGTCTACGCGGGTCGCAACATCGAGCACATCCGCCAGATCCCCGAGAAGCTGCTCGACGTGACGTTGCAGCCGCTGATGTTCGTGCTGCTCTTCGCCTACGTGTTCGGCGGCGCGATCGCGGTCACCGGTGGGAACTACCGCGAGTTCATCATCGGCGGGATCCTGATCCAGTCGCTCGCGTTCGGGTTGACGGGTCCGGCCACCGCGATCTCGACCGACCTGACCGAAGGGGTGATCGACCGGTTCCGGTCGCTGCCCGCCACCCGCACCGCCTACCTCTCCGGGCACTACCTCGCGGAGCTCGCGGGCATGGCGCTGTCCGTCGTCGTCCTCCTCGGGGCCGGCCTGATCGTCGGTTGGGGGATCCACGAGGACCCGATCCACGTCACCGGCGCCTTCCTCCTGCTGTTCCTGTTCTGCTCGGCGATGATCTGGATCGGCACCTACATCGGGCTCGCGGTGCGCACGCCGGACGCGGTGATGGGCGTCGGCTTCGTCGTCGTCTTCCCGCTGACCTTCCTGAGCAACGCGTTCGTGCCGATCAGCTCGCTGCCGACCGTCCTCCAGTGGGTGGCGGCGTGGAATCCGGTGAGCGTCGTGGTCGCGGCCGTCCGTGAGATGTTCGGCAACCCGACGGCCGCGGTCGGCAAGCACACCTGGCCGCTCGACCACCCGATCCCGGCCGCGTTCCTCTACTGCGCGCTGATCCTCCTGATCGCCGTGCCCGCGTCGCTCCGCCGCTACCGCGCCCGTACCAGCGACTGACCGGGGCGAGGCCGGGCACGGGTCCCGGCGGAAGCTCGGCGCTGCGTGCCCGCGCGCCGGCCCGTTCCTGGCATCCTGGCGGGCTCCCGGACCGCGTGGTCCCGGGACCGTATTGACGGACGGACAGGCACGTGACCGAGCACAACGAGATGGCGGACCGGCTGCGCTCGGTCACCGAGCTCCTCAGCCTCATCGCCCTCGACCCGTCCCTGCTCGGCGTCCTCTCCGAGGACGAACGGATCCGCCTGGTGAACGCGGCCGGCGACGTGTTCGCACCCGACGTCGAGCTGCGCCGCCGCCGGGTCCGCGCCCGCCAGCGGCGCGACCGCGACGCCAAGCTCCGGCGGGACGAGGCGACCCTGGCGGGCACCGGCATCCGGCGGCTGCGGGCCAAGCCGGTCTACACGACGCCCAACGTCTTCCCGCCCGAGGGGTTCGGGCCCGACGGCTCCCCCGCCGACGGTGGCGTCGAGGACGCGGGCGCGACCGTCGACGCCGTCCGGGTCGAGGACCTCCGGCACTGCTACGTGTGCAAGCAGAAGTTCGTCGCGGTCCACCACTTCTACGACCAGCTCTGCCCCGCGTGCGCCGCATTCAACTACGGCAAGCGCACGGAGACCGCGGACCTCCGAGGCCGGGTCGCGCTCCTCACCGGCGGGCGGGTGAAGATCGGCTACCAGGCGGGGATCAAGCTCTTGCGCGCCGGCGCCTCCGTCGTCGTCACCACCCGGTTCCCGCGCGACTGCGCGCTGCGTTACGCCGGCGAAGAGGACTTCGAAGACTGGGGCGACCGGCTCGAGGTGTTCGGACTCGATCTCCGGCACACGCCGAGCGTCGAGGCGTTCTGCGCGCACCTGCTGGAGACGCGCGACCGGCTCGACTTCGTCGTCAACAACGCGTGCCAGACCGTGCGCCGGCCACCCGAGTTCTACCGCCACATGCTCGACCTCGAGACCGCGTCCATGGTGTCGATGCCCGAGCCCGCGCGGGCGCTGCTCGGTGCGTACGAGGGGCTGCGCGGCCAGGACATCGTCGGTGACCGGGCGCCGGTCGCGCTCGGGGGCGCGCGGGAGCCGGGCCTGCTCCGGCCCGCGGAGCTGTCGCAGGCCGCGCTGCTGCCGGAGGACCGCGGCGGCCGGTCGAGCCGGCTCTTCCCCGAGGGCGTGCTCGACGCCGACTGCCAGCAGGTGGACCTCCGGGGCCGGAACTCGTGGCGGCTCACGCTCGCCGAGGTGTCGTCGGTCGAGCTGCTCGAGACCCAGCTCGTCAACGCGGTCGCGCCGTTCGTCCTGAACGGTCGCCTGAAGCCGCTCATGGTGCGCAGTCCCGAACGGGACAAGCACATCGTGAACGTGTCCGCGGTCGAAGGGCAGTTCTACCGCCGGTTCAAGACGACGAAGCACCCGCACACGAACATGGCCAAGGCAGCGCTGAACATGATGACGCGGACCTCGGCCGCGGAGTACCACGGCGACGGCATCCACATGAACAGCGTCGACACCGGCTGGGTGAGCGACGAAGACCCGATGGAGATCGCGGCGCGCAAGACGTCCGAGCACCGGTTCCATCCGCCGCTCGACATCGTGGACGGCGCGGCGCGGATCGTCGACCCGATCATCTCGGGCTTCAACTCGGGCACGCACGTGTACGGCCAGTTCCTGAAGGACTACCGCCCGACCGACTGGTGACGCGGCTCGCGCTCAGCGAGGCCGAGCACGACCGCCGAAGCCGAAGGCGCCGGACGCCACGACGGTTCGGGCGAGCGGACGGACCAGCTCGCGCAGCCGTGCGCACTCGTCGTCGCCGATCCCCTCGTAGGCGCCGACCGCGAGCTCGTCGGTCCGGTCCTCGACCTGCCGGCGGTGCACCCGCCCGGCGTCGGTGAGCGACCCGTCGGCCGCGAGCCAGCCCCGGGCCGCGAGGTCCTCGACGGCCCCGGCCCACTCCGCATCCGTCCACCCGCGCGTCGCCTGGAGCGCCGCGGGTGGCACCTCGCCGGTCGCGCCGTGCAGGACGAGCGCCTCGAGGCCGCTGACCTCGGAGGTCGCCAGGAGCGCAACGTGCGCGTCACCGCGGAACTCTCGCAGGAGCGTCTGCGCGTGCCAGAGCACGAGCAGCGGCTCCTCGGGCCACTCGAGCGACGCGTGCGCGTCGACGAGCGGCCGACCCTCCGGATGGTCCGTGGCTCGCAACGCGGCCTCCCGGGCGATCGCCGCAGCCGCGGCGACGTCGGGACCATCCGCCGCGTCGCCGAGAACTTCCCGGAGCGCGCGTCCCGCACCCCGGAGCCGCGCCGCGACGATCGCGTCCGGGGTCGCGACCGACCACGCCTCGGGGATCGCGCCGGCGACGAGCTGAGGCCGGAAGTTGTAGAAGGTCGCGATCACGACCTCTGCGGGTACCGCGCCCATCGGCGCGGCCCGCGACGCGAAGTACCCGCGTTGTCCCGGCCCGAGCCCGATGGCCTCGTACTCCTCCGCGGGCTCGGGCGCGAAGTAGACGAGGCCGTGCAGCGGCTCGACCGTGCGCCAGGTCTTGCGGGCGGTGACGGGATCCATCCCCGGAACCTACCGGTGGCCGGGCACGAGCCGCGCGTCCCGGCGAAGATGGGCGCATGAGCGACGACGTCTTCGACCTCGGCACCCATCCGGTGCACCTCGGGCTCGGATCCCGGGTGATCCCGCTGCCGACCTTCACGGGCGCACCCGAGTGGTACCAGAGCTACGCCGAGGCCCACGCGGCCGACGGCGTCGAGGGCCGCCTGGTGACGGTCCACACCTTCGACGCGCCCTGGGACAGCTGGGAGGTCCACCCGCACGGCGAGGAGCTGGTGCTGTGCGTCTCCGGTTCCGTGGTGCTCCATCAGGAGATCGACGGCTCGGAGCGCACGGTCGAGCTCGGCGCGGGCGATGCGGTCGTGAACGCCAAGGGGGTCTGGCACACCGCGGACGTCACCGGGCCCTGCACGTGCCTCTTCATCACTGCCGGCGCCGGCACGGAGCACCGGGCCCGCTGACTCAGGCGTTCGAGGTGATCCGGTCCGGCTCCACGAGCACCGCGGTGCGGCGCTCGGCCGCCATCACGCGGTCGTACTCGTCCCAGTCGTCGTGGCTGCCGCCGGCCGACCGGAACACCGCCCGCAACAGGCCGGGCAGCGCCGCGGCGTCGAAGCCCTCGAGTGCGTCGTCCGGTCCCACGAGCGTGGTGCTGCCCTCGACCGCGACCCACTCCCAGCCGGCACGGAGCACGACGTTGGCGTAGGGCCGTCGGCGGAGGTGCCGGAGCTTCAACGCGTCACCGCGCGCGACGAAGGCCACGACGTCATGGCCGTCGACGGGATGCGGCGAGACGCCCGCGTTCACGAGCGACGACTGGATCGTCCCGTCGCGGCGGGTGGTGCTCACCACCGCCAGGCCCTGGTCCGCGGCGACCAGCCGGCGGACGAGCTCGATGTCGGCCATGTCATGACCTCCCGGGGTCGGTGGGCTGCGGAGCGGACGAGATGGTGACTGCGACGCCCGACGCGTGGGGCATCGCGGTCAGGCGGTCGACCTCCGCGTGGCTGCTCGTCACCAGCCCGGGGCTCGCTCCCCCGCGTCCGTGGGTGACGGAGACGACGCCGGGGCGCACGTTGGCGTCGACGGCCACCGTGGCGGTGAGGTGTCCATGGGCGCTGCGCACCTCTACCCGGTCCCCTGCCTCGACGGGCACAGCGATCGCGTCGTCGGGATGCAGGCGCACGACCGGTTCCTCACCGGTACCGCCGTAGCGGACCGAGTTGCTCCAGGCCATCTCCCGGCGCGGCACGAGCACCAACCCCGGAACGGGTCCGCGATGGAGCGCGAGCCGCTCGAGCATCACCGTGGGTGCGATCCGCCAGCGGCCGTCCGGGAGCATGGTCTCCCGGACCCAGCCCGGCGCATGCGCCACATCGACGCCGCGCGGGCCTGCCGCGAAGACGTCGTCCGCATCGAGCGGCGAGCGGGCGAGCAGGCCGGACAGGAACCTGCGGTCGTCGAGGTCGTCCGGGTCCGCACCGGCGAGCAGGTCTCCCCCCATGCGCCGCGCCAGGGACGCGAGCATCCACCACACCGGCCGCCGCTCCCCCACCGCCGGGACGACCGCGTCAGTCGCCTGCAGGCCGGAGCGGAGCGCGGTCAGCTCGGCGAGCGAGAGGTCGGCGCGCTCGAGCTGACCCGTCGCCGGGAGCACGTGCGTGGCGAGCGCGGTCAGCTCGTTCTCGCCGACGTCGACGACTGCGAGCACCTCGAGGCGGGCCAGGGCCGCGCGCAGGCGTTCGGGCTCGGGGAACGCCGAGATGGGGTTCCCGCCGGTGACGACCAGGGCCCGCACGGCACCGGCCTCGATCTCGTCGGCGAGCGCGACCGCCGGCACCTGACCCGCGACGCGCCCGAGCTCGGGGCGGCTCTCCGGTCCGGGCGCCGGCGGTGCGGGCCGGGGCGGGCGCAGCCGGTTGACCGCGCCGCGGTTGAAGCGCATGCCACCCGGGCGGTCGAGCGAGCCGCTCAGCACCAGTACGACCCAACGGAGCCACTCGACCAGGATCCCGTCACTGGCCATGGTGGTTCCGGTGCCACACATCACCGCGACACGTCCGCGGCGCGCGCGCACCTCGTCGACGAGGCGCAGGATCGCCTCCTCCGGCACGTCCGCCGTGGCCGCGGCGAAGCTCACGCTGAACGACGACAGCGCGCGCCGGAGCGCGGCGAGGTCCTCGGGCGCGCACTGCTCGGTCGGGTCGGCACCTTCCTCGAGCAGCGCACCCGCGACCGCGGCCAGCACCGCGATGTCCGAGCCGGGCCGCACCGCGATGTGCTCGTCGGCCTGTGCCGCGGTCTCGGAGCGGCGGGGATCGAGCACCCAGACCCGCCCTCCCCGGGCGCGGTAGTCGCGGAGGTACCGGACGGGATCGGGGAAGGCGGTGCCGTAGCCGTGCGACACGACCGGGTTGGTGCCGACGAGGAGCAGCAGTCCGGGAGACTCCGGGTCCCAGACCGGGTTCAGCATCGGATGTCCGGCCACGAGCTCGGCCGCGACGAGCACCGGTGCATTGTCGACGGTTGCGGCCGAGTAGAAGGCGGAGCTGCCGATCGAACGCATCCACATCCCCGCCGCGACCTGACCGGCCGCGTCGTAGGCCAGGCCGGTGGCGAGATACAGCGCAACCGCATCGGACCCGTTGCTCGCGATGATCCCGCCCAGCGCCCGCGCCAGGTCGTCGAGCACGTCGCCCCAGGCCGCGTCGTCGCCGTGGCACCGGGGCTGGTCGAGCCGGTCGGTCCGGTGGTGCCACGCGGGCAGGCCGCGCCCCTTCGTGCACGTGTAGCCGCGGGACACGGGATGGTCGGCGTCGCCGGCGACGCGGACGACCCGGTCCCCCTCGACCGTCACCACGATCCCGCACGCCGCCGCGCAGATGCGGCAGTACGAGAGGTGGTCCTCGGCCACGTCAGCGCACCGGCGAGCTCGCCTCGGTCTTCGTGAGCGTCGCACTCCGCGGCGCGACCGTCGGCCAGGGCCGCTCGCGCTCGACCGAGAGCGCGACGTCGAAGAGCAGTGCGTCCTCGTGGTGGCGGGCGAGGACCTGCAAGCCGACCGGCAGGCCGTCCACGGTCCCGGACGGGATCGACACCGCAGGGTTGCCGTAGATGTTCGAGATGATCGTCAGGCCACCCATGGTCAGCAGGTCACGGGCGTAGGGCGCGGCGCGCTCCATGATCACGCTCGGCAGCTTGGGGAGGAACGCGCTGGTGAGCCGGGTGCCGAAGAGGATGCCGCGGAAGGCGTACGACGCCGCGGTGCTGGACTTGGCCCACTCGATGAAGTTGCCGTCGCTGCTGCTCATCGCCGCGTCGGCCGGGAAGGCGGGCCCGGGGTTCGTCGCCGCGATCACGAAGTCCACCTGGTCGAACGCCGCGGCCATGACCTCGTTGGCCTGGATCCGGAGCTCCTCGGCGACCGCAGCGGTGCGCAGGTTGTAGAGCGATTGCGACATGTAGAGCCCGGACGCGACCTCCGGGGTCATGTCCGACGCGCATCCCGGCCACCGGTCCCCGAGGTCCGCGAGGAGCGTGGCGAGGTTCCCCATCATCCACTGCGCTGCGAGGTTCGGCAGCTCGATGCTCACGTCGACGAGCACCATCCCCGTCGAAGCGACGAGCGCCGCCGCGTCGTCGCGCAGGCGGGCCTCGATGCCGGGCTCGAGGGTCACGCCGCCGAGGTGCGGGATGATCGCCACCCGCTTCCCGGCGAGGTCCTGGGTGCCGAGCCCGGCCTCGAAGCTCGGGTGCTTCGGCAGGCTCGTCGGGTCCGTGCCGTGGAACCCGCCGCAGACGTCGAAGTACCGGGCCGCGTCGCGCACGGATCGCGCGACGTTGCCGAGCACGACGGTGTTGGGACGCATGAACGCGTGCGGGCCGCGCGGGATCCGGCCGAACGTGCCCTTCATGCCGAGCAGGCCGGTGTAGCCCGCCGGGATGCGGATCGATCCCCCGCCGTCGCCGCCGGTGGCGAGCGAGACGAGACCACCGGAGACCGCGGCGGCCGATCCGCCCGACGATCCGCCGACGGTGCGCCCGTGCATCCACGGGTTGTGCGTCACGCCGTTGAGGCGCGTGACCGACACGTTGAGGCCGCCGAACTCACTCGCGGTGGTCTGGCCGACCGGCACCGCGCCCCCGCGTCCGAGAAGCCGTTCGACGACCGTCGAGGTGTGGGGGGCGGTGCGGTCGGCGAACACCAACGAGGCCTCGGTGAACGGCCAGCCTTCGACCGGCTCGAGCTCCTTGATCCCGGTCGGCACACCGCCGAACGGCTTCGACAGGTCCGCGGAGACCGCGGCCGCGCGTGCCCGCTCGGCGTCGACGAGCGAGAAGCAGTTCAGATCCGACGCCTCGATCGCCGCCAGGGTCGCATCGAGCTCCTCGAGGGGCGACCGCTCCCCCGCCCGGAACGCATCGACGAGGGAGCACGCATCGCCGGTCCACGGCTGCTCGGTCATCACCCGATCATGGCACTCGAGCGGCGGACGAGGCCGAGCCGGCCGACGGGTCGGCGCTATAGCGTGCGCGTCATGACCATGCAGGCCTGGCGACTTCACGAGTACGGCGCGCCGAGCACGGTGCTCCAGCTCGACACGGTGCCCACCCCCGAGCCCGAGGCGGCCGAGCTGCGCGTGCGCGTGCAGGCGATCCCGCTCAACCTCAACGACCTCGAGCGGATCACCGGCGGCAACATGATGGTCCGGCCCGAGCTGCCCTACAGCCCCGGGATGGAGGTCATGGGCGTCGTCGAAGCGTGCGGTGCCGGCGCGGAGGCATGGATGGGCAGGCGCGTGGTCGCGATGCCGAAGCAGGCGCACGGGGGATTCGCCGAGCAGGCGCTCTGCCCGACCGTCTCCGCGTTCGAGATGCCCGACTCGATTCCTCTCCCGGGCGCCGCCGCGCTCTACTTCCCGTTCCACCTCGCGTGGCTCGGCCTGTTCGACCGCGCCGCGCTCCAGGCCGGGGAGACCGTGCTGATCCACGCGGCCGCGGGTGGCTCGGGGTCCGCCGCGGTGCAGCTCGCGGCCCACGCAGGGGCCCGGGTGTTCGCGACTGCGGGGACCGACGCGAAGGTCCAGCTCTGCCGTGACCTCGGG
>DASXYP010000032.1:0-28059 GCA_036502405.1 Acidimicrobiia bacterium
GCCGTACACCGCGGTCGTGAGCACCTTGCCCTGCTCGAGGTTCGCGGGGATGAAGACGAAGCTGCGCAGCCCCGCGTGCGCGGCGTGGGCGGCGACGGAGTTGGCGAGGTTGCCGGTCGATGCGCACGCCGCGGTCTTGAATCCGAACTCGAGCGCCTTCGAGAGTGCGACCGACGTGACCCGGTCCTTGAACGAGTTCGTCGGGTTCAGCGTGTCGTTCTTGATCCAGACCTCGCCGAGGCCGAGCTCGGCTGCGAGCCGGTCCGCGCGCACGAGCGGCGTGAAGCCGGCGCCGAGGTCGACCGCGGGGTTGCGCTCGACCGGCAGGAGGTCCTGGTACCGCCACATGCTGAGCGGCCCGGCGGCGATCTTCTCGCGCGAGATCGCCGCGGTGATCGCGTCGTAGTCGTAGGCCACCTCGAGCGGGCCGAAGCACCACTCGCAGGTGAAGATCGGTGCGATGTCGTACTCGCGCGCACACTCCCGACACCGGAGTCCCAGTACGTGGGCCATGTCCTTCGCTCTCCTTCTCCTGTGAACGGGTTCGCCGTTCGGTCTCGACGCGCTCGGATGGGTCTTCGAGCGCCTCGAGCGGAGTCCGGAGGTCCCGGGGCCCACTCAGGGCTCTCTCATCGTTCGGGCATTGGCACCTGGCGCACCTGGGGGATGCGATGGTTGCCGCGGCGTCAAAGGGCCCGTCCCTCAGCCGCTCTGGATGAGCGCGTGTCAGCCCGTAGTCTCGCACGATCCCGGAACCTCGGGCCACTCATTGGCGGCCCCGGTCCGGCCGGGACGCCGGGGTGCGGGCACCGGTCGGGACCGAGGGCGACGGGCGGCCCAGCCGGGGATCACGGGCAAAACGGGTGGCTAACCTCGGCATTCGTGCCGCTGCTCCCCGTGCCCGGGCGCCATGACGACCGCTCGGCGGCCGAGCTGGTCCGGGCCAAGGCGGCGCGTGGCCTCACCGTGTCGGTCTGCCTGCCGGCCCGTGACGAGGAGGCCACCGTCGGGCAGATCGTCGCGACGGTCCGGCGGACGCTGATGGAGGAGGTCGCGCTCGTCGACGAGGTCGTCGTGCTCGACGACGGCTCCACCGACGCGACCGCCGCAGTCGCGTCCTGGGAGGGCGCGCGCGTGGTCGCGGCCGACGCGGTGCTGCCCGAGTCGGGACCCGGCTCGGGCAAGGGCAACGCGATGTGGAAGACGCTCGACGCCGCCGAAGGGGACATCCTCTGCTGGCTCGACGCGGACATCCGCAACTTCGGCGCGCACTTCGTCACTGCGCTGCTCGGGCCGCTCCTGACCCAGCCCGACATCGCGTTCGTGAAGGCCTTCTACCGGCGCCCGCTGCACGAGCAGCCCCACGGCGGAGGCCGGGTGACCGAGCTGATGGCGCGCCCACTGATCTCGACGCTGTTCCCGCAGCTCGAGCGCTTCGTCCAACCGCTGTCGGGCGAGTATGCGGGGCGGCGCGACGTGCTCGAGACGCTTCCGTTCGTCGAGGGGTGGGGCGTCGAGCTCGCGCTGCTCATCGACATCGTCGAGCGGTACGGGCTCGCCTGCACCGCGCAGGTCGACCTCGGCGTGCGCGAGCACCGCAACCGCAGCCTCGCGGAGCTCGGGCCGCAGGCGACCGCGATCCTCGTCACCGCGCTCCGGCGCGCGGGGCTCGTCGCCGACCGGACCACGGTCGCGGAGCTCGTCCGGTACTCCGCGGACTTCGAGCCGGAGAAGATCGCGGTCGAGGTGCGCGAGCGCCCGCCGATCATCACCCTCCCCGACTACCGCCGCAAGCACGGCCGCGAAAAGACCGCCTGATCTCTGGTCGCTCCCGCGTGCGCTACTCCGGGTCGTTCCGGCGTCGCACTTGCCTGATGGTCGCGCCGGCGTCCGCACTTCGTGCCCGCTCCCGCCTCTGCTCCGCTGTGCCCGCTCCCCGTCATCCTTTCCCCAGTGCGCGGCGGCCGGCTTCGACCGCGGCTTCCTCCACGAGGACCGCGGCACGGGCGAAGGCCTCGCCCGCCTGCCAGACGCGATCCGTGAGCGCGAGGACCTGCACGTCGCCGAGGACGCTCGCCTCTTCGCGGGCCGCGTCGGTCGCCTGACCCACGATGGCCGCGCGGTGGGCCACGCCCGCATCCGCAGCCCACTCGAGGACCCCGCCGACGACCTTGCCCTCGAAGCTGGTCACGTCGAGCTTCCCCTCGCCGGTGACCACCAGCTCGGCCCCGTCGAAGGCCGCGTCGAGGCCCGCCGCCTGGGCCACGACCTCGAACCCCGGCTCGAGTCGCGCGCCGATCGCGGCGAGCCCACCGGCCAGGCCGCCCGCCGCTCCCCCACCCTCGAGCTCGGTGACGTCCACGCCGGTGCGCTGCCGGTAGACGCCCGCGAGCTGCTCGAGCCGGCGGGTCAACAGCGCGACCTGCGCCGCGGACGCGCCCTTCTGCGGCCCGTACACCGCACCCGCCTCGGTGAACCGGGTGCCGACGTCGCACGCCACCACCACGTCGAGGCCGGCGAGCGACCAGCCGAGCGCCTCGACGGCCGCGAGCCCGCCGTCCGTCGACGCGCTCCCGCCGACACAGACGATGACGCGCGCCGCGCCGGCGCGGGCCGCGGCGGCGATCAGCTCGCCGGTGCCGCGGGTGTTCGCACGAAGTGGATCCCGGTGTCCCTCGACGAGCGCGAGCCCACTCGCGCGCGCCATCTCGACGACTGCGGTCCCGTCCGAGAGCCGCGCCCACTCGGCTTCGATCGTTCCACCGAGCGGGCCGGTGACCCGGGCGGTCCGGCGCGAGCCGCCTCGTGCCGCGAGCAGTGCGTCGAGAGTTCCCTCGCCGCCGTCGGCGAGGGGGACCTCCACCACCTCGGTGAACCCGGCGGTCCGGAGCCCGCGCGCCATCGCCGCGGCGGCCGCGGCGGCATCGAGCGAACCGCGGAACTTGTCCGGACAAGCAACAGCCTTGGCATTCATCCTCGATAGATTGCACCCCGTCCCCGACCTTTCGCGAGGAATGCTCACATGCTCGAACGCGTCCCGCTGCTGGAAAAGGAGCTGTCGGACTACGAGGACATCGCCGGTGCCGACGCGATCGAGCGGATCATCGAGCTGGCGAAGCCGTTTCGCGGCGCGCGGGTCCTCCACATCAACGCCACCGCGTACGGCGGTGGCGTGGCCGAGCTGCTCTCGACGCACGTGCCGCTCCTGCGCAGCCTGGGCATCGAGGCGGAGTGGCAGGTCATCCACGGCAGCGACGAGTTCTTCGCGGTCACGAAGGCCGTGCACAACGCCCTCCAGGGCGCGGACGTGCCGTGGGACGCGCACATGCAGAAGATCTACCTGGAGAAGGTGCTCGAGAACGCCCTGCTGCTCGACGGCGAGTGGGACTACGTCATCGTCCACGACCCGCAACCGGCCGCGCTCCTGACCTTCATCGGGTACTCGACCGTCAACCGGCCCGAGACCAATTGGATCTGGCGATGCCACATCGACCTCACCGACGCACGCGAGGACGTCTGGGAGTTCTTCCGCCCGCACGTCGAGCGGTACGACGCGTCGGTGTGGACGATGGACCAGTTCGTGCCCGCCTCGCTGACGATGGACAACATCATCACCGCGCCGCCGTGCATCGACCCGCTCTCGGTGAAGAACCTCGAGCTGCCCGATCCGTTCGTGCACGAGATCTGCAAGCAGTACGGCATCGACACCAAACGTCCGATCGTGTGCCAGGTGAGCCGCTACGACCCGTGGAAGGACCCGGTCGGGGTCATCAGGGCGTTCCAGACGGTCCGGGAGTCCGTGCCGGACGCGCAGCTCGTGCTCGCGGGTTCGATGGCCACCGACGACCCCGAGGGCTTCCAGGTGTGGGAGCAGGTCGAGACCGCCCGCGGCCACGACCGCGACATCCACCTGCTGTCGAACATCCAGCAGGTCGGCAACGTGCAGATCAACGCATTCCAGCGGGCGGCCGACGTCGTCATCCAGAAGTCGCTGCGTGAGGGCTTCGGCCTCACGGTCGCCGAGGGCCTCTGGAAGCGCCGGCCGGTCATCGGGGGAAGGGCGGGCGGCATCGTGCTGCAGATCCGCGACGGTCAGGACGGCTACCTCGTGGACTCGATCGACGAGTGCGCGCAGCGCACCATGGAGCTGCTGGCGGACCCCGAGCACGCGGACACGATGGGAGCGACCGGCCAGGAGCACGTCCGCCGGAACTTCCTCTCGACCCGCGAGCTCGAGGACTGGCTCCGCCTCTTCGGCACCCTGAAGAAGTAGACACGCGCCGAGTGATCGTCGTCTCCAACCGCGGCCCGTTCCAGTTCGCACAGCGTTCTGACGGCACCTTCGCCGCCCAGCGCGGCTCCGGTGGGGTGGTCAGCGCGCTGATGCCGCTGCTCGCGAAGCGTGACGACGCGACGTGGGTCGCGGCGGCGATCAGCGACGACGATCGCGCCGCGGTCGAGGCCGGCACGCCGACGCCTGAGGGTGGCGTCCGGGCCCGTCTCCTGCCGCTCGACCCGCAGGTCTCGCGGCTGCACTACGACGTCGTGTCGAACGGTGTGCTGTGGCTCCTGCACCACGGCCTGTTCGACCTCGTCCGGCGGCCCCGGTTCGACCGGCGCTTCCGGGAGGCCTGGGAGGGCTACGTCTCGGTCAACCGCTCGTTCACCGACGCGGTGCTCGACGTCGCCGGCCCGGGTGAGACGGTGCTCGTGCAGGACTACCAGCTGACCCTGGTCCCCGAGATGCTGCGGGAGTCCCGCCGCGACCTCCACGTCGTGCACTTCACCCACACCCCGTTCTGCGGGCCCAGCTCGGTGCGGGTCCTCCCCGAGTACGTGGGCCGCGCCATCTGCGGATCGATGGCCGGCACCACCACGGGGTTCCACACCGAACGGTGGGCCCGCGCGTTCCGGGCTTCCGCGCAGGAGGTGCTGGGCTCGGGCGCCGCGGTCGGCCGGACGTTCGCCGCG
The DNA here is from genome assembly GCA_036502405.1 of Acidimicrobiia bacterium. GTDB lineage: Bacteria > Actinomycetota > Acidimicrobiia > IMCC26256 > JAENVU01 > Chersky-806. The sequence goes on from DASXYP010000032.1 coordinate 4,972, forward strand.
TCGTTCGGACCCGATCCCGTGGCGCTCGCCGCCGAGGCCGGCACCCCCGAGGTGGCGGCCGAGCTCGACGCGCTCGAGTCACGCGTGGGCGACCGGCAGCTCATCGTGCGCAGCGATCGCATGGAGCTCTCCAAGAACATCGTGCGCGGGTTCGTCGCCTACGACCTCCTGCTCGAGGAGCACCCCGAGCTGCGCGAGCGGGTCACGTTCGCGGCGCTGCTCAACCCGTCCCGCCAGACGCTGCCCGAGTACCAGGCGTACCGCAACGAGGTCGAGCAGGCCGCGGCCCGGGTCAACGAGCGGTGGGCCACCGGCGACTGGGAGCCGGTGATCCTCGACGCCCGGGACAACTACGCGCGGTCGGTCGCCGGCCTCGTTCGCAGTGACGTGCTGTTCGTGAATCCGGTGCGCGACGGGCTGAACCTCGTCGCACTGGAGGGACCGTTCGTCAACCGGCGCGACGGCGTCCTCTGCCTCTCACGCGAGGCCGGGGCGTACGACGCGCTGCACCACGCGTGCCTGACCGTGCACCCGTTCGACATCGTGCAGACCGCCGCCAGCCTGCACGAGGCGCTCGTGATGGATCGGGGCGAGCGGGCCCTGCGCGCGGCGGAGCTGCGTGCGCACGCCCAGGCGAACCCGCCCGCGGCGTGGTTGGAGACCCTGCTCCGCCAAGCCCAGCTCTGAGCGCGCCCGTCAGCGCGCGCGCAACGACGCGCCGAGATCGGCCAGCAGGTCCGCGAGCCCGGCGGGGCCGTCGACCTGCACGTCGGCCCGCGCCACGAGCTCGGCCGGCCCCTCCGGTGAGCTGACGCCGATCCGCACGGCGTGGCCGAGGCCGCCGGACTGCTGCAAGCGGTCGAGGGCGTCGAAGGCCGGCAGGTCCCCGGCGTCGTCGCCGGCGAAGGCGGCGGCGGCGAGCCCGGCGCAGAGCTCGGCGACGACCGTGCCCTTGTCCATCGGGACCGGAGGACGCAGCTCCGCGGCCATCCGGGCCGGGTGCAGCTCGAGCCCCGCCGCCGCGGCGGCCTGCGTCGCCCAGACCTCCGCGTCGGCCTCACGTTCGGGCCGTTGCCGCCAGTGGAGCACGACGGCCACGCCGTCCTTGCGTTCGACCAGGACGCCCGGGAGCTCCCGGGTCGCCGCGGCCGCGACCTCCTCGATCGCGGCGACGTACGGCTCGACGCGGGCGTCGGTGACGACCCGGTTCCCGTCCCAGCGCTGCAAGCCGTACTGGCCGACGTAGGTCAGACCGTCGATGTCGAGCCGTTCGCGCAGGAGCCGTACCGGCCGGCCGCTCACCACCGCGACGCGCGCGATGCGGCCGACGAGCGCGGCGAGCGCGTCGCGTGCGGCAGGCAGTGGGATCGCGGCTTCCGGGTCGTCGACGATCGGCGCGAGCGAGCCGTCGTAGTCCACCAGCAGCGCGGCATCGCCGGCGTGCGCGACCAGGGGGTCGAGCGCGATCGGCACCACCGTCGTGTGACTGCTAGGAGCCGAGGATGACGACGCAGTTCGCGGTGTCGCTCCCGGTCGGCGGCGGCGTCGGGATCGCCTCCACCTTCGGCGCGCCGTCGACCGACGCCGCGACCGTGGTGCACTCGCGGTCGAAGCTCGGCTTGAAGTACACGATGCTCCCGGCCCGGCCGGTCGCGTCCGCGGGGACCAGTGTCTGGTAGCCCTTCGCCTTCAACGCGTTGCTCTGGGCGGTGGCCGCGCCCGGGCGACCCGAGCCGTTGAGCACGAGCACCACCACCTGCGCCGGTGGCTTGACCGGGGTCGACGCGGTGGTCGAGGTCGTCGAGCTCGAGTCCGAGGTCGTCCCGGATCCCGCCGCCGTGGTGTTGGTGGTGCCGCCCGCGGACGCGGAGCTCCCGCCGTCGCCGATCGGCCCGCTCGTCCCGTCGTCGATCACCTGCAGCAGGACGATCCCGATGATCACCGCGATCCCGATGAGCGCGGCGCCGCGCGCGGCCGAGAAGGCGACGCTGCGCCCGAAGCCGACACCTTTCCCGGTTCGCGTCCGCTCGGCGCTCGGTCCGCCGGCGGGGATGTTCGAGTCGCTCATGGCCCCGTAGCTCCGATGGAGATCGATCCTGACCCGTCGACCCTACCGGCTGCCGGTTCGACACCGGTGGCATACGTTCGCGGTCCGGCGATCGCCCTCCGGAGAACTTCGGAAAGCCGCCGGAGGGCACCATCTGATCGCGGTCCGGCGATCGCCCTCCGGAGATCTTGAACATGGAGAGCCGGAGATCGGGATCGAACCGATGACCTGCGGTTTACAAAACCGCTGCTCTGCCGACTGAGCTACTCCGGCGACGCCGTGAGGCTAGTGCTCCGTCCCGCAACGTCCGCCGTGCTCCCGCCGGCCGGGAACGCTGCTCGCGACGTCCTCGTCCTCGTCGCAGAAGCGCACTGCACCTTCGTAATGCGTCCGTGCGAACCGCGCCCCTGACCCGCCGTGAACATCGCCAAGATCACCGGACGGGGCATGGGCGGCGCCACCCGGCGCCGGAGGGCGGGGCCACGACGCCCCGTGGTCAGGCGCGCTGGCGCGCGATCGCGTGGCACGCGACCGCGGCCGCGGCGGCGACGTTGAGGCTCTCGATCGCGCCACGCATGGGGATGCTGGCCACGAGGTCGCAGCGCTCGCGGGTGAGGCGGGCCAGGCCGCGGCCCTCGGCGCCGAGCACGACGACGAGAGGTCGGTCCGCCACGTCGAGTGCGAAGACGTCCGCCGACCCGTCGGCGTCGAGACCGACCGACCAGACGCCGCGGCGCGAGGCCCGGTCGAGCACCGCCGGGATCCCGGACGCGGTGGCCAGCGGCAGGTGCTCGGCCGCACCGGCCGCGGCCTTCATCGCCGCCGGCGTGAGGTGCGCGCTGCGGTGGCGCGGGAGGACCACCCCGGTGACGCCGGCCGTCTCGGCCACCCGCAGGACCGCGCCGAGGTTGCGGGGGTCGGTCACCCCGTCGAGCGCCACGAGGAACGCGTCGGGCCGGCCGAGCAGATCGTCGAGGTCCTGGGCCTGCAGCGGCGCGGCGGCGGCGATCACGCCCTGTGGAGCATCGGTGCGGGCGCGCTCGTCGAGCTCGTCGCCCGAGACGCGGTGGGTCGGGACGCCCGCCTGGGTCGCGAGCGTGACGATCTCGTCGACGACGGGAGCGTCGCGGGACGGGACGATCCAGAGGTCGCGCACCGGGCGCTTCCCGGCGCGCAGGAGCTCCCGGACCGCGTTGCGGCCCTCGACCTGCTCGCCGCCGAGCCCGGAGCCGGCGCGCGCGTCACGGGACCCCGGACGCGAGCGGGCCGGGCGCTTCGACCCGGTCATCGGTGCCAGATCGTGCCCGCGGCCGTGTCCTCGAGGATGACGCCACGGGCCGCCAGCTCGTTCCGGATCCGGTCTGCCTCGGCGAAGTCGCGCGCGGCACGAGCGGTGTCGCGTGCGGCCACCAGCGTGTCGATCTCGGCCGAGTCGGCGTCGGCATCGGACGTTCCGATCTCGAGACCGAGCGCGGCACTGACCTCGCGCACGGTCGCGACCAGCTTCCCGGCGATGCCGAGGTCACCGGCGTCGATCGCGACGTTGGCCCGCTTCACTGCGTCGAAGATCACTGCCACGGCCGCGGGCGTCCCGAAGTCGTTGTCCATCGCAGCCCGGAACGCGGCGACGGTCGGCTCGTCGCGCGCGCTCGAGCTCAGGTCGATGCCGGCGACCTCGGCCCGGCGGACGAGGGCGTCGAGCCGCTCGACCGCCTCGCCCGCGGCCTGCATCTCGGACCGGCCGAGCTCGGTGCGCGAGCGGTAGTGCACCTGCAGCACCGCGAGCCGGAACGCGCGCGGCCCGTGCGCGTCGATCGCGTCGGCGAGCGTGGTGAAGTTGCCGAGGGACTTCGACATCTTCTCGCCGCCGACCTCGACCATGCCGCTGTGCACCCAGTGGCGTGAGAACGCGTGCCCCGCAGCCTCGGCCTGGGCGCGTTCGTTCTCGTGGTGCGGGAACACGAGGTCGTCGCCCCCGCCGTGGAGGTCGAAGTCCTCACCGAGGATCTCGAGCGCCATCGCGGAGCACTCGATGTGCCAGCCGGGACGGCCACGGCCCCAGGGCGAGCTCCAGTCGGGCTCGCCGGGCTTCGCCGTCTTCCACAGGGCGAAGTCGACCGGGCTGCGCTTCTGCTCGTCGACGTCCACGCGCGCGCCCGCGTTCTCCAGCAGGTCCTCGAGACGGCGGTGCGAGATCGCGCCGTAGCCCGGGTAGGAGCTGACCTGGAAGTACACGCCCTCACCTTCGATCACGTACGCGTGGCCCCGGTCGACCAGCTCGGCGATGAGCTCGATCATCTGGTCGATGAACTCGGTCGCGCGCGGGACCTCGTCGGGGGCGCGGACCCCGAGGCGCTCGAGCTGGCGCCAGTAGTCGGCCTCGTAGCGGTCGGCGATCTCCCGCTCGCTCGCGCCTTCCGCCGCGGCCCGGGCGATGATCTTGTCCTCGACGTTGGTCACGTTGCTGACGTAGGTGACCGAGATCCCGCTCCACTCCAGGTAGCGCTGGATCACGTCGAACACGATGGCCGTACGCCCATGGCCGATGTGCGGCACGTCGTAGACCGTCGGGCCGCAGACGTACATCGACGCGCGCCCGGGCACGCGCGGGACGAAGTCCACGTCGCGCGCGGCCATCGTGTCGTGGATCCGCAGCATCGGGCGAGGTTACCTGCCGACCCTCGCGACCCCGGGTGGGTTGTGCGCCTCGGCGTGGCTGGTCACGCGAGCTCTAGAAGCGCGACGGCCCAGGCCGCGATGCCCTCCGTTCGCCCGACGAAGCCGAGACCCTCGCCCCGCTTCGGAGTGATCGACACATGGACCCCGGGTCCCATCGGTCGGCGCACCGCCTCGAGCGCGCCGACGAGGTTCGCGTTCATCGCCTCGAGGTGCGGCGCGAGCCGGGGCGCCTCTGCCGCGACGACGACATCGACGTTCACCACCCACCAGCGCTCGGCGTGCACGCGCGCGCCGACCTCGCGCAACAGCTCGATCGAGGACGCGTCGCGGTGTTGCTCGTCGGAGGCCGGGAAGAGGGTGCCGAGGTCGGGTAGGCCGACGGGCCCGAGCAGCGAGTCGGCCACCGCGTGCGCGACGACGTCGGCGTCGGAGTGCCCGACGAGCCCGTCGCCCTCCAGGGTCACGCCACCGAGCACGAGCGGCCCCGAGCCACCGAACGGGTGGACGTCGAAGCCGAGCCCGATCCGGATCACGCGCCGGTCCTGGCCGCGAGCAGCGCGCGGACGAGCGCGAGGTCCGCGGGCCCCGTGACCTTCACGTTCGTGGGCTCGCCTGCGACGACCACGACGTGTCCCCCGGCAGCTTCCACCAGGGCGGCGTCGTCGGTGCCGTCGTCGAGCCCGGCGTGCGCCCGGCGCAGCACCGACCCGCGGAACGCCTGAGGGGTCTGCACGGTCACGAGGTCGTCACGCGCCAGCGTCGCTACCACCCGCCCGCCGTCGACCCGCTTCACGGTGTCGGTGACCGCGATCGCCGGGACCGCCCCGTCGGCGCCGGCTGTCACCGCGCCGGTGACGAGCGCGAACAGGTCGTCGCCGGCCAGCGGGCGCGCCGCGTCGTGGACCAGGATCACGTCCGCGGTCGCGGGCACGGCTTCGAGCCCGGCCCGCACCGACGCGGCCCGCGTGGCACCGCCCGCCACCGCGGCTTCGACCGGCGGGCCGTCCCACCGGGTGCCCGGCGGGAGCACGAGGACGACACCGTCGCTGCACCGGCTCGCGCTCAGGACCGCCCGGTCGACGAGCCGCTCCGGGCCGAGCGTCTCGAACTGCTTGGCCCCGCCGAAGCGCGCGCCGGAGCCCGCCGCGACGACGATCGTCCAGGTCTGCACCGCTCAATACTGGCGCGACGACGGTGGGTCGGCCTCGCTGGGCTCGGACTTGGCCCGCCCGGTGCGGGGGTCGCTCGGCCGCGCGAAGACCATCCGGCCCGCGCTGGTCGGCACGATCGACGAGACGACGAGGGTCACGGGGCCGGCTCCGACGAGGTCGGCCCCACCGTTCACGACGACCATCGAGCCGTCGTCGAGGAAGCCGACCCCCTGGCCCGGGTGCCGGCCGGGCCGGGTGAGCGAGACCGACAGGGTCTCACCCGCCAGCACGCCGGGGATGAGGTCCGCGGCGAGGCGCCGCGGGATCACCGCGGGCACGCCCTGGATCTCGGCCACCTTGGCCAGGTTGACGTCGTTGGTCAGGAGGCGCAGCTGGAGCTTGCGCGCGAGCGCGACGAGCTTGGCGTCGACCTCGTCGACCTCGGGCACCTCGTCGTCGACCACAAGCACCCGCAACGGCGCCTCGCGGCGCAGCAGCTCGAGGATCTCGAGCCCGCGGTGCGCCCGCCGCGAGCGCTCGTCCTGCGCGTCGGCCATGCCCTGCAGCTCGTCGAGCACGAACCGGGGCACGTAGAGGTCGTCACGGAACAGGCCGGAACGGGTCAACGGCAGGAGCTGTCCGTCCATCACCGCCGACGAGTCGACGATGAAGCCGTCCGAGTCGTCGTACGGGCGTGCGCGCACGAGCGGCCGCGTCGACAGGCCGGCCATCGCGAACAGGTCTTCGCTCTTGCGCGACGCGAGGCGGAACCCGAAGTACATCGCGAGCCAGACGAGCAGGCCGCCGATCCCGATCGAGATGGCGACGGGGCGGACCGCCAGCGCGAGCGGCACCGCGATGGTGAGGCCGAACATCGCGCCGATGCCGCCGCCGACCATCCCCGCGAGCACCTGGGGCAAGGGGACCCGGTCCACGCGGCGTTCGACGACGCCGGCGGCCCGCTCGAGGAACCGCCCGAGGACACCACCGGAGAGGTAGCCGACGAGGCAACCGAGCATCCCCGCGATGCCCGAGAGCTCCGCGCTGTTGGGCGCGACGTCCTTGCCGATCATGAAGCCGGCCGCGGTCAGGAGCACCACGGTGAAGAGTCGCGTGACCTCGACGAACACTGAGCCTCCCTCCCAACCCCTGGAGGATCGGCGTCGGGAGGCCCGGGCTTGAACCAGCTGTGTCGTTCCGGCCCGCCGGGCCGGGCGGCTACTTGGCCTTGGCCGCGGCCTTCGCCTTGGTCGCCTTCTTCGCCGGGGCCTTGGCCGGGGGCTTCGCGGCCGCCGCCTTGGCCGGGGCCTTCGCCTTGGCCGGCTTCTTCGCCGGGGTCTTGGAGACCGGCGTGCGGTCCGGCATCGACTCGTCGTCGATCGCCACCGCGGGCTCCCCCTTGCCCAGGACCTCGTCGAGCTTCGCCTCGGCGGTCTCCTCGTCGAGCTTCAACGCGAACGTGAGCTCCGACACGAGGATCTGGCGGGCCTTGCCCAGCATCCGCTTCTCACCCGCGGAGAGGCCTTTGTCCTTCTCGCGGATCGTCAGGTTCCGCACCACCTCGGCCACCTGGTAGATGTCGCCGCTCTTCAGCTTCTCGACGTGGTTCTTGAACCGGCGGGACCAGTTGGTCGGCATCCGGGCCTCCTTCTTGCGGAGGACGGCGAACACCTCTTCGACCTCTTCGTCGTTGATGACGTCGCGGAGGCCGATCTCCTCGGCGTTGTCGGCCGGGACCATGAGCGTGAGGTCGCCGTAGGCCAGGCGCAGGACCAGGTACTCCTGCTTCTTGCCGAAGGCCTCCTTCTTCTCGCGCTTCTCGATCGTCGCGGCTCCGTGGTGCGGATAGACGACCTTGTCGCCGACGTCGAAGGACATAGCGCTCCTCAGGAGAAACCACCGGGGGGGAGCCCGTCATTGTACCGGACCCTGCCGGAGGCCGAGAAACGGAGGCACCGGTAGTGTGGCCGGGTGCCTGAGCGACGCCTCCTGGACGCCACCGAGCTGTTTGCCGCGCTGCCCGCCGACGCGCTCGAGGAGCTGAGCGGCCGGACCAAGCTGCTCGCGATCCCGAAGGGCGAGCTGCTGTTCTCGCAGGAGGATCCGTCCGAGGAGCTGTTCGTCATCGCGGAGGGCCGGATCGCGATCGCCACCCGTTCGAGCGACGGTCGAGAGTCGATGGTCGCCGTGCTCGAGGCCGGCGGCCTGTTCGGCGAGCTCGGCCTCTTCGACGACGAGCCACGCTCCGCGGACGCTCGCGCGCTCACCGACTCGCAGGTCGTCGCGCTCGCCTACGAGGACGTCCGCGCGGTGCTCCAGGCCCGCCCGGAGATCCTCTGGGTGATCGTGCGCCTGCTCGCCCGGCGCCTGCGCGCCACCGACGAGGCCCTCGCCGACGCGGTCTTCCTCGACGTCCCGGCGCGCACCGCCAAGCGTCTCCTCGAGCTGGCCGGGCCGGACGCCGAGTTCCAGCTGCCGATGACCCAGGAGGACCTCGCGGGCCTCGTGGGTGCGTCGCGCGAGCGCGTGAACAAGGCGCTCGCGATGTTCACCCGGCTCGGCTGGGTCGAGGTCACCGGCCGGAGCCGCTACCACATCCTGGATCGCGAGGCCCTCGAGCTGCGCGCCAACCCCTAGAGCAGCGCCGAGTCCGACGCCCCGGCGTCGGTCGGGTCGGCCGCGGGCGCGACCCCGAGGAACCGCAGCACCCGGGACCACGCGTCGGCGGCGTCCGCGGCCCGGTGCGCCGGCCGGGTCGCATCGTGGATGAAGCCGTGGTCGGCGCCCTCGTAGACCACGATCTCGCACTCGGAGCACGTCGCCCAGAGGGTGCGCAGAGCCTCGATGTCCTCGGGTGGCGTCCAGTGGTCGTCGGCGCCGAAGATCGCGAGCGTCGGGCACGGTTCGGCGGCGAGCTCGAGCGGCTCGCCCTGGCCGGGGCCGCGCCAGGCCTCGGGCACCCGGATCATCCCGTAGCAGGCGACCGCCCGGGTGAACCGTCCGGTGCCGGACGCCTTCAGCGCGTACATCCCGCCCATGCAGAACCCGAGGATCGCGACCTCGCTCACGTCGTCGTGGACGACGAGCCAGTCGGCCGCCGCTTCGAGGTTCCCGAGCTGGGTCGCGTCGTCGAGGTCCTTCGCCCGCTCCAGGCGGGCCGCGGCGTCGAGGGCGGCGTAGCCGGGCACGTGGTTGAAGGGCTCCGGCGCGCACACCGCGAGGCCGTGGGTCGCCAACCGCCGGCACAGGTCGTCGAACACCGGCCGGATGCCGAGGACGTCGGGATGCAGCACGAGCCCGAGCTTCGGCATCCCGCCGGGACGTGCGTGGATCGCGTCGACGGGCTCTCCGCCCTCACCCCGGAACCTGATGCGCTCCACCTCGGCCTCGAACGGCCCCTCGACCAGTGCCGCCATCCGGAGCTACACGTATCGTTCGAGGATCGAGGTCTCGGCCAGGCGGGCCAGGCCGTCCTTGATCGCCCGGGCCCGCGCCTCGCCGACGCCCTCGACCTCGACGAGGTCCGGCACGCCGGCGCGCATGATCTTCTGCAGGTGGGTGAACCGCTCGACGACGTGGTCGGCGATGAGCTCGGGCAGGCGGGGGATCTTGTGCAGCAGCCGGTAGCCGTGGGGCTGCACCGCGGTGTCGAGCCCGGCGTCGTGCGGCAGGTGCAGCACGTCGGCCACCTCACGCAGGTCGAGGACGGCTTCGGTGTCGAGCTCGGACAGCGCGTTCATCGCGTCGTGGATCTCGTAGTCCGCCGCCGGGCTGAAGTAGTCCTTGGCGAACAGCCGTCGGTCGTCCTCGACGCCACCCATGAGCTCCTCGAGCTGGAGCAGGATCAGGCGGCCGTCGGCACCCAGCTCGATGACGTACTCCTCGATCTCCTCGGCGATGCGCCGGACCATCTCGGCGCGCTGGAGCGCGGTGCTCACGTCACGCACGGTCACGAGGTCCTCGACCTCCAGGGCCGAGAGCGAATTGCTCACCGCGTCGAGCCGCACCTTGTAGCGCTCGAGGATCTGGAGCGCCTGGTCCGCGCGCGACAGGACGCGCACGACGGGCTCCAGCGTGCGCTTCAGCCCTCGGCGGTGGACCGCGACCAGCGCGAGCTCCTCGGAGATCGTGATCACCGGAGCGTCGATCTGCTTGGCCACCCGCTCCGCGGTGCGGTGGCGGGTCCCGGTCTCGAGCGTCGGGATGTCGGGGTTCGGGACCAGCTGCACGTTGGCCCGGGCGATCCGGCTGCAGTCCGACGACAGGATCATGGCCCCGTCCATCTTCGCCAGCTCGGACAGCCGCTGGGGGGTGAACTCGGCGTCGAGCAGGAACCCGCCCGAGCAGAGCGCGAGCACGTCCGGGCCGTCGCCGACGACGACGAGCGCGCCCATCTTCGCCTGCACGATCCGGTCGAGACCCTCCCGCAGCGGGCGTCCCGGCGCCACCAGCCGCAGGGCGGAGAGCATCGCTTCCGAACGTGGCGTTGCCGGCACGGGCGTTGGTCCTCCTGGCTCTGCCGGGAACGGGGCGAAAACCGAACGCTTCTGGCCCTCGGGTACGAGAAGTGTGGTCACGATAGCAGCGCGAGCGAGCGCTCCGACCGGGGCCCGGGGGGTGCGTCGCCCTCGCCGAGGCCCGCGGCGCGCAATGCCTCCTGCACCGTCCCGACCCGGATCAGCTCGAGCTCGGCGACGTCGGCGACCGACGTCGGCACGATCGCGGCGCGGAACCCGAGCCGGGCCGCCTCGGCCAGGCGACGCGGGGTCTGGGCGGCCTGGCGCGCCTCCCCACCGAGCCCGATCTCGCCCACCGCGACCAGGTCGGCGGCGACCGGCCGGCCCAGGCGCGCGCTTGCGACGGCGATCGCGACCGCCAGGTCGGCGCCGGCCTCGGTGACCCGGATGCCACCGGCGACGCTCGCGTACACGTCGGCGTCCGCGACCGGAAGCCCCGCGCGAGCGTCGAGGACCGCGAGCAGCAGCGTGAGCCGGTTCTGGTCCAGCCCCTGGACGGACCGGCGTGGGACCGGCGCGCGGGTCGGCGTGACGAGGGCCTGGACCTCGACCAGCACCGGCCGCGCGCCCTCGAGCACCGCGGTGACCACCGAGCCCGGCAGGCCGGTACGCCGGTCGGCGAGGAACAGCGACGACGGGTCCGAGACGTCGGACAGCCCGGAGCCCTCCATCGCGAAGAGGCCGAGCTCGTGCGTCGAGCCGAACCGGTGCTTGAGCGCGTGGAGCATGCGCAGCGCGTGGTGACGGTCGCCCTCGAACGCGAGGACGGTGTCGACGACGTGCTCCAGCGTCCGTGGCCCCGCGATGGCGCCGTCCTTCGTGACGTGGCCGACGAGCAGCGTCGGGAGGCTGCGCTCCTTGGCCACCCGCACCAGCCGGTGGGCGCACTCCCGCACCTGGCTCACCGACCCCGGGACACCGGGGACGTCCGGGTCGGCGACGGTCTGGATCGAGTCGATCGCGAGCACGTCGGGCGCGACCTCCGCCACGTGGGTCAGCACGTGGGGCAGCGACGTCTCGGCGACGATCATCAGGTTCGGATGCAGCGCGCCGAGCCGCTCGGCCCGCAGCCGCACCTGCTCCTTCGACTCCTCGGCGGTGACGAGCAGGACCAGCGCGCCGGCCCCGGCCATGCGCGCGAGCGCCTGCAGCAGCAGCGTGCTCTTCCCGATCCCGGGCTCGCCGCCGAGCAACGTGACCGAGCCGCCGACGAGGCCGCCGCCGAGCACGCGATCGAGCTCGTCCACCCCCGTCGGGCGGACCGCGGCACCGGCCATGTCCACGTCGCCGAGCGGCATGGGCCGCTCCGACGGGGGCCCGGCGGAGGTCGCAGGCGCGGATCCCGGCACCGCCTCCTCGGCGAGCGTGTCCCAGCCACCGCACTCGGGACAGCGGCCGAGCCACTTCGGGGCCTGGGCCCCGCACTCGGAGCAGGAGAAGCGAACGCGTGTTCGGGTCATGGCACGACCCTAGCGCCGGGATGGGACACAGCCCGGGACGCCGCCGCGGTTCGGCACGCCGCAGCCGGGGCTCAGGGCCCGGCGCCGACCGGAGCCGCGGCACGGTACGACAGGATCCGGGCCGAGAAGGGGGCCAGCCGGAGGTCGATCGACCGGGCGCAGGTCCCGCCCGGGACGGCACCACCGGTCACGAGGTCGCGCACGGGCCGGCACGACCGCTCGTCGCCGACCGCGACCGGTCCCGACGGCCGCGCGCCGGGCGTGTCGTTCACGAGCACCATCCCGTCGCGGTACCGGCGGACCCAGACGCAGTGCCAGCCGTCCTCGGCGCACGAGCGCCCGAGCGGCGCGGGGTCGAGCGGTGGCCCCAACACGGCGTCCTCGAGCGCGGCGGGCACCAGGCCACCGCGGTTGCAGGCGGTCTCGATCGCCGTGCTCGACGCGATGCCGCAGCGGTCGACCCCCGTCCCGAACGCGGCGGGCACCGCGTACAGCTGCATCACCGCCCACTGGTACGCGATGTGGCTCGCAGCATCCGCGGCCGGCCCGCGGTAGACCCCCAGTGCGACGACGCCGGCGCCGTCCGGGTGCTGTCCGTACGCCTCGTCCGACGCGAGGGCCTGCACGTCGGTGCGCCAGAAGCGGTCGTCGGACCAGTCCGATGCCCCCTCGTGGAGGATCCAGGTCGCGGACCGCGCCACGTCGCCGACGGAGCTGCACCGCGCCCAGTCCCCGGCGCGACACGCGGGGTCCTGCGGGTTCGGCCGCATCGGCATCGCGGGATCGGCGGGCGCTCCCGCGTTGACCATCACCTGGAGCCCGAGCGAGCGCGCGAGTGGGACGAGCGCGGCGTACGCGTCGGCGCTCGTGCGCCCGGCCACGACCGGATGGTGCGTGCAGGTCGAGACCTGGTCCCACACGGCCTGGGTCAACGCACGGTGCGCGAGGTCGAGGAAGATCCCGTCCCACCCCCACGACTTCACGAGGAGCAGGTACCGCCGGAACGCGTCCACCACCGCGCGCTCGTTGGCGTCCACGAGCATCCAGCGGTCGGGCCCGACCTTCACCGACGAGTCGTACACCGGTGTGCGCCCGGACGAGCAGAAGCCCCATTCGGGATGCCGGCCGATGCGGAGGTCCATGAGCCGGCCACGCACCGGGAGGTAGTACAGCTGCACGTACCGGTACGCGGCGCCTCCGGTCGTGTCGTGGATGCGGTCCACGGCGAGGCGTTCGGCGTCACGGCGGTTCGTCGGGCTGAAGTGGACCACCACCCGCGGGTGTCCGAGCCGCGTGAGGTCGGTCGACGCGGTGATCGGCTGGTACCAGAACGCGACGTTCGGTCCCGGCTCGACCGTCGCGCCCGCACGGCGCGCGGACCCGCGCGCCGTCGATTCGAACGCGATCGCGGCCGCGACGAGCGCCACCGCCGTCACGACCACGACGACCGCCCGGCCGGACCGGAGCAGTCGCGCGCGCCGGGACATGCCGCCATGGGACACCGCGCCGGATGAGGAGTCGGTGAACCCGGTGACCCGGAGCCGCGAGCAGGCCGCCGGGTAGCGTCGCCGGATGGCACTGGTCGTCGGGTTCGATCTCGACATGACGTTGATCGACTCCCGTGCCGGGGTGCGGACCGCGATGGCCGCGCTCGTGGCCGAGACGGGCGCGCCCATCGACCCCGACGTCGTCGCCGGGCGGCTCGGGCCGCCGCTGGAGGTCGAGCTCGCGGCCTGGGTGCCGGCCGATCGGATCGACCCGCTGGCGGACCGGTACCGCGAGCTCTACGCCGAGGTCGGGATCGTCGGGACGCTCGCGCTTCCCGGGGCGGCGGAAGCCCTGCGCGCGGTGAGGGCCGTCCCGGCGCGGACGCTCGTCGTGACCGCGAAGTACGAGCCGAACGCGTGGCGCTGCCTCGAGCACACGCAGCTGGTCGTCGACGACGTCGTCGGCTGGCGCCACGGCCCCCAGAAGGGCGAGACGCTCGCCGAGCACGGGGCGACCGTCTACGTGGGCGACACACCGCCGGACATGGACGCCGCGCATCTCGCCGGCGCGACCGCCGTCGCCGTCCCGAGCGGCCCGTTCTCGGCCGACGAGCTGCGTGCAGCCGGCGCGGACGTCGTGCTCGGATCGCTGCTCGAGCTCCCCGCGTGGCTCGCGGCGAACATTCGCCCCGAGGAGATGCGCGCCGGCTGATCAGGCCCGGCGTCGGCGCGAGCGCAGCTCGCCCGCGACGAGCAGGACGATCGCGATCACACCGACCAGCAGCCCGAGGAGCAGCGCGAGCACCCGGGTCAGTGCGGTCTGATTCGAGCTCGTGTGCATCACCGTCCTGACTCCGGCGCGCGCCGGGAACTCGCGCGGGGCGGCGTGCGGCAGGTCGGCAACCACCTGCAGCCGGAGCGCGGCCTGGGTCTCGAGGAGCAGGCGCTGGTCCAGCGCGCCGACGTCGACCCGCTGGCCCGTGAGCCGGCCGAGCAGATCCGGGTCCTTGGCGATCCCGGTCGACACCCCCTTCAGGTCCGTGACTCCGGAGAACCCCCAGTCGGTGGTGAACGTGGAGCCCGAGCGCGTCACCTTCACGGCGCGCAGCGGGCCGTCGGCGCCGTTCAGCTCGGCCACCACCGCGCCCGCGTCCTGGGCGCGGGCGAAGCCCTTGGTCAACGTGAGTGCGGCGCTTCCGTCCTTCGCCCGCCGCCACCCCGACGACCGCCATCCGGCCGCGGTCAGGTCGGACAGCCGCACCGAGTCCTCGAGCTTCGTCCCGCCGATCTCCGCCGCGCGCACCGCAGCGCCATCGAGCCGGACCGCGGCGACGACGACCCCACTGCCGTCGTCACGCACCTTCACCGTCACCGACCCGTCGATCCGGCACGCCGACAACCCCAGCGCGAGCACCATGACCAGCACGACCGACCTACGCACCGAGCGAGTCTGCCAGCACCGACTCGAGGCACCGCGCCTCCGCCGACGGTCAAGGACCGCGACCAACCAGCGGAGGAGCCGGTCGCCGGCGCCGGGCCGTGGCGCCGGAGCGCCAGCGGAGGCGCCGCGGTGGGCGGGCGGGGGCCCGGCGACGGGGGCCGGCGCCGCAGCGGTACTGGACGACACGTGGTCGCGGGCCGGCGACGGGGCCGGCGCAGCAGCGGGACCCGACACGTGGGCACGGCGCAAACGCGAAGCAGCGGCCCCGAGGGGCCGCTGCTCCAATCACTTCACCTGAACCGGAGAGGGCTCAGCCTTCTGAGCCGCTCCCCGCGAGCTCGACCGGCGGGGGCTCGACGCCCTCGACCGTGCGGAACGCGATCTCCTCGCCGAGTGCGTCGACGACGATCGTGTCGCCCGCGTGGAACTCCTTCCAGAGGATCTTCTCGGACAGCGGGTCCTCCACCATCCGTTGGATCGCCCGCCGCAGGGGTCGGGCCCCGAGCGTGGGGTCGTAGCCCTTCTTGGCCAGCAGCAGCTTGGCGTCGGTCGTGAGCTCCAGGGCGAGGCCCTGGCCCTCGAGCTGGGTCTGCACGCGCTTGACGAGCAGGTCGACGATCTCGGTGACCTCGGCCTGGCTCAGCTCGCTGAACACGATGACGTCGTCGATGCGGTTCAGGAACTCGGGACGGAAGTGCCGCTTGAGCTCTTCGGTCACCTTGCCCTTCATGTTCTCGTACGTGACCGCCTCGTCCGCGCGGCTGAAGCCGATGCTGGCCTTGCGGAGGTCCGCGGTGCCGAGGTTCGAGGTCATGATGATCACGCAGTTCTTGAAGTCGACCGTGCGACCCTGCGCGTCCGTGAGCCGTCCGTCCTCCAGGATCTGCAGGAGGGCGTTGAACACGTCCGGGTGCGCCTTCTCGATCTCGTCGAAGAGCACGACGGAGAACGGCTTGCGCCGCACCGCCTCGGTGAGCTGGCCGCCCTCGTCGTAGCCGACGTAGCCCGGAGGCGAGCCGACGAGCCGGGAGACGGTGTGCTTCTCCATGTACTCGGACATGTCGAGCTGGATCAGTGACGTCTCGTCACCGAACAGGAACTCGGCGAGCGTCTTGGCGAGCTCGGTCTTCCCGACGCCCGACGGGCCCAGGAAGATGAACGAGCCGGACGGCCGCTTCGGGTCCTTGAGGCCGGCACGGGTCCGGCGGATCGCCTGGGAAACGGCCTTCACCGCGGCGTTCTGGCCGACGATCCGCTTGTGCAGCTCGTCCTCCATGCGCAGCAGCTTCGCCGTCTCCTCCTCGGTGAGCTTGTAGACCGGGATGCCGGTCCACAGCGCGAGGACCTCCGCGACCGACTCCTCGTTGACCTCGTTGAAGAGGTCGACGCCTTCGGCCTTCCACTCGGTCTCCTTGGTGGCCCGCTGCTCCAGGAGCTCCTTCTCCTCGTCGCGCAGCGCCGCAGCCGCCTCGAACTGCTGGCCCTCGATCGCCTCTTCCTTCCGCTTGCGCACCGAGGAGATCTGCTCCTCGAGCTCGCGGTAGTCCGGCGGTGCCTGCATGCGACGGATGCGCAGGCGCGAGCCCGCCTCGTCGATGAGGTCGATCGCCTTGTCCGGGAGGTGACGGTCCGAGATGTAGCGGTCCGCGAGGTTCGCCGCGGCGACGATCGCCTGGTCCGTGATCGTCACGCGGTGGTGGCTCTCGTAGCGCTCGCGCAGACCCTTGAGGATCTCGATCGTGTGCGGGACCGACGGCTCCTCGACCTTGATCGGCTGGAAGCGCCGCTCGAGCGCGGCGTCCTTCTCGAGGTGCTTGCGGTACTCGTCGAGCGTCGTGGCGCCGATCGTCTGGAGCTCACCCCGGGCGAGCATCGGCTTGAGGATGCTCGCCGCGTCGATGGCACCTTCGGCCGCGCCCGCGCCGACGAGCGTGTGCAGCTCGTCGATGAACAGGATGATGTCCCCGCGCGTGCGGATCTCCTTCAGCACCTTCTTGAGGCGCTCCTCGAAGTCACCGCGGTAGCGGGAGCCGGCGACCAGTGCGCCGAGGTCCAGCGTGTAGAGCTGCTTGCCGACCAGCGTCTCGGGCACGTCGCCCTCGACGATGTCCGACGCGAGACCCTCGACGATCGCGGTCTTGCCGACGCCGGGCTCGCCGATCAGCACCGGGTTGTTCTTGGTGCGGCGGGAGAGCACCTGCATCACCCGCTCGATCTCCTTCTCGCGCCCGATCACCGGATCGAGCTTCTTCTCGCGCGCGAGCTGCGTGAGATTTCGCCCGAACTGATCGAGCACCAGCGAACCGGACGGCGCGCTCTCGCCGGGACCGGTGCCCTGCGCCGCGCCCTCCTTGCCGCCGGCGTAGCCGGACAGCAGCTGGATGACCTGCTGGCGCACGCGCGACAGGTCGGCGCCCAGCTTGACGAGGACCTGGGCCGCGACGCCCTCACCCTCGCGGATCAGCCCGAGCAGGATGTGCTCGGTGCCGATGTAGTTGTGACCGAGCTGGAGCGCCTCGCGCAGCGAGAGCTCCAGCACCTTCTTGGCTCGCGGGGTGAACGGGATGTGACCCGACGGCGCGGAGCCGCCGTGGCCGATGATCTCCTCGACCTGGGCACGCACTGCCTCGAGAGAGATCCCGAGCGACTCGAGCGCCTTCGCGGCGACGCCCTCACCCTCGTGGATCAGCCCGAGCAGGATGTGCTCGGTCCCGATGTAGTTGTGGTTGAGCAGGCGCGCCTCTTCCTGCGCCAAGACCACGACTCGCCGGGCTCGGTCGGTGAAGCGCTCGAACACTTGGACATCCGCCTCTCGTCGACTCTCGACCATTGTATCGGCCACGCCGGATTTGGCCCGACGCGGTTTGTGGACGACCACACGCTGCCCGAGCCGCGTGCCTACCCATCGGCGGATCCGGGGACCACCTGAAGGTGGGACGAGGACGAGAAAACGCGTGACTGGGAGAGACGCTTCCGGCTTGGAGTTTGTTCCCGCGACGCCGTACCCTGCCCAAATGCAGCCGCTTGCCGCGCTCGGGCTCGAGCCGCTGGCCTCCGATCTCGAGCGGGTGGAGACGCAGCTCGCGGCCGCGGTCCGGTCCGACGACCCCTTCCTGGGGGAGGTCGCGGCCCACCTGGTCAAGGCCGGCGGGAAGCGCCTCCGCCCCGCGCTGACCCTCTGCAGCGGGTACGCCGCCCACGGCACCGGGCCGGCGAGCGACGACGCGATCACCGGCGCCGTCGCGGTCGAGCTCGTGCACCTCGGCTCGCTCTACCACGACGACGTGATCGACGAAGCGGAGACGCGTCGCGGCGTTCCGAGCGTGAACGCGCGCTGGAGCAACATCGTCGCGATCCTCGCGGGCGACTACCTGCTCGCACGCGCGTCCGAGCTCGCGGCTTCGCTCGGCGCGCCGGTTGCCGCGCTGCTCGCGGAGACGATCGGCGAGCTGTGCCGCGGCCAGGTGCTCGAGCTGCAGCACCTCTTCGACGTGGACCGCAGCGAGGACGTCTACTTCTCCGCGATCGGCGGCAAGACCGCGGCGCTCTTCGCGACGGCGTGCCGCATCGGCGGGATGGTCGCCGAGGTCGACGGTCCGACCCTCGACGCGATGACCGAGTTCGGCCAGCACCTCGGCGTCTGCTTCCAGATCGTCGACGACGTCCTCGACGTCACCGGATCCGATGCGTCGCTCGGGAAGCCGGCGGGCAACGACCTCATGGAGGGCGTGTACACGCTCCCGGTCATCCTCGCCCTCGACCGCACCCCCGCGCTGCGCGAGCTCCTCGGGCGCAAGCTCGACGACGGCCAGGTCGAGGAGGCGCGTCGGCTCGCGACGTCCGACGGCGCGATCGACGCCGCGCTCGGTGCGGCCCGCGAGCAGGCCGCCCGCGCCGACAAGGTGCTCGCCGCGACCAGCGGCCTCGACCCCGAGGTCACCAGCGGCCTCCGCCGCCTCGTCGACGACCTCGTCGCCCGCGAGAGCTGATCTTCTGGTCGCTCCGGGCTCCGCACTTCGAGGCCTCGGGCAGGGTCGTGCGCCCTGCGCTCCTGCGAGCTCGGAGGGCTCCTTCGTCGCGCCTCTCGCCGCCCCGCTTGACGTCGCGGGTCAGGCGGTCTCTGCGGCGGGCTCGTCGATGGCGGCGTCGAGGCCCT
This sequence comes from Acidimicrobiia bacterium, assembly GCA_036502405.1. Lineage (GTDB taxonomy): Bacteria > Actinomycetota > Acidimicrobiia > IMCC26256 > JAENVU01 > Chersky-806. The sequence continues at coordinate 23,910 of DASXYP010000032.1, forward strand.
CGACATCGAGGAGGAAGCGCAGCACCACGTCGTTGAACGCGTTCGGCGCCTCGACCATCAGGCCGTGCGCCGCGCCGCCCAGCACCTCGAGCCGGGCGTGCGGGATCAGCTCGGCCAGCTCCTCGGCGTCGCCGACGGGCGTGAGGGAGTCCTGCGAGCCGGTGATGACGAGCGTCGGCACCCGGATCGTGGCCAGCTCGAGGCGCAGCTCGTCGGTCGCGTCGAGGATCGCACCGACCTGGGCGATGAACGGCTCCGGCGGCTGCTGGAGCACGATGCGCGCGATCAGGTTCATCCAGATGCCGAACCGCTTGCGGAGCCGCGGCCCGACCAGCCACTCGAGCGCCTCGTCGCCGAGTGCCGCCATCCCGCCCTCGTCGACTGCGTCGGCCCACTCCTGGAGGAGCTCGCGGCGCCAGGCGTGGTGACGGCAGGCGGTGCAGGCGAGCACGAGCGAGCGCGTGCGCTGCGGGTGGAGCACCCCGATGACCTGGGCGATGACGCCGCCCATCGACGCGCCCATCACGTGGGCCCGCTCGACCCCCTCCGCGTCGAGCACCGCGAGGGCGTCGAGCGCCATCTGGTCGAGCGAGTACGGGCCCGGCGGACGATCGCTGCGACCGGTGCCGCGGTTGTCGAGCGTGTAGCAGCGGAACTTGCGGCCGAAGGCGAGCCGTTGGAGGGCCCAGCCCCGGGAGTCCGTCCCGAGACCCTGGATCATCAGGACCGGCGGGCCGTCGCGGCGACCGAAGACGTCGTAGTGGATCGTGACGCCGTCGCTGGCCACGACCTCCGACACCGAAGCCCCCTTCGTGTCTCGCACTCACGCGAGCACGATGCTCGCGAACGCGAACCCACCTTAGACCGCGTACACCCCAACTCCGGACTTCCCCGACGCCCGCTCGCGGCGGGCCGGGCGGCGGTCAGAAGCGGTCGAGGAGCTGCTGCACGCCCTCGCGCGCGGCCTCGGCCAGCTCGGCCGCGGCGAGCGGGTCGCCCGAGCCCCGGTTCGCCCGGACGGGGAGCGGCTCGCCGACCGCGACGCGCCATGGCCGCAGCGGCAGGCCGAGCGGACCACCCGGGCGGACCGCGACCGGGATCACCGGGTAGCCGAGCGCGGCGACGAGCAGCTCGATCGGCGGCGTCCCGGCGCCGGTGCGCAGCCAGGTCGGCCCGAGCGGGATCGCGGCGACGTGCTCGGCCCGCAGCAGCGCGGCGAGGTCACCCTGGTAGGACATCACCGCGCCGAGCTTGCGCATCAGGTCCCCGATGATCGCGACGTCCGGCGCGCCGATGACCCGGAGGCGCCGTCCCGACTCCTGGCGGAGCGCCACCGCGAGCGCGGCGGGCTCGACGAACCCGAGGCCGCGGTTCGAGACGAGCAACGCCGGCCCGTCGGCCGGGAGCCGGTCCGGGTGCTCCACCTCGACCCGGACGGTTGCGGTGACGAACGGCGCGAGGAGGTCTTGGAGCTGGGGGTCGGCGCCGAACGCGTCGACGGGATACCGGCCCTCGATCCGCCGGCGCACCACGGTCACCAGGTCGGTCGACTGCGTCCGGTCCGGGTCCACGCCGTAGACCGGCAGCACCGAGACGTTCGCGTCCGTCATCTCCGCTCCACCGCTCGGGGCTGCTCCGGCCTCCGCACTTCGTGCCCGCTCCGGCCTGCTCTTCCCGGCGGCGGCATCTACTGCGCCTCCGCGATCGGCAGGGCGGGCCGCAGCGGCGTGACCTTGGCCCACTCGAACAGCTCGGTGCAGACCTCCTGGGTCGGGCGCATCGCGCCGAGCTCGAGCACCTCGACCGCCTTCGAGCCGTCCGCGGTCCGGCCGCGGGTGATCAGCTCCAGGATGTGCGGCGGCATCGGCGCGCCGGCGAGCTCGACAGCCCGGGTCGCCACCGTCCACCCGGGCCCGAACACGGGCCACGGAAGTCGCCCCCCGAGGCGGACCGCCTGCCACACGCTGGCCGCGCCGGGCCCGACCACGTTGAACGGGCCGTCGACGCCGAACAGGAGCGCGGCCACCATCGCCCGGGCGGAGTCCTCCTGGTGCAGCAGCTGGAACGCGGGGTCCGCGAGCGCGGGGACCGGCACGACCGGGAGCCGCAGCACCCGGCCGAGCGGCGACGGGACGTGCGAGCCGGCCTCGGGCGCCATCCGGAGCGCGGCGACGGGGAAGCCGTGGCGGCGACCGAGGTCGACCGCGAGGGCCTCGACCTCGAGGCAGCTGCGCCCGTAGGGCGTCGTCGGAGCGACCGGCGCGGTCTCGTCGGGGACGCCGGGCCGGCCCCGACCCCGCCCGTAGACGACGAGGCCGCTGCGCAACGCGACCCGCTCGAGCTGCCCGGTGCGGGCGGCCGCACCCAGCGCCGCAACCGTGCACGCCTGGGTGTACTCCGCCGCGAGGCGGGGCGCGACCCGCGAGCTCGGCTCGTAGACCCCGAAGTGCACGACCGCGGTCGGGGCGAAGTCCGTGACGACGCTCGTGAGCTTCTCGCGGTCACGCGGGTCCACGCGACGGAACTCGCTGCGCCGGAGCCGCCGCCGCGGCGGCACGAAGTCGACCCCGAGGATCTCGCGGACCTCGTTGCGCTCCTCGAGCAGCTGCGCGACCCGGGTGCCGAGCTCGCCGCCCATGCCGGTGACCAGCACCCTCATCAGAGGTCGCCCTCCCGGGTCGCTTCGTCCTCCGCACTTCGTGCCCGCTCCGGGCTGCGCTCGCCCTCCCGGGTCGCTTCGTCCTCCGCACTTCGTGCCCGCTCCGGGCTGCGCTCGCCCCCGCTGTCCTCGTCGAGGAGCGCCTGGTCGCGCGCTTCGTCGTCGTCCTGCTCCGGGCGCAGCAACGGGAAGAGGATCACCTCACGAATGCTAGAGACTCCAGCGAGCAGCATGATCAACCGGTCGATGCCGAGCCCCAGGCCGCCGGTGGGCGGCATGCCGTACTCCATGGCCCGGAGGTAGTCCTCGTCGACGTCGTTCGCCTCGTCGTCGCCCAGCTCCTTCAGCCGGGCCTGGGCCTCGAAGCGCCGCCGCTGCTCGACCGGGTCGTTCAGCTCGCTGAACGCGTTCGCGAGCTCGCGGCCACCGACGATGGCCTCGAACCGCTCGACGAGCAACGGGTCGTCACGGTGCTCGCGCGCCAACGGGGACACCTCGCGCGGGTAGTCGGTGACGAACACCGGGCCGCGCAGCGCATGCTCGGTCGTCTTCTCGTACAGCTCGAGCATGAGCTTGCCCGAGCCCCACCCCGGCTCGCGGGCGACCTCGAAGCGGTCCGCGACGGCCTCGAGCTCGGCCACCGGCATCGACGGATGCACGTCGACCCCGGCGTGCTCCTTGATCGCGTCGCGCATCGTCACCCGGCGCCACGGTGGCGCGAGGTCGAGTGGGCCGCCCTCGAAGGTGACGACCGTCGAGCCGGTCGACTCGCGCGCGGCGTGCGCGCAGAGCTCTTCGGTCAGCTCCATGATGTGCGTGTAGTCCACGAACGCCTCGTACAGCTCGAGCATCGTGAACTCGGGGTTGTGCCGGGTCGAGAGGCCCTCGTTGCGGAAGACCCGGCCGATCTCGAACACCTTCTCGAGGCCGCCGACGATCAGACGCTTGAGGTGGAGCTCGAGCGCGATGCGCAGGACGAGGTCCAGATCGAGCGCGTTGTGATGGGTGAAGAACGGCCGCGCGGTCGCGCCGCCGGCCTGCTCGTGCAGCACCGGACCCTCGACCTCGACGAAGCCGCGCGCGGCGAGGAACTCGCGGATCGCGTTCAGCGCGGCGAACCGGATCTCGAACACCTCGCGGGCGCGCTCGTTGACGATGAGGTCCGCGTAGCGCTGGCGGTACCGCGTGTCGACGTCCGAGAGGCCGTGCCACTTGGGGACCGGACGGAGCGCCTTCGCGAGCAGGGAGAACTCACGCACCTTGACGCTGAGCTCGCCCTTGCGCGTCGTCATGACCGTGCCCTCGACCCCCACCCAGTCGCCGAGGTCCAGGTCGTCGAACGCGTCGTGACCGTCGGGACCGACGACCTGCCGGGACACGAAGAGCTGCACCTCGCCGGTGCCGTCGCGGAGGCGACCGAAGCTCAGCTTGCCCTGGCGCCGGATGAGCAGCAGCCGGCCCGCGACGCGCACGGAGACGTCGGTCTCCGCG